>JANPJR010000001.1:0-1716 GCA_031425615.1 Cytophagales bacterium
AAAATTTGCTGAATCTGTAAAATCAGATTGCCATATTTGTACTAAGTATGGTCGATCTCGTTTAATAACACATTGTGTGCAAAAATGACGTTTTTCATCATAAGACGGATGTTGGAAATGTACATTATTCAGTAATCTCTCTGCCCCATGTGCTGCTTTAATGTTTGAAAATGTGGTTACTTCATATAATGAATAAAAATCAAGTGGGCACATATGGTTTAATGAATCAGGACGACATAAATAGTTCAATGCTGTGCATCTATAATATGGTGTTTTAAACATAAATCTAATACCAACCTTAACTTCTTCACCGTTTGTTAATAATTTTAAATCTCGCAACGGACACCAGGCAAATTGATGAGAGAATATAAATCTTGAATCGTTTCTTGTTAAATACGCAGCTAAAGTTGGTCGGATACTATTTTCAGCTTGATTTTTATGTGCTAAAATAAGTAAGCGTCGTACTGCTTCAAGACTATTGTTGTCTTCATATTTAATAGTTGATAATACTTGACCGATAGAGCTTGTTATTTTTGCATATGGCGTGTGTCTTCTTTGTTTGTTTTTTTCATTGAATAATTAAAACAATATTCTGCATTTGGTCCTGGCATCACAAATCTAATATTGGTGTTGCATGTTAACCTTGAATTACTAATTGGTGCACAGCATGTATTTTGAAATGCATCATAGATTTCTCTCTGAACTAATACCTCTTTTATATGACGTAATTCAAAAGTGCCATTCCAATGAAACCATTTTACTGGATCGTCTGTAACGTTTTGAATTATTGTTTTATCTCGATACTTTTGTGGATAATTATATCTACATTTATTTTTAAGTTTCCTACCAACATATTTTCTTCTATCATTTTTAGTCTCCTTAACACATGATTGTGTATGAAAATGAAAATTGTATCCAAAATCAATAATAAAATTTGGAATGCTTGATGGATGTTGCTGTTTTTGATATTCCACTGCCAAAGCTTTAAGTCTCTTTACTCTTGGTTCAGTAGCATATGAACTAAATAAAGGTACTTGGATGTAGTCTTTCAAGTACGAGGTACTTGCACTATTGAAGCTCCATTTATTAACACAATCTTCTATATTACATTCTATTAATTCATCATCATTACCCTTATATGAACGTAATTCAAGTAATGTCTCATCATTTGGAAATATTGGTAATTTATAATTACTTGGTTGTGTACATTCATGGATGAATCTTTTACGCGGTAGCCGTCCATTGTTTTGTTGTCTTACAAATTCATCATCATTAAAGAAACATTTAGAGCTACTTACATTATCTATAGTATGACATATAAGACTTTCTGCTCTCTGTTGAGTGTGTGGATGATGAAGATCATTTCTTAATTTATTCATAATTGTTATCCATATTAAGAAATGGGCATGCAATGTACTGCGTCCTTGTTCTTCTATGGTGCATGTGAAAGCATCTATCTTACCAAATAAGCCAGAATGTTCTTGTTTATTTGTTTTAACATTCCATCCAAGTACTTCGAATATGACAGTATTTAATGCGTACTCAAAAAATAAGGCACATAGACCTGGATATTTTAAACGTAATTGTGTTCTTTTCTTTGCTCTAGAAGTAAGTTCTGCATCGTCAAGTTGATCAACTGGAATATTTCCAACGTCAATAAATTCACCTGATAATATTTGAATCATAAAATGGTTATCATCATCTGGAGTTACTGTG
>JANPJR010000002.1:0-27500 GCA_031425615.1 Cytophagales bacterium
CTTGGACAATCTGTCCAAGCCTGTTTTTGGTTTAATCTATTTTCTTAGCTTAGTGCCTCAACCGCAATTTTCAATAATTCTAAAGTTGTGAAATGCTTTTTTTTGAGCAAGAAAAGTTCGCCACTATGGTGTTGGTCATTAAATAATTTGTGTAGAAAACTTTCCAACTCAATACATGCCTCCAAACTATTCACATTGATAAACATGGTAATCTCCATATTTGGGGCAATCGTCTGAAATTGTTTGAGCCTTTTTTCAATGTATTGGCTTCTGCCTATTTTGGTCAAACCATTTTCAGGATTGTAAGCAAAATACACATAAAAATCTGAAAGTGGTTTTGGCGGTGTATTAACAGGTATATAAGGGCGATTGTCAGAAATGTTTTCAAGGTAAAAAATACGTTCATGGAGTTTTTCTGATATTTCTTCTTGTTTTTTACCTTTCATTTTCAATTCTTCCATTTCAAACTTTATTTTTTTCAATTCCTCAAAAAAAGCAATTTCGTTTGTGGTCTGTGGAACAGTTTTTTGAAGTTGGTTTTGAAGTTCAATGATGTAATTTTCCATTGCATTGAACGCTTCTATAAAATCCAATTTGAATTTCAAGGCTTTTTCACCTGTATAACCCATCACAAGCAATGTAAACGCATCCTTAGTCAGCAAATACATAGGCATTGTTTTATTTTGTTTGTTGATGTAAGAGGACTCTCCAAAATTGGATAGTCCTTTTTTACTGTCCAATTTTACCATAGCATCTAAAAGTTCTTTGATATCACGCAACACATGTGCATGATTTTTCCCAAAGACTTTTGCCACTTGTAAAGAAGAAGTAACTGCTTTTCCATGTTGAGAAAATACCAAAGTTGTAATTTCTCCTAAATTTTCGTTGTTTTGCATACTTTTTAATAAGTTTTTAAAGTCTTATTTTATCTTTCAAAGTAAAAAATAAGACTTTTTTTGTGGGAAATAATTTAATTAACAAACAAATATATAAATTTTAAACGAGAAATCCAAATAAAATATCGTTTTTTATAAAATATTTTCCAATGCTTCTTTTGCCAATTCAAAGGGAATATTAAACCATTCTCCTTTAATTTTATTTTTTGCAAAAAACTTGTGCAAATAATTTTCTATTTTAAAAGCATCTTTGTGTGTAATAAAATACTTCCGCAAAATAGTATGCCCAGATGTATTTTCAAGCGTTTTTAAACGTTGTGCTACATTTTCAGAAATCCCTATTTTTACATGATTTTCTGCCACTTCTATCAAATACACTGATATTTGTTTTTCTTCCTCCAAAATCCCCACAGATAATATTTCATCAACACTTGCCTCTGTATTTTGTGCAAAAAACTCACGCATATTTTGCAAATTATTATCTGAAACACACAACAAATACATCACAAAACCTTCTTTTGTGATTTCCAAAAAAGGCATTTCTTTATTTTGTAGACTTTTGTATGTTTTGAGGGAATAATTATTTACCCTAAATTGTTGTGTGCATTTCATTTTTTCAATGTCACGCAATATATGGTCATGACGCTTTTTAAACACTTCTGCCACTTGTAAAGAAGAAGTAACCGCTTTTCCATGTTGAAAAACAACCAAAGTTGTAATTTCTCCTGAATTTTCATTATTTTGCATAAGATTTAATATTTTTAAAGTCTTATTTTCATTTTGAAAGATTAAAATAAGACTTTTTTTGTGGGAAATAATTTAATTAACAAACAAATATATAAATTTTAAACGAGAAATCCAAATAAAATATCGTTTTTTATAAACTAATTATTTCCTTTTATCGTTGCCTAATATCTCCAATTTTTAACTGTTTGCACAAAAAGTTTTACTTTTTCAGGGTTGATATCAGGATAAACCCCATGCCCAAGATTGGCAATATGTTTTGCACCAAAATCCGTAAGCATTTTCTGTGTTTCTCGCACCAAAACTTCATCAGGGGCATACAACATACATGGGTCAAGATTGCCTTGCAACACCTTTTCATTGCCTATAATCGCCCTACTTTCTTTGATGTCCATTGTCCAATCCAACCCAATCGCACTACAAGGCAGATTTTTCATTTGTTGTCTTGCAAAAAAAGCACCTTTCGCAAATACAACTGTAGGAGCTTCCTGCACTGCTTCACATATTTGTTGGATATATTTTAGCGAAAATTCATTGTAAGCCTCTGGACTCAAAATTCCAGCCCAAGAATCAAATATTTGTACCACATCAGCCCCAGCTTTTATTTGGGCTTTGAGGTAATTGATGGTGCTTTGTGTAATTTTTTCCAATAATTTGTGTGCCAATACAGGTGATTGATACAAAAAACTCTTTGCCTTGCTAAAAGTCTTAGAACCGCTCCCTTCAATCATATACGCCAAAATGGTAAAGGGTGCACCAGCGAACCCATACAAAGGCACACGTTGGCGAAGTTCTTTCTTAGCAGTTTGGATAGCATCAAGCACATATTGCAAGTCGTCTGCTTGTGCGATATGCAACGCCTCGATGTCTGCAAGGCTTTGAATAGTTTTTGGAAAAAAAGGCCCTCGTTTTTCCACCATTTCATAAGGCAAACCCATTGCCTCTGGAATGACCAAAATATCCGAAAAAATTATCGCACAATCCACACCCAATATATCCACAGGTTGTATTGTAACTTCCGCAGCAAATTGTGGATTTTTGACAAGGTCTATAAAACCGCCCATTTTTTCTCTTACAGCCCTATATTCAGGTAATATACGCCCAGCTTGACGCATAAGCCACACAGGAGGACGTTCTACCTTTTCACCACGCAATACACGCAATACTAAATCATTTTCTAATTTCATGTTTTTATATTTAATTTTATTTTTTGCAAAATTAAACCTTTGAGGATTTTTATAGCGTTTTTTAGATGTTTTTTTCAAAATAAATCTAAATAAAGCATTTTTTTACACGTATTCCCCTTTTAAACGAGAGTAGGGGAGGGGTTCAGATATTAATTTGATAATAATATAAATATTATTGTTCAAATAAAAAACTGACATGTATATCTTTAACATTATTTTGCGTAAAATAAAACGCAAAATTTATGACTATTTTTTAAAAAAATTAATAAAAAAACATGACAAATATTGTTTTTTTTAATAAAAGTTGTTAATTTTACACAAAAAAATGATATAAAAATTATACGTTTGTCAGATTTTTATTACACCATTCTTACGCCAAAATTGAGCAATCTAATTTTTTAATCATTTTCTATAAAAATACATTTTTTAGGTAATTATTTCAACAATTTACTAAAAAAACAAAAAAAAAGACTATTATTTATAATATTATATAAAATATGAGCTAATTTTTATAAAATTTATACACACATTTTTTTTGAGTTATCCACATCGTATGTGGATAACTTGGCAATTTTATGTGGATAACTCGTGTTTTTGTGTGGATAACGTGTGGATAACTTTTACTGACATTTTGTCATGTGGATAACTCCAATAGTTATCCACAAGTTATCCACACGTTATCCACATTTTTTTGGCACTTATCCACATACCAAAAATTTAGCAAAATATTTGAAAAATACAATTTACAAAAAATATTTTTAAGGCTTTTTAGTTATCCACAATTTTAGCCTAAAATGTGGATAACTTTTTTGCAAAGTGCTTCTATTACGTCTAATAGTTATCCACAGTGTGGATAACTATGTGGATAAGTGTAAGAATTTAATAAATATTGAAACTTTTTATTTTTGCTAAAATTTTGAGAATTATTAAAAAAATCCTACAAATTTTTTTGGTCATTTTGAGTTATCCACACACTAATAATAATAATAATAAATTATTAATTATTAATTAATTTATTATTAGTAAAATGATTTAAAACTTAAGAAATGTTACAAAAACATATTTGTTAAAAGCCTTTATTTGAAAAAGCCTTTTCTAAAAACTTTCTAAAAAAAATATTTAGAAAAAATTTAAACTTTGAGATAAGTCCAAAAGTTGGCTGTCCAAAAATTCATTTACAAAAAAATGGAATTTTTTATTTTGCAAATAAGTTTAAAAAATTTAATAACTTTGAAAATTGAACGTTTTAAAAATCAAAGCGTTTTGATAACAAATCTGAAAAGTAAATAACTTGGATAAAAAAAATTAAAACTATGAAATTAAAATTTAGAAAAAATATAATTGGAATAGGGCTTTTTTTTGTGCTGTTTGTGGCTTATTTGCCTGCATTTGCCCAAAATCCTACGGAAATTATGGCGTTGGCAGAGCAATATTTCCAAAACCAAGAATACGATAAATCACGTGAAACGCTTGAAAAGCTAACAAAAGGCAAAAATTTCCTCTTGGCTTATCCTGCATATTTGCAAACATTGCTCAAACTCAAAGACTTCAAAGAGGCAGAAAAAAGTGCCAAAAAAGCAGTAAAAGAAAATCCACAAAACCCAATTTATCGCATTGATGTAGCGATTGTGCTTGAACAGGCACAACTTTTGGAAAAATCGGATAAGGAAAATCAAAAAATTGTTGATGAATTTAAAAAACAAAATGATGACCTTATTCTTACTGCTCATGAGTATTGGCTTAAACTTGAGAAACCTGAATGGGCGAATAAACTTATTTCTGAAACACGCAAAACACGCAACCAAAGCAATCTTTTTGCCTTAGAAATGGCGGAAACATACCGCAATCTTAACCAAACTGATAAAATGATTGAGGAATATATCCTCTATGCTACCCAAAATCAAGGAAATTTGGAAACAGTAAAAGGCTATTTGCAAGACAATCTACAAAAACCCGAAAATTTTGATAAATTGGAGAAAATGCTCCTTACACAAGTTCAAAAAGATACACAAGAAACCACTTACAATGAACTACTTTTGTGGCTTTATTTGCAACAGAAAAGGTTTTTGAGGGCTTTTGTGCAAGCAAAAGCACTTGACAAACGCTATCAAATGGGTGGAAATGAAATGATAAATATTGGGCAAATTGCCCTAAAAAATCAAGATTATGAAGGGGCAAAAAGTTTTTTTGAGTATGTTGTGCAAACCTATCCAAACACTGAAAATTATAGTTTTGCCCGCAACTTATTTCTCAAAACACGTGAAGAAATTGTAAAAAATACGTATCCAACAAACCTCGAAGACATCAAAAATCTTGTAAAAGATTATGACAAACTCATAGAAGAATTGGGCAAAAGTACACGCACATTGGACGCTATGCGTAGCAAGGCATTACTTTTGGCGTTTTATTTGGATAAAAAGGAAGAGGCTATTGCCCAACTTGAAGAAGCCTTGACGCTCAGTGCAGGAAGGGCGGATTACACCGCAAAATGCAAAATTGATTTGGGTAATATTTATCTCCTTAAAAATGAAACGTGGGAAGCAACTTTGCTCTACTCACAAGCGGAAAAACTGCGTAAAGAAGACCCAATAGGCTACGAAGCCAAGCTACAAAATGCAAGACTTTCCTATTACAAAGGCGAATTTGAACTTGCAAAGGAACATTTGGATATTTTGAAACAAGCTACCACACGTGAAATTTCAAATGATGCCATTGATTTGAGTTTGTTTATTCAAGACAATACCGCAGATGATACGCTTGGCGTAGCGTTGCAGGCATTTTCTAAGGTAGAGCTAATGATATTCCAAAACAAACAAGAAAGTGCGTCAGAGGGGCTTAAAATGTTAAAAAAAGCCTATCCCGAAAGTAGCCTTGCAGACGATATTTTATTTTTGCAAGCAAAACTGTCAATCAAAATGGGGAAATTTGAGGAAGCAATTGAATATCTTGCACAAATTACCACACAATATCCAGACGATATTTTGGGTGATGATGCACAATTTATGTTGGGTAAAATTTATGAGGAAAACATCAAAAATAAAGCAAAAGCTATGGAATATTACGAAAATATCCTTACAAAATATCCAGGAAGCATACACGTAGCAGAAGCCCGCAAGAGATTTAGAACATTGAGGGGAGATATCGTGAATTAAAAAGTTTTTTCAGTTGTCGGTCAGTTGTCAGTTTTAGTTAGGGGCTTTTTAGATGGTTTTTAAGCGATTTATTTGGGAAAAACATGAAAGTACATCAAAAATACAAAGAATTGCTTAAATCGCTTTATTTGGCGTAAAAACGATAGATTATAAAAATTCATAAAAACGGTACAAAAAAACATTTTTCACAGCAAGATTGTGGGGAATGTTTTTTTTGTTTTGGGGAAATTGAAGAACAAAAAATGAGAAATTTGTGGGCAATTTGAAAATTTGTGAATGAGCCAATGAGCCGCTTTTTGGGTTTAAATTTTTTAATGATTTTTGTATACCTAAAAATAAAATTAAACTAATTTAAAAATTAGCTAAAAACATGAAAAATACAAATTCACCTTAAAAAAATACAAAAAAATAGGAAAATAGCTAAAAGTTATCCACAAAATGTGGATAACTATGTGGACAACTATGTTAATATAGTGTGGATAACTTGTGGATAACTTTTTGGACACAGTTTATAAATATAGAAAATATATTTATAAAAATAAATTTTTAGTTTCTACTAAAAATCTACTAAAAACCTTAATTTTCTTTAAATATTAAAAATCTACTAAAAAAGCGTATTAAAATACGATAAATAAAAAAGTTATCCACAAAATGTGGATAACTGTGTGGATAACTATGTGAATATGGTGTGGATAACTTGTGGATAAGTTTTTTTTAAACATAGAAGTTTAAAAATTCAACGTGTCTGATTTCAATAACAATAAATTAATATTTTGGTAATACTAAAAAGTAATAAAAAACATGAATTTCAATATTTATTTTTAGATTTGAGAAAAAACCAAAAGTTATCCACATAGTTATCCACAAATTGTGGATAACTATGTGGATAACTATGTGGATAACTATGTGGATAACTTGTGGATAAGTTTTTGAAACTTTTTAAAATGTTAAAAACAAAAAAATGGAGGTAATTTTTTCAGTATATATAACTTTTTTTTTAGATTGCATATAAAACGCTGAAATTCTAAACATTTCCCTTGAAAATAGAAAGTTATCCACATAGTTATCCACAATTTGTGGATAACTATGTGGATAACTATGTGGATAAGGTGTGGATAACTTGTGGATAAGTTTTTATGTTAAATAAAATCAAAATAACGTTTATATTTTAAACAATAAAAACCAGTGATATTATGATGGGATTAGATATGTTGATAGATATATTCCGCCCAATAACACAGTTTTCTTTTGAGGCAAAAAGCACACTTGGAACAAACGGTTGGAATGGTGTAGGAGAAGGCGAGGTAAAAGTAGTACAAGAGCAGGAAAATGTGCTTATTTTTGAGGAAAAAGGATTTTTTATAACGCCTCAACACAAGAAAATATCTTGTAGGAATGTTTATCGTTGGACATTTCAAAAAGGTGTAACACAAGAAAATATAACGGTACAACTTGAACATTTGCGATTTGGTATGCAAAATCCTGTGTTTTTATTTTTGCTTGTGCCTACAAACCCTTTTGATTGGGTTTCTGCTTGTCCACGTCTTTGTGATAAGGGCGCTTATCATGCAAATATGATTTTATCACACGCACAAATAATGCTTGTGTGGCGCATCAATGGTGAAAAAGATGAAACAATTTCGTATTTATATAAATAGAAAAAGCAAAAAAAATATTGGAAAATATTTTATAGAAAAACGATATTTTATTTGGATTTTTCGTTTAAAATTTATATATTTGCTTGTTAATTAAATTATTTCCCACAAAAAAAAAGTCTTATTTACATTTTCAAAAACAAATAAGACTTTAAAAATTTTATTAAAACTTATGCAAAACAACGAAAATTCAGGAGAAATTACAAATTTGGTAATTTCCCAAAATGAAACAGCAATCACTACTTCTTTGAAAGTGGCTGAGGTGTTTTCCAAACACCATAAAAATGTGCTTAAAACCATAGAAAGTTTAGGTTGTTCTAAAATTTTTTGGCAGCTCAATTTTAAGCCACGACAATATGATAACAGAGGTAGGCTTTATCCGTATTACGAAATAACAAGGCAAGGTTTTACCATATTGGTAATGGGTTTCACTGGGATTCAAGCCATGACATTTAAAGAGGCTTACATTGATGCCTTTGACAAAATGGAGAATTATATTCGTGATGCAACTTCAAATAATTTGCTGATAACTTCGCCTCCACAAAACGAACTATCACTTGTTCAGGATATAGAAGCACTCAAAAAAATGGTGGAAAATCTGGTAAAAGAACACCAAAAAGACAAACAAGAAGTAAAAAATATACATCATCGCCTCCATCACATGGAAAATGTATTGGAAAATAGACCTTACATTTTGAATAGTTTTCCTGATGCACCTTTGACAGCTTTTTATGTGTATTTCGCACTCAATCCAAGCAATGGACTTACCAAAATAGGTCAAAGTACAAATCCAGAAGACCGTTTGTGGGTTTTTCAGGCAGTAGAGCCAAACATGGTACTTGTAAGACTAATCAATGTTAGGACGTTGGGACAAGCAACTGCATTGGAAATATTTTTGCATCAACTATTTTCTGCATACAGCAGAGGGCGAGAATTATTCACACTCGGGGAATATCAAATGAATATTGTTGATTTGCTAAAAGCAGCAATAGAAGCCAATAACTAAAAATTTTGTCAATAATTTTACGAAAAAATCAGGCTTGGACAATCTGTCCAAGCCTGATTTTTTTTGAAGATTATTTTTTCAAAAGTTTTCTTGCTTTTTCTGCTTTTTTTCTGATTTTGCTTGCAGCACTTCTTGGTATGCTGTATGTGGTGAGGTCTTTATCTGTGTCAAAATCGCCTTCTTTTCCTTCTTGGCTTATGGTAAATTTATCACTTTTTTTGTTTTCGGTATAAGTCGTTTTGATTTCCACCAAGCCATCTTTTATTTTAGCCAATGCAGGACATTCGTCAGCGATTGTGAGTAGGTCGTCAAGTTCTTTTTCCATAGTAAGCAATGCCATCACTTGTGGCCCGCCACCTTTGCCTGAGGTACTTTCCAATTTGTCGCAAGTTTCAGCCAATTTTGTAAGCCAATGCCCAATGCTAAAATTTGGTTTTACATTTTCCAATTTATCTTTATTCTTGGAAATACATTGTTGGATTGGGCGGTCAATCGCAGGATTACTTTGTGCAAATAGATGCGTAGTAAAAACCATGAAAAGTGATAAAAAAATGATATTTTTTTTCATTAAAAATTTTGGGAAAAATTATAAAAGGATTATTATTTAAAGTTTTTATATAAAACGAAAAAATTATGTTTTTTGTGTCAAGTTTTTAAAAATTAAATTATTCGCACACAATCCGCAAATATTCATCTTCTTTCAATACATTTGACCACATTTCTTTGCCTGTTTGGCTAAAATAAATTACTTGATAGCGTTTTTTATCTTTTGATTTGTGTTCTGCAAAAAAAATAGGGTGTTCTTTTGTACCTATATTGTTGATATGCTCAAAATCAAATGGAATAATATTGCCATATTTGGCACTATAAGCACCAAGTAAGCCATTTAATTCAATTTGTACAAAAGTATCTTCTTCATTTTTGGTAATGATTTTTACTTTTTCAAAATCCATTTTAGCCAATTTTTCTTGTGATTTTTTATTAAAATGCACAAAATTCCATTTGCCTTTTTTGTCTAAAACCAAGGCGATACTATCTTTCCACGCAATAAGTTCTGTATATTCCAATGGGATCAATGTTGCACCTTTGCTATCAACCACACCAAACAAATTATTGCGTTTTGCCACAAACCAAAGCGGTCTTTTATTGGCTTTAAAATATTGCAAAGGCTCATCAAAATTTGGTTCAATCAAACAAAAACCTTTTGCCCAAAAACCAAATTTTCGTTGGTTGGTCAATACATATTCGCCTTCATCTGCTTTTGTGATGCCATCATATTTGGGCATTAGGCTAAATTTTCCCAAAGAATCCAAAAGTCCATATTTACCATTTTGCTGAAAAACTATCTCTTTTGGGCTTACAATATAATAGTTTTGGGCAGTTGCTGGTAAAATCTTATTGCCTTCTGGCGAAAAAAGCCCTTTTTTTCTCAAAGCATCTTCATATTTAATATAAAACTGAGGTGTGTTATAATCGCCTTTTTCTGCGGTTAAGTTGCGTAATCCTGTAATATCTACAATTTTTTGTGGAAATTGTGCAAACATTTTTTTATTTTTCCAATAAATCAAAGCATTTCCCACCAGGCTCATACTATCAAGTGTTGCTTCATGGTGTATTTTGCCTGTTTTATCTAAAATACCCCATTTATTATTGATTTTTACACCTACAAACTGTGTTGTAGCAAATAATGCTTGGTAACTATTTGCAGAGATTGGCGTACTTATTTTATCATACAAAAACCAATTTTTATTTTTTTGTAAAGCAAAAATTTGTGTAGGCAAATATAATATATTTTCAAAATCAGAAAAAAGCACACTTCCATTTGCACCAATAAGTTTTGAAACAGGATTATCAGCATCTACATTGAGTTTTATGATGTTTTCTTCGGTTTCAAGTTTTTGCCAATGATTAAAAGCAGGAAAACTCGTTTTTTCTGCCAACCACAAGCCAAGCCAATCATTATTTGTAATTTGGCTTTCGCCATTGGCAGTAAGCACAATAAAACTTTTGTTTAGGGTTTCAATTTCGGTATATTTTGGCTCTATCAATATGATGCCATTATGCGTAGCAATTCCCCACCTGCGATTTTTGCGAATTTTTAGAAATTTGTCATTCAATACTTCGATTAAATCATATTTGATAGGTAAAATTTCTCTGCCTGAAAGGTGAAAAATGCCTTGTTCTGCATTTTTATTGACACGTAGAAGCCCTGTGGTCAAAAAATCAACTTGGTCAAACTGTGGTGCAACAATTACTTTTCCAAAAGCATCTTGCAAACCAATGCGATTATTTTTTTGGGTAATAAAATAAGGCAAAAATTGTGCATGACAAAGGTGTTTTTTTGGCACTTCTTCCAATGAAGCAGGGATTGTTATTTTACCTTTTTCATCTACATAACCAAATAATTCATTGTCTAAAAAAGGAATATATGCATTTTTGTATGTGTTTTCAAATTTTTCAACATATTCTTTTTCAGGAAATTCAGGAAATTCTTTCAAAAGATTTTTTAAATCGTTTTTTTCAGTAGCGTATACACGCAACCACGCGTAAGCGAACGCAGTAATAGGTGCTTGTGGATATTTGCGTATAAAATCACGATAAAATTCGGGTGTGTGTTGCCAGCTATCTAACCAAAAAAGTTTTTCTATGGCATCATTTTTATAAAAATTTTTTGGAAATTGCGTTAAAAATTGTGTAATCTCAGATTTTTTATTGCTCAAAGTTTCACGCTTGAATATCAAGCTATCTCTTAATCTGTTTGCCTCTTGTTTTTGGGGCGCATTAGGATAATTTTGGATAAAATTTTGATAAATTTCGAGTTTGTTATCATTTCGGGCTTGTGTCCAAGCAATTTGATAAAATCTTCCTTCTGCTTCTTTGGCTTGTTTTGCTTTTGGGAAATGTTGTAAAAAAGTTTGATAAGCGGTCAATGTATTTGATTTTTCTGCTAAGGCATAACTTTTAATTTCAATATCTTCTTTGAGTTTTTGGGCATTTTCAAGCGTTATCTTATCTTCTGCCCAATCTTTTAGCGTTTTTGGATTTGTTTTGGCATAAGAAAAAATAGATTTTTGTACAAAAAAATAAGCAGAATCAACATTATAAGCAGGATTTTTTTCTGAAAAATAATATTCTGCAAAAGCATGGAAAACACCTGCGTTGAGCATAGTATCTTTTTCAAGTTGTTTATTGAGTTGTTGTTTTGCTTTGGTAAATTCTCCTTTTTGAATTTGTTTGAATGCACTTGTGATACGATCAGCGAGTGCTTTTTTTGGAAAAAAAACAAAAATTAAACAATAAATTGAAAAGAAAAATAGATGAAAAAATTTATTTGGGTTCATTTTTTTGGATTTATTTTTTACTGTCACGTTTTAGGGTTTTATATGAAATATTTTAATTGTCAGTTTGCAAAAATACAAGCCAAAAAACAGGAATTTGCAAGAAAAAAAAAATTTTTCATTTTTTTTTAAAATTTATATTTTTAAACATTTATTTAGACGTTTATTTAGCATTTTTTTTTGTAAAAACATATTTTTTTAATAGATTTCTACAAAATAAAAAAATATTTAAACAGATTATATTTTCAATTCCATAATCCTTCAAAATGTAATTGCACAACTTTTTCCACGTTCTTCACGCATCAATGATGATGAGTATCACAAAGGGCAATTATTGATAATAATGTATGTTCTTTAACTTACATTTGATAGACGGTTTTTATGTAGGCGTGTTCTATAGTTTAATTAACGTAGTGGTGTTACTTTTTTTGTATTTTTTTTATAAAAAAAAGTGGAAAATATTCTTTTGAAACTATTTATTTACCATCAAGGCAATATTTATATTGTGTTTATGACCGCTTTGACTGGTGGGCTACATTTTCTAACACATAAAAAGTACAAAATTTTTGGTAAATCTTCCTAATTTATCTGAAAATGAAACAGAAAAATAATATTTTTTTAAACATACTTTTTATACTAATTTTGTAATTAAAACAAAATAAAATACTGATAAATAAAAATATTATTTAAAATACCAAATAAAATATAAGTTTAGATTAGCCCTAAAATACAAAAAACGTTTTTTTTCAATGAAAAATGCCTTTTTGCGTGATATTTATGTGCGTATATTTATAAGAATTAACAATAACATTTTTCTTTCTCTTTTTCTTAAAGTTCCATAAAAAAATAAAATAAATTATGACTTTATAGTCATTTTATTGTGTGACTTATAGGTCATTTTATTGTAAAATCATATAATTGGCACATATTTTTTTATTTTTGTGTTTTTGTATAAATTTACATGATTTTTTACATATAAAATACGCAAAATGAATCCGCAAACACGCACAGAATTTAAAGCAATTATTGAACATTGCCAACAGCTTTTTATAAAAAAAAACCACGATTATGGCTCTGCTTGGCGTATATTACGCCTTACCTCCATCACAGACCAAATATATATCAAAGCCAAACGCATACGCACTATACAAGAAAAAGGCACACAACAAATAACTGATGATATTAATTCTGAATTTGTAGGGATTATCAATTATTGTGTGATGGCGCTTATTCAGATAGAATTAACATCAAATACTGAACTTGATTTGTCTGTTGATTTGTTATTAGAATTATACACAAAACATGTTCAAGAAAATGAAAAACTTCTCGCCCAAAAAAATCATGATTATGGTGAAGCATGGCGTGATATGCGTGTGAGTTCTATGACAGATTTGATACTGATGAAACTCCTTCGCATCAAACAAATAGAGGATAATCAAGGACTTACACAAGTATCAGAAGGCGTAGAAGCAGGTTATAGAGATATGATTAATTATGCTGTTTTTTGTTTGATAAAAATAGCTCCCCAGCCCCCAAAGTAGCCCCTAACCCCCAAAGGGGGAATAAATGCAATAATTTTATTTTCTTTTAATAAATATTTTTTATGAAAATCATCACACAAATCGTCCAATTTTTGGTCGGTGGATTATTTATTTTTTCGGGTTTGATAAAACTTAATGACCCAACAGGTACACAAATCAAATTGGAAGAATATTTTGAGGTGTTTGCACAAGATAAAGCACAATTAGGTTTGGCAGTATTTAGTGGGCTTTGGCATTTTCTTACGCCTTATGGTTTGAGTTTGTCCCTTTTGCTTAGTACATTGGAAGTAGGTTTGGGTGTGGCGTTGTTGTTGCGATTTAGACCTATTGCGACACTTTGGGCATTATGGACAACGATTTTATTTTTTACGTTTCTTACATTTTATTCTGCGTATTTCAACAAAGTAACAGATTGTGGTTGTTTTGGTGATTTTATCAAACTTACGCCTTGGACATCTTTCAGCAAAGATGTGTTCTTGTTGGTTGCAATAAGTTTTTTACTTTTTAACCAAAAATATTTAACGCCCAATGCGTCCAAAATTGCATTTTGGGGCAGTAATATAAGTTCATTTCTTGCGTTGGGTTTAGGTTTGTGGGCGGTGTGGCATTTGCCTTATTTTGATTTTTTGCCTTATAAAGTTGGGTCTAATATTCCTAATAATATGAAACCTTCCGCAGAACTCAAATATGGTAAAACGGAATATATTTATACAGAATTGAAAACCAAGAAAGAAATTGTATTGGAGGAAAAAGTTTTTATGAAAGAGTTTGAAAAATATGGTGATACACTCAAATATGCGTTCAAAGAAATGAAACGCCCTTTGCTCAATCCAGAAGCAGAAGCAAAAATTAAATCTTTCGCAGTAGGTGATGTGGAAGGAAAGGATTTGACGCAAGAGGTTTTTTCAGGTGAGAAATTGCTTATTGTCATTCCACAAATTAATAAATCAAATTCTTCACAAATTCCAAATTTAGTAAAACTTGCACGCAATTTGGAGAAAAAAAACATCAAATCGCTTGTATTGAATGGTGATGTACCCAAAGAATTTGAGGGGTTTCGCCATACTACCCAACTTGCACTCCCTTATGGTTTCATGGATAAAAGCGTGCTAAAAACTATGATTAGGGCAAGTACAGGACTTATACATATCAAAAACGGAACGGTATTGCAAAAATGGAATATCAATGACCTCCCAAATGAAAATGCTTTTGGGAAATAATAAAGTTTTGAGTTGTCAGTTTTGAGTTGAGAAAATCAGGCTTGGACACACTGCCCAAGCCTGATTTTTTCATTATTGGTTTCAAAAAAATTATGTATTTTTACAAAAAAAAATAAAAACATAAAAAATGCAAAACCCTTTAAAAATACTCCAAAGCCTTATCAAGCAAAAGAGAGAAAAGATTGTAAAATTATTTGAGCTTCAAAATTTAGAAATAGAATTTGAGTATGAATTGATACTTACAAGATTGGATTTTCGTTATGATGACGAGGCTAACTGGTTACATTATGAAACAGATATTATGGTTATGAATGAACTTCTGCGAGAAAATGATGCAAATATAATTCTAATCACTTCACAAATAGAATCTTTAAGTTTTCAAATTTCTAATATTTAAACCTTTTTTAATTATGACAAGAAAAGAAATGTTGGATATACGTATGCAAGCTTTGATGGAAAAAGCAATATATATGCGTGATTTTTCAAAAGCGGTAGTAGAAGATGGTGCAAAATTCTTAGCGGAATTTGAAGAGATGCGTAGAAAAGAAAAAGAGGAAGAAGAAAAAACAAAACAAAAAATTACTAAATAAAATCAGGCTTGGACACACTGTCCAAGCCTGTTTCTTTGAGATAGATGCAAGGCTTTCTTTCAGTCTGTCAATCCATAAGATTAGGGATAAACTAAAAATTTCAAACATTTTTTTTATATTTACATTTGTATATCAAAAACATTATCAACAATACAAATGAATATTCTTATCATAGGTGCGGGCAACATGGGTACAACCTACGCAAAAAGCCTTTTGGCATCACACTTTACCACCAAAGACAAAATGACTTTGCTTATACGTAGTGACGCAAGCAGGGCAAGATTGGCAGAAATTCCTGACGAAAATGTATTTACACAACCTGATAATTTTGTGAAAGATGCTGATATTGTGATTGTAGCGGTCAAGCCACAAGATTATCATACGCTTGCTCAACAACTTAAACCATTTCTACATCCTGCCCAAATTATCATTTCTATTATGGCAGGTGTGGGTTTAGTAACATTACATAACACACTCCAAATTCCAAAACTTGTGCGTGCTATGCCAAATCTTCCCTCACAGATTGCTATGGGCATGACTGTATTTAGTTGTAGTTTGGATTTGGATAGGAAAGAACTTTTTATCATTCAAAATTTGCTTAACACTACAGGGAAATCTATGTATGTGGAGGACGAAAATCTGATAAATAGTGCTACTGCCATATCAGGAAGCGGGCCTGCTTATGTGTATTATTTTATGGATAGTATGATAAAAGCAGGCGAAAAATTAGGTTTTAGCAAGGCACAAGCAGAAATGTTGGTACAACAAACTTTTTTGGGTTCGGTGCATTTGGAAAATCAACATACACTTTCTTGTGAAGAATTGATTAAAAAAGTGGCTTCAAAAGGTGGTACAACCGAAGCAGCATTTCGTATTTTTGAAGAAAAAACCCTTTCCCAAAATATTCAAGAAGGTGCTTTCAACGCATATAAAAGAGCATTGGAATTGGGAAAATAGAGAAATTGAAAAATAAAAATTTTGCAAAATAAAAGAGGCTTGGACACACTGTCCAAGCCTGATTTTTATTTTTAATTTATTTTATATTGATTTGAGGTGTTTTCTAATTTGTATTTTTAGGTTAAAAATATTAAAAATTTCTTGGGAAATATCTTCTGTTTTATGATTGTTTAGTTGAAGGCATAAATTTGATATTGGTTTAATATATTGGGTAAAAATCCAGAAATATTTAATTTAAACTAAGAAACACTTATTTGTAACCTAATTTGCGTTAAAATATAAGCGTAAAAACTATAAATGTAAAACTATAAATTAATGTGAATTTATAAAAACTGATAACTTAAAAACCGATAACTGACAACTTGGTTGTTTTATTAAATTTTTCATTTTTACAAAAAAAATATGCAAATAGGCTTACTTTTTGGTTCATTCAATCCTATTCATATAGGACATTTGATTATTGCGAATACTTTTGTAGAAAATAGCGACCTTGACCAAGTTTGGTTTGTAGTGTCCCCCCACAATCCTACCAAAAATGTGAATACACTTTTGCACGCACACGACAGATATGATATGGTGGAAAAAGCTATCGCAGACAATCACAAACTCAGGGCTTGCGATATAGAATTTCACTTGCCTCGTCCAAGTTATACAGTAGATACGTTGGGTGTATTGCGTGAAAAATATCCACAACATATATTTTCATTGATTTTGGGCGGTGATAATTTGAATAACCTTATCAAATGGAAAAATTATGAAGAAATTTTAACCCACCACCAAGTTCTCGTATATCCACGCCCAAGTGCTTCGCCTTCATTATTGGATACACACCCCAATATTCACAAAATAGATGCTCCTTTGTTGGATATTTCTGCCACATATATTCGTACACTTATCCAAAGTCAAAAATCTATTCAATACCTTGTGCCAGATGTGGTAGTAAGTTATATTCGCTTGAAAAAGTTTTATTTTTAAACCACATTTAAAAATTTCTAAAAATGCTTTCATCGCCATAAATATTAGTATAAATAATTTCAACATTAATTTTATTTTTTACCATTTTGGACGCATATTTCATTTCGTTGATGCTAAAAACCTTGATTTTTTCTGTAGGGGCGAATACTTTTTTATTGATGGGATTTGTACTATAAAATTCGTATGAAAATTTAGTGTCTTGCATTGCATATTTTGCCAATTCCTCAAAACTTTTAAATTTTTTATCATTTAAAAAATATGTTACATCTTTCACGATACTTGCACCTACGCCTTTGTTATGCACCTCAATATAAAATCCATCACGTGAAATCCCAATATTTGCTTCCAAATAAGCCCAAACAGATGCTTTTTGTTGTTTTTGCATGATATTGGTTTGAAAAGCTGTGATTACAAATGTAAAAACACTGATAAACAACGACAAAAACGCAATAACTAACTCTAACTTTACGCCACTTTTTTGAGTAGCATTTAGATTTATAGTTTCTTGTGTAGGTGTATCCTGTGTGGATACAGCTATGGTTTCTTGTGGTGTATTTTCAGGATTTTGGTGTGTATTTTCCATAAATAATTTTATGCGTTTTTGATTTTTTCTATACCTTTGCTGATATAAACTTTTTACAAGGCTTATTGGTTTTTGTTTATCAAACAAAAATACAATTTTTCTTGAATTTTATTTTTTAAAAACTTTAAACAAAAAATAATTTTTAAATCAAATGAAACATTTTTATTCTACTTTTCTATTTGTTTTTATTCTTTCGCTTACTTTTTTTACTTCTTGTGCGTCTTGGCGAAAACCACTTAATGTGCCAGCATCTTTGAGTACATGCAGTATGTCGGATAGATCATATTATTTGGATTCGTTGGTAGATGAAACCGCCAAAAAACTCGTTTTTGATACGACAAATGCTGATGCAATTCTTCAAAAAAGATTTTCAAACCGTTCTATTGTATTAATGCGAAATCTACACTTGTATAGTTTGCTTACAGAGTTTACAAGGCACGAAGAAAAAAATAAAAATACGCCTTCAAACCTTGAATTTCTACACGTCAAACAAATGTTGCATCAACGTATCAACCTCGCTGAGGCTGATATTGCAAGTAATTTGGCGGAATTGGATTGTGAAAAAACACGTCTTTTGTCTGCGATTGGTTCGCTTGACGATTACAACCAAACACGTATTAATAGGGCAACTGTTGGAGCGATATTGGCTGGAGCTATTTCTGGGGCTTTGACTGGTGCTGTTGCACTTTACAATCCTGATAGCAGTAACACTGAACAACAGGTTTTGACGATTGCAGGAGCATTAGGTGGTGGTTATTTTGGTTTTAAGGCATTTGGTACAAAAAGAAAAATGAATTTTTTTCATTCACGTAATCATTTGAGAGAAATTTGGGATAATAAACCTACTTCGCAAATATTTGCGCCTGGTATCTGGGCTTTTATGCGTAAGGAATTTAGGTCAAAAGGAAAAACAACCAATGGCATTGATTTGATAAAAGGTGTTTGGGAAAGCGAAGGTATTTTGGAAAAAAATTCAAAAAGTTATGATAGAAAAGTAAAACTTATTGTTACAGGCAATGGTGGCGCTTATTCTGCAAGCGATTTGCAAGACCGCCTTAATATGCTAATTGCTATTGAACGGGAAATTGACGTGATGAAATACGACCTCAAACGTGTGCAACAAGAAGTAGTTTTGGGTTACAAATTGTAAATAAAAGAGGCTTGGACAGTGTGTCCAAGCCTAAAAGAAATTAAAAAATGGAACTCAAAAACAATATACAGACTTTTTATGCACCTACACGCAATGATTGGCGTGTATGGCTTACCGAAAACCATCAAACAGAAAAATCCGTTTGGTTGATTATTTACAAAAAAGAAAGCAACACAAAAAGCATATATTATCCTGAAGCAGTAGATGAAGCCTTGTGTTTTGGGTGGATTGATAGTAGTATTGCCAAAAGAGATGCAGAGAGTTATTATCAATTTTTTGCCAAAAGAAACCCAAAAAGTAATTGGAGTAAAGTAAATAAAGACAAAATAATATACCTCACAGCCCAAAATCTCATGACTGCGTCAGGGCTTGTTATGGTAACACTTGCCAAAAATACAGGTACTTGGGACGCTCTGGATGATGTAGAAAATCTTATCCTGCCCAAAGATTTAGCACAAGTATTTGAAGTGAATAAAATGGCATTTGAACATTGGCAAAAACTTTCACGTTCTACCAAAAGAGGAACGCTTGAATGGCTTTTAATGCTAAAAGAGAAGATACACGCAAAAATCGCATTGAAAAAATAATAACTGCTATGGAAAACAATCAAAAAAACGTGTTGTAAGATAATTTTTAAGCTACCTTATTTTGGATTTTTTATAAGTCCCCATTTTTTGCCTTTTTTTACCCAAGTATATAAATTCATAAAAGAATCAATATTGTCAAATTCAAAAGGGATTAAAAATATACCTTGTTGATTGATAAGACCCCATTTTTTATCTTTTTGTACCCAAGCTACTTTTCCATGAAAATAATCTACTGAATCATATATTGGTTCTATGACATAGTTTAAATTAGAGCGTAATCCAAAACCATATTTTCCTGTTTTTTCTGATTTCTTTGGGTGCAATAATTTATAATCTATTCTGTCTTCTTTTGAAAATAAAGGTGAATTACAATAATTATCATCATAAGCATCTAATTTTCCTTTGTTTGTTGATATCTCTAATGCAAAATCCTTTTTGAGTTTATAAATAATTCCTTCAAAATCTTTTACAAAAAAACCTTGCATACCCTCAATACAACCCCACGTTTCAAACATTGGTTTTATCATGATTTTACCTTTATTATTTGCCAATCCCCATTTATTATAAGTATTTTTAAAAAACACAAAATTATCAAGGTGATGTATTTCTTTGTATTTAGGTTTTAAAATGGTTTTGTGGAGTGTGTCTACCAATCCATATTTTCCATTTATTTTTACCTTTATCCAAAAACTTTCCAATATTGTATTACCAAATTTTCGTTCTACTTTTTCATATTTTAGTGGGATAATTATTTTACCTGTTTTCAGATTTACCATACCTTCTTTATTTTTTATCTTTGCTACACTCAAATATTCATTTGCCAACATAACCATTTCTACTTCATCAAATATTGGTTTAATTTTCCAAATAATTTGTGTAAATCCTGTATGACAATAAAGAAAAAATAAAAACCTTAAAAATAACATAAACAAAATTTAACTTGTTAGTAATAACTTTTTCATAAATATTGTAACTTTTTACTTCCCAATTATTCCAAAAACTCCCATGCACTTTTATGTGATGCAATTCCCTCTATATAATCCAAAAAACTTGCATAAAACTTGTGTGTACCTATTGTAGCACTATCACCCACAACTACGAGTTTGTATTTGGCACGTGTAAGGGCAACATTTAACCTGCGTGTGTCTTGCAGAAAACCAATTTCGTTTTTTTCATTGCTTCGCACCAAAGAAATATAAATAATATCACACTCTTGTCCCTGAAAACCATCAACTGTATGCACTTCTATCCATTTCATGTAAGGTTTGGTATCTGGATTTTTGGATAATTGCTCTTGCAAATAATCCACTTGTGCAGAATAGGGCGATATAACACCAATGCGAAAAGTATCTACAAAATAATGTGGATATTCACGTTGTATAATATCTAATAACCTGCTAAGATGTCGTATCAACAAATTACCTTCTTCTGGATTGTGTTTGCTACGTGATTGTGGGCTTTGCATTTCTTCATAACTACAACCCGCAGTATCAATAAATTCAACGGTTTCATTGAGCAGATAAATATGTTCCGAAAGCATTTGATTGGCTACATTTTCGTGTGCTTGTAGTTTCCCTTCATAAAATTGTTCATTGGAAAACTGCATAATATCCTTGTGCATACGATATTGCACTTGTAGCAAAGTAGAAAGTTCTTTGTAGGGGAGTAGTTTCTCCAAAATTGTTTTGGAAAGACCACCTCGCATAGCTTCGTTGGATTTGACCGTAGGCGGTAATTGAAAAGGGTCACCAGCAAATATTACCCTGTCTGCTTGCGGAATAGCCACCCAGCACGCAGTTTCTAATGCTTGTGCAGATTCATCAATAAAAACGGTAGAAAAGTGCATATTTCTAATGTATTTATTGACTGTTCCTACGAGTGTAGCGGTGATAACTTGTGCATTTTGCAAAAGGTTTTCTAAGATATAATTTTCCAGTTTTTCTGCATCAGCCTTCAAATTTCGTGCTTCTGCGTAGAGCAATTTGCGTTGTTCTCTTTCGTCAGCCCCAAAATTTCGTTTATATTTGCCTGCCATTTGTCTAAATTCATCTGCGCGTTTTCGCATATTTTTCAAATGCCTATAATCTGCGTGTTGGGCAATTTGTCCTTCCAAACTCAAATGTGTGATACTTTCGTCCATGCGTGCAGGATTGCCAATACGCAAAACTTTTACACCTTTTTGGGCAAGTTTCTCTGTGAGTAAATCCACTGCGGTATTGCTTGGGGCAGTTACCAATACTTGTTTTTCGGTGTAAAGTGCCATGCGAATAGCCTCTACAAGTGTGGTTGTTTTGCCTGTGCCTGGTGGGCCATGAATAATGGCAACATCTTGGGCAGAAATAATATGTTTGAGGGCTTCATTTTGGGAAAAATTTAAAAAGGGGAGTGGATTAAAAAAAGTTGGTTCTTTAAAAAAAGCCTTTTTTTCGCCTATCAAAATATCCCTCAATTCTGCCAAACGATTACCTTTTGCTTCTTGGATTTTGTGGATAGCTTTATCCATTTCTTTGTAAGAGCCTTCATCAAATACCAAATCAATGCCCAATTTCCCCATATCTACCCAATCTGGCACGTCATCACTTTGCAGGGCAATGCGTATGCTTTCACGTTGAATTTTGAGGACAACCGCAGGTATTTTTTCAGTTTTATTGCCATCAAGTTGAACAAAAAATGAAACAGTATCACCTACCTGAAAAGCGGGTTTGGCATCATCATGGTTTATTTTTTCTAAATATAAATGGATTGCCTCGCCAGCACCTATTTCGTGTCCTTTGAGCAAAAGGGGAAACCATGTCCAGCCTTTTTTTCTGCGTTCATGCAAAGGGGTGGCTAATACTTTGTGGTTATATTCGTGCCAATCTGCTTCTTTTTCTTGTGTAAGCAGGGCTTGAAGTTTTTTAAAATAATCCAAAATGAGGTAATAGTTTATTTAGTTGTTAGTTTTTTTATTTACAAAAAAAGACTTTTTTCTTTTAAAATAAAAAAATGCTTCCAATAATTTCGTGTTTTTTTTGCAAATTGCATTATTATTTCAAAAATTATAATCAAAAAAACTTTTGACCCTTAACCTTTGACCCTTTTTAACTTATATATGTTTTCTTCTTCTCACGACACGATTGTAGCGGTTGCTACGCCTTTGGGCATTGGAGCGATTGCTATGCTGAGGGTTTCGGGCAAAAATGCCTTAGAAATCACGCAAAAAATTTGGAAAGGAAAAAAAAACCTTCTCACACAACCTGCCAATACGCTTGTAGTAGGTACATTGGCTGATGACGACCTTGTGCCTATTGATGAGGTAGTGATTAGTATTTTTCATGCACCACATTCTTTTACAGGCGAAAATACAGTGGAAATTTCGTGTCATGCTTCACCTTATATTGTTCAAAAACTTTTAGCAATATTATTAAAAAATGGGGCAAAACTCGCACAAGCAGGCGAATTTACACGCAGAGCATATCTCAATGGACGTATGGATTTGGCACAAGCTGAAGCGATTGCGGATATTATTGCCTCTGAAAATGAAACTTCGCACAAAATAGCTTTTCAACAAATGCGAGGCGGTTTTTCAAAACAAATTAAAAAAATGCGAGAGGATTTTATTCGTTTGGCAGGTTTGCTGGAATTGGAATTAGATTTTGCAGAGGAAGATGTAGAATTTGCCAATCGCTCAGAAATCTATAAACAAGTCCAAAACTTAACGCAAAATGTAGCAGATTTAGCTAATTCGTACCAACTCGGAAAAGTATTAAAAAATGGTTTTCCTGTAGCGATTGTAGGCAAACCCAACGCAGGTAAAAGTACATTGTTGAACGCACTTTTGGCAGAAGACAAAGCCATTGTTTCGCCTATTGCAGGCACTACAAGAGATAGCATTGAAGATGAGGCAACGATTCAAGGCATAAAATTTCGGTTTGTAGATACCGCAGGATTACGACAAACAGAGGATATTGTGGAAAATATTGGTATTGCACGCACTAAGGAAAAAATGCAAGCCTCTGCGCTTATTTTGTATTTGTTTGATGTGCAAGAACTCACGCCTGAAGCATTGCAAGCACATTTGCCCGAAATACAAGCCTACAATGTGCCTATTTTGTTGGTGGCAAATAAAATTGATGCGATTTCAGAAGAATTTAAAGAAAACTTTAAAAATACGTTTATTAAAACGTTTAAAGATTTTGATAATATTGTTTTCTTATCTGCGCATACACAACAAAATTTGGAACTTTTGCAAAATAAATTGTTGGAATATGTCCACACGCAACCACTCCACCAAAACCAAACGATCATTACCAATACACGACATTTTGCATGTCTGCAAGATACGTTAAAAGCATTATCGCAGGTACATCAAGCACTTGACATGTGCGCAAGTACCGAAATGATTGCAACAGATATGCGTGAAGTGATTTATCATTTGGGGACAATTACAGGCGAAATAACCAATAATGATTTATTGGAGTTTATTTTTACGAAGTTTTGTATTGGGAAATAAAACAACAGGCTTGGATAGTGTGTCCAAGCCTAAAGTGTCTAATCCAACTGCTTTTTAATCATATTTATAATATCTTCCGAATCCCAATTTGCAGCCCCAATATGTTCATAGATAATTTTGTCTTTATAAATTATGTATGTGCGAGGTAAGGAGTTCCCTTCTAAAATTTCAGGAATTTTTTCGTTTGAAACACAAAAATTAAGGCTGGAATATTTTTTTCTTGTATAAAAATCTATCACTTTCTTTTTTGGCTCATCTGAAACCAATAAAAATTTAACTGGATAATCTTTGATTTTTTGCTGTAACATATTCATACTTGGAATTTCTGCCACGCAAGGCTTACACCACGTTGCCCAAAAATTTACAAATAAAATAGTGTCTATTTTATCGTTGAGATTAAAATTTTGATTTCTTTTCAAATCTAAAAAACGAAAATCCAATTTTGATTTTTCTAATGATAACGTTTGGTCATAAATAGGCACAGGCAATAATTTTTCTTTTAGTTTTTCTTTTGGTCTTGGAGGCATATAAAGGAATAATATAACTCCCACACAGCTATAAAAGCCAATAATTACAAAAAATAGAAATCTAAAAATGTTAATTGCTTTTTTCATGTAAAATATTTTGAATAAATTTTTGTGCTTTTTTGGTGTTCCAATCAAAAATTTGAGGTGTAGAATAATATATTTTTTGATTTGCTACAAAATATACACCATTTAAAAATGTATCTTTATTGTTTTGTAGGTAGACACAATTTTGATTTTCTGCATGAAAATCATCTTTCTCCACATATTCCAATACCAAATATATTTTTAGTTGATTATTCAATAGTTTATTCAGTTGCAAAATACTTCTAAATTCACCTTGCGTTTCTTTATCATAAAAACGCCTAAACACAAAAATACTGGGCATTTGAAATGATAATTTTTCTTGTTTTTGTGTTTTGTAATGAATAAGAGTAGTGTTCTCAGAAAAAATTGCTGTTTTTTTTATGTTCTCAAATTCATAATTAAAAAAATAAAAGTAATAACTTAAAATATATAAAGTTGCTAACAAAAATCCTATTATAAAAGGGAGTAGGGTTTTTTTTGTCATCTTGGGTATAATTTTTTTCAAAGGTATGAAATATTTAATAAAAAAACAGGCTTGGACAGTGTATCCAAGCCTAAAATATTTTATATAAAACAGGCTTGGACAGTGTGTCCAAGCCTGTTTTTTTTTATTTTAAAAGGAAGAAAAAGAAATTACATTTTTTTCAAAAGCTCTTTGATTTCATGTTCAAACATTTGCACAAAACCCTCCTGCGACATTGTGCCTAAGTCACCTTGTCCATGTTTGCGGACTGATACTGAGTTTGCATCTTGTTCTTTTTCACCAACAATAAGCATATAAGGCACTTTTTTTACTTCTGCATCACGTATTTTGCGTTGGATTTTCTCGTCCCTTTCGTCCAAAAAACCTTTTATGTCGTTTTCTTGTAGCATTTCATAAAGTTTTTGGGCGTAATCATGGTATTTTTCAGACACAGGCAAAATAGCGATTTGGTCAGGAGCAAGCCAAAGCGGAAAATTGCCCGCACAATGTTCAATAAGCACTGCAATAAATCGCTCCATAGAGCCAAAAGGTGCTCTATGAATCATTACAGGGCAATGTTTTTGATTGTCTGCCCCTACATATTCTAAATCAAAACGTTGCGGAAGTTGATAATCTACTTGGATTGTGCCAAGTTGCCATTTTCTACCCAATGCATCACGCACCATAAAATCCAATTTGGGTCCATAAAACGCAGCTTCACCTTTTTCTATTACCGTTTTAAGTCCTTTTGCTTTTGCTACTTCTGCAATAGCATTTTCTGCTTTTTCCCAATCTTCATCTTTGCCAATGTATTTGTATTTTTTTTCAGGGTTTTCAGTATCTCTAAGCGAAATCTGCGCAGTAAAATCTTCAAATCCCAGCGAATTGAACACATACAACACCAAATCAATTACCTTTGCAAATTCTTCATGTACTTGTTCAGGCGTACAAAAAATATGTGCATCGTCTTGCGTAAAGCCCCTTACCCTTGTAAGTCCATGCAATTCACCAGATTGTTCATAGCGATATACTGTACCAAACTCTGCCAAACGCAACGGTAAATCACGATAGGAACGCGGTTTTGACTTGTATATTTCGCAGTGATGCGGGCAATTCATGGGTTTGAGCATAAATAATTCCCCTTCTTCTGGTGTGCGAATAGGCTGAAAGGAATCTTCACCATATTTTTCCCAATGACCTGATTTTACATATAGTTTTTTATTGGCAATATGTGGCGTAACGACTTGTTGATAACCTGCTTTTCCTTGTGCTTTTCTCAAAAACTGCTCTAACCTATCACGCAACAAAGTACCTTTGGGCAACCATAAAGGCAAACCCATACCCACATCTTCCGAAAAAGTAAATAATTCCAACTCTTTACCAAGTTTGCGGTGGTCGCGTTTTTTGGCTTCTTCTAATAGAATCAAATATTCTTTGAGTTCTTTGTCTTGAGGAAATGTTACTGCGTAAATCCTTGTCATTTGTTTGCGTGTAACATCACCACGCCAATATGCACCTGCAGTACTCATAAGTTTTACTGCTTTGATAAAACCTGTATTGGGAATGTGTGAGCCTCTACAAAGGTCAGTAAAATTGCCTTGTGTATAAAAAGTGATAGTCCCATCTGCCAATCCTTCCAAAAGTTCCAATTTGTAGTTATCACCTTTTTCAGTAAAATATGCAATGGCATCTTTTTTGGAAACCGCTTTGCGCATGTATTCACTTTTTTGGCGAGCAAGTTCAAGCATTTTTTTCTCCACTTCTGCAAAATTGCCTTCTCCAAAAACTACACCTTCTGGGAATTCTACATCATAATAAAAACCTGTTTCAATGGCAGGTCCTATCCCAAATTTTGTTTTGGGGTAAAGGCTTTCTAAGGCTTCAGCTAATAAATGAGCAGAGGAGTGCCAAAATACAGATTTTCCTTCTGTGTCTTTCCAAGTCAATAATTGGACTTCTGCGTGTTGGTTGATGGCGTGGTTGGCATCTACGATTTCCCACGCACCATCTTGGAGGCGTACTTTTGAAGCGAGTACGTTGCGCATTAAGCCTTCACTAATACTTTGTGCGATTTGGAGGCTTGTAATGCCTGCGGGAAACTCACGAATGCTCCCATCAGGTAAGGTAATTTTGATATTTTCCATAAAAAAAGAATTTTTAATTTTTCTCCAAAATCCCCATTTACAGCATAGGTTATTTTTGGAAAGTATTTGCAAATATATGGTTTTTTGTTGAAAAAACATTTTGAGTACTCTGATAATTTTAGTGGAAATCTGAAAAAACCTTGAAGGTTTTACGAAATGTTATTTTAAAAATATTTTTCTTGCAATATATAATTTTATAAAGTGAAATT
>JANPJR010000002.1:32500-33929 GCA_031425615.1 Cytophagales bacterium
ATGCCATTAAAATGGTCACAGATAATTGTTCCAGGCGACTGTTTAACAAAAACACAAGGCTTTGCAAAACTGAAAAGTAAAGTATAAGGCCTGACACCTGCCCGGTGCTGGAAGGTTAAAGAGGGATGTTAGTGAAAACAAAGCGTTGAACTGAAGCCCCAGTAAACGGCGGCCGTAACTATAACGGTCCTAAGGTAGCGAAATTCCTTGTCAGGTAAGTTCTGACCTGCACGAATGGTGTAACGATCTGGAAACTGTCTCAGCTGTGAGCTCGGTGAAATTGTAGTAGCGGTGAAGATGCCGCTTATCCGTAACGGGACGGAAAGACCCCGTGCACCTTTACTATAGCTTAACATTGTATTTGGATAATTGATGTGTAGAATAGGTGGTAAACTTTGAAGTATAATTGCTAGATTGTATGGAGTTAAAATGTGAAATACCACTCTTTAATAATTTGAATACTAACTTATTTAATAAGGACATTGTTTGGTGGGTAGTTTGACTGGGGTGGTCGCCTCCAAAATTGTAACGGAGGCTCCCAAAGGTTTGCTCAGTACGCTTGGTAACCGTACAAAGAGTGTAATAGCATAAGCAAGCTTGACTGTGAGGCAAACATGCCAATCAGGTAGGAAACTAGGGTATAGTGATCCGGTAGTTCTGTATGGAAGGGCTATCGCTCAAAGGATAAAAGGTACGCCGGGGATAACAGGCTGATCTCCCCCGAGAGCTCATATCGACGGGGAGGTTTGGCACCTCGATGTCGGCTCGTCACATCCTGGGGCTGAAGAAGGTTCCAAGGGTTCGGCTGTTCGCCGATTAAAGTGGCACGCGAGCTGGGTTCAGAACGTCGTGAGACAGTTCGGTCCCTATCTGTTATGGACGGAGGAAATTTGAGGAGACCTGACTTTAGTACGAGAGGACCGAGTTGGACGAACCTATGGTGTATCAGTTGTGTTGTCAGATGCATCGCTGAGTAGCTAAGTTCGGAAGAGATAAGCACTGAAAGCATATAAGTGCGAAACTCACTTCAAGATGAGATTTCCATTGAAGGTCGTCAAAGACTATGACGTTGATAGGTTACAAGTGTAAGTGTTGTAAGATATTAAGCTGAGTAATACTAATTACCTAATAACACCTTAAAATATATTATAAAACACTATGCCGAAATTTGTATAACCTTTAATTATTAAATTATTTTTTTTATAATTTATTTTTTTATAGTTGTATGTTAAAAAAATTAACTTAATGGTGTTTTTAGCGTGGGTGCACACCTCTTCCCATTTCGAACAGAGAAGTTAAGCCCCACAGCGTTGATGGTACTACGGTCAAACGTGGAAGAGTAAATCAATGCCAGAAGTTAGTATTAAAAGAAGCAACCCTTTTTAATGAAAATTAAAAAGGGTTTGCTCGTTTATAAAAATCGTACTAA
>JANPJR010000003.1:0-1815 GCA_031425615.1 Cytophagales bacterium
GACAGGTTTTGATGCGGGACTATTTGTTGCAAGATGGCGTCGTCAATGACGCCGCGATGAAAGATGTCGCAGACTGGCTAACAGCGGCTGGCAAGATCTTGAGCGATAACAGCATGGTCGTACCTCCTGATGAAGAACGGCATGATGGCTTCTTTGACTGGGTGGGAGATGTCTTCTCTGCGATCGGTGATGCGATTAAAGGCGTTGTGGATGCTGTTATTAGTGCCGTAGGAGACATCATCAGCGCGATCGCAAACGCAGTCAAGTCAATTGTCACTTGGACGATCGATGCTGTGAAAAATTTCGTGAATGCTGTTCTTAGAGCCGGAAAGACGATCGCAAACCTCGTCGAGGGTGCTGTGAAAGCAGGATTTGAAGCACTAAAGAAAATGCTACAGGGAATCGCGGCGGCAGGACGGGCGATCGGAGAAGTGTTGGCTGCTGCTGCAAACTTTGTGGTGAGTGCGGTCGGAACTGTCTTGAAAGCGCTCCGGGAAATCGGGCGATCGATCGTCGATATCATGGGCTGGCTCGCCCAAAAAGCCGCCAACATTGTGTCTAAAATCATCCAAGGCTTGATCGCGATCGGCGAACAAATTGGCACCATCCTGTCCGCTGCATTCCAGTTTGGTGCGGCGCTATTAGCAGGAGCTGTCCGTGCCTTGATCGCGATCGGCAAAGCGGTCGGAACCATCGTAATCACCGCCATCACCCAACCCCAAAACCTCTTCGATACGGTCCTGACGACCATCCGTGATACCGGACGAGCATTCTCATCAATCTTAAATGACGTCAAAAATGAGGGCTTACAGTTTGTCCGTCGTACAGCGGCTGCGATCGGTCGCATTGCCGGAACATTGGTAGATCTTGCGGCCTTCATTGCCACCGCCGCGATCGATGTTGTCAAAGAAGTCGTTGGCGGAATCTTCGACCTCGGACGCAAACTCGGAGATCTGATTATCAACCTGGCACAGCAAGGTTACGCTGCCGTCCGTAAAGTTGTAGATGCGGCGTTCCAACTGGGACGCACTCTCGTCGAAGTGGTGCGGGATTTAGTAAACCTAACGGGTAATCTCCTCTCTCAAGCCGTGAAAGCCGTTTTTGAACTAGGGAAAACGATCGTTGAGTTCACCCGAGCAACCATGGCATCGACGTGGGATCTTGCTCAGCGACTCATTCAAGCCGCGCTGGAGGCTGGTAAATCCGTCGCGACTCTCCTTAAGACTGCTCTGACCCAAGGCTATCTTATGTTCCGCCGGACGCTCAATGCAATACTGCGTTATACCGGACCGATCGGCGATGTGGTCAATTGGATTTTGAACCAAGCGGAAGATGTCGCGGCGATCGCTTGGCGCACCCTTGTGGATGGAATTCAAACCGTAGGACGATCGATTTCTGAGGTGCTCAACTGGGCAAAAGCGCAATCCGATGCAATCTTGAGACAGGTCATTAACGCCATTAATGACGCGGGCATGGTGGTTTCTCAGGTGATTGCTTGGGCACAACAAGCAGGCGACCAAGCGTTGGCGATCGTGGGTGAAATCCTCATCAAAGCCGGACACACGGTCGAAAGTATCCTGCTCTGGATTGAAAAAACAGGGTTAGCCACCGTCGGCGCGATCGTCCGAGGCATGATTGCGGCAGGAGCTGCCGTTGCAGATTTGATGGCTTGGGCTGCACAACGCACCGTACAGGTGATTAAAGACGTGCTTCATGAACTCTTACAAGTCGGCGTTACGATCGCCACACTCCTGGCAGAAGCGATCGTCAACCCCGGCAACGCCTTGCGTAATACCCTCCAAGCCCTCAGCGAAC
>JANPJR010000004.1:0-1862 GCA_031425615.1 Cytophagales bacterium
AATACTTCTTCCAAATACTCTCTACTCTAGCAACATCGCTGCTGCGTCGAAAACGGCGGGCAACAAATACTGCATATTCAATGTGCAAGTTCTAAACCACATCATTATGATTATCGCTGCTTTAATAGCAGTATGATGATGATGATAATATTGTAATATTGTAATTTATGTCGTTGGAGTCGATGGCGCTACTGCTACTATTGCTTGAATACATTGCGTAGCAGCATGGATTCATTCCACGAATACGGGTAAATATATATGATGGCAATAATAATGATGTTGAAACTTCATTATTGACTTGTAGTTATAATAATAATAATAATAATAATAATGTGTTAGTATCATTACCTCAATATGAATTACCATCATTATCACGTCCATATGATGAAAGGCGTTGTACGACGTTATGATCCAATGTATCGTAATATGACACCATCTTTTATACCAATTCATAATAATAATAATGATACAAATACAAATAAAAAAGAACAGCAACAATATTATGATGATATTATATTATTATCAAAACGTACTAAAATGTTAAAAGAGATACAAAAAGATCTTGGTCGGCATCTACCTACTACTGATAGTAGTAATAATATTCATACTAATAATAATAGTAGTTTTAATTGGATATTAAGAATACCTCATCATATTATTATTACACTCCGTTCCTTTGATGATATAGCTACACTCCGTTCCTTTGATGATACAGTGGATTTATAAAAAATAGTAAAAGTATAAGAGAAAAAATATTATGAACAAAAAAGGGTGAATATTCGATCTCTTCGTAGTGGTACTATTGCAACACGACCTGGTCCTTGCACAATTAGTATCAGAAGTGATACAATCAGATGAATTTTTACGTCGTGCTGGTGCAGCTGCACCAGTAGCAGCACGATTAGCAAATATATTACCAGGATTAGTACGTAAGAAAAAACAACAAGTACAACAACAACAACAACAACAAACAGCAGCTGTAGCTGTAGCTGTAGCACCGCTACCACTAACGAAAATAATAGTACTACGAAACATGATATACGTTATTATTTAAATAATGCAACAACAACTTTAATTAAATCACATAAGACATCAGATTATACATCAAAGACACCATCTGGTATTAATTGGGTTGAAGCTGCTGATCATTTTGTTTGTCGTACAGCACATGATGTTAAACTTGCTAAGTTTAGTGATTATGAAAATGAAGATCATATTGAACAAACATTACAAGCAATGTCATATCAAACTATAACACATTTATCATGGAGATTTAGACAATGGTATCAACATAAACGTTTCAATTGCTGCACCTGTTTTACGTGAGGTTGTAAATCAGATGCAAAGTATACTATATTTAACGAATCATGATCAACAACGTCCATTTGTTATATATAGTTGTCATGATGTTACAATATTAGGTATATTATATGCACTTGGTGCTGAATTCTTAGCAGATGATGATGGTAGTGATTGGAGATATTGGCCACCATATGGTAGTAGTTTAGTATTCGAACTTGTTCGGATTGATAAGAAAGATCATCATAATCAACAACATAATCAACATACATCAAAATCTGACACTGATTCCTCCATACCAAATCATGATGATAACATCGAATCTAGAAAGTGATGGTGGACATGATTACAAAACTTTACTTTCTTTATAAAACTGCCTTTTTAACTTTCGAAGATAGTAGCTATTTCATTCGAATTTATATATCAAATCACACGGATATATGTATGGTTCTATTTTTCTTGTAATTTTGTAATCGAAATCACGAGTAGAATACTGTTTTTAGTTAAAAGCAAAAATTTGATAAAATACAAAAAAAATTGCTATGGAATACTTTTTTTGTTTG
>JANPJR010000005.1:0-2236 GCA_031425615.1 Cytophagales bacterium
TCTTAATAGCATCAAAACATAAAACTCACGGCAGAATTTAGAACATAGCATACCAATGATCAAAGAGTGGCAAGTCGATGTAACGTGTTTTAGCGAAAGAAACATTAATTGGAACCAAGAGAACAAGCAAGACATAAAGCAATGCCTTAAATTAGCTCACAAGCAAGGTATCATTTTGATTTCTAGTTACGTCATGGAAGCAGAAAGTTGCCATAAACAAAGATGAACTGATACAATAATGACTGATAACCTCATTGTGGCAAAATTCATGCAGGCCTATGCGACCCATATCAATTAGGACAATGATTAGGAAAATGTATAAGACGTAGCGAAATAATAATTGCATACTGACCACACATTTACTACAATTTTTTAGTCAGACTTGCTATCAAAATCATTGGCATCACTTGAGAAATTCATTTGGAGTTCATCCATAACCAAGAAGACTTATGATGAAGAATGATTCACAGTTCACGGAGAGTTTGATATCAAAAAATGACGAAGTATTATCTATGTGGGACATAAATTCAGATGCTTACGCTCGATTTATTTATTGATGTAGCTCTGCAATAATTTTATTTGAACGCTATTCCAGTGTTGTATGTACTTCCCTCATGCTCATTAAGTGCTACTAACAAAAACTGAAATAATAAAATTTCTAGAAGTTATATAGAATAAGCACCACACAAAATCGACACACATTAAGAACTAAGTAGAGTTTCCATATGCAGCAAATTCGATTGGACTACAAATAATCAACAAATTTTAGACAATCTTGACAAAACAATCATTGGAATTTTATTTCAAGTACAATAATAACTCTGAAAAACAAGTAAATTTCCTTGGTTGCCAGAGTTTTTAATGCAACTATATTGGAAGAAGTTAAATTCATTTCTGTCTTCTCAAAAAAATCTGAAAGTGAAACTTAAAGATTTAAGGTCAAATTTAAATCACGACCTTTAACAAGGTGATAAATCAAGAAACTCGAAGAAATAATAACTTTTGATTGGTACAAATGCCGTCGCAATGCACAGAAGTCAAGAGAAATTCATTTATAATCACTTTGAGATGCAACCAATGGTAAGACTAACTAAGCCCAGATAAATATCGTATCGGGCCACAATACAACAACATGAGCGAAAGAGAATATTTCCCCAAATATCAAAGAGTTCAACATACCAAGCACGCTAACCGGGGGTTTAAATCATATTCTTACTACCGATGATTATGGATCTTTAAAACAAATTGATGGCGTCACTGAAATGAACAAGCATTGGTATGTACTGCAACACATTGGGGAATACGGAGTTACAATCGGAGCTTTCAACATCATCAAAGGCATAGTACCAAATTGTGTCTCTTCCTCATTACACAAACTATTTAGTGAACTAAAAATCAATGTACCTTTGAATTCGCCACTATGAGGTCAAGGAAATGCTACACGGATTTAAGACATGGCAAGAGCTCACTGCCACATCACCCTCCAAACATCGTTTAGGAATTTCCATCTTATTTGCTAAAGCTCATTGTGTCTCAATCCAAACAGCAACAAAAAACAATTATATGGGAATCACTTAAGTCCACTAACAAACCTTTTAAACAAGTACTACTAACTGAAACAAAAGTACTTTGTATCAGCGAGAATATAATAAACTGGCCATTAAACACTCACAAGTTATTTTGCGACGGCAAATAGTTCACAACTTATTCCTTGAGACAACTCCTAGTCAACCGATAATTGAATAAGTTCGAGTTATCTAATCTAGGACAAGGCAGATTACACTCCGTGAAGCCTTAAAATATAAGATCACTGCCAAAGAAGAATCTGTCGGAAGACGGACAGAATGGCAATTCATGAAGCTGTCCAAACTACAGTGATATTTGAAAGATTCAAATTACAAAGACTCACCAGAGGAGCAAAGTTTAACAACGCCAGAGCATCCTTTGATGTGATAATTCAAAAAAATCTCAAATATTACGTGCTTGTCAGTGGGCGCCAGGTCGAATTATTAAATCTCCATTCACAAGTGATGACTAGAATCAAATACATCATCAAACACAAATACGGATTCATTCCAAAAGCTAATGGACATAATACACCTTATCGGTGCGTGAGTAGCCTGTGCCAGATGACCACATTTTCTAAGTGATACAATAAGCCAAGCATATAACAAATACTCCTTTAAGGCAGAAATGCGAAGTCCAATTACACTGGTTTACACTGACAAGCGATTCC
>JANPJR010000006.1:0-10651 GCA_031425615.1 Cytophagales bacterium
TGAAAAAAACACAAGCAACCTTCCATCAAGGGAAAAGACATATCAAAAAAAATATTCTTAGTTGGTGTTATAAGGCTTGCTTGTGGGAATGACGTGAAAAGTTAGTTATTTTTTTGAACATTTTTTCACCTCTGTTTTTTAATGCAAACCTAAAGGATTCCTATTATCACTTGTAGATTTAATTTTGGAACAACGCACACACCACCAAGACCTCAAACTTGTGGCAGACAGTCGTCTACTCAAAGTGCTTTCACCTGATATATTTGAATGGCTTTCCACCACTATCCACCCACATTATTTGAAACATGGCATCACCAAAAAGGCATTTGTAGAACCAGAAGATTATTTTGGCAAAATAAGCCTACAAATGTATATCAACCAAAGCAACAAAGAAGGAGACGTACAAATGCAAATATTCAAAGATTTGGACGAAGCAAAAGAATGGTTGCAAAAAGCCCCTAACCCCAAAGGGGAATAAATAGCCTTAAATTGACAACTGAAAAGACTGAATTAACTAACAACTGAATTAACTGATAACTTCTTTTATAGCAAGTTGTCCGCATGCTGCGTCTATATCTTTGCCTCTGCTACGTCTCACATGCACATTTACATCTTTTTTCTCTAAATACCTTTGAAATTTATATAAATTTTCTTCCGAAGTATTTTGATAATCTGCTTCTTGGATTGGGTTATATTCAATAATATTCACTTTGCAAGGCACATGTTTTGTAAATTGATACAATTCTTGTGCATCTTGAAGTGTATCATTTACATCTTTGAATACAATGTATTCGTATGTTACTGGATTTTTGGTAATATGATAATATTCTTTCAAGGCATCTGCCAAGTTTTCCAACGAATTGCTATCATTGATAGGCATTATTTCATTGCGTTTGTCGTCATTCGCTGCATGTAGTGAAAGTGCCAAATTAAATTTTGCACCATCTTCAGCCAATTTTACTATCATTTTGGCAATGCCTGCGGTAGATACCGTAATACGCTTGTAAGACATATTTAAGCCTGCTGGCGAAGTGATAAGTTCCACGCTTTTCATTACATTGGCATAATTGAGCAAAGGCTCACCCATACCCATATATACGATATTGGTCAAAGGCATTTGATAATGTTGTTTTGCAAGTGCATCTATTTGCACTACTTGATCGTAGATTTCAGAGGGCAACAGGTTGCGTTTGCGTGTCATATAACCTGTAGCACAAAACTTACATGTAAGCGAACAACCTACTTGTGAGGACACGCAAGCAGTCATACGGTCAGTTGCAGGAATAAGCACGCCTTCTACCAAATTACCATCTGCAAGTTTGAAAGCCACTTTTATCGTGCCATCATTGCTAATTTGTGTGGTGTGGATTTGGACAGTATCAAAGCTAAAATTTTCATTTAATAGATTACGCAAACTAACCGAAATATTGGACATTTCTTCAAAACTTTTTGCAGATTTTTTCCAAAGCCAATCCAAAATCTGTTGGGCGCGAAAAGGTTTTTCATTATTTTCTTTCAAAAAACTTTGCAATTCCAATAAGGTAATTTGGCGAATATCTTTTTTCATTTTTTTAGTAAAAATAATTTTCTTTTAAAATACAAAATAAAATTTTGCAAAAATACGCATTTTTTTGGGAAGAACTTTTTAAATTTTAAGATTTTCCAAAAAAACTGACAACTTAATGCTGATAACTAACAACTTGCATAATTTAGAAAAAAAATATCGTAATTTTGGATTTTAAAAACTTTTCAAAAAAACTAAAAATCATGGACAAAAAAAATATTGCTAAAGCACTCATACAAAGCTACGAAGCATTTACTACACATATAAAAGGGCTTTCCGCGTCTGCTTTTATGTTTTCGTACCAAGAAAAATGGACTGCGGGGCAGCAATTACATCATTTGGTTGTATGTGTAAAACCACTTGTAAAGTTTTTTGATATGCCAAAAGAAATGATTGCACAAAATTTTGGCTCGCCTACACACGCAAATATTTCGTACCAAGATTTGAAAAACACCTATATCCAAAAACTACAAGAAGGCGGAAAAGCACCAAGTCGTTTTTTGCCCGAAATGCTACAAGAAACGCAAAAAAATGAGTTTTGTGGTATGTTGAACGACCTTATCGCTACGCTAAATGCCAAAGTTGATACTTTTACCGAAACTGAACTTGATACGCTTTGTGTGCCACACCCATTATTGGGCAATTTGACCATTAGGGAAATGCTCTACAACACAATTTACCACGCAGAACACCACCAGCAACAAATTGAATTGTATTTGAAAGATTTTCAGGGGTAAATGATTACGTTAAATCAAAAAAAACAATATTTCAAACAATTTTTTATGGCAATAAATGATTTTTTGGCAGAAAGCCCACTTAATTATGAGCAAAAATGCCTTTGTGTGTTATTATTGGATACTTCTGGCTCTATGGTAGGCGAGGGGATAAGAGAATTAAACAAAGGTTTAGAGGAATTTTATTACCAAGTAGTGAAAGATGAAGTATCTGCTGAACGCTTGGAGGTGTGTGTGATTACCTTTGAAAGTCAAGTAAAATGTGTGCAAGAACCCATATTGGTGCGCAACCTCAAATTGCCTGTTTTGGAAGCAAATGGCTCTACACAACTCGCAGAAGGTATTTTGCAGGCAATCCTCAAAGTAGAAAACCGCAAACATTGGTATCGCAAAACAGGGCAATCTTATTATCGTCCTTTTATTATCCTCATCACTGATGGTTCGCCTGATGGCGACCAAGACATGGAAAAAGCGATGTTTGAGATAAATGAAGGCGTAAATGAACGAAAATTTTTGTTTTTTCCGATTGGTGTAAAAGATGCAGATATGGAAACTTTACGCAAAATATCGCACCCAAGCACGCCTCCTATGCGTTTGGAGGGTGTTAAATTTGTAGAATTTTTTAAATGGTTGAGCAACAGCGTCAGCGTTATCACCAATTCTAAGGACAGCGACAAAATTCGCCTGCCTGACACAACCTCGTGGGGACAGATAAGTTTGGATTAAAGAAAAGGGCAAATGTTCAAAGTGTTTAATCATCAATATTTTACAACCTCCTCAAATTTGAGGAGCGAAATCACACAATAAAACAAGCCTAAAACGTATAGGATTAGTTTCTCAAAAATGAGTAACCAATCATTTGGACTTATCCACATTCCAAAATATGAATGTGGATAAGTTTTTTTATAGGGGAAAAATCAAGTAATTTTCAGGTTTTCTTTATAATTCCTGCCAATGGCAATAATATTTTTTCCAATGAATATTTTAGATTTTTGGATTTTTTCTATTTTCAATGTATTGATGATATAAGATTTATGCACACGTTTAAAGTTTTCTTGGGGCAAAATATTTTCCATATTTTTCAAACTGTCCAAATGTATAAAAGTATTTTCGGTGGTGAAGATTTTAAGGTATTGTTTTGCACCTTCTATAAATAATATTTGCTCAAAATAAATTTTTTCAGTCAAGCCATTATTTTTTATTTGAATAAATGTCGCATTGTCAGTAGTTTTTGGTGCGATATTTTTTTGTTCTATGGGTTTTTCTGTTATTTTTTGGTTATTTATTTGGGTTATTTTTTCCAAAAATACCTTTTTTTCTGTTTCAAAACCTCTTTGCACATCAAGCCAATACACCAACAAACTCAAAATAATAAAATAAGGCACTCTTGCCAATAGGTGTTCCCAATCCAATATCCACGCAAAGGATTGGTTTTGTAGAAACAACACATCTAAATACGCAAAATACACAGAACTCAACAACATAATTGCAAATCCATACGCAAAAAATTGCATTTTGGCGGTTTTAATTCTATCTTTTTTCCAAAAATATTTTTTTAAATATAAAATAAGGTATGGAAAAGGAACAAATGTAGCAATATATACACAGTTGAATAAAAAAATCCAATTTTGAGGAAAATATATTTTGTGTAAAGGCAACCATTCACGATAAAAATTCCAAGAAATAAAGAAAAAAATAAGCCAAATAATAAGGTCATAAGGATATTTTTTCAAAAAATTATGTAACCAAATTTTCATTTTTTTATTTTTTATTTTTACAAATTTCAAAAAAAACATTTGAGTTATGTTTTTTTCGTTCAAAAAAAATGCTTTTCGTTCAAAAAAAACCTTTTTTAACAAAAAAGCAAAGAGTTTTGCGTGTATTTCGTTTCTATCCAACCTTTTTATTTAGAAAAAAAAATATATGCCAAAAACCTTGCACGCTTTTTTTATTATACTTTTATTGCTTTTGCCTACGTGTTTGCCCAAGCCTCCTGCATATCCTTTTGGCGACCACACCAAAATCAAAATAGATGCACAACTTTGGTCTGACAATCTGGAAAATTATATCAGACTTTGGCTCAAAGGCGAAAAACCTGCTCAATTACCTTCATATCTTTTGCCTGTGGGTTTAGATACCATACAATTTAACAATTTTTCCCTTCAAAAATATGAAGAAATAAAACCCGATCAGCAATGGGGCATTAGAAAAACACATAAAATTGATTTGAACAAACTATACGCCTCTTTCCCTGACCCAAATTGCACTTATATTGTATTGCCTGCTTTGTGTCTGCCTTTTGGGGCTAAATTGGTAATAGAAGGAGATTTTCCGTATAGTCGTTTTTTCAATATCCAAGTAGCACCGCCTTTTGAAAGTACTGAATACCGCTACGCAAAATGGGCTGGAAAAGGGGAAGTTGGCATTGTAGATGTGGATATTGATGCAAATGAAGGACATGAAAACCCTTTTAGAATAGGAGGCAACCGTATGGCTACTAATCGCAGTTACAAAGTAACTTATACAATGGCAATAGGCAACCCTACACAACTCAATGTACCTGCACATCAACCACCTTTTTATCGTGGCAAAGGCAATCATAGGTTTGGCTCTGCTTTGCAGTTTCAAGGACCTTGGGGCATTGACAAAAAACATGGTCATGGGCGTGGCTTATACGACTTGGGCGATATTTGGATTAGGTATTATGCAATGGACAAGGGTAGAGATGAATTGGGTGGTGTCAAATTGCCAAAAGTACATTACGAACTTTCAACAGGTGAAAAGTTTTTTATACAATGCAATTTCAAAAAGTTTGCAGAAATCGCCAATGCTACAATGCCCAACCGTAAAAAAGGCAATAATCATTCTGGAAAATATAATGGTCCTATTGTAGGCTGGAATAAGGCTTACGGGATTTGGCTTTCTATCTCCACAGGATTAGCTTGGGCATTAGACAAAACCACCGAAAAGGACAAAGCCTATATCCGAAAACTTGATTTGGGTGTAAATGGTAGAGGTGAAAACCAACCGCCTCCTGCCTCTTATGAGCCTCATGCCACAGGTTGCAATTATATCAATTATTTGCAAAGAGGGTTTTCTATCAAAAAAGGCTATGTAATCGTTCTCACAGGAAAATTACCTACTTTTCCCAATACCAGAAATGGTGCTAAAACATTAGAAAAAGCACAATGCAGATACTTCTCTTTTACCACTTATGATGCAGCATTTCCTTTTGCCAAACTTGCAGGATTAGAACAAAGTTCTGTGATGGACGATGAAATCACGATAGATGAAGAACGAAAATACATTATTGTCTACTCTCGTCCCGAAGACAAACCCACTAATGCCACCACAGACAACAATGCTACTTGGGTCAATTTTGGACATACAGATACACAAGCCATTACGCTGAGGTGGATGAGCATAGGCGACGATTGGGCTTTTGAAAAAACACCACACGAAATAAATCTTCCTTGGAAAAATGTAATTTGGAGTGCTACACAATACAATCCCGAATTGATAGCACGCAACCATCACAATGGTTTTTTGGGTTGGTATCTTCCAAAAGTACATTATTTGACCAAAAAAGAATTTGAAAAACTTGGTACAAAACTCAAAGCAGATAATATTCCTGTTTGGAAATAAAGCCCCTAACTCGCAAAGGAGGAATTTAAAGATATTTTAACTTCCCAAAAGTTTAAAACTTTTGGAAAGTTAGTCTCAAACTAATTTTTTATATTTTTTATTTAATTTTTAACCTTAAAAATTCACGTAACATGAAATCAACCTTAAAAAGTTTTTTTGCTTATTCATTTTTTGCAGTTTTTGCAATGATTACCTTAAAATCTTGCGACCCAGCAAAGTCTGTTGATGTCAATCAAGATACTATTTATGCAGAATACGAATTATTTTATGACAAAAATCAAGACAAAACGTTTGCTTCTGCAGTTTTCAAATTCAACAATAGTATAGGCACAAACTTGCAACTGACTGCTCCAAGCGAAGTAAGGTTTAACGCTGACGCAATTCCTTATGATGGCATATTTGCTTATTACCGCAAAGAATATGCAGGACGAATTGTAAGCGGTACATTTACATTCAAAGATACTAAAGGCACTACCTACATCAATGTAGTTACCTTGTCAAAAGAAATCAACAGCACGCCCACAAGTAGTCCTATTGATACGCTTAGGCGTACAAGTGCATATACCTACACGTGGGTAGGTGATGCAATAGGAGCAGGCGAATTGGGCGGACTTACGATTGGTAGCAATGCAGTACCCACCAATTTTCAAGTATTTTTACAGGGAACTATTGGGGCTAACAGTTTTATTTTGCCACTTACACAACTCAATCTTTTACCTATTGGTTCTTCTTACTGCCAATTAGATAGACAAATAGAAGTTACAACAGGTAATTTCACAAGTGCAGGCGGAAAATTGAGAGGCAAATATAGAGGTTTGAATAAAAATCTATATGTAAAGTAATGTTATAAAAATAGACTTCTTGCAAAAGCATTGTTTTGATAATTTAATATTCTCAAAATGCAGTATATAACACGTTTTTGCAAGAATTTTATTAGAAACACAGTTTTCAATCTTAGAAACACAGTTGTTAGTGTTAGAAACACTATTGTTGGCATTGAATATAGCAATGTCAGTGTTAAAAAAAATAAAACGCCTTATCCAGTAAAAAACGCCCAGCCTTTGGAGAGATGTTTGGGAAAGTCTTATTTTATTTAAAAAATTTAAAACGAAAATTATGAAAGAACTAAAAATTAGGTTTAACACCGAAAACAACGGAAATGAATTGGTATGGCGTGTATTAATAGAAAATACAGAATATTTGGCAAAAAATATTGAAGTCAATACAAAAGCATATACTACCAAAGATTATTTAGCAGATGGTCGTGAGAAATATCATATTACTGTGCCTTATACACATTTGTCTTGGGAAAATAATAATTTAATCATTACTTAAAATTTCACAAAACCATTTTATGAAAAAAATTATAATTATTTTTTTTATTAGTATAATATATTGCACAAACTCTTTTGCACAATATTATGATACTTTGTATATAAAAGATTTAAAAAATCGTATGATGTTTTCTTATTTCCAAGAATACAAAACCTTTGAAATAAATCTCATACCTGACAAAAGCATAGACAGCACAAACAGAGAAAGCCTCAAACTCAAATCTGACGCACTTTTTTATTCTGGTGTTGCTTTCCAATTCAAAGACATTTCACTTGTATTTGCAAGCACATTGCCCCAAACAGATAGCAGCAAAAGAAAATATGGCGAACAAAATTCGCAAAACATCAAACTTGCATACCAAAATAAAGGCTTGGCATTAAACGCAAATTACATTGGACAACGCGGTTTTTATGATGAAAATTTTAACCAACACCAATACGCTCCACAAGAAGATGCTAATGCCTTCAATAGGTTCAACAATATGCAAGCTACTTGGGTGCATATAAGCGCCAAATATTATCCTGAATACAAAAAATTTGCCATTGGCTTACCCAACAACTTTGGTATTAAGCAAATCAAAACTAAATTCTCTTGGGCATATCGCGTAGCATATAATTATATCAAATATAGCAATGATAGACCACTTTTTAGCGAAAAAATGCAAAGCAGAGATTTCTCACTTGGCGTATATGAAAGTATTTACAACAGCATAAATTTTTCTGTTTCGCCTTCCATTTATGTTGCCAATACCAAAGGTTGGTTTTTGTATGCAGATGTTTGGCTTGGCACTGATATAGGCGTACAAAACAACAAAAATGTGCAAAAAAACAATCAAACATGGCAATACAATATTGTAGTGCCTGAATTAAAAATCATGGGGGGCTATCAAGGCGATAGATTTTTGGCGTGTTTGCACTACAATTATATCAACCAAACATTCAAAAGCGAAAAAATAACCAATGCAGTATATTATCATACATTTAGTTTTATATTGGGGTATCGTATTTTTGCTCCTGTACGTTTGCTTTTATAATATTTATTTTCTTAATGACAAGAATATAAATCATTTGAGCTTATCCACATTCCTAAAAATGAATGTGGATAAGTTTTTTTTGTTTGTATTGGGCAAGAATTATGCGGTTTTACAAACGTGGAAAGGCTTTACACCAATTTTGGCGTAAAGTTTTTAACGCCTAAAAATAGTTATCCACATATTAAAATATGAATGTGGATAAGTTTTTTTGTATAAATTTTAGATAGCCAAACAGATGATAATTATTTTTTTAATAATTTTTAGGAAAATAAAGCGAAAAAATAAAAACATGATAATTTTCTCTGCATTTTTTCTATTTTTTTAGTATTTTTGAAAAAACAAAAAGTACTTTTTTAAAATATTATGGAGAATACAGAATTTGCACGACAAATTACACTTTATGCCCAACTTTTAGAGCTTGAAGGTGAAGCCTTTTTTAAATTGCAAGCCTACAACAATGCTGTGGAATCTATATTGGCGTTGCAAAAAAATATCATGGATATGACCGACCCTGAAATCCGCAAAATTCCTGCGGTTGGTGAAGCTATTTTTAAGAAAATAATTGATGCAAAAGCAAATGGTATTTTCCACCAATTACAAAATAAATTACAAGTCATTCCGATTGGTGTAGTAAATATTCTCAAAGTACCAGGTTTGGGTGTGAAAAAAGTACGCTTACTTTGGCAAGAACATAATATCACAGATACTAAAATGCTTTTGCAAGCCTGCGAAAATGATGAAATAGCCAATATAAAAGGTTTTGGTGAAAAAACACAAGAAAGCATACGCCAACATCTTCTATTCCAAGACGAAAACTCAGATAAAATTTATTATGCACACGCAATTCCGTATATACAAAAAGTAGTCAATTATTTGGAAAATCAAATAAAACCAAATGATATGGTGCTTGTAGGACAAATTCGCAGAAAAATGCCTATTGTAGATGTATTAGAATGGGTTTGTGTGGAAAAACAAGCTGATAATGTTACACAATTATTGGATAATTGTGATTTTTTAGAAAAAAATCCTCAAAAATCTGGTGTTTTTCTTTGGTCAGGACATTTCAAAACCAATTTACTCAAAATAGAAGTAAGATTTGTGCAAGAGAAATATTATGTGAGCCAAGTTTTCTTGCAATCTGCATCAGTAGAGCATCTTTTTCATACACTTGATTTGGGCAAAAATAATGAAAGCCAAAATAACCTTTGGAACATAGCATATCAAAAAGAATTTACCTCAGAAACAGATATTTACAAGCAAGCAAAATTGCCACTTATTCCGCCTGCTTTGCGTGAAAATATAGGAGAATTTGACCTACAAGAAATCCCTAAAATGGTAGAATATACAGATTTGAAAGGTATTTTGCACAATCATTCTACGTACAGCGATGGCAAACACACACTTACACAAATGGCAGAACATACACGTATGTTAGGTTTTGCATATTTTGGGATAAGTGACCACTCAAAATCTGCGGTATATGCTAATGGATTGAATGAAAGTAGGGTTTTGGTTCAAATAGAGGAAGTGAAAAAAATAAATTTGAGTTATGAAGGGCAAAACTTTAAAGTATTTATGGGCATAGAAAGTGATATTTTGGGCAATGGAAATTTGGATTATGCTGATGATGTACTAAAAACATTTGATTATATAGTAGCTTCTATTCATACAGGTTTCAAAATGACCGAAGAACAAGCAACACAACGCCTCATAAAAGCCATTGAAAATCCTTATACGCATATATTAGGACACCCTACGGGCAGAGTTTTGCTCAAACGTGAGGGCTATCCAGTCAATATGCCCAAAATCATAGATGCGTGTGTCGCAAATCAAGTAGCAATAGAAATAAATGCAAGTCCTTATCGTTTGGATTTGGATTGGCGATGGATAAAACTCGCAGTAGAAAAAGGTGCTTGGCTCAGTATAAACCCTGATGCACATAGTATGGAAAATTTAGAAAATATGATTTTTGGAATAAATATAGCCCATAAAGGACTCCTTACCAAAAACCAAACACTCAACGCCTTAGACACTACACAAATTGAAAGGTTTTTTAAGAAAATAGCCCCCCACAAGGAAACAAACACCGTTACATAAAACTTACACAAATTTTAACATTTGCAATTTACTTCGTGCTTCACAGTGTCCCCTTGTCATCAGACGCAAGTTTTTTGACACTCCACACTTGCGGGCTAACTAACCGCTTGCTTGGCAAGATTTATACTTGCGTTCAAATCTCTGTCTGCCTCAAATTTGCAACTTGGGCAAACAAATATTCTTTCTGATAACAATAATTTTTCTTTTTTACACCCACAATTTGAACACGTTTTTGAGCTGGCA
>JANPJR010000007.1:0-12612 GCA_031425615.1 Cytophagales bacterium
TTCTTCCTCCTCCTCCTCAACTTCATCATCTTCTTCCTCCTCCTCCTCAACTTCATCACCTTCTTCCTCCTCTTCTTCGTATTCTTCCTCTTCATCACTTTCTTCTTCCTCCTCTTCACCACCACCGCCACTTTCATCCTCTTCTTCCTCTTCGTAATCTTCATCATCTTCGTCCTCCAAATACGCACTGTCTATGTCGTATTCATCGTCATCTTCTTCTTCATCATTGTAGTCTTCATCGTCCCAGTAGTCTTCGTTTGCATCTTCTTCTTCGTCCATACCCGCAAAAATTGATTCGTCTTCTTCATCTGGTTCTTCTTCGTATTCAATGTAGTCATCTTCTGGCTCGCCCAAATCGTCATAATCACCCAAATAAAATTCGTCTTCTGTTGGGTCAATTTCTACATCAGCGTAATCGTCGTCGCTATACCTGCCAAATTGTGAAGCAATACCAGCACCAGCACCACCAGACACTGCTGCAGCAGCAGCAAATTTACCTTTTTTTACGACAGATTTATCAGATTTTTTCCAGCTTGCTTTTGGGTCAGGTACAGTACCATTGCCAGCACGCAAAATCCAAGAGTCGTTTAGGTTAAATTTTGGATTCATGAGGTATTTGTAAGGCATATAACAATATCCTTTGTCGCCCCAATCAGCTCCCCAAGAATTTCGTACAATAAACACCTCATCAGAATCAGAATATCCTACACAAAGCATAGCATGTAAGCCATGACTACCACGTGAAGCATCAGAAGGTTTGGGCATTTTGACTACACCACCATATTTATTACATTCATCAAACGTACCAAATAGTGCTGCACCAAAGATAATTGGGTGTCCTTCTGCAAGACATTTTTTCCAATCGTCCAATTTAGTTTCTACTTTTTCGTAGTTATCAACTTTAAATTTATTGCCATTTTTATATGATTTTTCGCTTGGTTTTGTTGTTACTTTTGCTTTGCTAAATTCCCAAATTTCTTCTGAAGCAACACCAAATTTCTGCAAACTCTCTACTGCATACACAATTGCAGAGCCTCCATCTTTGTCTTGTGAGCCTCCCCTCCAACGTGCATTGTAATATACAAAAAGGCGACTTAGGTCATAGTATCTATCACGATTTATTTTTTTCATCAAATACTCGCAAGCCCCTACTACCGCATTAGCAGTACAGCTTGACGTTTGTCCTTGATTTTCAACAGGTGTCATAAATGGACGCAAATCCACTTTTGGTGGGAGAGAGGAGGTTTTTAGCTTTTTAGACGGTTTGAATTTAGAGGCGTTTGAAGATGCCTTCATAAAACGATAACCTTTGTCAATTTTTGCCATAAATTTAAAAAATTTTAGAAAAGATTTTTTTAGAAAAAGTTATGAAAATGTGTGTGTTAAATAAATTTCTATGGAAAATTTATTAAAAATAAATATATTATTTATTTTTTGCACAAGTTGATATATTTTTTTTTAGTTTCCAAATATTTTTTATACATTTTTTGCACAATTTTTTATAAAAATACTAAAAAAACAAAAATGGACAGACACCTTACCTATGTGCCTGTCCTTGACTTGTGTAGGACTCGAACCTACGACCCTATAATTAGCAGTTATATGCTCTTCCAACTGAGCTAATAAGTCATGTATCCTTTTTGTGGATACGCACCTATACACGCTATGCAAAAAATATCATGTTGCTACCAACGCTTTACCATTAAACCACCACCGAATTTTATTTATTTTGTTCTTTAATTTATTTTCATTTGTTCGGTAGGGAAGATTCGAACTTCCATCTTAGGCTATATTTTTAGCCAATATATATAAGTATTTTAAGCTAAACTTACAGAACGAAACACTTAGGCTTAATTTGTAGGCGTTTTTTATAAACTGTTTTTTTTATAAAAAATTCCTGCAAAGTTTTTAAATAAAAATCTACATCTGAACTTGGTTCTGTATCACAAATGTAAGGTATTATTTGGTATAAAAACAAATTTTATGTAAAAAATTATTTATTTTGCAAATTGATTTTTAAATTTTTTCATACAAAAACTGTTTTAGGTAAATTATAAAACAAGTTACAAACAAGAAATTACAAATAACAAGTTATAAAATGATTATTTACGATACCAAAAATTGGACTACTACGCTCAATAAAATATACACGAGTTTTGGCAAGGCACATACGACACGCATGTTGCTTATTTATAACGCCTATTTGGTGGTATATGCGTTGTTTATTGTGTTATTTGATATATATATTCTACCGCAAACTACTTTTAAAATTGACCCTTTGTTTTTCTCGTTTTTAGGTTTTATTTTAAGTTTTGTGTTGGTTTTCCGTTTAAATTCTTCTTATGATAAGTGGTGGGAAGGACGAAAATCTTGGGGCAACCTGGTAAATTTGTCAAGACAGCTTGCGACACATTTACATGCGTTAATTCCTATTGATGACCTCAAAACAAGACAAGCATTTGCCACACAAATTGCCAATTTTTCTATGGCTTTGCAAGCACATTTGCGAGATGAACGAATTACCCAAGAAGATTTAGAGATTTTTGAACACCCAACCTATTTTAGTGAACTTACATTTTCGCCTCATATCCCTGAGTTTGTGGCTAAAAATTTATCTCAAAATCTTGAAATACAATTTTCAATAGGAAATTTTCCACCACAAGACAGAACTGTTTTAAAACCCGTTTTAGGGCAAATGTTAGATGTGCTTGGTGTATGTGAGCGTATCAAAAATACGCCTATTCCATTTTCACACAGTAGTTTTATCAAAATGTTTGTGCTGACGTATTTGTTTGTGTTGCCTTTTGGTTTGGTTGCAAGTGCAGGTTATTTTGTATTGCCTATGATGTTTTTGGTGGGGTATGCGTTGTTGGGTATTGAGATTATTTGCGAGGAAGTAGAAGACCCTTTTGGACGTGAAGCAAATGATTTGCCTTTGATACACCTTTCTAATATTATTAAAAATAGTGTATTTCATATTTTGGAAGTTACGCCAAAAAAACACATTTCAAGCACAGGTATCAATACCAAATTTTTGCAAATTGTGCATTGATTTAGTTAATTCAGTTTTTTCACTGGTCAGTTTTTGCAGTTCAAGGCTGTTTATTCCCCTTGGAGGTTAGGGGGCTAATGCTTTTTTAATAATTTCCATATTTATATCTGAAAAAGTTAAAATATTATGTTGATTTTCTGCTTGGTTTTTTTTGTGTTCTTTTACAAAGTTTTTTGCGTCAGCCATATTTGCCAAAGGCACAAAATCTTGTCCCATAGGACCCAAAACATCACTTTTAACAACATAAAAGGCTTTTTTTGCATCTATTTCTTTGAGATTATAATAATCTTTTACCCATATTTGGACAGGTTGAGCGGTTGTTTTATGATTTTGTACCAGCAAAAGCATACAACGTGGTGAGCAAGTCCATTTTATATTACCATTTTTGTATATCATTTTTGTATGCCATTTAGGATATTTTTGGGAGGGCATACCACAATGTTGACATTTGGTATTTGTGCTTATTGTTTCTGATTTTTGTTGGCAATTTGTAAAAAAAATTAGACTAAAAAATAAAAAAATCAGCATTAAATTAGGAAAAAAAATAGAAGATTTATTGGATTTTTTGAAGTTTAGAACGTGTTTTTTCATTTTTTTTGTGTTTAATTGTATTTTATTGGCGTTGTATTTTATTGTGTATGTTGATAAAAAATAGTAAATCAAAATCATTTTACATATTTTTGCTTTTTATATTTTTTCTCAACAAAAATAATCACTCTTTTTAATACTATCAACTAATAACCACTAATTAATGCTATCAATTAACGTTATAAATTACTACCACCAAAAAATAGGATAATTCAATTATAAAGTTTCTGTTTTATTAAAATATGAGAAAAAAAATCAACATTATTACACCTGTTTACAATGAAGAAGAAGGCATTACACATTTTGACACCGTTTTGCGTACCTGTTTATTGCCTTTGACACACAAATATTGGTTTGAAATTATTTATGTTTTAGACAAAAGTAGGGACAATACTGCAAAAAAAATAAAATCTATCTGTGAAAACAATGCCCATACCAAACTCCTAACGCTTTCACGCAGGTTTGGGCATCAGCTTTCGCTTATGGCGGGCATTGATTTGTGTGATGGCGAGGCTTTGATTATGTTGGATTGCGACCTTGAACACCCACCACAAGTAATTCCATTGTTATTAGAAAAATTTGAGGAAGGCTACGAAATCGTAAATACAAAGCGTGAATATGCCCAAAAAGCTGGTTTTTTTAAAAAATTATCCTCCCAATTATTTTATAAATTTATCAATTCATTGTCAAGCGTGCCTATTGAAGAATCTTCCGCAGATTTTAGGTTGCTTTCACGCAAGGCATACAAAGTTTTCCAAGAAGATTTGCGTGAAAAAAGCCCTTTTGTGCGTGGCTTAGTGTCTTGGGTAGGTTTCAAAAATACTGCTGTACCTTTTGTGTCTGCTACACGCCAACAAGGTGTCAGCAAATATAACCTTAGGCGACTGGTAAGTTTTGCGATAGCGGGCATTATTGCGTTTTCAAAAGTGCCTTTGCGTTGGTCTATATTTTTGGGGTTTTGTTTGTCAGTTTTTAGTGTGGCGTATGCAATTTTTAGTATTTTTCTGCATTTTTTTGTTACTGTCAATCAAAAAGCACCAGGTTTCCCTACCTTAATTATTTTTATATCGCTTATTGGTGGTATGCAACTGATTGTGTTGGGTATTATTGGTGAATATATAGGCAATATTTTTGAAGAAGTAAAAAATCGCCCTTTGTATATTGTAGAAGAAATTTTTGAACAAAAAGATTTTGGAAAAGAAATTTTTGAAAAAAGCATCTTTGAAAAAAAAACCTTAGAAAATCCAGAAAATTAAAACTAAATTTAAAGCGATGTTTCTTTATTTTTACAAATTTATATGCAAAAAAAGTACAAAGGCAATAAATCATATTTGCCCGAAAAAATATGTGTATCATGCAATAGACCATTTTCTTGGCGAAAAAAATGGGAAAAAGTATGGGACGAAGTAAAATATTGTAGCGATAAATGCAGAAAATAATAACTCCCTAACCTCAAAGGGGGAATAAATATATGAGAAATGTAAAAAAACGCTAACTACGATTATAAAAAAATAAAAAAAATAATTCTTAATTTTTCCAAATTCCCTCAATTTAAATTCCCTCTTTGGGGGTTAGGGGGGCTTTTTCTATGGCACGTATTCTAACAGGTATTCAAAGTTCGGGCAAGCCTCATTTAGGCAATCTTTTGGGAGCGATAATCCCTGCGATTGCACTATCAAAAGACGAAAAAAACGAAAGTTTTTTCTTTATTGCAGATTTTCATTCGCTTACCACCATCAAAGATGCAAAGTTAAGGCGTGAAAATACGTATGCAGTAGCTGCAGCATGGCTTGCGTTTGGTTTTGATACACAAAAAAACACATTTTACCGCCAATCTGAAATCCCAGAAGTGGCAGAACTCTCGTGGTATTTGAGTTGTTTTACGCCATTTCCAATGCTTGCAAATGCACATTCTTTCAAAGATAAATCGGATAAATTGGCAGATGTCAATGCTGGACTTTTTACATATCCTGTGCTAATGACCGCAGATATTTTGCTCTATGATGCCAATATTGTGCCTGTGGGCAAAGACCAAGTGCAACATTTGGAAATGGCAAGAGATATTGCAGAAAAATTTAATAATTTTTATCAACAAGAAATTTTTGTGTTGCCAAGTGCAAAAGTTGATGAACAAGTAATGACGGTAAAGGGTATTGATGGCGAGAAAATGAGTAAATCTTATGGTAATATTATTGATGTGTTGCAGGAAAAAAATGCCCTCAAAAAACAAGTAATGTCTATCGTAAGCGATAGCACGCCTATGGAAGCACCAAAAAATCCTGATAATTCTACAATCGTAGATTTGTACAAATTGGTTGCTACACCTGAACAACTTGCAGAAATGCGTCAAAATTACCTCGCAGGTAATTATGGGTATGGACATGCCAAAACCGCTCTTTTGGAAGTCCTTTGGGAGAAATATACAAAAGAACGTGAAATCTATAATTATTACCTCAACAATTTACCAGAATTGGAGAAAAAACTCGCAGAAGGCGAACAAAAAGCAAGAGAGGTTGCCCATATTACACTTCAAAGGGTGCGAAAAGTATTAGGGTTTTAAGCTAAATCTTACTACTATACATCTTTTTAGAATTAAAAAAAAGTGCTTTGAAACGATTTAAACAAAATATTTTTAATCACAATTTTTCAAAAAATTGGGTCTGTATCGTAGTTTACGGAGGTCTGACCCTGCTGATTTTGTAAAAAAAATCAAAAAAAAACCTTTTAATCTAAATTAAGAGGTTTTTTTAGTTTTTATGTGTTTAGTCTTCTTTTGATTTTTCTTTGTCTTTTTCTTGAATAACTTTGATTTTTACAATCTTTATGATTTTGGCGGTACGTTTTGTAACACTAAAAATAAGTTTTCCGTATTGGATTTCCTCTGTGATTTCAGGTACTTTTCCAAATATTTCAAGGATTAGACCTGCGATGGTGTGGCTATCTTTTGCCATATCTTTAAAATAATCAGCAGGGATATTTAATATTTCATACAGATAATCCAATTCTGCTTTTCCTTCAAATAAATACGTATTTTCGTCCAAATTCATGTGCATTGGTGCTACTTCATCATCAGTTTCATCATCAATTTCACCTACAATTTCTTCCAAAATATCTTCCATTGTTGCAACACCTGCGGTACGCCCAAATTCATCAACTACAATCGCCATGTGTACACGTTTTGCTTGGAATTCTTTGAGCAGTTTATCTATTTTTTTTAAAGTTGGCACATAATATCGTTCTTTTAAGAGGGTTTGCCATTTAAAATTTTGGGATTTCATGTGTGGCACTACGTCTTTTACATACAAAACACCTTCTATTTTATCCAAATCATCATTGGCACATACAGGAATACGCGAATATTTGGAAATTTGTATGATATTGAGCAATTCTTCAAAAGTTGTTTTATTAGAGATAACCGTTAATTTGGCTTTTGGGGTCATAATTTCTTTTACCGAAATATTCCCAAAATTAACAATGCCTTTGAGAATTTCCTTGTCTTTTTTGGACGTATTTTCATCAAGCGGAATATCGTCTATGAGTTGGGGCAACTCTTCAATTTGGAGTTTGTAGCCACGTTTTTTAATGCGTTTTTCTACTACACTTGATGTGCTAACAAGCAAAAAAGAAAGTGGTTGGAAAAAATAATACGCAAAATTGATAACATAAATACTTACACGCAAAAATGATACGCCTTGCTGTCCTGCATATACTTTGGGCAAAACTTCGCCAAAAAATAACACAAATATTGTAACAACTACCGTAAGAAAAAATAATACTTCTCCTGAAGGTTTTTTTGTGCCTACAATATCCCATGTGAGGTATGTAGCAATCGTTACAAAAGATACATTGACAAGGTTATTGAATATTAGAATTGTAGCCAATAATTCACGTGGGCTGTCTAATAATTTTGCGGAAAGCCTGTCTGCTACATATTCACTACTTCGCAGATTTTCGGTTTCTTCTTGACTGAGCGAAAAAAGTGCGATTTCTGAGCCTGAAATCAAGGCAGAAAATCCCAATAATGTAACAAGTATCAAACCATCTAAGGCATAAAAAAAATAACTTGCATTGGTGGTTAATAATTGCACCAAAAATGTATTGGGTATCAGGGGTAAAATATCCATTCAAAATAAATAAAAACTGAAAAATGCTAAATAGTGTTTTGAAAATGGTTTTTGGGAAATGACACTTAGAAATCCATTTTTTAATTACACTAAAATTTTAAGTAGCAAATTTCTGTAAATAATATTGAATTACGAAAGTTTTTAGGGAAAATAAGAAAATAAATATTGCCCCTTAGCCTCAAAGGGGGAGCAAATAATATTTATGTTGTATTAATTCCCTCTTTGGGGATTAGGGGGCTAATTTTCTCACAATTCAAAATAGGCGAATTGTCTTGAAGAAGGGCATTTATGAGTTTGAAATACGGAAAATCTTGGTAATTTTGGAGCGTAATATCTGTAAGCACAAGGCGATTTTCAGCCAATAATTTTGCCCTAAAAGTACCTTCCAAAAGTGGAAAAGGCGTTGTATGCCAAATACTGAGGTCTTTGCTCCAAATAATATTGCTGTAAGAAGTGTCTGTAAGACGATTATGTTTCACTAAAATCACCTCGTCAGCATCTTGTTTTTGTGCCAAGAAATTATTTAATTTTCCCCTGTCTGTATATTTGTGTGTGTATGTATAATCGTTGATTTGAACGAGTTTTAATTTTTGGATATTTTTTGGGAAATAAGGCACAATTTCATAGGAATTAATATCATCAGCATATAAAAGCCTTAATTTATAAACTTGATTTTCAGAAAGGTTTATATTTCTTAAAACACTTGTATTTTTTGAAAAATCTTTTAAAAATCCATACAATATATTTTCAAGGTCGTCTACCCAAGATTTAGCTAAAAAACCTGCAAATTTCCGTGCTTTTTGTATGCGATTTTGGTGAAAAACCAAATTTTCTATGGTATTATATTGTACAAAAATGCTTTCTATAAATTCCATTTGGTGATAAAATAAAAAGGTTCTTCTAACATTTATACGCGAAAAGCCTGCTTCTGCTGACCCAACCCAAAGGGAGGGCTTTATAAATCAATGTATTACATCTCCCTCCCCTTCGGGCAGGGGTGGGTTTATCTCCGTATAAATCTTAGTAGAACCATATTTTTATTTTCGCTTAAAAACATCACGAAAAATATCTGCTAAATATATTTTTAGCTTTAGAATAAATACAGGTTTAGTAAGGTTATCTTTTACAATTTTTTGCTCGCTAAATGCAAATCTATAACCACCACCAAAACCTACACCTAAATATTTAGAAAATTTGTATTCTGCGGTTAATGCAGGCTCAAACAGCAAAAAACTTGCCTCTTTGCGGTCTATAAACACACCCGTTTCTCTATTTGTAATATCTACGCCTGCCTTTCCACCCCCAAATTGCAATGGGAGGTTGATAGCCCATTTGTTTTTTTTGTGTAAAATTGGCTCATAAAAAAAACCAAAATATTTATAAAAAAAAGTACCCTGCAATTTTTCTGCATTTGTCAAAGTCCCAAAACTATTGTTATCAGTTGACATATTTTTGATATTATACACATTTTTAGACCCAAGCCAATTCAAAGCTATGCCTATTTCATGTTTTTTGAACAACCTAAAACCCGTTCTAAAACCATAGATAGAAATTAATTGCTCTTGTGCAAAAGAAAACCGATTGTCCAATTTGAATACAAATACAAAGTTTTTTTCGGTTGGTTTTTCAATTTGCTTTTCAGTAGTTATTACTTTTACGGTTGAGTCTTTATTTTTTGTATTTTGTCCAAAAATAAAATTTGGAGAACCCAAAAAACAATACGTCAAAACCAGCAAAACAGTATTAAAAGAGATATTTTTAAACATAAAAAAGCATTGAAAGAGATTAAAAAAAATTAAGAATAACCCAAGTTATAAATTATCAATTTTTATAAATTTATATCTTTGACACAGAAAAAGATAAAATAAATGGTTATTTTTTTGAAAAAAATATAACACACAACTTGGGTAAAGAATATCAGCTGAAAAAATGGCTCAAAAACATACAAAAAAATATATGTATTTGAAATTGAAAACATATAAAAAATGTATTTTGTTTCAAAGAAGAATATAATTTTAAAATAATAAATCTTAAATATCTGATTTTTGGCTTTTGATTTCCGCATTTTTATACATAAAATACAATATGCTAACTGTCAATACAAAAGAAACAGCAACCACCCACAAATCAGGGCTTTCTTGTTTGATGACATCTATTTTTGTAATGCCATTTTTGAAAAAATAAACCATCATCAGCGTAATACTGTTGTTGAGAAAATGCCCCCAAACCGCCAAACGAATGTCTTGTGTCCATACATATACATAGCCAAACATAGCCCCAAGCAACATACGAGGCACAAAACCAAAAAACTGAAAATGTATCGCACTAAACGTCATAGCACTTATCCAAATTGCAATATGGTGTGCATAAGGATTTGGCGAAAAATGTTCTTGCATTTTTTTTTGGATAATGCCCCTAAAAAGCCATTCCTCACCCACAGCAGGCAATACGCCAATCACCAACACACCCAATAGAAATTCCCAAATATTGCTAAAATTTGTCAAAAAAATGGTCAAACTTTGTGCTTGACTTTCACTCTCCATTGCCCAAGTGTGAAAAGGCTCAGGAAATTTTACCTCATTGTTCCACGCCACAACCCACGAAGTAAAAGGCATAACCACAATCACCAACGCAAAAATGGGCAACAAATAAAATAAAAATTTGGGTGGGTTGTATTCAAAATAATTAAATTTTTTTGGCTCAAAAAATACCAAATATAGCCATGTAGCCATGATAAATCCACCTACCGCAGTACAAGCCTGCAAATACAACAATATCCATCTGCCTTGTGGGTGAAGTTGGAGACTTATTTGGTTAAAAAATTCTGCGAATTTTTGTGTATCAGAAAATAATGTTGTGGTGTCCAAATTGAATACCAAACCCAGCGTAAAAACGCCAAAAAATGTCCCAAATGTAAGACCAATTAAAAATAAGCCTGATATTTTGAGCAAATCACCAATAATTTTCATGTTTTTTTTGTGTTCTTTTAGGGTTTTTTAATTTTTCCTACAAAATTAACACAAAAAAAAGCGTTTTTCATGTTTTTGTATAATTTTGCGATTGATTAAATATTTTTTAACATATTTATTTACAAGTTATTTATAACATTTTTTACAAAAAAACAGATGAAAATATACTACAAACACGCCCAAAACAGTTCTTTTCAGGCTTTTATTTTAGTTTTTCTGCTTATATATATTTTTTGTTTTGGATTTACTACACCTAAACTTTTTGGGCAAATTAGCGAGGGCGATACTGCCAAAGTAGAGTTTAGAGTTGCCATCACAGGCAATTGGCAGACAGGCAATATCTTAATTTTGACACAGCGAGGCAAAGCTGATTTTTTGTATTCGCCTTTCAAAAATAGAAATATTGTATTCAAAAGCCAAAACACATACCTCTACCAAGAAATCAAAAATATCAAAGTAGATGATTTTCTCAACAGCAGAAATTTTATTTATTTTAATCCGCACAAACGTATTTATCCGTTTTTGAGACTTTATATTTCCGAAAATTTTAGGCTTGCGATTGATTTTAGGTATTTATTAGGTGCAGGTATCACGTGGCAAGTCATCAAAAAACCCACTCATTTGGTCAAATTATCAGGTTCGTTGGCATACGAGCAAACAGATTTTTCCAAAAACACCTATAACGAAAGTTTGTATAATGGATTTGACCACATAAATACTACACGTGCAATCATGCGTTTGTATGGGAAACATGATATTTTGCCCAAAAAACTAAATTTCCATTATGATGTGTATATTCAGCCTTCTGTTGAATGGGCTGACAATTATCGTGGTAGTGCAGAATTTGGTTTGGATATTCCTATGTGGAAAGGGCTTAATTTTACGACTTCATACGTCTATGGTTATGAAAATATCGTGGTAACAGGTGTAAAACAAGAAGATACAATCCTTACATTTGGGTTTTCATACAATTATAAAAAATTGTAGAAAATATTTTTTGGTTAAAAACACTCAGGTTTTGTCAAATAAATGTCCTACTATACCTTTCGGTATGCTGTACCAATAACGAGTAAAACAAAGCCAATTAGCAACATTTCATAGTTATACTTTGACAATGTATCTATGTTGGTATAATGTGCCAAAATACCTAAAAAACCTAAGACAAGGGCAACAACCCAGAGTGTTTGGTTGGGTGCACTGGGCATAAAATTTCTGTTTGCCATAATTATTTGATTTAGTTAGTTAGGATTAAATATTTTTTTTGAATGGTGTATTATGTCAATGATGACGCAATACATAAGGAGGTTTATTGGCGTAAGTCATGCCAGATTTCTGTAAAAGTACAAAAATATTTTTAGGAAAGCAAGAATACCATAAAAAATAGCTCAATTAAGTTCATAACCTCAAAACTCCCTGTTTTGATATTTTTCAATATGGTTTGAGAAATATTTTTTGTATTGTTCTGTTACACCACACCATCTTGGAAATGGATTCCTACAAATAATTTGCTGTCTTTATTTTTGTGTAGTTGTAGGCGGAAATCACCCTTGTAGGCAGAAAGTTGGAAGACTTCCAAACGAGGAAAGTTCAAAACCGAAGTTTTGAACTAAATAAGCAGGTTATTTTTTTAGGGGAGACTTGGAGGAGTTGGGGTTGTTCGCTAACTTGTTGGTGACGAAAAATGTATTTTTCTTTTGGAAGCTATTTTTTACTTTTGTAATTACATTTTTCTAAACGCCAACCTTTAGGTTTGCATTAAAAAACAGAGGTGAAAAAATGTTCAAAAAAATAACTAACTTTTCACGTCATTCCCACAAGCAAGCCTTATAACACCAACTAAGAATATTTTTTTTGATATGTCTTTTCCCTTGATGGAAGG
>JANPJR010000008.1:0-1999 GCA_031425615.1 Cytophagales bacterium
GCGTTTTGGCATCGACGATGCGCAGCTGCAAGCGGCGTATCTGCCTGCGCGACATATATTTTGCGAACAAAAATGCAATAGCCCAGAATGCATGAAACTATTATTAAATAATCCCAACTTAAGCGTTAATATTAAACGCAATAATGATGGTTACACACCACTTATGTGCTCATGTCAAGAATTAGATGATGATAATTATTACAATTCAGGGGAGATACTAAAGATAAGGAGTTTGGAAAACAATATAAGTAACAATAAAGAAACAGCTCTCCATGTGGCATGCAAGTATGCTAATGTTTGCATCATAGAATTGCTTTTGATGGGGTTTCCATATACACTTAATTCAAGAGATAATAATCATTCTACACCGCTTTTAAATGCGATTAGAGGATTCGCTGAGAGTGATATCAAAACACAATATAATAGAGCAGAAGCTGTTAGATTACTAATAGAAGCTGGTGCTAATCCAGATTATGGAGATAAATATTGTCGTTGTCCATTACTTTATCTTAGTAAAATACAAGTGAAAGGTTGGTGTGATATCAACAAACCAGCCGCCAATAAGTTATTGGATAATTTGTTTATAAACAAAGAGATTATGTTAAATAAATGTGATAGTAATGATATGACTGCTTTACATTGGGCTTGCAGTAATGGTAACGTTGCTTTAGTTACGAGATTAATACTTCATGAGGATACCAATGTAGATTATGAGAGTCACGAAAATCATATTCACCGTAATTATACCCCGTTAATGATGGTCGTTAGCCTGAACGATCAAAGAGTAAAAGCATATCGTCGGATTATCCAATTGTTAATTAAATTAGGAAAAGCAGATATAAACTTTATGACTAACGGACGAACAGTATTACATCAAGCGTGTTGTTTAGGTAAACATCATTATGTTGAAATATTACTTAAATATAACGACATTGACGTTAATGCGAAAACTGAAAGTGGTGTACCAATATTATTTGAAGCATGTAATGAACACAATATGAGTGGTCTTGTTCTAAGTCAACTATTATTGCATAAGGAAATAGAACGTAATATCGAGTCTGATTTAAACAAACGAAGTGTTTTACATTATGCAATAATGCACTATAATAAAGAGGCTGTCGAAATAATATTGAGATTTCAAAAATTGATTGACTTAGAAAAAAAAGACTATTTAAATAATACAATTTTTCATTATGCCATTTATGAATGCATTACCGACAGGTCACAGGTAATGAATAATATCTCGGTTGATCTTTCAGTTGATGGTTATGAAACGATTGAAAATAGGAGAAACATTGTAAATGACAGGCAAGTACGTCTTGATGCTATATCTATTTTGGAGATGATACTGGATAAATTTCCAAACAAAATTTTATTCAATGAGAAAAATGAGCGAAACTACTGTGCATACGATCTAGTGAAAGCGGTAAGAGTAGTAACAGGTAATCAAAATAACTACGTTTTAACAGTTAAAAATATGGTGGATGAGTATGTTATTAAAACTAGGAACCATATGTATAATTACATGATGACGAACATTATAAATAATAGTTAATAAATAAAAGTAGATCGTAAAAAAATTGCATTTGAAAATGATAATAAAAGAAACTTTATTTACGCGTATATAACATAATATGCATAAGAAAAATACATTGAAGATGATAATAAAAGAAACTTTTTTACACGTATATAACATAATATATATTATTAATATATATTCCTGTTTGCAAAGATATATAAATATTCATTTTAGTTACTGACTATAGATGTTTATTATATCATCCTCCATTGGCGTGTAAGAACTCATACTCTATGAATTGTCAAATAAAAATTCAATAATGAGGGTGAACGTATCAATGCTTAACGAATCTTAAATTGGTTTAATACAATCACATCGTAGTCATGTTCGTGTTCTTTTTTGTCATCTTGTTTAGGTACTACTTTATGACAGTTAACGTAAATCTGTTGGAATTCCCTTTGTAGCTGCTGATCCATAGCG
>JANPJR010000009.1:0-12680 GCA_031425615.1 Cytophagales bacterium
ATATAAAAGATTAAAAAAAATGTATGCAAAAGTAATATTTTTTTTTGAAAAAACAGTTTTTCCGTTAGCAAAATCAGGCAAGCAACATAATTTTTACAATGGAATTTTGCGGAATGGGAAATCAACAGTCTATTATACCATCATTTGATTTTTCACATATGTAAACTCGCCCATTTACAATTACAGAAGGCTCAACAAAGTTTTGTGCTTGTATTTTTTGGAAATATACAAAAAATAAAACAAAGAAAATTAGTTTTTTCATAATGCCAAAAATAATAAAACTACAAGGGTTTCAAAAAAAACCTTGTAGTTCCAAAATTATACTATCAAAACAAAAGACATTACCAAATGATTGGATGCTCTCCCCTCAAAAGGGTATTCACATGACAAGATGATGGTTGTGGCAAAATGATGGATTTCATTTTATTTTCCAACTGATAAATTTCTTCACGAGTGACAGAACTACCTGTATCTAAGATAAATTTAACTGATGTTACTTGTCCTGTTGTTGGTACAATGAAAATGTCCATACTGCCTATACCACCCTCACTTTTTAAAGCTAAGAAACGATGGACATTAAATACTTCTCTTATTTTTTGTTCAATAAGCGGATAATCAAGTGTGGGTAATTGGCAGTCCATAGTTTGCGGTCTGGTTGGCGGTGTAGTTGCTTCAAAATCTTCGTTATGGACATACATTGTGTTTTGATAGGGTATTTTGGTGCATATATAAATCCTACCATTTACAATAACTGAGGGTTCTACAAAATTTTGTGCTTTTACGGTTTGAAAAAACATAAAGAACACAAAAAGAAAAAAAATTTTTTTCATAATGCCAAAAATAATAAAACTACAAAGGTTTCCAAAAAAAACCTTGTAGTTCCAAAATTATACTATCAAAACAAAAGGCATTACCAAATAATAGGGTGTTGCCCTTCTAAAAGGTTATTTGAGTAACAAATAGTGGGTTGTGGAAGATTGATAGATTTTATTTTATCTTCTAATTGATAAATCTCCTCACGTGTGAGAGAACTATTTTGGTCTAAAATAAACCTAACAGACACTATCTGCCCTGTGCTTGGAACAACATAAAAATGTATCATTCCTCCGCTATGGTTGATAATTTTTTCATTTTGTAGTTGAAAGTAACGATGAGAAGTAAAAACTTCTTTTATTTTTTGTTCAATAAGTGGGTGATTTAAGGTAGGCATTTGACAATCTGGGTGGTATCCCCAAGGGGTTGGTGGAGTTGTTGTTTCAAAATTTTCATTATGAATCCACATTATTTTACCATCATTTGATTTTTCACATATGTAAACTCGCCCATTTACAATTACAGAAGGCTCTACAAAATTCTGTGCTTGTGCGGTTTGGAAAAATGCAAAGAACATAAAAAAGAAAATTAGTTTTTTCATAATGATTAAGGTAAAAATAGAAATTTTAAAAAATTTGGGAGAAATGTTTGAACAATAGGTTTAGCATAAGGATGCGCAGGCGAGAATGTTGTTGCATATCCTTGCCTAAATTTATTTGCAAATGTCCAATATTGTGTATTGGGAAAGGTTTGGGATGTTAATAATGTGGCATTTAAAGGCTGTAAATAAGATTTGAATGCATCATAATCTGCTTTTTTATTGTATAAACCTGTATTCGTATTAGACTCTGCACTTGAATTAAAAAGACTACTATTTTTCTCTTTCAAATATTCCAATATGAATTTTGCTTCAAATTCAAGATTTGAGGCTGAAGCGCCATTATAAGCAACATATCCGTATTTTACTGCTTGTCCTGCGTGCAAAAGTTCTTCAAACAACGCTATCTTTAATTGGTCTTTATTTTTATCCAAAAACACATCTTTATTTATTATAATAGAAATTAGTGAACTATCAACTCGTGTTTGCATCCACCCACCCACAACATTGCCTTCGTTTATGCGCCACTCCATCTGGGTATTTGTACTTTTGAGATAAAAATACAATTTTTTCAAGTATGGTTCAGCAGCACACACTTCTTTTAAGGCATCACTTATTTTTTTCCATTGGTCTGGGTTGAAGTTTCCCATTAACTTGTTTGTTTTTTTATCACGTTTTACCAAACTTATCAGATTTATATCATCCTGAACAGTTGGGTCTGAGTCATCAAATTCATACTCACTTGGAGGCTCAAAAGGGTCAGTTGATACTGTAACATCAACCCCACTTCCACCATTTCCAGTTGCAAAATTTGGTTGTACCCATTGCCAACCTGCATTTGAGAAGTATTGCACATAAGTTGTACTTCCTGTTGGATTTCCTCCTCCTTCTTCTGGACAACCATAATAAGTAATATTCAAAATAACAATTTCACCAGTATCATTTTTAGTATACTTTACTGTTGCACAGATTCCTGCCAATAATCTTACACTCACAGTGTAATAATCAATACGACTATCTTTTGAAAATTCTTGAATAAGGTTTGCTTTTTTTGTTTCAGGGTTAAAAAACATTACTTTCCCCTCAAAATTATCCTCTTTCCTAAAAAAATTATTTTTTTGCACATCAAACCTATTTGTGCTGTCAGTCGTGCCAATTGTATTGTATAGTTTTTGGAAAGTACTGTCAGGATTTGCTTGCAAAAGCAACTCAATGGTACCAAAATGTTTTACGCCTTTTTCGTCTGTGAAAGGGATAAATATTGGTGTGTGCAGGCTATCATTTTGCAACAATGGCACTCTGATTTGCAGTTTACCCTTTTGGGAAGTTCTGCTTTCTGCATTTGTCCAATCAGGCACAAAAACGTCTTCAAAATTTGGTTCCCCACCTTTTTGTTGGAGATTTTGGGCGTTGGCTTTTTGGTTTTTCCACCATTTTTTGGCGGTTAATACGCCTGTTTTGTTGTGTTTGGGGAGAGATTCAGGCTTTATTTCCTCCTGGTATTTGGGCTTACACGCCTGAAAAACTGCAAATAATATTAGGAAAATATATATAAACTTCCTAAGGTTTTTTGGTTTTTTGGTTTTTTGGTTTTTTGGTTTTGTAACATATAAAAGATTAAAAAAAATGTATGCAAAAGTAATATTTTTTTTTGAAAAAACAGTTTTTCTGTTAGTAAAATCAGGCAAGCAACACAATTTTTACAATGGAATTTTGCGGAATGGGAAATCAATAATCTGTTATACCATTTTATCAAAATCATTTTTTTAAATTAAAAAATGTGAATTTGTGTTAAATTATGGCGTTTATTTTAAGATTGTGGAAAAAGTTTGTTTATTTTGCACAAAAACTATATTCTTTTTTATCCAATCCATAATTTCTCATCAAAAATGCCTTGTCTTGTCATCATACCTACTTACAATGAATTAGAAAATATTTCGGAGATGATACAAGCGGTTTTTGCCCTTTCATTGCCCAATGGGGAGGTTTTTGACTTACTTATTATAGATGATGGTTCGCCTGATGGTACAGCAAATGTTATCAAGGATTTGCAAAAAATATATGAAAATAGGCTTTTTTTGGTGGAAAGAAAAGGTAAATTAGGCTTGGGGACTGCCTATATTTTGGGTTTTGAGTGGGCAATTATGCGAGATTATCAGTATATTTTTGAGATGGACGCAGATTTTTCGCACAATCCACACGACCTTATTCAACTTTGGCGCGCTTGTGCAGAGGAAAATGCAGATGTAGCAATTGGCTCGCGTTATATCAAGGGTGTAAATGTGGTAAATTGGCCTATGAGCAGGGTTTTGATGTCTTATTTTGCAAGTTATTATGTGCGGTTTATTACAGGCATGAAAATAATGGACACAACTGCGGGTTTCAAATGTTATAAAAAAGAAGTGTTGAAAACAATTCCACTCAAAAAAATCCGTTTTGTGGGATATGCTTTTCAAATAGAAATGAAATTTTTGTCCTGGTTGTTTGGTTTTCAAATCAAAGAAGTGCCTATTATTTTTACAGAAAGGACAAAAGGTAAATCCAAAATGACCGCAGGTATTTTTAAAGAAGCTATTTTTGGCGTTTTACAAATGAAAATTCAAAGTTTTTTTCAGAAATATCAAAAATAAAGCAAAGAGATTTTTTAAAAAAAAGTTTAAAAATTAGCGCGTAAGAAATTTTGCACAAAAAAATAAAAAACAAGAAATTTTTTATGAAAAATTCAAAAAAAATTGCGGTGGTGTTGGACATGGAAACCAATGACCCAGACGATTATTTGAGTTTATTGTTGCTTTTGGGACATCCTTATGTGCATCTCAAAGCAGTTACAATTACGCCAGGCTCACGACATCAATTTGCACTTGTAAAACGTACTTTAGCACTTTTTGGCAGAGATATTCCTATTGGATTATATCATGTTGCTCATCCAAAAACATGTGTTTCGCCTTGGCATGAACAGGCTTTTGGAAAAATTGTATTGCCAGATGAACTTTTAGAAAATATAAATTCGGGTAATTTGCCAAATATCCCAACAGGTGCAGAAGTATTGTTGCAAAATTGTGATGAAAATACGATTTTAATTACAGGTGCGCCCCTCAAAAACTTAGGTGTTGCGTTGGATTTTCCTGATTTTAAACTTGGGACATTAGTTGCACAAGGCGGTTTTGCAGGTGAGGGGGTTGTGCCTGCAGGGAAACAATTAGAGAAATTTAAAGGAAAAATTACTTGCCCAACTTTTAATCTTAATGGCGATATTCCCTCAGTGTTTAAGGCATTGGCTTCCAATAATATTCAAAAACGATATTTTGTGTCCAAAAATGTATGTCATGGCATTTTTTATGGCGAAATTATGCACAATTTAGTACATGAACATATTGATTTTTTGAAAGACCAAACAATTGAAACCAGTACATTTGAAAATAAAAATCCACAATTATTTTCTTTAGAAATGATAAAAAAAGGCATGGATTATTACCTAAAAAATAAACAAATAAAACCAAATGATTTAACGCAAAAACCAATAGAAAATTCAGAAACAGAAAATTCAGAAAAAACATCTTTTCCAAAAGATATTTGGGGGAAAAATCTGCATGACCCTCTTGCTTGTTGTTGTGCAATCAATTTGAATGTTGGAGAATGGGCAGAAGTAGAAATATACAGAGAAAAAGGCGAATGGGGTGCAAAAATTGCTTCTGATACAAATACATGGATTATCACAGATTACCACCATACGAAATTTTTGGAGGTTTTTTTTGGAGAAATGTAAGAAAGAAAAATCACTTTTTTAGCATAAAAAACAAAAAAAATATCATAAAATCATAAAAGAAAAAAAACAAATCAACGTTACAATTTATTGAAGTATGTAAAATCATTCATAAAATTATTTTTGTGAAAAAAATGCAACAATTTTAGCTTTTTTGACTAAAAATAAATTTAGAATAAATATAAATAATAAATAAATTTGGATTTTTAAAAACAACATCTTAATTTTGAATTAAATAAATATATGTTTTCAAAAACAAGTGAATATGGCATTCGTGCAACAATTTATATAGCAGGAAAATCACAAAAAGGAGAACGCACAAGTTTGAAAGAAATTTCAACCGAAATAAACTCTCCAAAGGCTTTTACAGCAAAAATTTTGCAACTCCTTGTGAAAAGTAATATTGTAGAATCTATAAAAGGTACGTCTGGTGGTTTTGAAATCCCACAACACAACCTTAAAAATATTAAAATAAGTGATATTTTGAAAGCGGTTGGAGGCGTAGAAGTATATAATTTGTGTGGTATGGGTTTGAGAGATTGCTCTCCGAAAACGCCTTGTCCTATACACCACAAATATAAATTGATAAGAGAAGAAATTAATGCTATGCTACAAAATTCTGATTTGGAAGAGTTAGCCCAAAACCTAAATGATGGGATTGTATTTTTAAAATTGTAATTTTTTTATTTTTAAATAAGATAAAATAGTCCTATATCTTTTACAACAATAATTTATACGTGTTATTTTGTATGGTTGTATTTTGCACAATGATTTGGGAAAATCATTTTTTTAATTTTTTGAAATAAGATAAAATAGTCCTATATCTTTTACAACAATAATTTAGGCGTGTTATTTGGTATGGTTGCATTTTGCACAATGATTTGGGGAAATCATTTTTTTAATTTTTTGAAATAAGATAAAATACTCTTTTATATTTTTTATCATGACTATTATTTACGTTTTATTGGCTTTGAGTATGTGTGTGGCGTGTTTGTTTTTATTGGCTTTTTTATGGGGTTTACACACAGGGCAATATGAAGACGATTTTAGTCCTGCACATCGCATATTATTTGAAGATACTTTTAAAAAAATTAAACAAAACGAAAATTTGACATCAATAAAAAACATCAAAACAACAACAAATAAAGATGAAAATTGAACAATTTGCTTATGACAATCGCACAGTGCGGGATTTTGGTGTTGCAACCATGATATTTGGGATAGTTGGTATGCTTGTAGGTGTAACTGTTGCATTTCAGTTGGTATTTCCAGCCCTCAATTTTGGTATTCAATACACTACATTTGGGCGTATTCGTCCTTTGCATACCAATGCTATTATATTTGCGTTTGTGGGCAATGCTATTTTTATGGGTGTTTATTATTCTTTGCAAAGGGTAAGTAGGACACGTATGTATAGCGATACACTTAGTCGCATACACTTTTGGGGGTGGCAACTCATTATTTTGTCTGCTGCTATTACCTTGCCTTTAGGCTTGACTTCTTCCAAAGAATATGCGGAATTGGAAATGCCTATAGATGTTGCTATTACATTGATTTGGGTAGTATTTGGGATAAATATGTTTGGGACAATCATGAAAAGGCGTGAAAAACATATTTACGTAGCAGTATGGTTTTATATTGCTACATGGGTAACGGTGGCGTTGCTTCATATTGTCAATTCATTTGCTTTGCCTGTTTCGTGGTTTAAGAGTTATTCTTTGTATGCAGGCGTTCAAGATGCCTTAGTGCAATGGTGGTATGGGCATAATGCAGTAGCTTTTTTCCTTACAACGCCCTTTTTGGGTATGATGTATTATTTTTTGCCCAAAATGGCAAACCGTCCTGTGTATTCTTATAAATTATCAATTTTACACTTTTGGACACTTATATTTTTATATATTTGGGCAGGGCCTCATCATTTGTTATATACTTCTTTGCCTTCGTGGGTGCAATCATTGGGTGTTGTATTTTCCATTATGTTGATAGCACCTTCTTGGGGTGGTATGATAAATGGTCTTTTGACGTTGCGAGGTGCTTGGGACAAGGTGCGAGATGATACAAGCCTTAAATTTATGGTGGTTGCTTTGACTGCTTATGGTATGGCAACATTTGAAGGACCTTTACTTTCTTTGAAAAGCGTTAATGCGATAGCCCATTTTACAGATTGGATAGTAGCCCATGTGCATGTTGGTGGATTAGGCTGGAATGGTTTTATGACTTTTGCAATATTATATTGGTTGTTTCCACGTATGTATCAAACCGAAATTTATTCTAAAAAAATGATGGAATGGCATTTTTGGATTGGTACGTTGGGTATTTTGTTTTATGCAGTGCCTATGTATTGGGCGGGTTTTGTACAAGGTTTGATGTGGAAAGAGTTTTTGCCTGATGGCAATTTGAAACACGAATTTTTGGCTACTTCTATTCAAATTATTCCTATGTATGCGTTGCGTGGCATAGGTGGTGTATTGTATCTTGGTGGTACAATTTTGATGGTATATAATTTATGGCAAACAGCACGAAAAGGCGTTTTTTTAGCCAATGAACAAGCAGAAGCACCTGCATTAGAACATGAAGTTATACACGTAGGACATAGCCATTGGCACAAAATATTTGAAAGTAAATCTTTGGTTATGTTGGTTGGCTCTTTGATAGTGGTGTCTATTGGTGGGGTTGTGCAACTTGTACCTATGTTTTTTGTAAAAGAAAATGTAGAAAAAATTTCTACGGTAAAACCTTATACACCTTTGGAACTTGAAGGCAGGGATTTATATATTCGTGAAGGTTGTAATAATTGCCATACACAGATGGTAAGACCGTTTTTGTCTGAAACTGAACGATATGGCGAATATGCTAAGTCTGGTGAATTTGTGTATGAACACCCTTTTTTGTGGGGTTCCAAACGTACAGGACCTGATTTGCTTAGGGTAGGTAAAAAATACCTTGATTCGTGGCATTATTATCACATGCTCGAGCCTACAAGTATCTCGCAAGGCTCTATCATGCCCCCTTATCCTTGGCTATTTGAGCAAACGCTTGATTATTCACTCATAAACGTCAAAATGCGTGCTATGCGTACATTGGGCGTGCCTTATACTGAGAATGAAATCACACAAGCAACCGAAAATATCAAAATTCAAGCAAAAGGTATTGTAGAAAATCTCCGAAAAGAGAAAAAAATAACCGTAAATTCTAACCTTGAAATTATTGCTATGATTGCGTATCTGCAACGATTGGGTACAGACATCAAAGTAGAAAAACAACAAAATATAGATACACAAAAATAAAAAACTGTGAGGATTTCTTACGAAATATTCGCTAAGAAATCCTTACTTTTTCTTTAAAAAACAAAAAAACAATTATGAGAAATATGTTAAAACATATAACAGGCGTAGAAACGTATTTAATTTTTTCCCTGTTCCTTTTTCTGGTATTTTTTGCGGGTATGTTGATATGGTTATTTGTTTTTTTGAAAAAAAATCAAGTAGAATATTTTAAAAATGTACCTTTTGATGGCACAGAAAACAACGCAAAATTCCCAAAAATGCCAATATTGTTATTGATAGCAATGATTATATCGCCTTTGTCTGCTTTTGCACAAGATAAGCCTACTTTTTATGTAGATAGCACTTTATTTACAGAATGGACAATGCTTTTTTTAATCTTTATTGCTATTTTTTTGACTGCAATTACATTGGGCGTAGCCATTCAACTGTTGCTTATTATGTATAATCTCACAGCTACTGAAGAAGAAAAACAGTTGGGCATTTGGCAAGTATTATTGGGTTTGAAACCTATTGCAAAAGAAAAGGATTTAATGTTGCCCGAAAAATATGATGGTATCTCAGAACTTGATAATCCTGTGCCTGCGTGGTTTAATATGCTTTTTGGGGTTACTATTTTCTTTGCGGTGGTTTATATGGGCATTTATCATGTTTGGAAAGTTGGAGATTTACAAGATGAAGAATATGTAAAAGAGGTGCAATATGCTGGCGTGCAGAAAGAGCAATATTTGAAAAAAATAGCTTCTCTCATTGATGAGAATAATGTAAAAGTAACAAAAGACAAAAAAGCATTGGACGAAGGGGCAAAGGTATATCAAATAAATTGTGCTTCTTGTCATGGTAAAAAAGGTGAAGGCGGATTAGGACCTAATCTCGCAGATGAATATTGGTTGCATGGTGGTAATATCAACCAAGTATTTAAAACCATTAAAAAAGGAGTAGCTGCAAAAGGTATGATTTCATGGGAAAAAAAATTGAACCCATTACAAATTCAAAATACCGCAAGTTTTATCCTTACATTTCAAGGCACTAATCCACCAAATCCAAAAGAACCACAAGGCGAAAAATTTGTAGAAAAATCAAGTGCAAAAGGCAACGCAAAATAAATACCTGTAGAAACACACCAAAAAACGGATTTGAAAATAAAAATCCAATTTTTAAAAAAAATGATAGAATGATATGGACACAACATTTAGGGAACAAGTAGGCGTATTAGACAAAAAAGGCGGTAGAAATTGGATTTATGCCAAAAAACCAAAAGGATATTTTTACAATTGGCGAAAAGTAATGGCATTTGCATTGTTGATTGTCTTATTTGCTACGCCATTTATCAAAATCAATGGACACCCTTTTATGTTGTTTAATATTGTAGGGAGAGAATTTATTATTTTTGGTGTGCCTTTTTTTCCACAAGACTTTTACATATTTGCATTGGTCATGTTGTTGGGATTGGTTTTTATTGCATTGTTTACGGTTGCATTTGGAAGGTTATTTTGTGGTTGGGTATGTCCACAAACGATTTTTATGGAATTTGTTTTTCGTAGAATAGAATATTGGATTGAAGGAGATGCTTCACAACAAAAAAAATTAAATGCACTTGATTGGACAACAGACAAAATTTTAAAAAAAACCACCAAACATATTTTGTTTTTTTTGTGGTCTTTTTGGATTGCTAATACTTTTTTGGCTTACTTTATTGGGGTAGATGCTTTGTGGAAAATGGTAGAAGAAACACCTATCAAACACGCAGGTACTTTCTTTGCATTGGTTGTTTTTACAGGTGCTTTTTATGGAAATTTTGCTTTTTTTAGAGAACTTTCTTGTATTGTGGTATGCCCTTATGGACGTATGCAAAGTGTGTTATTAGACAAAAATTCGCTGGTGGTTGCTTACAATTATTTGAGAGGCGAACCTCGTGGAAAAATACAAAAAAATCAGAAAGAATTAGAAAATGAATTAGAAAATACATTAGGAAATACAACCAAAAATACAAAAAAAGGCGATTGTGTAGATTGTGGATTGTGCGTGCAAGTTTGCCCAACAGGCATAGATATACGCAACGGAACACAAATGGAATGTGTAAATTGCACTGCTTGTATTGATGCTTGTGATGAAGTAATGCTCAAAATAGATAAACCACTCGGTTTGATAACTTATGCCTCTGATGAAAGCATTAAAACAGGACAAAAATTTCAATTTACCACAAGAATTTTAGCCTATTCAATCGTATTGTTGTTGTTGAGTACAGTTGTTTTATTTTTGTTGCTCACACGCCCACAAGTACAAGTATATGTGTTGAAGGCACAAGGTACATTGTTTTATGAAGTAAATCCAAATACCTTAGCTAATCTTTACAATGGTGAATTTGTAAATAAAACCTTTGAAGAAATATCTATTGAAATAAAACCTAAATACCCAGAAGCCACCATCAAAATGATAGGCGAAAAAACTACGTTTAAACTTCAAAAACAAGAAACTAAGAAAGCTACTTTTTTTATTGAAATGCCTCGCCAAAAACTGAAAAAAATAAATACAAATGTTGTCCTATTGCTTTTGGTCAATGGAAAAGTCAAAAAAGAAATTAATTGTTCATTTTTAGGACAATAATTGAATGAAATTTATTTTTAAAATGAATGAAAACCATAATCAAACAAAATTTTGTATTTATTCCCCTTTGGTGGTTAGGGGCTAAACATTTACTAAAAAAACAATAATCATGATGTCTTGGGATAAAAAAATAATCTTGGTAATGGTGTTATTTATGATATTTATTCTTGGAATGGGTATTGTAATGATGTGGAAAACTGAATCTGCGGAAGAAAATTATTATGAAAAAGATTTGATGTTTGAGCAGGATTTACAAGCACAAAAACAAGCGTTGAGCATGAATATCAATCCCCAAATAAAATATTTTAAAGATACCGAAAAACTTATTTTTGATTTTTCAAGTATGCAAAAAAACCTTAAAATAAACGCAGAAATACATTTTCAAAAACCTAATAATAAAAATTTGACATTCAAAACACCATTAGCATTTGATGAAAATTTTGCACAAATTGTCTTTACAAAAGAATTGGAAAAAGGCAGTTGGAATATTTGGATAACAGGCGAAGCAAATAAAAAAAATATAAAAACAAAAATACAAAAAATAGAAATCAAGTAGCATTAAATGAGTGATGTTGAACAAGTAACATTAAATTTAAAATATTGATTTTGAACTAAATTTTTAATTTTTAAAATTCTATATTCTTTTAAATCCCCTTTGGGGCTAAATAATCAAATTATATGTATCTCGCACTCATCACAGGATTTTTTGGAGGATTGCATTGCGTTGGTATGTGTAGCCCTTTATTGATTTCATTGCCATTCAAAAGTTGGAAAAGCATATCTATATACCATGTAGGGCGTATTCTAAGTTATGTGTTGTGGGGCGGTTTTTTGGGATTATTTGGGCAGATATTTTTTATAGGTGGATTTCAACAATGGTTGTCTATTGCATTGGGTGTGTTATTGTTGTGGATAGTTATTTTCCCAAATACTTTCCATTTTTTAAAAATATTTTGGGGTAAATATTTAATTCAAAGCAGACAATTTTTATTACCAAAAAGCAAAAAAAACGTCTATTTACATTGGTTTATATTAGGCATGTTTAATGGATTATTGCCTTGTGGCTTGGTGTATGTGGCATCTATTGGGGCTACTGTAATGGGTACATTTTGGGAAGGGGCTTTATACATGGCTATTTTTGGTGTGGGAACATTGCCTTTTACATTATTGGTTTCTTTTCATGCTAATTGGTTTCCAAAAACCTTAAAAAATAAACTCCAACATAAAATCCATTACATTATTCCTACATTGATATTGGCAACAGGTATATTATTGATTTTGAGAGGGCTTAATTTGGGTATTCCTTACATAAGTCCTTTGATAAAAAATGGTACAGTGTATTGTTCAAGTTGTGCATAAGATAAGTTATCAATTTTTTCAGTTGTCAGTTTTTAAGTTTTTGATTAAAAAATAAAAAAAATATCTTTATTCAATAAAATATTAAGGCAATACAACAAATATGCAAGGCAATACAACAAATATGCAAGGCAATACAACAAATATGCAAGGCAATACAAAAAATATGCAAGGCAATACAACAAATATGCAAGGCAATACAACAAATATGCAAGGCAATACAACAAATATGCAAGGCAATAAAACAAATATGAAAGGC
>JANPJR010000010.1:0-31179 GCA_031425615.1 Cytophagales bacterium
GAATCCTCCCATTGTACCGCTTCGAACCATTAGTATCGGGACCGATATTATCGAGTGTGTTCGGATCGCGCAGATGATCGAAAAGCACGGCGAGCTTTTCTTGCAGCGAGTCTTCACGAAACGCGAGATCCTCTATTGCTCGTCGCGCCGGTCGTCGACTCAGCACTATGCAGGTCGATGGGCTGCCAAAGAATCGGCCCTCAAAGCCCTTGGAACCGGATGGGCTCGCGGGGTTCATTGGACCGATATTGAAGTCCAGAATGAAGCCGGAGGGAAACCAACGATTATCCTAGCAAACCGCGCCGATGAAATCGCGGCATCGCTCGGCATCCAGCAGATGCTGCTCAGTATCTCACACTGCCGCAACTACGCGATCGCCTACGCCCATGCCGTAGGTTAGCAAAATAGAACGTCCGCAAAACCTGTGGGTCAGCGGCCCCGCCCGCTGACGGTTCGGTTTCCCGCGGACGGAGCCGCGGGACCACGTTTGTTACGATTCGGCCTTCTCAGAGACTTTTTCCAGGATATCCAAGAGCACCTTATCGCTGTCGAGGCCTTCGGACTGGGCTTCGAAGTTCAGCACGACCCGATGTCGCATGGCGGGCAAGTAAACGCGACGAACGTCTTCAAAGCTGACATTAAAACGACTGTCGAGTAAGGCGCGAACTTTCGAAGCGAGCGCGATCGTTTGTGCACCTCGAGGACTTGCCCCCCAGCGAATAAACTGATTCGTTGGGCTCAACGCATAGGGGCCGTCTGGATGCGTTGCAAGTATGAGTCGTGCAATATAGTCCTGAACATGGGGAGCCAGAATGACCTGCCGCACCAATTGCTGCCATCGGATGATTTCGTCGCCATCCATCACTTTGTCAGGCACGACGACGGTGCCTTTGGTCGTTCGGTCGATGATCGTGTTCAGTTCGTCGCGTCCCGAATATCCCACGACTAGCTTGAAAAGAAATCGATCAAGCTGCGCTTCAGGAAGTGGATAGGTACCTTCCTGTTCGATGGGATTCTGAGTTGCAAGGACAAAGAATGGTTTCTTGAGCTCGTGACGTTTGCCTGCGATCGTGACGGTTCCTTCTTGCATCGTTTCGAGCAACGCCGACTGGGTTTTCGGCGTCGCTCGATTGATTTCGTCCGCCAAACAAATCTGGGTGAAAATCGGTCCTTTTTGAAACTCGAACGATCGTCGACCATCGGAGTTCTCGACGATCATATTCGTTCCCAAGATATCGGAGGGCATCAAATCGGGAGTGAACTGAACTCGGTTAAAATCGAGATTCATCGTCTCGGACAATGTACGAATCAACATTGTTTTGCCGAGCCCCGGAACGCCTTCTAGCAGGCAGTGTCCACCGACAAAGATGGCCGTCAGGACGCCATGAATAATGTCGTCATGTCCGACAATGACTCGTCCAATCTGTTCACGGACGGCGGAGTACCGTTGACGAAACAGTTCGGCCTGGGCTTGCATCGATGCAGCGTCACTCATTTGCTAAGAATCTTTCTTGGATTGTGCTCGACGCTTGGCTTCCAAAAGGCGAGCTGTATAGGAGGTATCGTCTTTGTTGGTGTTCATCGTGCCAGCCGCCGAGTCCGGCCGCGTTTCTACACGTGGTTCTGCCGACACGACTGTAAACTGATCGACCGCCGACGAAGCCTGATTGGATTCCTCGGCGACATCGGGTGAAAAGCTCGTTGACGCGCGTTGTTTATCCAATTCTTCGGCGACGTCTGATTTACTCGTTCGCAATCGCTCGAGCCGCGTGCGCCGATCGACGTCCGCAGATGATTCGCGAGAACTCCACTTCGTACGCAACCAACGAAAAGGCGCCGTCGCGTCGATGGAGACTCTTCGGACAAATACGTCGCCAAAGAAAAGCACCGATCCAAGCAGCACAGCCCAGGGCCAAATGTCTTCGAGCGAGCGGGCTCTTTGAAGATCGTTTCGGAATGGATCACTGGCAAGAAGTTTTTTAAGCGAATCTATTTCCAGCGGCTCGGAGATCGTGCCGATCGAGCCACCCACTGGTGTCAAGTTTGCGATCTCGTCAAGCAAACGTTTGTTGGTTTGGCGGACGCGATATTCGTCGGAAAACGGGACGGTGACGCCTGTCGTCAGCGGTGCTTGTCCGGCAGCCGGTATGATGTTCAGAATATATGCGCCTGATTCGTTGATTTCGAATTCGCCAACATAACGCCCAGGCGCTTTTTGCTTGAGGGTTAGAGTGAACGGCTGAAGATCGGGCCCCACCGCGGTACCTGTCATTTCCAAGAAATTTAAGAGTCGATCTTGTTTGTCCATCGCCGTGACGATGACCTGCACTTTTCCATCACGCATCTGCGTTGCGACTTGGTACTTCCCTTCTTCAACCGTCGGACGCATTGTCCATCGAACAAGCTGCGAGAAGAACTGGTCATACTTTGTCCAGTTGGTCCACTGCGAGGCCCAAACCTTGCCAGCATCGCTGGTGAAAACGGCCGTTCGACCGAGGCCATAGGTCCACATGGCAAGCAAGCTTGCATTGATCGGCTCATCAGGCGTTGGTGAAAGCAGTGGTACTTCGACCAAAGCGTTTTCTTTCTTCTGCGTGAGCACAAAGCCCTTGAGCGGTGGCAAGTCGCTACCGATTCCAGTCAGCGTTTCATGGGGGAAAGCTATCTTCGGCTGTATGCCACCTTGAGGTTCATAGATCAACGGCCTCGCGACACGCCGGGCCTCACGCATGAATATTTGAGGCAACACCTTCGGGCTGTCTGCTTTGTAATACATACCGCCGGTAGCGATGGAAATATCTTGCAACCGTGTAGATCCTGCCGGACCGTGGGTCCCAACGGCAACCGTCGAGATCTTGATCCCTTCACTGATGAAACCTTGAATCACTTGCGGAGAGGGGGGATCGGGATCGCCATCGCTGATGACGATCATGTGCTTGACCGATGCCGGCGTTGTGGTCAACGAATTGAGTGCCATTTTCAAGGATGGATCAAAGTCAGGCATATCACCTGGAACCATGCTACTAATTCTCGCTCGCATTACGTCGCGATTCGGTCCGACGGTTAGCATCCCGTGCCTGCCACCCCACATCCAAGAGTTGCCCATCATGTCGAACTGGACGACACCGCAATAGTCCATCGGTCCCAATGCCGTCAACGCAGCTTTGGCAATCGATTTTTGCCAGTAGTTGCCTTGAGCCATTTCCGAAGCATGCATGACCATCGCCAGCGCGCCGACGGCGTTCAGCTTAGTATTCTTGATCTGAAAGTCGACCGGCATCGCTTCTTCAAGCTTGGTATTGGTCCAGCCACCTGCGCCAAACGCTTCGGGACCTCCCAGCATTAGTATTCCCGTGCCAAACTGTTGAACACTTCGGACCAGCGACTCAATCTGGTCGTCGGAAAACGACTGAATTTTCGTTGCATCTTCGCCCACGCTTCGCGATACACCAGCTAAGATGACACTGTCGTATCCCTGGAGCTCGATCAAACTAGTAAAGAGATTGCTCGTGTTCCGAACTTCGACTTCGATTTCGCTTCGACGTAACGCTTCGACCAACAGATCGTATTCGCCAACGCGATCAGCATTTTCGATCAACATCACGCGACCTTTGCCACGAGCGTACGTAAACGCGGTCGCCCGATTGTTTTGAGGGATCGAATCCGACTTCGCCGAGTCCGGTATGAACTCCGCTTCGTAGGTATAACCGGCAGGTTTATCGACGCGATGTGGGATCGGAAAGACGTTGATTTCTTGATCCAAGGTAACCGGACCATCGGCTATCGTCTCGGTTTGATCGCCGACCCGACGTGTAACTCGCAATCGACCGTCGACCGGAGTGTTCGATTCGCCTTCGGTATATCGCTGCAATACAACCCTTGCGTCGACTGGTTGCCCCTGTCGAACTTGACCTGGAATATCGATCTTCTCCACCAATACTTCGGCGCCGCTGTCGAGTCGTATCGGAACAATGTCGATTCCAATACCATCGTCGGTCAATCGCTTAGCCGTTACGGCCGCCGTGCCGAGTGTTTCGTTACCGTCGGTCAGCACGACGACACGACGCGCTGAATTCTCTGGAAAGCTTGCCTGCGCAAGTTTCAATGCCGATTCGAGATTCGTGGCATCGCTTTTGCCGAGATAGCTTTCCGGTTGATCGATCGGTGGCAAGTTCTCGTCGAGAGGTGGAAACTCAATCGAGGCCTCACGGCCAAAGATGATCAAGCCCGCACGATCTTGTCGACTTGCCTTTCGATGCGATTTCGTGCTTTCGATTGCATAACGCAACATCATTTGTCGTTTAGCAGTCGGAATACTATCGCTCTGATCGAGAAGATAGATGACGGTAAGTCGATCGCTGATCCAGATCCATTGAACTCCAGCAAGAGCCGCGATAATCAGCGTGAGGACACTGCATCGAAGCAATATCGCGGTCCACTGCCGCCATGGGCCAAGTCCCGCAAGCGATTGTCTGCCCAGCCACCAAACGAAAGGCAACAAGGCCGCCAAGCTCCAGTAGAGCGGATATTCAAAGCCTATTTGCCAGCGACCCATATTTTGACTAGCGAGAGAAGGTGAAAGTCAACTTACTCGATTGTAACAGTTTTTCAACCTGTGGAGCAATCGTCACCGTTTTCGGCACCTTGGTTTTCCCAATCGTGTCGCATCTCATCGTAAGCGATATCAGCGGCTGAAAAAGATGAACCAAAACTTCGCTATATCTGAGACGAATAAATTCTGCTCTGATTTGACCGTGCCCAAAATACGTAAACGGGCCGATCGCAATAATGAAAAGCAGGTAGCAGTAAATGAAATGCTTCCGGCCGACATTCCAAATCATGTAAATCCAAATGTACGCAAACACGTTAACGAGGATCGCATTTAGAATGAGACTTTCCCACCGTCGAACCACCAAAAGAACAGCCACAAAAAATGGGAGTGTGAGCAACTGGAAAACGGACATTTATGCACCAAAGTTTGCTTCGTCTTTACTCAACGGCATATCCCTAGACGCGATTGCGAGCCTTATCCTGAAGTACGATCGCTAGCTTTTGAAGCTCTTCGAGGCTTCGCTTTTGTAAGTCGACTTCGCCGCTCAGTGGCGGTCCCAAAATCCCCTCAAGGGTTCGTATTAACCTTATCTCGCCTTCAAGCCAACCTTCGAGCTTACCTTCGAGCTTACCTTTGGCCTCCCCTTCTAAAACACCTTCTCGATGGGCAGCGTTGAGCGCCCATTGATGGTCTCGGATAGCTTTTTCTCGAGCATCGTACATCGTTTTGTCCTCCGTTATTTCCGCTATTCTCGTAATGGTTTGCGTAGCTGATCAGGGCAAGCTTGTTATCGACCGTTCCAAAAGTCTTTTTGAAAGCGAAATCATTAACGGGTTTGATTCCAATTGGCATCGAACAGAAGATCCATGGTTGATCGGGATGATGAATCAAAGCCACCATGATACCAAAGTGACGGCACGTTTGACTCGTTGCTCATATACGTTGGGAACCATCTCTCACTGCAATAGAAGAATCTCGGTCCTGCAAACAGGATACCGCATCCGAGTCTTTTGCTAGACGATTAGTACCCAGTTTGATCGAGAAGCGACCTTCTCAACGTCGCCGCGAGGACGGCCCTATGAAACGAATGGACTTTGAAAACAGTAAACAGGGTTTGACCCCTGGTGTCCCGTCGGGGCAAAAACAAAAACAAAAACAAAAACAAAAACAAAAACAAAAACAAAAACAAAAACAAAAACAAAAACAAAAACATGCCAAAAAAATTGTATATTTGTTTAAAAATTAAAATACTTGATATTCAATAAGTTGGGTTATTTTTTGAAAATATTTGCTTAAAAATTTGTTTTTTATAAATAAATGTTTTAATTTTGAACATTATTTAAAACAAACACCTAAAATATCATTGTTTAATTTGTTTTTCAACACATATATTTAACACCTTTTTTAATACCGTTTTTACATTTTTTTATAAATTTTAGTTATTAAATTTTTTGCTAAATTCCTAATTCCCTATCCTTAATTCCTAATTATTATGACTGCATTATCTTTTATTTCGCCTAAAATATTTTTATTAAAAATCATGGATATGTTTCAGAAACCTGTTGCTTTTTCGCCTAATACACCTTTTAAAGAACGCCAAGCACACAAACAAAACACAACAGAAAGTGTAGATTATACAACCTCTGCGCCTGCTCGTTTGAATATTAGCCTTACAGATTTGAAAGTGATTTCTACCGCATTATTACAATATCGTAGAACGCTTGCCAAACAAGGCAATACCAACAAAGCAGAAGATGTTGCCAAAATAGATAGACAACTGTTTGATATTATTGAAATGTTGGAAGGTAACCAAGTTACTAACCAAGCCTAACCTTAATTTTGCTTATATTTTTAACATACTTTGTATGTGAAAATCATATATACCGAATTTGTTTTTTTTGAATTAACAAAACAAAAATTCCATATCTTTTGGGTGTGGATTTTTTTACCTAAAAACATAAAACACCACCCAAATATTATTTTGAGCGGTGTTTTTTTTGTTATTGTTTAAAATTATCAAAATTGACAACTGAAAAAACTAATAACTTATGTTATTCAATATTTTTTTTGCCTCGTCTGCTTTTTGTTTTTACTTCTGGTTCAGCTTTTGGGGTTTCTTCTACTTTTTTTGGTGCAGATTTTACGGGTTCTTGTTGGTAGATTTTACCAGATACAAATTCGCCCCAGGTAAGATTATCTTGTCCTACTTTTTGTGCTTTTGCTCTGCGGATAGCCATATTTGCAGCATTTTCCACAATCCAGTCAAAATTTTTCTGTCCCACAGAGTTAATGTCTGCGTCAGGAGCAGGATTACAGAAGTCAATCGCATACGGAATACCATCTCTTACCGCAAATTCTACGGTGTTGAAATCGTAACCCAACGCAACATTTAGACGCAAAACATAATCTTTTACAGTGTCCAACAATTTTTTTGCAGCAGCGCCAGTTGCTTTTACTTCCGAATCATAACGCAAATGATGTGGATTGCGTGGTTCGTAAGGCATAATATGTACATCGCGTCTATCCAAACAATAGCAACGGAAATAATCATCAAATTTGATTTCTTCCTGCAACATCATCACAAGTTGGTCAGTTTCGGGGTGTTTTGCATAAAAATCTTTCAAATCTTCCAATCTATATACTGATTTCCAGCCACCGCCAGCGTGTGGTTTCATGTATGCAGGAAAACCAACTGTATCCATGATGTTTTCCCAATCTAATTTTAGATTGCGAAAAGAATTGCCATTGGTATCAGGAGGCATATTAAAAGAAGGCAACAAAACCGTTTTTGGCACAGGTACGCCTACTTTCATAGCAATACCATTGTTGAAAAACTTTTCGTCAGCAGACCACCAAAAAGGGTTGTTGATAACCGCAGTGCCAGCAAGTGCGGTATTTTTAAGCATTGCACGATAAAAAGGCACATCTTGCGAAATACGGTCAATGATAACCGCATAATCTAATGCAACGCCTTGTTCTACTTTTTGCACTTGCACAGGCTCAGCAATGATGTCAAGTTTTTCTTTTTTTGCTTTTTCATTCACTCTTTCCACAAATGCCTGCGGAAATGTATTTTCTTGTCCAGAAAGAATACCAATTTTTTTCATGTTGTTGTATATTTATTTTATTGTATTATTTAGCCCCCTAACCCCAAAGGGAGAATAGACTGTTTTTGTTATTTTTTTTTATTATATTAAAATTTGTTATATTTGATTTTGCTCCCTTTGGGGCTGGGAGCTTTTTATTTCTTGCAAATCTATTATTTTTATGTTGTAAAAAAAGTGTTTTTTTTATTAAAATAAAAAAAAATAAAATATTTTTGTAAAATATTTGGAAATGTCAAATACGTTGCATACCTTTGCATCACAATAAACCGCGAAGAAGTGTAACGGTTGCATGAAAGGCTCATAATCTTTCGGTAGTGGGTTCGATTCCTGCCTTCGCTACTAAATAAAAAACCATATCTCGAAAAGGTATGGTTTTTTTGTGTAATAATTAAATTGCTCACTACTATATAGATTTTAAAAAACATATTCAAAACGCAGGAAAAAGGCTTTTTTAAATAGTTTTTACTAAAAAATAATACGTTTTTTTGAAAAACTAAAACAAATATGGTGTTTAATGCAGTTTTCAGTTTGTAATTTTTCAAAAAATCAGGTCAGACCCCTGTAAACTACGGTACAGACCCAATTTTTTGGAAAATGTTATTAAAAATATTTTGTTTAAATCGTTTCAAAGCACTTTTTTTAAAATTATAAAAAGATGTATAGGAGTAAGATTATTTTTATATTAGCTGGGAAATTATAGAAAATACTTTAAAATTATTATTTCCCTTAGTTTGGGTTTTTCCATTCTTGTCCATTTACACTAAAATATTGTAACTCTGCACGTAATTTTGTTCCCCTGCGACAGTCTTTTGATGATAATTTTTGTGTTTGTCCGCTTACAATATTGGTAAATGATACATCATCCGTTTGATACAACTCACCATTTCGTTTAGAAATTTTTATTCTTACAATGGCTTTTCCTATTGTATAGGGAGAGTTATTTGTAATTTTTGCGAATACATCTTTATATCCTCCTATACTAAATCCCTCAATATTTGCATCTGCATAATCTGCGTTAGCAATAAGTAATTCAGATATTTTCCACATATCCATTTTTTGAGGTGTTTGTTGAGGAATTGTGATATTTGTTTGATCGTTTGGTTGGTATCCTTGTTTTTTTTCTTCTTGTTTGGTTTCCATTTTTCCATTTTTAACATTTTCTTTTTTATTTTCTATACTTCCTTTTTCGCTGTTATCTGTTTTTTTTGCGGTTTCAGTTTTTGCATCTTCGATTTTTGCGGTTTCAGTTTTTGCATCTTCGGTTTTTGCGGTTTCGTCATTGCTGATATTCTTCTCTATGTTTGCAGTTTGATTTTTTTGCGTATTGTTGTTAGAATTATTGTAGAACATCAAAAAAGTGCCTATTCCTCCCACCAGCATAAAACCTAACATGCCATATATCCAAAAAGGGGTTGCCTTTTTTTTCTTTTTTTCTGTGTCGTTTTGGGCAGATTTTGTATTAGTTTTATCTTCTTGGATTATTAGGTTTTTTTGCGTGTTTGAGGCACTATTGGTTTTTGTTGGGTGGTGATCAATTTGTGTTGAATCTTGGTTTTTCGGTTTTTGGGTGTCAATTTGTGTTGAATCTGTATTTTTATTGGCTTGTGTAGCAGATATTTGAGGATTTTTTATTGCTTCAATAAATTCTTGGCAAGAATTAAAACGTTTATTAGGGTCTTTTTCAGTTGCTTTTTCCAAAATTAGTTTTGTATGAGGAAAAAACTTATCCAAATCGGGTAAAGGTTCTTTTACAATAGCGGTTTGGATTTCAAATTGCGAAGTGGTATTTTCATTATAAGGTTTTTTACCCAATAAAAGTACATAATACATCACGCCAAGTGCATATATGTCAGAACGGTGGTCAATGTGTTTGCTGTCTTTAACTTGTTCGGGACTCATATAGGAAATAGTCCCCATAAAAGAACCTGTTTGACTTTTTTCACCGCTTTGTTCTATAATTTTTGCGATACCAAAATCAAGTATTTTTGGGGTATTATCTGCCAAAAGCATTACATTAGAAGGTTTTATATCCCTATGTACAATGCCTTGTTTGTGTGCATATTCGAATCCTTCCAATATTTTAAGGAAAATATCGTTTGCTTCTTGTTCTTTGAAACCATTTTCTGGGATACACTCATTTAGTGGTTTTCCTTCTACATATTCCATGACTATTGCGAGTACCTTTTCATTTTCTATATAATCATCTGCGGAAATAATATATGGATTACGAAGTTTGCACATGATTTTAGCTTCATTTTCAAAGCGTTGTTTTATATCTGTCCTTGTGGTAAGAATAGGATTTAAGACTTTGATGGCGACTTTTTTCTCAGTAAGCCTTATATTTTGCCCTTCAAATACTGATGCCATTCCGCCTTCGCCTATTAAGCGAATAATACGATAGTTTAAGAATTGTTCGCCTATATTGAGCATAACTTTATTAGTTTTTTGGGAAAATGATTTTTTATTAAAAAAGTATTTGTATTATTTCAATCCATCTAAAATAAATAAAACTTCCCTATAATACCCTTCTTGTCCTTGTTCGGTGGGTTTTACATATATTGCACCTGCATATATGCTACGTGGCAAGCAATCATATTCTTTGGAAATATCCCTAAGCCAAATAGGGAAGTTAATATTTTCAGCGGGTTTGTCCCTTTTTAGTGTAATTCCTTCTTTTATGCGGTCTACTTCAAGTCCGCTCCAACCTTTTTTTTTACCTACAATTTTGATGAATGCACGTTCTTCATTTTTTACTGTTTTAATTTCTAAAATAGCAGGTATATCTCCAAGTATCGAGCCCCTGTATGTTTGTGCTTTTGAATTTATTTGAATGAAAAAGAAAGCGAGTAATAAAAATAATGTATTTTTCATGATAATTTTTTTTAGTTTTTAGTAATATTTTTTAGTGGTATTTTTTAAGGTTTTGAAAACATCAAAAAAATAAAATCTGACCTTTTCCCCAAGCGAATTTTGTCGCCTGATTTGAGTTGAATTTTATCTGTGGGTTTGATAGGATTTTCAGATCCTCCAAAAAAAGTTCCATTTGTGCTTGGTTTTTCTTGCGGTGATTCTGTATTGTTGTCATATAAAAATGCTTGTGAGCCTTTGATATTGTCGTCCAATATTTCAATACAACAATGTTGTCTGCTTATAAAACCGTCTTCTGTTTCAAGTGAAATATTTGCTTTTTTACCAATCACATTTTTTTGATTTTTTTGCAAAAAATATTCTTTTTTTGTGGTTGTATCTATGAGTTTAAAAGTATTGAACATAAAAATTGGGCTTGGTATAGCAATATTTGTTTTGTCATCATGCACAAAAGAAGCAACATTTGTTTTTTCGTCTTGTAGATGCGGTGTAGCGGTAGATTTTGGTGTATTTTTTTTGTTCCATTGCAAAAAATCATCTAAAAATGTGTTGTAAATTTCTTTTTTAAATCTTGATGGTTTATTGCAAGATTTACACACTTCAATAATAGACTCTTTTGTAGGGTCTAAAAAAGCAAGATTGACCTCAATGTCAGTTTTACAATTGGGGCAAGGTAATTTGATAGAAGTAACAAGCATAAGAATAGGGGAATTTTTTAAATTTGACTTTTTCAATAAAAAAAAACCAAATTCATTTAAAACCATAAAAAAAACTATGCAAAATCATCAAAGTTATTGAGCGAAGTATCTTCTGTGCATGCCATATCTTGTGGCATATCAGGTATTTGATTTTCAGAATCGTTATTGATTTCTGGGGGCGTTTGTTGTACTGTGTTATTTTCGTGTTCGGGATTATTGTCATTTTGGATACTTCTTTCTACACTATCAATTTCCACAATACCAGCTTTTGCTACGATTTCTGTTGGTGCCTCCATGATTTCTGCAAATTCATCTTTTATATCCTCGTCAAGTGCGTCAGGGTTGGTGAATCTGTTGTCAGTTACAGATGGTTGGTATCCAGGGTTTGGTACTTTATTATAATCAATAATTGGATTACCTTTTGTGTCCACTTCAGTGGCATAAAAAGTGCCATAGAGTTGCCCTCTCCACTCAAATACGCCACCAGCACCCAATTCACCTCTTGCACTTGCGAATGCTTCGTCAAATGACATGCTATCATTTACATTGTGTGCGTGTGGTGCTGTATAAATATTAAAAAATTTGCCTTGTATTTCTGATACATTATTTCCACCGCCACCTGAGGCAATGTTATCTTCTGCCATAAGATTTTCCAAGTATTTTTCAAGTCCTTCTCCTTTTGGGGCATTTTCATCTACTTTTATTAGGTTGCCACTTGGTGTGAGGGCATAAGCTACGCCTCCAAGCATAAGCAATCCAGCAGTTGCACCAATAATTACCCCTACTTTTGGGTTAAAATTTTTTGAGTTTACGAGGGTATTTCTACCATTATCTATTTCCGTAGTTTCCATAAAAAATGTTTTTGTTGTTTTTAAAAGAATTTATAAATATTTTTTATTTTTCTAATTAAAAGAATTTATTAAAGTTTTTTCAAAGTTCCCATTTGCATTTGCAAGCGTTGCATTTACCTTGTTCTTGAAGCATTATAAAAGAGTATCCTATTGGGAGCATTGTTTTACATTTTTCATTAGGGCATTTCCACACCCTTACAAATTCATCTTGTAGGGCTTTTAATTTCTCTTGCAATTCTACTTGGCTTGGGTTGAATGCCCCACTTAGCATCATAGACGTAGTGCCTACCAAACCAGATATTACGCCCACCGTTATATCACCTGATGTGATACCATATACACCCAATCCTGCGGTGATAGCACCTCCTATACCCATTACAGTAAGTCGCCTTGTAGTAGCTTTGCTTGCAAAATCTTTTTGAATTTTGGCTTTTTCTTTTTCTTGATTTTGGTATAATTGACCCAATTTTTTAAAATTTTCTTTGATTTTTTGGGTTTCTTGTGGTGTGTTACTACTTGGCGGGGGTGTTGGGAGTTTGTCGTAAGTTATGCCTTGTGGAAGTACTTTGTCAAATAAGGCTAATATTTTTGCAGTATCAAGGGGGATTTGGAATAAAGCAATATTATCTAAATGTGTAATTTCTTTGGAAGCATTGGCATCAAGTTTTTTACCATTCAAAAAAGTCCCATTTGTAGAGCCACTATCACGTAGTACAAAAGTACCATTTGGGTATTTTTCTATGGTACAATGCTGTCCGCTTATGTTGTTTTGGGCGTCATTTATGACTACATTATTTATTTCAGGTTTTCTGCCTATTTTTAGCAACATTGTTTTTCGTAAATTTTTTTTATAAAAAAATGGTTTTGTAAAAATTTGTAAAAAAGGAATTTATTATTTGTTGAAAAGCAATTATTTCTCAGGGTTTTCTGGTTTTTCTTCTGGGTTTTCAGTTATTTTTTTGTCTGGCTTATCTTTTTTAGTGGTTTTTATTTCTTTACCTGTATAATCCATATAAATATCTTCGCCATTTTTAACTGCATGGATTTTATCATTTTCAAATTTTATGCTTTCATATACTATGCCTTCGCCTATTGCTGTGCCTGTTGTATTGATAAAACCATGTTTTTGTTTTTTGGGGATATCATTCGTTGATACTTTACATAATCCATTACTAAACCGCCATTCTGATTGATAAGGAACTCCTACATTTTGCGGTTTTTTTCCATTATATAAACAGAGAGAAGATATGGACTCATTAGATTTTGTAATGCGGTATAGGTTTCCTGTCAAAAGGCTGACGCTGACGCTTTCGTTTGTTGTTTTTTCATAAAATTCTCTTATGATTGTTTTTTCGTTTTTTCCCTCCTGTTTATGCTGTGTATTTTGTTTATTTCCTTTTTCGTCATCAAATTTATTTTTTTCTTGGTTTTGTGTATTATTTTTCTTTATTTCTGATGCTACAGGGTTTCCCGTATTTTTAGGATTATTTTGCGTAGGTTTTTTTTGGTTATTATAATATATTGCGAAAACGATAATAAAAAAGGTTAAAATGGTAACTGCGACAATACCCTTTTGAAAAAAAATGCTTTTTTGGGCAAGGTTTTGTGTAGTTTGATTTTGCTGAGGTGTTATATTTTTTAATGTTTCTTGTGATGTTATTTCGTTGTTTTGATGTGGAGTTGTTTGGTTTTTTAGTTTTGTATTTTCTTGTTTTAAAGGTATATTTTCAAAAAAAACCTTTTCAATAGGAATAAGATAAGCGGAAAAATTATCCTTAGAATCCTCTGCACAATAATCTACTATCATTTTTACGACTTCTTCATTTGATGAGTTACTCTGAAATAATTTCAAAAAATTATCTTCCAACGTATCCCAAACCCCATCAGAACACAGAAAAAATATATCTCCTGCCTGAATATCAGTGATTAAATGAATTTCAGGCAATACCGCACGTACAGTTTTTCCTTGTATTGCCCTTGATATTTTGCTTGTCCTTTTATTTTCTTGTGCCTCCTCTTGTGTAATAACACCAGCACGCAGTAGGTCATTTGTAGGGGTGTGGTCTTGCGTTTGGAATATAATTTCTTTGTTGCGTATTTGGTATAAACGACTATCACCACAATACCCTACACTTATACCTTTTTCATGCAAATATGCCATAACCACCGTAGTAGCCATGCCTTTAGCTTGTGCATTTTCCACAAAATATTCATCAAAAGCATTTTCCGTATAAGAAAATGACGATTTCATCAAATCCTCTGTAATTGCTTCTTGCTTATTTATATTAAAAAAATTAGCAAAACTTTTACAAGCCAATTCACTCGCTACTTCTCCTTTATCTTGCCCACCTACGCCATCACACACTACAAAGAGTTGGTCATTTGCAGTAGCTTGTTGCAAAAATGGATAAATACAATCCTCATTATTGTCCCGCTTGCCAAGTCCAGTAAAAGAAATAGGTGTTAGTATGGATATTTTCATAAAATTGATGATTACTTGCGTAAAACTAAAAATATTTTTTAAATAAATAATCTTACATATAGCATTTTTTATAATATAAATACCCAATTAGGTATTCTAATGCATATTTTAATGCGCATTTTCAATATGCATACCTTGGTGTTTTGGATTCCTAAAACAACATTCGCAGTTGTGTTCCTCTTGATTAAGTAAAATAGGATAAATGATATAACAATCTGCCATAAGCTGGGTTTGGTGTTGACGTTGATTTGTGTCTTTGGTATAATTTAGTTCTTCGTAAATAATTTTTACTTCTTTACGAATTGCCTCAAAGCTATATGTTTTTTCGTCTGAAATATTGCTATTTGCTTTGACTATTTTAATGTTGTTTTGTTGAATACCCATGAGAAGGGCTTTCAGCACTTTTTTTCTAAAAGGCGAAAAACTATTGATGATTTTTTGAAATTCTTGAAATTTAATGTTATCATTGTTCATAAGTTCTGCGTATTTTTTATTATTTTTATATCATACACAAGAGTTTCAAAATACCAAAACTTAATTTTTATATCCCAAAAAACATCTAAAAAAATTATAAATTATTGATTATCAAATACTTTTTTTTAATAAAATTTAAGATATGCACCAAGCAATACAAAATTTTAGAAATACAAAAGATGAATTAGTATTTTTGCGTGAAATAGAAATTTTTATACACAATGACGCTACCATACAAAAGAAAAAAAATAGCCTAAAAACGATATTCAAATTTGAAGACTATGAAATTCCCATAGCTGAAACTGCAACCAATTTTTTAAACCATATCAAAAATAACCCACACCAAGAAATAGAAAATCCAACAGCTTATATCTGTAAAATACTGAACAACAATTTTGTGTATGCAAATGCAGAAAAAAATAAGCAAAAAACTAAAATAATCCCTTTTGATGACATCCAAACAGAAAATCTAACACAAGAAGAAGAAAATGAACGCACAATAAGCGAAAAAATATACTATATAATCAAAGAATATTTGCCAAATATTACACCTGAAAATTGTAAAAAATACTTTGAAATTATTATTTTTAGTTTTGAAAACAAGAAAAAAAATAGAGAAAATTGGGCAGATAAGGATTGGAAAGATATAGAAATCAAAGAAATTTTGAGCAACGCAAAAAACCTAATTTTATCAGCATACAATACCAAAGAAACAACTGAAAGTAGTATTTCACAGTGTAAAAAAAAAATAGGCAAACTCATAGACACTAAAATCTACAAGGACTAAAAACTAAATACGCTAAAAATTATATTCCATAAAATATTTTAGAAAAAATCATAATTCAAATGCCAAATTTAGATTTTAAAGAACAAAATAAAGATATAGACCTCATACAACGATATTTGGAGGCAGAAACTTCTGACGAAGAAACCGCAGAAGTGGAAATACGTTTGGCAAAAGAAAAAGAATTCAAACAAAAATTTGAGATTCAAAGGCAATATTTCATATTGATATGCGAAGCAGAAAGCGATATTTTTACATTTGCAGAAAAAGAAATAATATTTGAAAAACCTTCACAAAACCAATTCAATACTTTATTTTTGATAGGATTTTTTGTTATAATTCTGGTTGTTATAAGTTTTTTGGTATGGATTTTCTATTTTAATCCAAAAAAAGGAAGTAAAAAAATACATACAAAGAATGATAATAAAGTGCAAATATTGCCCAATAACCAAAAAACAAATGTAACAGAAATAGAAACCGAAACCAAAAAAGACAGTTTAATAATTACAAAAACAACAACAAAAATAGACGATTTTGCTATTTTTATTACACAAATTTCTGCCTTAGGGAATTGCCTTTCTGCACAAGCTACACAAATTAAAAACCTTAATCAAAATCCAGCACAAACACAAGAATTAGAAAATGCAAAAGTAATTATCAACCAAAAATTAACAGGCGTTGAAAAAGAAATATCTACAAAAGATATGGAAAAACTTTTGCCAAACAGCGAAATCAATAAATTGCTCGTAAAATACGAAATCCAAAAACAAGAATTAGGTGCTTTTTTGGAAAAAAAACAATTAAAAAATGCTTCAAAAGTAATGTTCCAATCTATTTTGATATTGTATAATTGTCAAAAAATTATGTATGAATTGTATGTAAAAGAAGATACAAGGAGTATAAAAAACGATAAAATGTATATTTTTCCAGATAAACCGCTCTTTTTGCCAGATGATTTTGTAAGTTCAATGTCAGAAACAGAATTTAGCACAAAATATATAAGTAGTTTTTCAGAAAACGATTGTGAAACCATAAGGAAAAATAACATTTATTTTACTAAAATCAAAAATGAAAAACTAAAAAATCTGAAAGATTTTGTCCAAGATTTGAAATAGAAAATATTATATCCAAAAAATCACTCAAAAAATATAAATTTAAAACCATGCTAAAAATCTTATTTACATTACACGTATTTTTTTGTTTTACGACAATATCTTTTGGGCAAAGTTGGGAAACTTTATCAAAAGAAGGGTTAGAATTGTATGATACAGGCAAATACAAAGAATCATACGCTGTGCTTGAAAAAGCAAAAACAAAAGCTGAAGAAGAGTTTGGCAAAAACCATGTAAATTATGCAACTGCGTGCAATGATTTAGGCATGTTGTCCAATAAATTGGGGCAGATTTCACAAGCAGAAACACTATATTTGGAGGCAAAGAATTTGCGTGAAAAATTATTAAGCAAAAAACATATAGATTATGCAACTTCCTGCAATAGTTTGGCTTTGTTGTATAAGAATCAAGGTTTATTTTCAGCATCAGAACTTTTATATGTGGAGGCTAAGAATATCATCGAGCAAATATTGGGAAAAGAACAACCTGAATATGGCATTGCCTGCGTAAATTTAGGTGTTATTTATTTTGAGCAAGGATTATATAGCAAAACTGAGCCTCTATACAAAGAAGGAATAAATATCATTGAAAAAAAATTAGGCAAAGAACATGTTATGTATATGACATTTTGCGGGAACTTAGCGGAGTTGTATAGGGCAAACAATGCCTATGCCAAAGCAGAAATACTAATGACCGAAGTAAGAGATATTACAAAGAAAAAACTTGGTGCTGAACATCCCAATTACGCCATTGCTTGTAGCAGTTTGGGTACGCTCTATATACAACAAAAATTATACGACAAAGCAATGCCTTTGATAACAGAGGCAAAAAGTATTTTGGAAAAAAAATTAGGCAAAGAACACCAAACATATTTGATAGTTTGTAGCAACTTGGCACAGTTATACAAAGAAATGGATAATCTTCAAGAAGCTGAAATGCTTATGACAGACGTAAAAAATACACGTGAAAAAGTATTAGGAAAAGACAGTGATGGATATGCAACCTCGTGTAGCAGTTTAGCTTCTTTCTATGCAGATAAAAAAGAATACCAAAAAGCAGAAAATTTGATGATAGAAAGTAAAAACATTTTTGAAAAATTAGTTGGGAAAAACCACACAAAATATGCAACAATTACACACAACTTGGGGTACAACTATTTTCAACAAGCTAAATTTGAACCAGCTGAAAAACTGACGCTGGAAGCAAAAAATATACGTGAAAAAATATTAGGAAAAAATCATATTGATTTTATATCATCTTGCGCACTTTTAATAGATATTTATAAAGCTCAAAAAAAATCCAATTTATCGGAGATAGAAAATTTATTCTTGGATATCAATAAAGCTATTTTCTACCAAATAAACTATAATTTTTTTAGCCTTTCAGAAAAAGAAAAAAGCAAATTTTACCATATATTTTTTAAAAAATCTCAAATATTCTATGATTTTTCTGCTAAATATTACCCACAAAATCCCCAAATAGCATCAGAAGCCTACAACAATACCATCTCAACAAAAGCATTCTTGTTCAATACCATAAATAAAATGCGAGAACGTATCATAAATAGTAAAGATACAGCACTCCAAAATCTGTATTCCAAATGGCGTGATAAAAAAGAATATTTCGCAAAAGCATACACGTTAAACCAAAAAGAAAAGGAAAAAAGACAAATAAATATGTCATCATTGGAAAACGACATCAATAACATAGAAAAAAAACTTGCCCAAAAATCAGAATTTTTTGCCCAAGCAAATGATAAAATACAATATGTTTGGACAGATGTACAAAAAAAATTAAATGAAAATGAGGCTTCTATTGAGATTGTGCGGTTTCGTACTTATAACACAAAATTTACGGATTCCGTAAAATATATGGCACTTATTATTACACCAAAAAGTAAATTCCCTGAAATGGTTTTGATGGAAAATGGTAACGATTTAGAAGAAAAATACCTTTTAAATTATAAAAATGCTATCAAAGAAAAAAAAGAAGATGTTAAATCTTATATGCAATATTGGGACAAAATAGCAAAAGCATTACCTAAAAATACCACAAAAATATACCTCTCAAATGATGGATTGTACCACCAAATCAATGTATTGACACTCTGGAATCCAACCACAAAAAAATATGTTTTACAAGAATTAGAAGTACAATTATTAACAAATACAAAAGATTTATTAAAAGAAAAAACTAAAAAAATGCACATTAAAAATGCAGTTCTATTTGGAAATCCTGACTTCCAAGAATCTATAGAAAGTAAAAATTTACCAAAAAAATTAGAAGAGAAATCGCAAAAAATAGACCAAGAAAGAAATTTTGATTTCATAGATTGGCAGATAGAAAAAAAACAAAAACAACCTTTTTTTGATAAGGACAGCATTAAAAACTTACCCCATACCGAAGAAGAGGTCAAAAATTTGGATAAAATCCTTAAAACAAAAAATATCAATACAACTATTTTTTTAAAAAAAGAAGCCACTAAAAATAACCTAAAAAATACTAAATTTCCTGATATTTTGCATATTGCTACACATGGTTTCTTTTTAACAGATACCAAAAACAAAAATATAAATGTTGATGATAAAAAAATAACAGAAAACCCACTTTTTCGTTCAGGGCTTTTGTTTTCGCAAGCAAAAAATAGTCTTGAAGACAAAACAAATGGCGAAGGCATACTTACTGCTTTTGAAGCGATGAATTTAGATTTGGACAACACGCAGCTTGTTGTTTTATCTGCATGTGAAACAGGTCTTGGAGAAATAAAAAATGGTGAAGGAGTATATGGTTTGCAACGTGCTTTTCAAAGTGCAGGCGCCAAAACGGTTTTAATGTCATTGTGGAATGTTAGCGACCAAAAAACTTCTGATTTTATGTATCTTTTTTATGAAAATTGGCTCACCAAAGGACAAACTAAAACAAACGCTTTCAGAAATGCACAATTATTCATGGTAAAAAATAAGGAAAATACGCCTTTTCATTGGGGCGGTTTTGTAATGACTGGATTGGAATAAAAATTATAAATAAACGTTTTTTGCATTTAATAAATTTTAAGGCGTAATTTGTGTCCAAAAAATACAACTTACATGAAAAAAACTTTACCACGATTCATATTTTTTGCCTTAGTAATTGGTTTTTCCTTTTTGCCAAAAAATATATACGCCCAAGTAATCAATACTGCGACACTTGATACCAATTCCATCAATATCAAAGGCAAACTCGCAGTAAGTGGATATGTAGATGCATATTTTGGTTACGATTTTAGCAATCCAACCAATAATGAGCGAAATTATACAGTGTCTATGAATCGCCACAATGAAATGACCATAAATCTTGCCTATGCAGATGTGCGATACATTTCCAAAAGATTTAGGGCGAGGTTTGTGCCAGGATTTGGGACGTATGTCAATGCAAATTATACCAATGAAGTAGGTACATTGAAAAACGTAATTGAGGGATATGTGGGTATGAAACTATGGTCAGACAAAGAAATTTGGCTGGATATGGGCGTGCTTGGCTCACCTTATACCAATGAATCTGCGATTTCAAAAGACCATTTAATGTACACACGTTCTTTTGCACCTGAATATGTGCCATACTATTTGTCAGGTGCTAAACTTACTTTGCCACTCAATTCAAAATTTAATTTTTACCTTTATTTGCTCAACGGTTGGCAGGTAATACAAGACAATAACCGCCAAAAATCACTTGGCACACAACTTGAATGGCGCCCAACTAATGATTTACTTGTGAACTGGGACACTTACGTGGGCAATGAAATGTCTGACCTAAACCCAGATTTTCGTACAAGATATTTTTCAGATATTTATTTTATTTATAGCCCAAAAGGTAGATTCTCCGCTACTGCGTGTGCATATATTGGTTTGCAAGAAAAATTACAATCTAATGGCACTATTCGCACAGATAATTGGCACACCATAAATGCAGTAGGAAAATACAAAATTAACGACCAAATCAATATTTCGGGCAGGGTAGAATATTTTTCTGATGCCAACCAAACCCAAATAAAACCTATGAATGGTGAAACTTCATTTAATGTATATTCTGCGAGTTTGGGGTTAAATTATAACCCAATGGATAATGTTTTTATGCGTTTGGAAAGTAGAAGTTTTTATGCTGAAAGTAAAATTTACAAAAATGATATTGGCGAACCAGACAATTTTAATAGTTTATTGATTGGAAATGTTACGATTGCATTTTAATAAATTTAAGTTGTCAATAATTAGTTTTTTCAGTTATTGATTTTTATCAAAGTTGTCAGTAATTAGTTTTTTCAGTGTAAATTAAAAGATAAAAATAAACTAATTATTTTTAAAAATTGTTTTTTAATTGTAGTCTTCATTTTTAATTTACAAATTAAACAGTTTTTGTATTTATTTCCCCTTTGGGGGTTAGAGGGCTATTTTTTTTAACTTTAATTTATTTTTATGAAAACACAACAAGCACCTCGCACCAAATTACAATCTATTTTGGATATGAAATGCCCAAGATGTAGAGAAGGTAATGTTTTTAGTGGTAGTGTAAATGATTTTACGCATTTTACAGATACATACGCACATTGTCCAAATTGTGGTTTGCGATATGAACCAGAACCTAATTTTTTTCAAGGAGCAATGTATATCAGTTATGCTTTTACAACTGCAATAGTGCTTGGAGGAGGTTTTGCGGTGTTTTTGTTGAGCAATTATATTTTGGGTAGCAAAGATGCAGATTTGTGGGTCTATATTGTGGTCGTACTTATAGGGCTTTTGTTATCGTTTAGGTATATTTTTAGAATTTCAAGGGTGTTGATGTTGCATTGGTTTGGCGGTTTTGAATATTTAGATGAAAAAGAAAGAAAAGAATTAAGTTAGTTTTTTAGTTAATTCAGTTGTCAGCCTTTTTTTTTGACAACTGAATTAACTGATTACTGAATCATCAGTTATTGATTTTCTTAAAAACCTTTAACAAATGTTAAAATGTTTTGACAATTAAAAATATCTCTGTAATATTGGTGTATGATTTTTTAACTTAAATTTTTATACAACATGGAAAAATGTAACTTCACGTACAAATTCTTATGCCTGTTTTTGGGTTTAAATTTTGTATTTTTTCAAAATATTCTCGCCAAAACAACTTTCAAATATATTGTGAAAGCAGGCGAAAAATCACACAAATTTTTTAATACAAAAACAGCAGATTTTGCAGTTAAATTAAAATGCACTGACATTGTTACACAACTTTCAGTAGGTTTTAAAAACCTTTATGTATTTGACGAAAATAATAACCAAGTAATAGGAGAAAAATACAATGAATTGCCTGATAAAAGTAAAAAGTGCAAAAAAGTTATTTTGGACAATGCAAATTATCAAAATGATGTAGAAGTTGAAATTACTTTTAATAACAAAGACGTAGAACTTTGTGAAAATGCAGCAATAACAAAAAATGTAGAAATGCTACAAAACCCAAATAAAGGTTGGGATTATATTGTAAAAGCAGGCAAAAAACGCACAATTTCATTGATTTTGAGCAAACAAGATTATAAAATCTCAATCTTTGATGCTAATTCAAATCAACCACTCAAAGATAAAAATACGCAAATGAACAGTCATGACAATAAATTGGAATTTAACCAAAAAAGCATGATTGTTACTGCTCGTAGTACAGGCGTATATAGTTTTTCATTTGATAATTCAAACGGAGAAAAAGATGTCAAAATCTCTATTATTAGTGAAAAATAATTTAAAAAGTATTTCCAAAAATTTAAATTTAACCCAAACTAATACACAATTACTGTTAATTAACCAAAATGACTTATAAATGAAAAATAACTTTAATCCTTGGCATCACGTTTCACCAGGCAACAATTTGCCTGATATGGTAAATGGAATAATTGAAATTCCGAAAGGGACAAGAGCCAAATATGAACTTGATAAAGAAAGCGGACTTTTACGTCTTGACAGGGTGCTTTATTCATCTGTGTATTATCCCGCAAATTATGGTTTTATTCCGCAGAGTTATTGTGATGACAAAGACCCATTAGATATTCTTGTTTTATCACAAATTGATGTAGTGCCAATGTGTATTGTTCCTGCTAAAATAATAGGTGTAATGCGAATGCTTGACAATGGTGAAGCTGATGACAAAATAATCGCAGTTGCTGCAGGTGACCCAAGTGTGAGCCATATAAATGATATTTCAGAACTTCCTTTGCATTTTATTTCTGAAATGAGAAGTTTCTTTGAAGACTATAAAAAACTTGAGAAAAAAACCGTTGTTGTTGAGGATTTCCTTGATAGACAAACCGCAATTTCAATTCTTAAAGATAGTTTTAAATTGTATAAAGAAACATTCAATATATAAGAAGAAGAACAACATTCAAGGCTTGGCGAAGGCGGGGACTTCTTAGCACAAAAGCCCAAATAAGTACAAAAAGCCCCTTTTTATTACCAAAGTTCAAATAAGCACTTCTGCCCAGCTTTTGCCAAGCCCATGTTGGGCGATGTTGCTTTTTTGTTTAGCACTTGTCCATTAGTTTGAGTAATTGTAAAATCTTCTAAGGCTTGTTTGTTATACGCTTTCCACCCACCCCGAAAATCACGACTTGACACTTGCATATAATCTGTCATCTTTTGGGAATTAAGTTCTGATAAAAGGAACTCAAAATCCCCCTCATATTTGATACAATAACCTGAGTAAAAAGTACATGCTGAATTTTCAAAGAGTACAAAATTAGGTTTATTATTCATTGGCGAAAATAAGATTTTCTTACCAAAACTTGTGTCTAAGCCTTGACTTCGCCCAAAAGCATACCACGCAACCGTATTAAGTTTTCCGTTATCTCTTTTATCTAATTCATCTTTGATAGAAAGCAAATAATTGTAAGCAAACGGAAAATTATTTTTTAGTTTTTCTTCTGTAATAATTTTATGTTTTTCGTTTACTTTTTGGTATGGAAACAAAATATATTCGCTTATTTTGTCTGTGCTATTTTTGAGTTTTGAGGCTTTGACAATAGGTTTTAAAATTGCTCTTTCTAATTTTATCAAGCCTTTTAATTTAGTATCTGCCCACACAAAATCAGGTTCATTTTCTACATCTTTTATCTTAAAAATGTAACCTTTATCACACAAAGTTGTAATACCTACGTGAATATTACAGATATCTTTTAGTTTTGTGCCTGTTCTGTTAATCGTATTTTCTAAGGATAATTGCCAAATTCGTTGATTTTTAATTTCAGAAAAATCTATTAGTCTATTTTCAAAAGTTGTTTGCGTACTTGCTTGTTCAAAAATAAATTCATTTCTTACTTCTTTCCCAAAAATAGTAATAGCACTATAAGTAATTGCATTGTCAAAAAGTTGTATATGTCCATAGTTTGTTATTTTGATAATACTCTGTTTATGCGCAAAATAAGCACGCATAACTTTGGCAGTTTCACTGTAAAAAAATGTATTGGGTGTTATCAAAGCACAAATACCATTTTTTGCTAATAAAAAATTACAAAGTTCATAAAATGCAATATAAGTATCTGTTGAGCCACTTTTACAGAATTTATAAGCCCTTTGTATAAATTTTCGTTCTGTTCCTGCTAAGTGTTGTATGCGAATGTAAGGCGGATTACCTACTATAAAATCAAATTTTTGTGTATTATCTTGTATTTTTTCTAAGGAATTTGTTACAGATATATTCCAATTTACTTTAATATCGAAAGGTTTTATAAGTTCGTTTAAGTTTTCAATGCAATACGCAATGGCTTGATTATCAATATCCCAACCATATATTTTTTCTAAATTTTCTCGTAAATTTTCTTCAGGTGAAAAGTCAATAATTTTTTCAGCCACAACAACCAAAAAACGACCATCTCCGCAAGAAGGGTCTAAAATAGTTTTACCCAAAATAGTGTCATTATCAAAACCAATATCAGACAAGATTTTTTCCACCACAAAACGAGGGGTATAAACTTGTCCTAAAAGTTTTTGATTGTCGTAATCTTTTGTTAATGAAGCCATTAGATTTTATTTAGTTACTAAGTCTTTTATTTTTTCAAACAATTTTTCTATTGATAAATGTTCCAATTATTTATTAATATCCTTACTACTATACATCTTTTAGAATTAAAAAAAAAGTGCTTTGAAACGATTTAAACATAATATTTTTTAAAAAAAACTTTTTCCTGCGGTTTGAATGTGTTTTTTAGGGAAATGTACAGTAATAAGCAAAAATTTCAATTATCCAATTTCTTGGTAATAGGTGTAAATTGTTCTCCCCTCAGAATAATACTTTTGCCCCTAATATCCCCCTTATTATATACATCAAAAAACCAATTCGGATTAATGTTGTAATTGCGAAAACGTACCTCAAAATGTAAATGTGCCCCTGTGCTATACCCTGTATTACCTCCAAGTGCAATTAATTGACCAGCTTTTACTTTGATGCCAGCTTTTACACGTGCCTCTAAGTGTCCATACAACGTTTCAAGACCGTTGTCATGTTGTATAATAATATAATTGCCATAACCAGGCTCAAAAGCAGATGCCTTGATAACGCCATCAAACACCGCCAAAACAGGTTCTTTGGGGAATATTGCCAAATCTACGCCTTGATGGAAATGCCCCCAACGCCAGCCATACGCAGAAGTTACGCCACGCATATACAAGAGAGGAGGCGACCAAAGTTTGCCCAATTTTTCGTCATATAATTGCAAAATACCGCCTTGTCCCAACACTACATTTTTAGGCAGGATAAGCAGTAGCATTATGCAATAAAATTGCTTTGTAAAGGAAAAGTACACATTCATTGTTGATAATTTCTAAATCAGCTGTTTGATGTTGTTTTGCAAAAAGCCATTTTTTATACATTATTTCAAATTTTTGCATATTGGCAACATCAAGCCATACACTTTGCGGAAAAACACTCGCAGGCGTTGATTCTTGTACCATACTTTCCACTACACCCCTAAATGCAGGCATTGCAAAACGTTGTGTCCAATTTGGCATTACCACAGAAATTTGATAATTAAAAAATTCTTCTGCGATAGCGGTATCACTGTTTTCATATTGAATATAAAAAGCAACTTTTTCCGCAAAAGGCACTTCAAGGTGTTTATCAGCCAAAAAATATTCCAACCTTTCCAATTTTTCGTGTGTAACTTGTACCGAAATATTTTTTTCCAAACTTATCAATTTAACGTCTTGGTTTGGAATTGTAAGTTGAATTTCAAAATCACCATCTTCTCGCCTTTCTACTGAATAATTTTTATTTTCAAACAAATAAGGATTTATCATGTCCATGATTTGCTTTCTTTCTTTGAAGGAATAACATTTTTCAGATTTTAGCACAGGTTTACGGTTTTCATCTACCAAATAAAAGCCAAATTTTTTATCTTCCTCGCTTGGTCTTAGGAGAATATGCTCCAATACGTGCATAGTTTCATGGAAAAAATTAAATTCTTCTAACAACAAAATCCATGCTTTTAATACTTCCAACGTGGTTTTTTCGTCTGTATAATGACCAAAAAAATAATTTTTTTCTTGTAAAACAAACAACAAAACCCATTTTTCACCAATAAACCCAATGCGATAATTTTTTAAATCTGTGCCAAAAGAAATTAAATGTGAAGGGATAGTTTTATCATTCCACAAATTCATTTTTTGTAGGTATATTTCTTTTTCTTCGGGTAAAAAATGTGGTACGTCAACGTCATCAACCCAATCAAAATGTTGCAAAAGTTCTTGGCTGGTATAATTGGTTTGATATTGTTTTTGCCAATTTTGCATCAGTGCGAAATTATTGAGCGTATCCGAAATCTGCCAATGTGTATTGCTTTCAAAAATAAGACTTTGAATAAAATATTTATCACGGTCTTGTGTTTCATTTTCTACCAATTTGAAACCCAAACCCAACAAAATCATCAAACGCCTTTCCATGCCCGAAAAATTATCTTTGCCCAATGTTTCAATTGTATAATTAAATGATTGGCTTCGATGCTGGCTCAAAAAGGCAAATTTATCCAAAAAATAGGTTTTACTTGCAATTTGATATTGTGCAAAAGCATTTTCATTTTTATATTGTTGTCGTTGTGCGGTGGCATATTGTTCATAACTTTCGCCATGTACTGCCAAAAAAAAGTCTAAAAATCGGTTTCTTCTACCCAAAAAATCGTCTTGTTCTTGGCTTATTTTTGCCAAACCTTCTGAATAATCTTGGGTATAAAGTTCATTTACATTGGGTACAGCATCAAGTTGTTGATAAAAATAGGTTTGTTTTATTTTTTCATTTGGCGAAAACAAATTTTTTACGTTTGCGAGTTGTGCTAAATAATTGGCTAATATTTGCTCAAAAATCATTAAATACCCTTTCAGTTGTTTTGCTTGTGCTTTTCGTTCTGCATCTGGTTGGTTGGGTATGCCTTCATCACCAATACCATACACAATAGGGAATTGATTTTGCAAAGAAAAATATTCCATCAAAGGCATTTTTTGCCCTTTTTTGATTTCCAATGAAACATCAACTTTTCCATACACACGTTTTTTGGCAGATTGCAGTTCGTTGTATCTGCGTTTTACAAGCGTACCATCTATTTGTGTGTAAGGGAGGCTACCTTTGTAAAATTGAATTGTAAAATCATCTTTTCCTACAGCAGAGCCAAAAATAAGTTTGGTTACTTGATTATCGTCCAAATTCAGTTGATTACTATATATGACATCATTTACGGTCATAGACAAATTTTTGATGCTCACAATTCCAGGAACTTGCATGATGGATTTTGTGATTTCGGACACCAAAATTTTATCAGTTTTGGGGCGTAGGTCTTCTTTTTGGATAAATCCATTCTCCAACAATACACCTTCAAATATTTCATTGACCGATTTTCCTGCTTGTATGAGTTCTTTGAGGGTATAGAAAGGCACTTCTGGGTTAAAATTTTGGTCTAAATTATAATAAATTTGTGCCAATACTTCCTCAGGTTCGCTGAAATTATCCACTTCAATACTTGCATACAAGGATATAGGTAGGGGTTTAGTAACCACAATTTTGTCCACATCTTCACAAATATTGCGGTAATGTGCATAAATATCACTTATTTTTTTGATAATTTCTTCGTCATTATTTTCGGTAATGCTGTTGTCAAGTTCCGCATATATTTGATACAACCCACGCAAAGATGTTTCATTTTCAGGTGTCGGTTTAAACCAAATATTTTTCAATTCTGGAATTTTGTCCAGCATTACTTTTCTAAAATCCTCAATCGTAACAGGTTGATTAGACAAAATAAAAGAGGCTTCTGGGAAAATAGCTTCTTCGTTATTTTCTGTAAAAAGTAAATCTTGAATAGGAAAATCTGTACGATACGCCAAATCTGTCAAAGCGTAGCACAACTGTTCCAAAATAGTAACACCTGGGTCGTGTTCGTTATAATCTGTCCAAAATGCACCTGTAAGTGCTTGGATATATTTAATGCCTTCCGATTTGAGAAATTTAAAATCTTTTGCTTGATTTTCGGGTGGGTTGTTGCTTATAAAAGTGGGATTTTGCATAACGTTTTGCAAATTGGGATTTTTTTTGCTTACAAATTAGCAAAAAATTTATGACTTTTTTTTATTTTTTAGAAAAAAATTAAGAAATAAAATTTAAGAAACAAAAAAATATGCGTACCAAAATCGTTAATTCCTTCAAAAAAATCAAAAATATCTTGGATAATCGCTAAAAACGCATTGTGTATTTTGTATTGTGGTTTTTGATGGGGTTACTTCCACAATTAGATAAAGCGGATTTCATATTTTGTATTTGTATACAAACCATTGAATGGAAATGTATTTTGATATTTTTTTCGGGAATATTCGTTTTTATAAAAATATTTTTTTTAGGTTTGTAAATGCAAGTTGCATCAATTAATAAGTTGTGGCTATTTTACTAATGATTGAGACTAAATGAAAAATAAATTTTTTTTAAAATTAATTTTGCTAAGCGTACTAAGTTTTTTATGTTTTCAAACAGCCATTCCGTGTAGTATGTACAAAATTACTATCAACGGAAAAACAATGGTTGGTAATAATGAAGATAGTTGGGGGCGAGATGCAAGAATATGGTTTGAGCAAGGGACAAATGAAAAATTTGGCGTTGTGTGTGTGGGTTATGCACGCAAACAACACCCTGACGGTGCAATGAATGAACACGGACTTGCCTTTGATGCTTTTACAATGCCTCACAAACCCACCCTCCCCGAGAGAAACCCTAACAAAAAAGATTTTGCCTATTTTCATATAAAAAACATTATGCAACAATGCAAAACAGTTGATGATGTCTATACATTTCTTAAAGAACTAAATTTGCACGTTCTTAATGGAAGTATCCTTTTTAATGGTAGTATGCTCTTATTTGTGGATAAATCAGGAAAGTATTTGGTAGTAGAAGCCAGCAAAATGACATTCGGAAACGAAGATAAGTTCGCATTAGCAAATTTCAGTATCGCAGACACCAAAGATTTAAGCACTATAAAAATGGAAAGATATTGCAAAGGCATTGCGTTTTTGAACAATAAAAAAATAGATACAAGCCTTCCTTTTTGCAAATCTTTGTCTGATACAATGAGTGTAAACAGAGCCAAAGTGGGTGATGGCACACTTTATACAAATATTTATGACCTCAATGAAGGACTAATTCATCTTTACTTTTTCCACGATTTTAATGAGGGTAGAACTTTTAATCTTAAAAAAGAATTGGCAAAAGGTAATCGTTCATATAATTTAGCAGAGTTATTCCCTAATAACCAAAAATTCCAAAATTTTCTTAACTACAAAACCCCACAAAACAACAAACTTATTTTTATTTTTATGGTTGTCAGTGGATTATTATTTTTTTCTACTTCTCTATTTTACCTGGTAAGTTTTTTCAGGTCTTCAAATACCAACTATAAAAATTTGAAACTTGGAATCTCTGTATTAAATATTGCTTTGTCTGTGTATGTCTATGTGCTACTTAGAAATGAAAGTATTTTTTATTTTCCTTTGCCATACCAAGACCCAAATTCAGTCATTGTTTCGTTTACGTCTTATTTACCCTTTGTGCTATTTGTATCTATTGTTCCTTTGTTGATGGCAATAAAAAATATTTTTCAACAAAAAAAATGGAATGGATTTGCTACATGGTTACTTCTTACAAATGGCTTTGTTTATATTGTGTTACTCGTTCTTTTTTTCTATTGGAAACTATTTAGTGTATTCAATTTATGAAAGCAAAAAACAACCCGCAACATTATGTTTGCGAAAAGACGGGCTAAGGTGCTTTTTTTGGGGAAAAAATAAGGGTACTCTGACAATTTTAGTGGAGTTTCAAAGCTCCAAAAAAGCGAAAAAATATGCAATATTTTTAGCAAAATAAATTCCACTTTGTAAAATTTTATGTTGTAATAAAAATATTTTTAAAATAATATTTCGTAAAACATTCAAGGTTTTAAAAACCTTGAATGTTTTACGAAATTTCCACTAAAATTGTCAGAGTACCAATTTTTTTATGAATTTCATAAAAAAATTTTCTTATTGAAACTAAAAAAATACCACTCAAAATATTATTTTGGGTGGTGTTTTTCATTTTTATAAAAATTAAAAAAAACCAAAAGCCTTTTGTATAATTGATAAAAAGTTTAGTGTACATTTTGGATTGTGATTTTATAAAAACATACACAGTTAAATATTTGAGCTTTTTTTTTATTATGTTTTGCTTTTTTAAAAATGTTTTTTTTTATTTTTACAAAAATTTAGTATAATAGAAGATAGTAACATAAGATACCAAAAACATAACATATAAAAATAATGCAAGACATATTATTTAATTTTATATCAAAATACATTTCTCTGACAGAAGATGAGAAAAACGCATTACTTTCGTTAAATATGTTCCGTTCTATTAAAAAAGGAACTATTTTACTCAAAGAAGGACAAAAATCGCAAGATGAATATTTTGTGTTGAAAGGGTGTATACGAAAATATTACGTCATAGATGGTGAAGAAAAAACTACTACTTTTTATATGGAGATGGAAGTTTTAACGCCCTATTGCGTGAAAAATAATATGCCATCTGAATATTTTATAAGTTGTATTGAGGATACAATACTAACAGTTACAAACCCAAATATGGGAGTAGAAATAAACCATAAATTCCCTAAATTTGAACTCATGTGTAGAATATTGTCAGAAGAATTGTTAGCCAAACAGCAAATCAATTTTGACGAGTTTAAGACTTCATCACC
>JANPJR010000011.1:0-123353 GCA_031425615.1 Cytophagales bacterium
TCAAAAAAAATATTCTTAGTTGGTGTTATAAGGCTTGCTTGTGGGAATGACGTGAAAAGTTAGTTATTTTTTTGAACATTTTTTCACCTCTGTTTTTTAATGCAAACCTAAAGGTTGGTGTTTAAAAAATGCTTGCACAACCGCAAGAATAGCACAAAACCCAACATGAAAAACCAATTTTTTTATCATTACGTAAGTTTGTGTGCATTTTTGTCACCAACAAGTCAGCGAAAGCCTTGCGTGTGGTGGTTGGTGACGAAAAATGTATTTTGCTTTTGGAAATTATTTTTTACTTTTGTGCTTACATTTTCCTAAATACCAACGGACAAAAAAATTCAAAAGTATGTTAAAAATACCTAAATATCTTTTCGTTATATTTTTTCTTTTCTTTATATATAAATTTATATTTTGTTACACAATTTATGAATATGAGGATGGATACAAGTATAAAGAAAAAGGACTTAAATTTTTTCCTTTTTGTTGGATTAATCCTTTATATTACAATTTTCTGAAACATAGAATAATTTTTTATGTTAAAATGAGAACACAAATAAAAAATGATTCTTCTGAGAAGGTCTATAAAATCCCTGAATTCCAGTTGTTATCCATAAAAGGAACGGGCGTCAAAAATATGTTTGAGATTTTAGTTCAAATTCAAGACAATCATTATCAAAAAAGAATATTCTTGTTTAATAATGATAAAAAAGAAATTGTTGGATTTAGTAATTAAATATTATATTCCAAAGTTGAATATAACAAACCCTGTGGTCGTAGCTTTTAGCTACGACCTACAAATACCGAAAGCGTCACGCTTTCAAAATGCGGAGCATTTTTAATCTACATATCACCACACAAAAGTATATTATAAGGTACAAAAAAATTATCGCTTATCCAAATGTTAAGGTTATAAAAATGCTTTGCATTTTGACAACTTACAAACAAACTAATATATTCATTCATTCTCTTTTGCAGGTTTCCAAAGAGGTCCCACAGCAATAAAAAGAACTACGATATTAAAAATCGCATTTGAGCTATTGCCTGATGCGATGGAACCCGTACTATCCAACAAAAACCATGATAGCAAGCCCAAAACTACACACTTGCGTACTTCTTCTGGTGCTTTGTCATAAACCCACACAGATAAAGCCCAAATCATAACGCCCCAACCCAATAAAAATCCACCTGTCAAGGCAGACAAAAATCGTGTATCAGGCGAGGAGTAAGTACTTGCGCCATCAATAGGAAAGCTCAATAAATCAAGTGTTAGGCGAGCAGGCTCAGAAGTGGAAATCATAGTCCCAAAAAAGAAAACAGGGGCAAAAGAGCCTACGACAAAGGCAGTGATTTTGAGCCAAAATTTATGAAATTTTTGTGTCATATTATTATTATGCGTTATTTGAAAATTACTTGAAAATTTTTGCAAGTTTAAATACAAATACACATATATTTTAGACGCTATCGTACAAATAGAAATATAGAAATCAAGCAAAATTTTTGGCAATTTTTTTTAAATTATCAAAATAAGCAGATAACCAATTTTGATTGAGGTTTTCGTGATTAATCTGTAAATAAAAATTTTCAAGTGCCAATTCAAAAAGACCAGCTAATTGATTTTCATTTAGGCATAAATTTAATTCTTTTATCCAAATCAATACAAAAGAATTGCCTAAAATCGCATTAGATTGTGAAAGTGTTTCTGTAAATAAATTATTTTCATTGTGAATCCGTAATTGTCTGTTAAAAAGTAAATCTATTTTGTGTTCAATTAATATATTAATAAGTTCAGGATTTATACAAGTACAATTTTGCTCTTTTTTTGCGATGATGTGGGATTGTTGGAGGTGATATTTGAGCAAATGATGTGTGATAAAAATAGGTAAATCTACAAAATGATGGTAAAATGAAGATTTGCTAATGCCTACTTTTTTGGAAAGTGTTTCTATTTTGAGGGCATCAAAACCCTGTAAAGCACATATTTCGTAGCCTGTTTTTATCCAAATATCTGTGTGATTGTCCATATATTTTTGATTTTATTGGTTTTTTCACAAAATTACGGAAAACTTTATGATTGCACACTTTTTTGGTTTTCTTCTTAAAAATGCTATCAATTTTTTTTATTTTTGGAAAAAAAACGGAATAAATAGGGTTAAAAAAAGACCCTTAGGGAGTTATTCAAAAATCAGAGATTTTTAAATACTATCCTAAGAGCCAAAACTGCACAAGTGGAGGTTTCTATTGCGTTTTAACTCAAATATCCCCCCGCTTAAACGGTTATTTTTTAATTACCAAATAGAAATAATTTCTTTCTTTTTCATTTTGTCGCCATCTTTTACCCCAAAAGCCTCATGAAATATGCGAAGATTTGACAAAGTACCATTTGTTCTAAATTCGCTTGGTGAATGTGGGTCAGTTTTGATGCGTTGTATCATAGATTCACTGCGATATTTTCTACGCCAAACTTGTGCAAAACCAATGAAAAAACGTTGTTCTGGTGTAAAACCGTCTTTGTTTTTTGGTTTGCCAACTTTTTTATAATGTTTTTGCAACGCTTGGTATGCGATGGTAACACCGCCCAAATCTGCGATATTTTCGCCCAATGTAAATTTACCATTTACTGCTACGCTATCCAATACTTTGTATTCATTGTATTGTTCTACAATTTTTTGTGCTTTTGCTTCAAATTTTTCTCTGTCTTCTTTTGTCCACCACATTTTGAGATTGCCCTCTGCGTCATATTGACTGCCTTGGTCATCAAATCCATGTGTGATTTCGTGTCCAATTACTGCTCCAATACCGCCATAATTTACTGCATCATCAGCTTTAAAATCAAAAAATGGTGGTTGCAAAATGCCCGCAGGGAACGCAATTTCATTATTTACAGGCGAATAATACGCATTTACCGTAGGAGCGGTCATGCCAAATTCAGATTTATCCACAGGTTGTCCTATTTTAGCAAGATTGTATTCAAAACCAAATTTACGCAAACGCATAAGGTTGCCTACATAATCATCACTTTTGATTTCTACTTTGCTAAAATCTCTCCATTTGTCAGGGTAGCCAATTTTTGGTGTAATAGCTTGCAACTTAATAAGTGCTTGTTTTTTGGTTTCTTCGCTCATCCAATCAAGCCCTTGTATACGTTCTGCGAGTGCTTCTTTAATATTGTCAATCATTTCCATCATTTTGGCTTTTGCTTGTGGTGGAAAAGTTTTTTCTACGTATAATTTACCCAAAACTTGTCCCAAAGCGCCATCAGTAATCTGAATAATGCGTTTTTGGCGTGGTTTCATTTCTTTTACGCCATTGAGTTCGGTGCTAAAAAAGCGAAAGTTCTCTTGTTCAATTTTATCCGTCAAAGAAGAGGCAGTTGCAGACATTAATTTCCATTTAAAATACGCTTTCCAATGGTCAATGCTAAAATCTTTTATCATTCTATCTGCCATAGCAAGGTATTCAGGTTGTCCAATGATAACTTCTGTTACGTTTTTTGCCCCTAAATATTCAAAATGTTTTTTCATATCCAAATTGAATAACATTTGTTGCAATTCTTCTACACTACGTTTGTTATAATTTTTTTGTGGATTACGCATATCTGTACGCACACGTTGTGTTTCTGCGATTCTATTTTCAATTTTATAGACTGCATCAGCATTTTTTTGTGCGTTTTCTGCATTTTCCCCAAAAAGTTCAAACATGATTTTAAGGTGTTTTTTGTATTCTTCCCTTGTTTTGGCAAATTTCTTATTGTCTTCCAAATAATAAGAACGGTCAGGCAAAGATGTACCACCTTGTGAAATATACACCGCATTCATTTTGCTGTTTTTGGAATCTGCTCCCACATAAAAACCAAAAATACTGCCTACACTCATTGTTTGGTGTCTTGCGATGGTTTTTTGAATGTCCTCAGTGGTTTTTATTTGATTGATATTGTCCCATTCTTCTTTGATAGGGGCGATGCCTTTTTCATTGATGAGTGTGGTATTCATGCCACTTGTATAAAAATCGCTTACAAGTTGCAAATCAGAGCCTTTTGGTTTGTCTTGTGCTTTGCGTTTGGAGGCATCTTCTAATATTTGTCTTAAAATATCTTGGTTACCTTCTTGCAATTCGCTAAAAGAACCCCAGTTGCTTTCAGACGCAGGAATTTCGTTTGTTTTGAGCCAATTTCCATTTACAAATTTAAAAAAATCGTCTTGTGGGCGTACAGATTTGTCAAAATTTTTGAGGTAAATACCTTGTGAAAAGGCATTTTGTCCCAAAAAAACACTTCCAGCCAAGAGCAAAGTTTTAAAGAAGTTTGTTTTTTTCATAAAAAAAGAAAAAATTTAAAGAATATTTAAAAAAAATCAAAAATGTATTTAAAAATCAGTAAAAAATGAATGACATATCTTACAAAATAGCAAAAAATAGTATTTTGCAAATGTAGAATAGGATTTTTTAGAAATATCCTTTTTAAATGTTAAAAAAATGTATAAAAATATAATTTTTATTTTTTCTTTCTATTTTTTCTTTACCTTTTGTCAAAATTACCTTTTGTCAAAACCAATAATATGAATTTCTGCCAAAATGACACTAAAATAAAGTAATCGGAGCGCTAAAACTTGTTTTTTTGGGTTTTTATCATTTTTTTTATTTTTGGTTAAGTATTTGAAAAATTGTTTATGAAAATACTTATAAAATATTTATTAAAATATCTACTAAAAATACTTGCTTTTTAGTTTAAAACTGCTTTCTTTGTAATTCCTTTTATAAAAAAAACAACAAATTTTTACCCCATTTCTTAAAAAAAATTTTCACACAAATTTTAATATAATACTATGAACAATGACCATGAATATATGCGAAAAATACTCAACAAAGATGAGTTTCGCAAATATGCAGTAAAAGGAATGGGTATCAATGGCTCGCATGTAGATACATACCTCAACCATCTGAATGGAAGCTATGTAAATAATGTGGAAAATATGACACGCTCTATTATAGAAGAACGCCCTACACGTTTTGCGGAAATTGATGTGTTTTCACGCTTGATGATGGATAGGATTATTTTCTTAGGTACGCCTATTGACGATTATATTGGCAATATCATTACCGCACAATTATTGTTTTTGGAATCTACGGACTCTCGCAGAGATATTACCATGTATATCAATTCGCCTGGTGGCTCTGTGTATGCAGGTTTGGGTATTTATGATACAATGTGCTATATCAAACCTGATGTTTCTACGATTTGTGTAGGACTTGCTGCCTCTATGGGACAAGTGCTTTTGTGTGCAGGACAAAAAGGTAAACGTGTTGCCCTCAAACACGCAAGGGTAATGATGCACCAACCAAGTGGCGGTGCTGGCGGACAAAGTTCTGATATTGAAATCAATGCAAAACTTATTCTTGCTCTTCGTGATGAATTGTATCACATCACCGCTGAACATACAGGCAAAACCTACGAGCAAATCTATGAAGATAGTGACCGTGATTTTTGGCTCAGGGCTGACGAAGCCAAAGAATATGGTTTGATTGATGAAGTGCTAACAAGACAAAAATAAAAAGCCCCCTAAACCCCAAAGGGGGAATTTAAATATTAAACTATTATTAACTTTTTACATGATGTTTCCCTTAAATTGATTGCTCCCCTTAGGGGTTGGGGGCTTCATTGCTCCCTTTGGGGGCTGGAGGCAGATTTTTACTATTATGATTCGTTTTGAAGATGATGAGGACGAGGAAATGACTCCTCCCAAAAATATAGCTGATATGTTGGGCGAAGCCCAAATGTTTGGCAAAAAATTTTTAGCACAACGCAAAGTATTTCTTTGGGGTGCAGTTACTGATATTACTGCAAAAGATGTGGTAAATCGCCTTTTGTATTTGGAAGCAGAAAAACCAGGTGAAGAAATTACCCTGTATATCAACTCGCCTGGTGGATTGGTTACTGCTGGTATGGTAATTTATGACACAATGCAAATGATTTCTTCGCCTGTGGCTACAGTGTGTATGGGACTTGCTGCGTCTATGGGTTCTATTCTGTTGTCAGGTGGGGCTAAGGGCAGAAGGTCAATATTTCCAAGTGGTGAAGTAATGATTCATCAACCAAGTATTGGTGGATATTTTCAAGGCAAAGCGGTAGATATTGCTATCAATGCCAAACAAATTATCAAAACCAAAGAAATGGGTGCAAGAATTTTAGCACAGAATTGCGGACAAAGTTTTGAAAAAATCATGAAAGATTTTGACCGTGATTATTGGTTGAACGCACAAGAAGCTATAGCGTATGGTATTGTGGATAGTTTGGTGGAAAAATTAAGTTTTTAAGTAATTATTTAGCCCCTAAACCCAAAGGGGGAATTAACAATGATAAAGCCTTTTTTTATGTTTTTTTGTAGCACAGACTTTTAGTCTGTGTGTTCCAAACAACATTTTGAAATATAGGCTAAATGGATACATATATTTTTAATATTTATTTTTTCGGTAAATAAAAAACGCAAACATTTTCTCAAAAATGTTTGCGTTTTTTGTAGGTTTTATGTTTTTTTGTATCTATTTAGCTTGATTTGTAAAAATAGCCTGTACTGTAGTTTACAGAGGTCTGACTATTTTTATAAATGACCATAGTTTTTGGTGGTATGTTTTTGAAAATATTGTATTTACCTAAACAGATACGTTTTTTTTAAGGTCAAAAATTTGGATATCGTTATGCGTTTTCCCTATTTGCTTTGTTTTAGTGTATTTTTTGAGAAAATGTTTTTAAACGATTTGAAAAGTAAAGCAGTTTTTATGTATTTTTGCGGTTATCTAAAAAAACCACTTAAACATTTATTCCCTTGAATTTTTTACAATTAGCCCAAGATTTCCAACTCCCCTTATATGTGTATAATGGAGAGAAAATCGTAGAAAAAATACAACACCTTCGCCACGCTTTTGCGGATTTGCCCCTCAAAATCAAATATGCAGTAAAAGCATTGAGCAATATTTCTATCCTTAAACTCATCAAAACACAAGGCGTAGGCGCTGACGTGGTATCTATACAAGAGGCTCAAATTGCGATTAGAGCAGGGTTTTTGCCTGAAGAAATCCTTTTTACGCCTAATGGCGTGAGTTTTGAAGAAATCCAAGAAGCGGTTTCGTTGGGTATTCATATCAATATAGACAATCTAAGCACTTTAGAACGGTTTGGCAATGAATATGCAGGCAATATTCCTTGTTGTATTCGCATTAATCCGCATATATTGGCAGGTGGCAATAGCAAAATCCAAGTTGGGCATATTGACTCCAAATTTGGAATTTCGGTGCTACAAATGCGTCATATTATACGCATTGTGGAGCATTACAATATGGATATTTCGGGTTTGCACATGCATACAGGTTCAGATATTTTAGATGCAAATGCCTTTTTGCGTGGTGCAGAGATACTTTTTGACAATGCTTTTAATTTTAAAAACCTTCGTTTTTTGGATTTTGGCAGTGGATTCAAAGTTTCTTATAAAAAAGATGACATTATTACAGATTTAATAGATTTAGGGCAAAAATTATCGCTTGCGTACCAAGAATTTACCAAAAATTATGGCAAAAAACTTGAAATTTGGTTTGAGCCAGGCAAATATCTTGTGAGTGAAGCAGGTTGTTTTTTGGTCAAAACAAATGTCATCAAACAAACGCCTGCAAATGTGTTTGTGGCGGTTGATTCAGGGCTCAATCACCTCATTCGTCCTATGTTTTATGACGCTTATCACGACATTGTGAATGTGTCGAACCCAGATGCGCCTTTGCGTATTTACAATGTAGTGGGTTATATTTGTGAAACTGACACGTTTGGCGTAGATAGACAAATCAACGAGGTGCGTGAGGGAGATGTATTGGTATTTAAAAATGCTGGTGCGTATGGATTTATGATGTCATCTAATTATAATTCGCGTTTTCGTCCTGCAGAAGTGTTGGTGTATCAAGGCAAAACGCAACTTATTCGCCAAAGAGAAACTTTAGAAGATGTATTGAAAAATCAAATTTTGGTGGAATTTTAGTTTTTTCAGTTAATCCAGTTGTCGGTTTTTTCAGTAGAAAATAAACCTTAAAAGGTCTTAGCGAGATGCTAAGACCAACGATGAGTCTCAGCGAGACGCTAATACCAGTAATGTCTTATTTTTCATATGTTCTTAAACAGTTACAAAAAAAACCTTTAATCAAAAAAAAATGCGAAATATTTACCTTTTTGTGTTGTGTGTATTGGTCGCAATGTGTATCAATGCGTGTGGCAACAGCAATAATTTTTCTGAAAACGAAATCCAAACGTTTCCCAAAGGGAATATTTTTAGGTATAACCAAACAGGTGGGCTTACTTCGCTTGACCCTGCGTATGCGCGTATAAGGGCTAATATTTGGGCTTGTACGCAGATTTATAGCGGTTTGGTGCGGTATTCAGGCAAAAACCTTTCCCTCAAATATGAACTCGCAGACAAACACGAACTTAGTGCTGATGGAAAAGTTTATACTTTTACCCTAAAAAAAGGTATATTTTTTCATGACAATGCTTGTTTTCCCAACGGAAAAGGCAGGGAAATGAAAGCAAAAGATTTTGTATTTGCGTTTAATCGGATTTTGCAAGAAGGCACAGGTGCGTGGATTTTTAAAGATAAAATATTGCGAAATGAGGAAAAAAATGCAGAAAATAAAATGACTTCCAAAATATCAGATACCGCTTTCAGGGCAATAGACGACTACACACTTAGGATTTATTTGCACAAACCTTTCCCTGCATTTCTCCAAATGCTTGCTACGCCTTATGCGGTTGTAGTGCCACAGGAAGCAGTAGATAAATATAAAAAAGATTTTCGCAAAAATCCAGTAGGCACAGGGGCGTTTTTGATGAAAAATGGACTTTGGGACGAAAGGAATAAACTTGTCTTACACAAAAATCCAAATTATTGGAAAAAAGATGCTAAAAATCAAAAATTACCGTATTTGGACGCAGTAGAAGTAAGTTTTATTGAAGATAGAACGGTGGAGTTTAATACATTTTTTGATGGGAAATTAGACCTTATTGCCAATCTTTCAGAAGTATCACGTGACCAAATATTGGAAAAAAGCACAGGGAAAATCAAAGAAAGGTTTGCAGGGAAATTTAATGTGGTAAAACATCCTTATATGATGACCGAATTTATGGGTTTTTATCAAGATTCTTTAGCACTTTTGGATAAACAAAATCCTTTTTCTAATCTAAAAGTACGTCAAGCACTCAATTATGCCATCAATAGAAAAGGTATGTTGCAAGCACTTCGTAATAACTTGGGTATAGCAAGCGATTTTGGTGTTTTGCCTAAGGCATTTCCTAATTTTGACAGCACAAAAGTACAAGGATATGCTTACAATACGCCCAAAGCACAAGAATTGCTCAAAGAAGCAGGTTTTCCAAATGGCGAAAATCTCCCTATTTTAACATTGAATACGTATAATTCGGATAGAGAAGTAGCAGAATATATCCAAAAAGATTGGGAACAAATAGGCGTAAAAGTCAAAATAGAACTCAATCACCCAGCTACACACAGCGAAAAAGTAGAACAAGGGAAATTGCAGTTGTTCAGATTTTCGTGGATAGCAGATTATCCAGACGCAGAAAATTTTTTAGGCATGTTTTACAGCCCAAATTTTACGCCAACAGGTTCAAACAAAACACATTTTAAAAATGCAATTTTTGATAAACTTTTTCAAGAAACAAGCCTAATGCCTTTGGGTAAAATACGTAATACAAATTACCAAAAACTTAACCAAATCGTCATGGAAAATTCGCCTGTGATTGCACTTTATTATGATGAAGTATTGCACCTTCGCCAAAATCGTGTGCTGGATTTGGAAGCTGATGCGATGAATAATCTTTTATTGGAAAATGTAAGGTTGAAATAAATAAGTTGTTAGTTTTTTCAGTTGTCAATATGTAAGTAACGAAACACTTGGCAATCTGAAAAAAAGGTTTTTTTAAATAAACCAAATCATTTTTAGGTATTGCCTATTTCGTTCCAGTCTTTCTAAAAAATAAACTAAACAAAGTTCTTTTTTCTCTTGGAATATTTGGTTTTTTCGTATTAAAAATAAAAAATCTAAAAAAATTCTGTTTTTTGGATTGCTTTTTGCTTTTTTGCAAAAAATATGAAAAATCTTCTGACTATTTGCTTTTTATTTTTAAATCTGTTTTTAGTTTTTTTGACAAATTGCTCGCCACAAAAAGGAAAAAAAACTACACAAGATTCTGTACAAAATATTGTTTCAAAAAACCTTTCAAAAAATATAAAATCTGTTGAAAACAAACAAATTTCGCTCAAAAAAGCAAAATTAGATTTGATTTTTCAAGAATTGGTAAAAGAAAAAAACTTCAATGGGGCTGTTTTTTGGCGTGAAAAAGATAAAATTGTATTGCAACAAAGTTATGGCTATGCAAAAAATAATATTCCACTCAACCTTACAAATGCGTATTTTTTGGGTAATATCACGGAAACTATGACCGCTTTGGGGATTTTTTATTTGGAAAAAAAAGAATTTCTAAACCGAAAAGACAGTGTAATAAAATACATTGCGCAGTTTCCATATCCAAATATCACAATCCAAGATTTGTTGCAACACAGTTCGGGTTTGCCCGATTTCAAAAATGCTTTTTTGAAAGAAAACAACACGCTTTTTACATACGCCACCAACCGTAATGTGTTGGATTGGCTTGTAGTAGAAAAACCTATGCTTACACACAACATAGGCGAAAAAACGCAACAAAGTCCTACAAACTATGTGATTTTGGCACGTATTATTGAGTTGGTAAGCCAAGAAAATTTTGCTTTTTTTTTAGGAAAAATTTTTTTTAAACCGCTCCAAATGTCTCAAACAAGCGTTTTGGCATACAAAAATCACGACACACATTTGATAAAAGGGTATGACCACAAAACTAATAAATTGTTGGACGATTCGCCTTTTATGTATGTGCAAGGGAGTGAAGGCGTGTGTGCTTCGGTATTGGATTTGGAAAAATGGGATACCGCATTACACAATCCCACAGGGAAATTTTATGCATTAGCCAAAAATCTTTTTGAAATACCTACAATTACAAATCCTACGCAAGCATCGGGCTGGGCGGTAAATGGTAGTTTTTTTTTCAAACAAGGCAATAATATGGGTTATAAAACTGCTTTTTATTATTTTCCAAATGATGACCGCACTTTTATTTTACTTTCTAATAATAATACCAACAAATTTAATGATATTTTGAAAATGATGTATGGTGTGATACATGAATGAAGGAATTATGGATTATGAATTGCGTTTTATTTTTTAAAATATATAATTTTAATATTTATTTATGTGTATGTAAAAATTTTACTACGCCTACGTTTTGTTATTTACAAAATTATACATATTATATTACGCCTGATAAATGTAATTTTGTAAAATATACTATAATATTGTATGTTTAACATTTATTTTCTCGCAAAAAATATTTACAAATAGATGTCTAACATTTATTTTCTTACAAAAAACATTTACAAATAGGTGTCTAACATTTATTTTCTCACAAAAAACATTTACAAATAAGCATCTAACATTTATTTTCTCACAAAAAATATTTAAAATACTGTGTATAATAGACATAAAAAAATCTGTAAGGAATTTAAGGCTTACAGATTTTTTATTTTTGGTAAAGTTTTATTTAAAAAATGGTATGCAAAAGGTTATTTTTTTACTTTTACCTTAATTTTATTACCACTTTTCTTTTTCTTTTCTTTTTCTTCTTCTTCTTTGCCTTTCTTTTTTTCAAAATCATTGGCATCATTGCTATTGTATAGGCTTGCAGGGAAACCGTTGAGTTGTCGCCATATTTCATAGCCTACACTTACATTGTCAAGCATTACCCAACCATATACGCCAGAGCCAATATTGAGTTGTTTAGGCCAAGGTTCTTCTTTGGTGGGTATGATAAGTACTCTAAATTTGCCCTCTTTGCTATCAATTCTATCCACTACTGCCACAGTACCGCCAAATGTACCTACTGCTACGGTAGGATAGCCACTTACTTGTAGGGCGGGGAAACCATCAAATTCAAGTCTGACATGTCGTCCTTCTTTTACGAGTGGTCTATCCATAGCTTTGATGTATAATTCTACCGCAAGCTGTGGTTTTTCAGGGAGGATGATACAAATACCTTCATTTTCTTTGAGTGTTTCGCCAACACCTTCTTTGAGTGCTTTGATGATATAGCCACTTTGAGGAGCGAGCATATAATGTTGGTTGTTTCGCACTACTACATTTGCGTATTTGTTGCGGAGTTTTGAAAATTCGCCTTGTGCATCAGCCAAATAGCCTTGTGCAGAGCCTCTTTCTGATTCAGATTTTGCGATTTTGTCTTGGTAATCAGCTTCTGCTGATTTGAGTTCTATCTGTATATTTAGTAATTCTTGTTGTGCTACAAATACTTTATTTTCTTTTGATACCACTTTGGCACGTGCTTCTTGTAGCATTTGTTTGCGTTTTTCCCATTCTGTTTGTGAAATAAGTGGGACGGGTTTGGCATAATATAGGGAGTCATATCCTTTTACTTGGCGTTCATAATACACATAATTTGCTTTTTCAGCTTCAAAATCAGCTTTATCGCTTGTGAGTTTGAATGTTGCTTGTTCGTATTTATTTTTTAATTGGTTTAATTTGAATTGCAAACCATCTATGAGTGCAAGACGTTGATTTTCCAATGCTGATATTTTATTTTGGGTAGCATTGATGCCACTTTTTTTGGCTTCAAGTTGTTCATCAAGTCTTTTGATTAAATCTGTATCAAAATAATCATCTTTTATTTCGCTGATTACCACAAGCGTATCATTTTTTTCTACAAATTGTCCTTCTTGCACTCTCCACTCCACAATACGACCAGGAATTGCGGTTTGTACTTCTTGTGGGCGGTCTTTTGGGGTGAAAGCGGTTACAGCTCCTGTGCCTTCTATGTTTTGTTGCCAAGGCAAAAACATACAAGCAAATCCACAAAATACGATTGTAAGCAACCACCAAGCAAGTTGTTTGGCGTGTTTGTGGTTGTGAATAATTTTGAGTGAATATATTTTTTTTTCTAATTCTACTCCTTTGATGGAGTTTTTTGATGAGATGTCGAGCATGTGGAGAATTTATGGATTATAGATTAGGAATTATGGATTAGGAATTATGGATTATAGATTTGGAATTATAGCTTAAATTTAAAATTTTTATTTTGAAAAATAAATTATAAAATTATAAAAAAATGTGTATTTTGTTGTTTAATTCATAATCCACAATCTATAATCTTTTCTACTTGTTCATCACAAACTTCTGAAAAGTTTTATTGCCCAAAAGTTCTTCATAATTGCCCTGTGCCACCACTTTTCCGTCAGACATGATAATAATTTTATCTGCGGAAGCAAAAAGCAACGCATCATCATCAACACTAAGAATAATAAGCGTCCAACCATTTGATTTTTCACGCAAAAAAGACATGATTTTTAGCTTTTCTGTTTTTTGAATGTGTTCCGAAAAATCATTGATAATCAATAACTTAGGTTTTGAAGAAACTGACCTTGCTAAGATGATTTTTGCTACAATACTTCCCGACAATTTTCTGCCAGTAGCCCCAATATGTGTTGCAAGCCCTTCGGGTAACGAGCCTATATATTCTGCAAGTCCTACATGTTCTATTGCCCACATTACATCAGTATAATGGATTTGAGCCCTTCCCATTGTGATATTTTCAAGGATAGAACCATCAAATATTTCTTCCAAATTCAAATGCTTGTTGATGTGGTCTCTTATCGTATCAAGGTTTAAATCCCTCAAAGAAAAGCCATTTACAACGATATTTCCCTCAAAATCTTCCAAAGAACCAAGCAAAATTTTCATCAAAGTATGTTTTCCAGAGTCATTTGCCCCAGCAATACATACTACTTCGCCAGCTTTTATATCAAAATCCACGCCTTTAAGCGTATAATCTGTATTACCTTCAAATTTATATTTTAAATTTTTTACATGTAATTCTAAGCCTTCTGAATGTTGAAGCAAAGGCATACGAAAACCATCATTGCGTTCCAAAGGCAAATCTGTAAGGTGTGCCAATTTATCCACGCCCACTAACAAATCATAAACCGTTTCCATGCTGATAATCAACTTTTCTACCGAACCTACTACCAAAATAATAATTACCTCAGCAGCTACAAATTGCCCTAATGTAATGTCTCTATCTACCACAAGTGTAGTACCAATAACCAATGTACCACCAGTTACAAGCGTTTTGAAGGCAACCACATTAAAAAATTGAGTTACCAACACTTTAAAATATGATTTTCTGTGGTAAAGATATTTATTAACCAATTCGTCCATTTTTTGCAAAGGTAAATGCGTAGTGCCAGCTTGCTTGAAAGCATCTAATGTACGCGCTAATTCTTCCAACCAATACACCACTTTGTATTTATATTTTGAGGCATAAATGGCATTGCGAAGCCCAGCAGGCGTAGTGATATATAAAATCATGCTGATAACTACCACTACCACAATACTAAAAATCAAAAAATAAGCATGGTACAAGGAAAGCAAAATCAAGCCAAATAATATTTGGATAATCGCACCACTAATATCCACAAATAGTTTAGGAAGCCCTTTTTGGATGGTAACAATGTCAAAAAATCTATTCATCAATTCAGGCGGATAATCGTGGTGTATGGCTTCTTTTTTAATCCTTGTAATGCGGTATGCTAATTCAAATGCAGCTTTTGCAAAAATCCTTTGCCTAATAACCTCTACAAGACTAATTTGCATTACTTGTAACGCCCCACCCAATATTACGCCCAACACCACCAAACTTATCAACACAATCACCGAACTAAAAAACATACCACCAGATATTTGGCTTACAGTTGCCTGAATACCCAAAGGCAATGTAAGACTTACAATTCCCACAATAAATGCGTAAATATAGAGATAAAAAATTTCTTGTTTTTCTGCTCTCAAAAGTCTCCAAAGGCGTTGATAGGGGGTAAGTTTTAGTTCGCCTTCTGCCTTAGAATAATAATCTTTGCTAATATATTCCAATGGAAAAGCAGTCAAAAAAATCACTTTTCCCTCAATACTTTTGTCTGCTGGGTCTTCCTCCACAAGCATATTTTGTAGCCATTGTTTGGGTGGAATACCTACTTCCCAAGTGCCTGTGCATATATCATTGTAACCACGTGTACCATAATCGTCTTGGTGACAGAGGATAGGGTGATACGTTTTATCATCTTTTTTACAAAAAAGTAAAATAGGAAAATTAGCTTTTTGCAGAATATCTTCCAAATTATCAGGATAAATAGTATTACGCAAAAAACTCACATTAATATTGTGTGCTTTTTCAGTAAGGTGGTCAATAAATTTATCTACTTCTTGTGGTGAATATTCCAATTCCTCGCCAAACTTTTCTCTCAAATCAAAAACATTATACTCCTGTTGGGAAATTTTGGCAAATTTTTCAATAATAATATTGAGTTGTGCGGTATTCATGCAATAAACTTATGGTTTTGTGAAAATAGTAGTAATACTATTATTTTTAATAGTAACAAAATATTTAAAAAAAAGTTTGATTTTAGGAAAAAAGCCTTAAATTTCTTATAAATCAAAAGCCTTAAATTTCTCCAGCAATTCTTACTGAGATTTCCGAACCGTTTGCTAAGAGTACAGAAGAAGGAATTTGTGTAGATAAAAAATCAAATTCTTCCCCATAAACATCTCCAAAATTAACCTCAATTTGATAATCTTTAATGTCAAAAATACGCCAAATAGGATGTTCTACTTGATATTGGAATGTGTGTTCATTGACCTTTGTGTAGCCCCAATAATGTTCTGTGATGAATTGGGCTTCTGAATTTTCTTCAATTTTTATAGGTGGATACTTGGCATTTACGCTTAATGTATGCCATTTATTTTGATTTTCCCAACTATATGCTACATATAAGTTATCATTATTTGGGATAATTTTATGTGACATTTTTAGTTTTACATAATTTTCGTTATAGACCCATCTTGCAATTTTTGCAATTATTATTTTAGGTACAATTTCTTTGATAAAAACAACACCTCTTTTCCATTCTTTTGTTAGTTTATCTTTGTACTTTACATAAAATCTAAGGTTTACTTCTTCAAAATTTGTATGCAAAGGCACGGGAATACCCAATACTTTTGTTTCTAAAAACATAAAACCGACTAAACTTACATAAGTTTTATTGTTCCAAAAGTCTATTTCTACACCATTGGGTAAATATTTTTCGAGGATTGAAGGATTTACTTCATAATTTGCCATAACGAGGTATTCCCAACGTGCAGTTAAAAATTTTTGTTTCATTGATATATGATATTTTGAATGTTGCAATTTACGTATTATGTTGTCCAAATTATACATTAATTGTCTATAAATTTGGAATGTCTAAAACACTTAAAATTGTGATATGAAAAACAAGCAGAAAGTTGCTCAAAATCCATTTTTTTATTAAAAAAGGTTTCTAACTTTTGTAGTATATCTTTTGTAGTATATGAGATATTAAAAACAATTTTACAAAAAAAAGCGTTTTAACAAAAAAAAACTTGTTTTTTTTTAATTTTAACTTGTTTTTGTCATATTTTTTAGTCTAAATTTGTCCTTATATCTTAATAGAAATAAGTATTTTTATTGAATAATCATTAAAAATACAATTTAAAATTTTGTTTTTTGATATAATTACTAATTTTTACAAAATGTTTTTACATAAAAACAATTTTTTTTAGTATTTTTGTTTAATATTTTACATAGTTTAATGTTTTTTTAAAACGATTAAACAGTTTTATTTTAATTCACTTTCATTTTTATTTAAATCTTTACATAACACAAAACTTTCTTTTCTTATGAAGAAATTTTTTACACGTTTTCTGTTGGTAGGCTTGTTTTTGGTAATGACCAATGTATTGGCGTTTGCTCAAACAACTATTTCAGGAAAAGTAACTGATGCGGAGGGCGAGCCTCTGCCTGGTGCCAACGTATATATTAAAGGCACAAATTTTGGTACAGTGTCCAATCCTGATGGCACATTTAGTCTTACCACAAGCAATGCTTTGCCTTTGACATTACAAGTATCTTTTGTTGGTTTCAATACCCAAGAAGTAGAAGTTAAAGAAGCAGGCGAAGTAGCTGTAAAACTTGAAGAAGAAACTATGGGCGAAGGCGTAGTAGTATCTGCTTCACGTGTGGAGGAAAATATCATGAAATCGCCTGTAACCATTGAAAAAATGGATATTATTGCAGTGCAACAAGCTCCAACCCCTGATTTTTATGATGGGTTGGCACGTTTGAAAGGAGTAAGTGCAACACCTGGAAGTTTGACTTTCAACTCTATCAATACGCGTGGTTTTGCTGCAATTGCCAACACACGTTTTGTGCAATTGATTGATGGTATGGATAATGCTTCACCACTTTTGAACTTCCCTACAGGTAATGTGGTTGGTATTTCTGACCTTGATGTAGAAAGCGTAGAACTTGTGCCTGGTGCAGCATCTGCCCTTTATGGTCCTAATGCTTTCAACGGTATTTTGTTTATGAATAGCAAAAGCCCATTTGATTACCAAGGATTAAGTGCAACATTGAAAGTAGGTACTACTTACTCAAATAGTGCTCCTGAAGGCAATTATTATAATGGAAGTCAGACTGCAAAAGCACAAGCACACAACCGCAATCCTTATAATAACTTTGCGATTCGTTATGCAAAAGCTATCAATAATCGTTTTGCTTTCAAACTTAACTTCTCCATGCTTGATGCACAAGATTGGAGGGCAAACAATTACAATGCTTTCCGCAGTGACGTAACCAATTATGACAATCCTAACAATCCTACTATGGACGTAAACAGGGTAGGTGGTGCAAATAATTTTGATGGTGTAAATACATATGGAGATGAAGTGCCTTTGAATGTGCCTATTGGCTCTGCGAGTACTGCCAATGCTATTGCTACTGCATTTGTAGGCAATCCTGCATTTGGACCTACTTTGGCACTTCTTGGGGGGAATACTGCTTTGGCACAAACATTTTTGAGCAACTTTTTTCAAGGTGTAGGCACTCGTTTGCCTGGTGGTAATATTAGTTTACCTCGTATAGGGCATAAAGAAGAAAACTTGGTGGATAACCAAAATGCACGCAGTATCAAAGCTGATATAGCATTGCATTATCGTATCAATGACAACTTAGAAGCAGTATACAACTATCGTTATGGTAGTGGTTCATCTGTATATCAAGGTGGAAATCGCTATGCGTTGCGTGATTTTGGTATTCAATTTCATAAATTAGAATTGAAAGGCAAAAATTTCTTTGTACGTGGATATATGTCACAAACTGATGCTGGTAACTCTTATAATGTAGACGCTATTGGTTTGTTGCTTAATCAAAGATTGGTACAAGGGTATTTTGTGCCTAATTTTGCTGGTGGATTGGTACAAAGTTATTTAGGAAATTATATACAAACAGGAGCTTTGCCAACTGCAGCACAAATTCAAACTATTCAAAATGCAGTATTCAGCAATCCTGACCTCATGCCACAACCTGGTAGTGTGCGTTATCAAAATGAAGTAGAAACTATCAGAACTGCTAAATTTAAACGTGGTGGTGCAAGTTTTACGGATAATTCAAGGTTGTATCATGCAGAATTCAACTACAACTTCAAAGAACTTGTTACCTTTATGGATTTGCAAGTAGGCGGTAATGTACGCAGATATGATTTGTTTTCGGATAATACTGTATTCAATGAAAATAATGGTACAGAAATCAAACGCATTACAATTGATGAATTTGGTGGATATGTGCAAGTGGGTAAAAGTTTGCTTGACGACCGTTTGAAATTTACAGGTTCTGTTCGTTATGACAAAAACCAAAATTTTAATGGACAAATAAACCCTCGCATTTCTGCAGTGTATTCTTTGGGCGAGAAAAAACAACACAATATCCGTGCATCATTCCAAACTGGTTTCCGTAACCCTGAAACACAAGCACAATTTATTTATTTCCCTTCTGCTTCTGGTATATTATTGGGTGGCACACGTGCCAATGCTGAGCAATATGGTATTTTTCAAGGTGGTTCTTACACAGACCGTGCAAATCCGACTGGCAGCGTAATTAACTTGGATTATATCCAACCTGAAAAACTACAAGCAATAGAAGTAGGTTACAAAGGTATCATGGCTGATAATAAATTGATGCTTGATTTTAATGTGTATTACAATGATTATCAAAACTTTATCGCACAACGTACAGTATTTGCTCGAAATGCGGGTTTTGCACCAGGTACAGGTGAGTTTGCTGCAGGCACAGCTTTTCGCCCTTACACCAATGCACAAGTACCTATTCAATCATGGGGCTCAGGGCTGGGGCTTACCTACCGTTTGCCAAAAGGATATACATTGAGTGGTAATTATTCATTTGCAGATTTCCAAGCAGATTTATCTAAAGACCCTACATTCGAGCCTGGTTTCAATACACCAAAACATAAATTCAATATTGGTGTTGCTAACCGCGAAGTGTGGAAAAATATTGGTTTTGATATTTCTTATCGTTGGCAAGACCAATTTTTGTGGCAATCGTCTTTTGGCAATGGCTACGTAAGTGCATACGGGGTAATAGATGCACAAGTAAGTTGCAAAGTAAAAGAAATTAAATCTGTATTGAAATTGGGCGCTAACAACCTATTGGGTAACGACTATAGTGCAAGTTTTGGCGGTCCTTGGATTGGTCAGTTGTATTATTTCTCTATCACTTTTGACGAATTTTTCCGTTAAGATTATAGCCCCCTAACCCTTAAAGGGGAATAAATACAGGAAAAATAATCACATAGTGCTAACTTCAATTTGTATTCCTTTGTTATCCTAAGTAAATCTGGTTGTTTTAAATCATAGTTAAAAACAACCAAATTTTTTCAAAATGACAAAAAGAACGACTTATTTAAACCTCATTGCTTATTTTTCAAAATAAGTAATTTTTACTTTTTTTTAATAAAAATAACATACATAAATTATAAATATATGTTTAATTTTTCAAAATCAAACCTTTCAAAAATTTGTGCAATGGCATTTTTGGGCTTAGGTGTGGTAGCTTGTAATGTAGAGCCTACTGTAGTTACGCCCGCTCCTGTGAAAGGTACAGCTGATTTCTCCAAATATGTGTCTATAGGCAACTCGCTTACCGCAGGTTATGCTGATGGTGGTCTCTATAATACAAGTATCTCCAATTCATATCCAAGTATGCTTGCTGCACAATTTAGTAAAGTAGGTGGTGGTACATTTATACAACCTTTTTTTACTGCTGCTGGAGCTGATGGTGACGAATACCGTAGACAAGTAGGTATTCCTTCTGCGACTAATACGCCTAAATTATTTAACAAAGCTGCTTGTGCTACATTCAAAAGTTCAGTAGTAGCTGTTGATGGCGCAACCAACAGGCTTGAAGAATGGTCAGGTGCTAATGGCGGTGCTATTAACAACCTTGGTGTGCCTGGTATCCGCATTAGTGATGTGAAAAACGCTAATTATGGGGTTTCTAATCCAACAGGTCAGTACAATAAATACTTTGAAAGATTACTACCAGGATCTACTGCTCAAAGTTATTTAGATTATACTGCTGATAAATTGGCAGGTGCTACATTCTTCTCGCTTTGGTTAGGCAACAATGATATTCTTGGCTATGCAACTGCAGGCGCACCAACTCAATCGCCTACTACCATAGCACTTGGGCAATTTCTTACAGATGTACCAACTTTTACTGCCAATTATAATGATATGCTTAATAAAGCAACAGAAGGCGGGAGAAAAGGTATTGTGGGTACTATCCCTAAAGTTACTACTATTCCTTACTTTTATGCAGTAACACACCGTATTTTAATGAATAACCTCAGAAATGCAGGACAAGATACTACTATGGTAAAAGTTCTTATCACTACCGCAACAGGTGTGAGAGCTTCAAATGAAAGTGATTTGTATTTGCTTGGTGGTGCTGCTTCTTACCCTAATCTTGGTAGTTCAACATTTGGTGCAGGTCAACCTTTTCCTTTTGGGTTGCATCCAAATAATCCAATTCCTGACAATTTGGTGCTTGATGCTTCTGAAGTAATTGAAGTAAATAATGCAGTTGATACTTTCAATGGCATTATTACTGCTGCTGCAAATACAAAAGGGCTTGCTATTTTTGATGCAAATGCACTTCTTAGCCAAGTAAATTCTACTGCTGGTTTTATGTCAAATGGTATCACATATAGGAGTACATATTTGCAAGGCGGAGCATTTAGTACTGACGGTGTGCACCTTACACCTGCTGGTTATGCAGTTACTGCCAATGAAATGATTAAAGCTATCAACGCAAAATACGGTTCCACTATCCCGCTTATCAATAATAGCGGTTTTAGTACAATCCGCGTGTGGGAAACGCTTTGTCAATAATAGCCTCTAAAAGGGATTAAATCCTAAATAAAAATAAAAAAGCATCTTCAAAAATTTTAGTTTTTGAAGGTGCTTTTTTTTATTGTTGTAGATTTACAAATGTTATTTGTTAATTTACATTTGTTATACATAAAATAATATGTGTAATTATACAAATAACAAAATGTATGAGTAATAAAATTTCAATATAATCACAAATAAAAATAAAAATTGCATATTTTACAAAATAAAATATTGTTTAAGCATTTTAAATGTGTAAAATATGCAATATTTTTGTAGGCTTTGAAAATAAAACTTTAGAATTTATTTTTTATATACCAAATAAATACTCCCTAATACTGTCAATACCAACAATATAGAGCATACTAAGGCTACGGTTTCGCCTTGTGTGTATATTGGTACTTCAAATTTGAATACAATCGTGTGCTTTCCTGCGGGAATTTGTACGCCTCTCAGCACATAATTTGCCCTAAAATGTGGTGTTTCTTTGCCATCAATATAACATTTCCAACCCATTTTTTCTTTATCTTGGTAAAATATTTCAGAGAAGATGGCATTTTGTGTAGTTTTGCTTTCCGATTTGTATGTGAGTACATCTGGCGAATATTTTTCTAAGGAAATTGTTGCTGTACTGTCAAAATTGGTTACATTTGCTGCCATTTTTTCAAAACGTTTGTCCACAAATGCAATATTTCTTGGCTCAAACTTTTCTAATGCCTTCAATTCTTCGTCTGCATTTTGCACTAATTTTATTTGAGGCACAAACCACACATTGCCACAAGCATTTGGATTTTTGGAAACCTGTACTTGTCTTTTATCATTCTCCTGTATAAAGTATTTGGTATTGAGCATGTCAAAAACTTGCATATTATTCTTTTGAAAATGCTTGTCTATCAACTCTTGATAACGTTTTAATTTTGCACCATGATAGCCTCCTATATTTTGGAAGTGGTACGACACTGTTGCATCAGAGGTTACGCCTTTGCTGGGGTAGAATACACGATAATGACTGTTGTCTTTGCTTTTGATTTCCATGACATTGGCAGGTAAATCAAACACTGCATCTGCTTCGCTGGCATCTACGAAATTGTCATTGTTAAAATATCTTCTATCTACGCCCCACAAATCTATCGTAGCCAACGCCAACAATCCAATAATTGCGTATTCTATTTTAATCCATTGTTGCAACAATGCAAATATGAGCAATCCTGCTACCAATACAAAGCCTGCACTTCGCCATGCGTCATTTGCTTGAAGGTTTGCCCTTTCTGAACGTATTGCGCTCATTACTTGGCTTGTACCTGCTTCATTTATGATACCTCTTAGCTGGCGTGCAAGCACATCATCAGCATTTACCATCACTTTATTGCCTTTCCCGTCTTCTTGTAGCTCTCCTGAAGGTTTAAAATCTTGTGCTACGCCACCTAATAGGGCAAAAAACAAACATATTCCGCCTACTATACTTGTAACATAGATAAGATTTTGTTTGGTTTTTTCTTTATTTTCAATGCTTTTGTACAAACTTTGCAAGCCAAGCACCGCCAACCAAATCGCAAACATTTGGTTTAAAGACAAAATCATGGTATGTGCTCTGAATTTGCTAAACAAAGGAAGCGTATCAAACCAAATATCATTTAAAAAGAAGTTTTTTCCCCAAGAAATACTGGTAAATAATAAAAATATGGTGAGTAAATACCATTTAATTCTTTCTTTGCTATTGAATAATGCAAAAACCATTAAGAAAATAACCACTGCACCCATATAAGCTGGCCCTGATGTAAATGGTTGGTTGCCCCAATAAATAGGTAATTGTTTTATTACTTCTGAATTAAGGTTATTATCAACCAAAGCCTGCGATAATACGCTGTTATCTTTGATTTCAGCAGCAATACCTGACCCTCTACCCACAAAATTTGGTATCAAAAAAGTAAAACTTTCGCCCACACCATAACTCCATTGAAAAGCATAATCTTTTTCTGCCTCTGCATTTTTGTTTTTCTTGTCCTCAGTAAGTTCAGAAGGAGCGCGTATGGTGTATTTTGTGTATTCATAGTTGGTTAGTAAGCGTGAAGCATGAGAACCTACCGCCAAAATAATCATTACGCCTAATGCAAAACTTGTAAGAAAGAAATCTTTAACATTTTTCTTGGCTAAAATGGTATTAATCAATTCAAAAATAGCGTAAATGCCCAATGCCAAAAACAAATAGTAGGTAATTTGTACGTGATTTCCATATAAATGGATACCTGCAAACAATCCAGCTAAGGCACTCCCAAGCCATATTTTCCCACGATACGCCATCACAACCGCACCTACCAAAGGCGGTGCAAAAGCTAAGGCTACTACTTTGGAAAGATGTCCTGCTTCAATGTTAATCATATTGTAAGCCCCCAAACCAAAGCCTAATGCACCCATAATGCTCAATTTCACATCATACCCCAGCATCAAAAACATTAAATATGCCCCAAAAAAATACAAAAATATCATATTGGCAGGTGAAGGGATAGCATACATAATAAAACGCCCTACCTGTGTAGTGATACTTGAAGGGTAATCCATCTTAATCAAAAACGCAGGCATACCACCAAACATACTATTTGTCCATAAGGCACGTTCACCAGTTTTTTGTTGGTGTGCAAGCAATTCTTGTGATGCACCTTTTGCTTGTATTACGTCATTTTGAAGTAGTTTTTTATCCTTAAAAATTGGATAACAATACACCAAACTCAATAACAAAAAGCCAATCACTACGCCTATATGCGTGAGAAGGGTTTTGAGTGGTGTATTGGGTATTTGTTGAATAGGTGTTGGTTCAATAGGATTTGTCATTTTTTGAGAACTTTTTTTAAAAAAATTAAAAATAAGTCCCAAAAATAATCCTTTTTTGAATAGAATAAAAAGCTATGGTTTTGAAATGCTTTGAAAAATAAAAAAATAGGCAAAAAAAATATTTTTAGTGCTATAAAAATCAGATGAATTAGATGAATCTATTCCCATTTAGGACTTGCTCCTAAATATCCAAAAAAGCCCAAACCCACAAGGCACGCCACACATTGCGAAAGTCATCTTGTCGCCAAAGTAATTCTTCGTATGTATATTGCGAGGGTTGGAAAGTATTATTTGTTTTTTTTTCTAATTTTTCTAATTGATTCAAATGAATCCAGCCCGAAGTGCTAATAACAAAAAATTGATGTATTACCTTTTGCAAAATATGTTTAGGATAAGGGAGATTTTTCATGTCTGCAAACACATTTTTTGTAATAGAATACACTTCTTTGCGGGCTTCTTTGATGCTTTGGGTATTGATTATGAGCGTTTGAGCAGGTTTTTGCATATCTTGTGCAATATCCACAATGTCATCAAACCATTGAAACCATGCTCCCATATCTTGTACGATTTTTGCCTCCAAATCTGTAGGCACATTGTCCATCAAAAGTCTTGAGAGAAGCAACGCAGTGCCACCTTTGCCAAAACTAATATGTCGCAAAGTATCAGGTGCCAATAATTCGGTTTGGAGCTGCAGGCGACTTTTGCGTTGGAAGTCCCAAAATTCCACAAATTTATTTTGGAAAGGCTGGTAATTTGGGTGGTTTTTTGGAAAATACTGGTAAAAAACCTGCATAATTTCGAAAAAAACTTTTTCTTGTGGCGAAGAGGATAATATTTTATTTGGATTTTGGTAAATATCCAAAATATATTGTGTATCTAAGGCACTATTATCAAAAAAATCATCATACACCGCCAAACTCGCACTAAAAAGCGTCAATCTTGCTCTTTCATTTTCCGAAAGTTCCTTTCCTCTAAGTTCTGCAAACAATTCCACAAACAACACAATGAATAACATAGGATAATCCTTAATCCTTCGCCATTCTGCTTTGCTCAGGCTTTTGATTTCGGTAGGAATTTTGTCAAAAATAGGTTTTAAGAAAGGCAGGGTATAGTTTTGTTGTTTTTTATAAAATTTTTTTAATATAAAAATACTCTGCGGAACACGGAAAAGGTTTAAAAGGGTCAAAGTTTAAAAGTTTAAAGTTCAAAAGTTTAAGGTTCAAAAGTTTTAAAGTTTAAAAGTTTAAGGTTCAAAAGTTTAAGGTTCAAATTTGTTGTAGCAAAAATAAGTCAAAAATAAACCTTTAAAATAAAAATGCCCAAAAGTTTGCGATTTTTGAGCATTTTATAGAAAATTTTTGACAACTTAAAAAACTAAAAACTTATTTACTTGTTTCGTATTCTCCTTTATAAAATTCATCATCAGGTAAATAATCGTGGGCTTTTTTGAGGTCTGCGAGTCCTTCATTTTTTTGGTTGAGGTGTTCTATTTTCAATTTACCACGATTATAATACGCACTTGCTTTGGTTGAGTTTGTGATTAGCGTTGTGTCCTCAGATGCTTCCACATATTCCACAAGTTCATCATAATTGGTCAAAGCTCCTTGATAATCTTGCATACTTTGTGCCTTAATTTCAGCCATGAGCATTATTGCAGTGTCCATATATCTTGCATTATCTCCTGGAAAAATACGCAATGTTTCCAATTCTGCGATAGCATCTTCAAACCTTTCGAGTTGTACATACACACCAGCCAAATAATGATATGCCCCTGAAGCCCAATCATTTGTAGGATTGAGGTCAATTATACTTTTCAAATCTGCGATTTCATTTTCAAGGTGTTTTGTGGTTTTTCTTGGATAAATATTCTCAAAATCCAAAGCACTATGCACCTGCGACCTTATCATAAACCATTCTTGGTGTGTATGGTCATTGGCAATCGCTTTGTCATAATATGTAAGCAATTCATTTTTATCCGCAGAAATTTCCCAATTATTATCAATAATGCGTCCCATGAGGTAATTGCCTTCTGCGTGGTTTGGATTTTGTTGCAAAACAGGTGCAAGCATCGCTTTCATTTCGCTTTGTTCTCCTCCATTATGCAACAAAAAATTTACTTCTCTACACGTTTTTTCGTGTTTGTAAGCCATATTTGAAGGGTCTGCATTGATGGCATTGTCATAATGGGCAATCATTGCGTCATAACCTTGATTATCGTCATACGCTACTTTTGCCAATAAATGGTGTGCAGGTGCATAATCAGGGTATTGTGTTATCAAATTCTGTAAAACTTCTTCGGTAAGGGAAAGGATTCCCAAATCGTAATTTTCTTTTGCTTGTGCAAATAATGCTTGTGCAGACATAAAACAAATTTCAAAAAGGGTCAAGGTTTAAAAGGTCAAGAAATTAAATTTTTATTTTTTCCTATGGGAAGCGAAAGCCATATTTTCATTAGAAAAAACTATTTTTTTAGTGCTTTTTGTGCTTTTTCAATACGATTTTTTAGATTTTCACATTCTTTTTTGGTTTTGTATTCAATATTGATGTAATCTGTTGAATCTTCTGCAGATTTTGTATTTGTTTCGGTGTCAGTATATTCTATGTTTGTAGATTTTTTGCCTTCTGCCAAATATACAAAAACTGAATACGCAATAATTTTGCCTTTTGGGTCAGTAGCTGGCGTGATTTGTATGCCTGCATCTGTTCCTTCGCCTACTTTGATGTCTGCGAGATTGATTTGAGATTTGTAAAGCCCATTAATACTTGCATTGTGATACCACAAGGTCAATGTTTCTTTGTCCAATGTTATATAACTGTCCCCTGTGATTTGGCTTTTGATGGTAAATTCGCCCGTGAAATTTACATTTTCGCCCGTTTTGAAAGTTGTTTTAATGTTTTTTGTTTGGGCAAAAATATTGCAAACCAATAAAAAGAAAATAGGAAGGAATAAAACAGTTTGTTTGTGTATAAATAATTTCATTTTTTTGTAGATTTGAGGAATATGGTTAATAAAAGTTGTCAGTTTTATAATTTTGGTTAAATAAAAAAAATATAACAGGCAAACTGGTTAGTTGGAATAAACAATTTTTTATAAAATGCTCCACAAAAATATTTTATAAAAATCAATAAAATATCTAATAATTGACGAGTATGCGTTTTGGGTTGATGAAAATTGGGTTTGAGTTGATAAATGAAAAAATATGTTAAAAACAAAAATTTTTATTTTACCAAAAAATTTTCAACTACTAAAAAAAACTAAAAACTTATTATACCTTTGCATTAAAAAAAATCAATCGTTTTTATATGAATATTCGTGTAGGACAAGGTTATGATGTACATACCTTAGTAGAAAATCACCCTTTTTGGCTTGGCGGTGTTGCTATCACACACCACAAAGGAGCTTATGGACATTCTGACGCTGATGTTATCATTCATGCAATATGTGATGCATTGCTTGGTGCGGGAAGTTTGGGTGATATTGGCTATCATTTTTCAGATAAAGATGCACAATATAAAGGCATTGACAGCAAAATTTTACTCAAAAAAACGGTTGAAATTTTGCAAAATGCAGGTTACAATATAGGCAATGTAGATGTTACGCTTTGTTTGCAAAGCCCAAAAATTGCACCTTACATTCCCGAAATGAAAAAAGCACTTGCACCTATTATGCAAATCGCAGAAAATTGTGTTTCCATCAAAGCCACAACCAGCGAAAAACTTGGTTTTGTAGGCAGAGAAGAAGGCGTAGAAGCGCATGCTATTGCGTTGATTTATTCCGTTATTAGTTAATTCCGTTATTAGTTTTTTTCAGTTGTCGGTTCTTTCAATAATCAAATTTTTCAGTTTAACGCCTTTTATTCTCCCTTTGGGGTTAGGGGCTTATAATTCTTAATTCTCGCTATGCTTTCTATTGATATAAATGCTCATGTAGCAACTGTTACACTTCAAAATGCAGGTAAAGCCAATGCACTTAATAGAGATTTTTGGCAAAATTTTCCAAGTGAAATCCAAAAACTGGATGAAAACCCTGATGTAAGGGTAATTGTATTAGCAGGTGAAGGCAAAAATTTTTGTGCAGGCATTGACCTTGAAATGCTTACAGATTTACAAAAAATAATCCAAGACAAAGGCGAACAAGGTCGCATCAGAGAAAAACTTAGGCGTTGGATTTTGGATTTGCAAAAAATTCCTACGGTATTGGCGGAATGTAGGAAACCTGTTATTGCCCAAATACAAGGGGCTTGTATAGGTGCAGGTGTGGATATTATCACAGCTTGTGATATGCGTTATTGTAGCAAAGAAGCGTATTTTTCAGTAAAAGAAATTGATTTGGGTATTGTAGCTGATGTTGGCACATTACAACGCCTTCCTAAGATTGTACCAGAAGGTATCGCAAGAGAATGGGCTTACACAGGCAAAAAATTTGGGGCTGATATTGCTCAAAAATATGCGTTGGTCAATGATGTATTTGAAAGCGTTGAAACTTTGCAACAAGAAGTTAAAAATATTGCCCTCACAATCGCCCAAAAATCACCGCTTACCATTCGTGGCACAAAAGAAGTATTGAATTATACTCAAAATCATTCTACACAAGATAGCCTCAATTATGTAGCTACTTGGAATGCTGGTATGCTCCCTTCTGCGGATTTGTTGGAGTCTGCGATGGCTATTATGCAAAAAAGAACGCCTAATTATTTGGATTAAAAAAAAAATTTTCAGTAATTTAGTTTTTTCAGTAAATTTAGTCATCAGTTTTTTCAGTTTAAGGCTGTTTATTTTTTTGGTGGTTAGGGCTTTTTTTATAAATTATTATTACAAAAAATACAAATGAGCAAATTTTGGAATTGGGTTGAAAGGAATTTTTATAGCAAAGAAAGCAACAACATCACAGAAAGAAGTGTGATTGAATGTATATTGAATGCCCCTAAGTTTAGGATTTCTGCCAAAGAATTAGCAGAATATTTGGGTGTTTTTACAAAACATGCCAAACAAAAACTTAGTTTTTTAAAAATGAAAGGTGTATTAAATAATAATACTTTTTTGGATAATTTTTGGGAAAATAATTATGTCATCAATAAAAAAATGCTTCCAAAATTGTCAGAAAAATACCCTGATTTAGCACACTATTTCCAAAAAATTGATAAACATACACATAGTTTTTTGGGTAATTTGAAAGACCATGACCTCGCAGGTATAGGGGAGCGATTGGGCGATAAAATAAAAACACTTTTGGGCGTGCCTGAAAATAAAAACCCAAACAACCAACGCCAACAAATTGATAAACCTGTTTTTAACCGCCCAACCAACACGCTTATTCCGTCTGATAGTCAGATTATTCAATGGGCTTTGGAAAATCAAGGCGTAATCACCGCTACTTTGCTTTGTGTAAAAGCAAATATTCCAATAGAAAATGCAAGGGAAATATTAGAAAAACTCCATATCAAACAAGTATTTGATATGGAAGTGAATGATAAAGGCGTGATTGTGTATAAGTTGCAAGAAATGTAAAAAAAATTAGTCGTCAGTCATCACTTTTTCAATAAAAAAGGTTGGAAATATTAGTTTTTCCAATAAAATTAAAAAAATCTGGTTGCTGAACACACTAATAACTGGAAAAAACTGACAATTTTTATGTTCTGATAATTCCTCTTGATGCGTCTTTTACAAAATTGAGGATACTGTCACGATACAAACTTTTGCTAAATTTTTTTTCTATTTCGTTTAATGCTTCTGTTGTGTTGAGACCTTCTCTATATAATACTTTATAAATCTCTTGTATTTGGCTTATATCATCATTGGAAAAACCCCTCCTACGCAATCCCACAAGATTAAGCCCTTCATACGCCAAAGGCTCACGTGCAGCCATCACAAAAGGTGGTACGTCTTTGCGTACCAATGAGCCACCGCCAACCATCACGTGGTCGCCTATTTTGACAAATTGATGTACTGCACTTGCACCGCCTACGGTTACATGATAACCTATTTCTACGTGTCCAGCCACTTGTACGCTGTTGGCGAGTATGGTTTTATTGCCTATGATACAATCATGTGCCACATGTACATACGCCATAAGCAAGCAATTACTTCCTATTTGGGTTTTCCATTTGTCTGATGTACCACGATTTATTGTTACGCACTCTCTAATAATGGTATTGTCGCCAATGATTGCGGTGGTTTCTTCGCCTGCGTATTTGAGGTCTTGGGGTTCGTTGGAAATAATGGCGTGTGGGTGGATTTTGCAATTTTTTCCTATTCTTGCACCTTGCATAATCACAGCATGCGCCCCTATATGCGTACCGTCTTGGATTTCTACGTTGTCATAAATGACTGCAAAAGGCTCTACGGTTACATTTTCGCCCAATTTGGCGTTAGGATTTATATATGCTAAGGGGTGTATTGTTGTACTCATGACGTATCAATCTATTTCTATTTGAGGTATTAAGGCTATTTTAGTTGCAAATATAAATGATAAATTAGGAATTAGAAATTAAGAATTAGGAATTAAGGTTTTTTTGTGAAAATAATATAAGTTGTAAAGTTTTTTAGTTGTCAGTTTTTTCAGTTGTTAGGTTTTCAATTATGAGGTTTTTACTTTGAGGCTGTTGATTCCCCCTTTGAGGATTAGGGGGCTTTCTTTTGGGACGTTAGGGGAGTATTTGGCTTATTCTCCAATCCAAACTGGTTTGCGTTTTTCTGCAAATGCTTTTAAGCCTTCTTGTGCATCTTGGGTGCTGATGGTTTCTTCTAATATTTTTTTAAGAAAACCTTGTTTTTCAGTGGCTGATATGCTTTGCATTTCTTCGTATGCTTTAAGTCCTAAGCGTATAGCAGAAGGTGAATTTTCAAAAAGTTCTTGTATAATGTCTTGTACCTTTTGGGTTAATGCTTGTTCGTCTTTAACAATGTGTGTAAGCAAGCCTGCTTGTTGTGCTTCGGTGGCTGACAATGTTTTAGCACGCATACACCAATCTAATACGGTGCGTGCTGGCATATTGTTGAGCAATACTGCCATTACTTGAAATGGAAATATGCCTCGTTTTACTTCTGGAAGGCTAAAAGTGGCGGTTTCTACTGCAATACTGTAATGTGCATTGCCTATAAGCAAAAATCCTCCTGCATATACAGGAGCGTGTATTTTGGTAATGATGGGTTTGTGTAGTTGTGTAAATAAATCACCTATTACAATCTCTTTTGAGGCTTGTGGTATGGTAGAGTTATTTTGTTCTTCTTGTCCTCGCATGGCTTTAAGGTCTGCACCTGCACACCATACATTGCCTTCTGCTTCAAAAACGATTGCCCATATATCATTGTTGTAATGTGCATGGCTCATAGCATAAGCATATTCACGTATCATCGTGGGGGACATTGCGTTTTTCGCTTGTGGTCGTGCCAATGTAATGGTTAATACGTGTTGTGATGTTTGTACTTTGATATATGCAAAAGTATGCGCAAGTGAATTACACTCATTAGCAGAAAAAACCATAAAAATTTTAAAGATTATAAGCTCCCTAACAAGCTATACAGCTTCCAAAGGGAAAGCAAGTCCCAAAGAGGGAACTTTAATGATAAGTTATAAATTGTAAACTTTGTTATTATTTTCTTTTATATTGTTTCCCTTTTGGAGATTAGGGGGTTTTCTTTATTCAAATACAAAGTTAATATCTTGTATTAGGTCTGGGTGCAAACTTTGTGTTACTGGACAAGTTTTAGCAGTGTGTATAAGACTTGTTTTGTGTTTTTCAGAAAGGTTTTCAGCAATATTTTTTGGAAAAGTTGCCAATACAGTTATTTGTGCAATACGTCTTGGATTTTCGCCCATAATTTTGGTAACTTGTAAGTGTGTGCCTGTCAAATCTATGTTTTCTCTTTTGGCATAAATGCCCATCAATGTCATCATACAACTCCCCAAAGCTGTTGCAACCAAGTCAGTAGGTGAAAATGCTTCGCCTTTGCCATGATTATCTTTGGGTGCATCTGTAAAAATTGTATTTTGAGATTGCAAATGTGTTGCCCTTGTGCGTAAATCGCCCATGTAAAACACGGTACTTGTGATGTTACTTTCCATTTTGTTAAATAAAAATAAATTAAAACTTTAAACTTTTAATTAAAATATATTCTGTAGAGGAATTTCCGTATTGTGATTTTACTGCATTTTTGATACGCAAACAACTTTCTTTCAATATGTTGTATTTAGTGCTATTTTCATCACGATTTTTAGAAAGTGAAGCAGTTACATTGTTTATTTGTGCAGTTGCCTCTTGTATTTTTTGTAGCATTTCTTTCAATTTTTCTATGCTAATGCTGTTGTTTGTAGGTGTGTATTCAGGTTTTAATACTTGTAACGAAGTAATTAAGTTTTCAAACGCTTGTGTAAGTGAAGCGTAAGACTGTTGCGAAGTAGAAACTGTTTTTGTTGTTTCTGTTTCTTTAGATTTTGCGTTTTTATTGCCTCTTATTTTTAGTATTTGTTCATTAATACTACTTGCTTCTTTGCTATTTTTGCCATACATAGCTTTGATATAGGCATTTATAGGCGTAATTATTTTTTTAAGGCTATTTTCATCTGTATTTAACAACTTTTGGCGAATATCTACCGCAAGTGTATATACTTGTTCATCATTTGTTTTAGCATTGTACGTATTACGCAAATCTGTAATAGCTTCTTCTAAAAAAGAAACGTTATCTTGTGCATTTAGAGGTTTAAAATTTGTAAAAGATTTTAAATGTGAAAGCAATGTTTCTGCACTGTTTATTTTTGTACCAAATGTTTTTTCGTTTGTTTTTCCCATATTATGTATAGATTTTTTGTGTTTGTGATAATAAAATACAAAATAATAAATTTTTATTTACAATTACAAATTTTTATATTACTTTTTTTTATTTTTTTCTATTATTAATAATATATTTTTGTATTTGATTTATTTTTTATTTTAAACTAAAATGCTTTAACCTTAAATTACAATGCTTTAATTATAAATTATAATGCCTTAACCTTAAATTAAAATGCCTTAACCTTAAATTAAAATACCTTAACCTTAAATATAATAGCTTATATCTTAAAAAAATTAATAAAAAATAAAAATACTAAACAAAAAATGCTTAGTATTTTTAAAAAAAATTAAAAAATGTATTACATTCTTAAATACAATTCTTTTAGTTGTTGGCGTGTTAATTTTTGTTCCCAATCTTCGCCTATTGCATGTTTCCACATGTGCGTCAAAGCCCAACAAATATCAATCATTTTCTCAATTTGGGCATCAGTCCAGTCTTTTGAAATGTTTTTAGGTATAAAAATATTGTTTTGCTCTACCATTTTTTTAAATTCTTTTACACCTTCTGGGTAATAATCTTCCAATACATTAAAAATAATGCAATTAGCAAAGCAATGTCTTGTACCAAACACATACGAAAGCCCATACGACAAGGCATGACACACGCCAACCTCTGAATAGGTAAGGCTTAATCCACCAAAGTAGGAAGCAACCATTAGTTTTTCGTCATTGATAGCGTTTTGCCCATAACCTTTGTTTAGATATACTTCTCTGCATAAATCTAACGATTTGTAACCGTAGGCTTCACTAAAAGTATTTTTTAATTTACCTGTCATAGACTCTATACAATGGATATATGTGTCCATTCCTGTATAAAACCAATCGTTTCGTGGCACGCTTGCAATTAAATCTGGGTCAAGTACAATTTGGTCAAACACTGTCCAATCGCATTTAAGCCCAAGTTTTTTGGTAGGACCTGTGAGTACCGCAGTCATTGACACTTCTGCACCTGTACCTGATATAGTAGGCACGCCTACATGATAAACACCTTCTTTTTTAATGAGATTTAAGCCTTGATATTGTACAGATGAGCCTTCATTTGTAAGCATCAAAGCGGTTGCTTTGGCAATATCCATTACACTACCGCCCCCAATGCCTATCACACCTGCAGGAATACCGTATTTTGCTAAGATTTTATCTCTTAATTCGTCTATTTGAGAGGTTTTAGGTTCATCACCACCAGCATAAATGTATTCTGTCATGTCTTGTGGGAGAATAGGCAGTTTTTCTATGAGCGGATTATGTAGAAAATAGTCATCAATCAAAAAAACCATGACACCTTTTTGGTTTTCTCCTCGTTTTTCCGCTAAGATGTTGCCAAGTGTGCTTATACTACCTTTTCCGTAGGTGCATTTGGTTACGCTTTTAAAGTTTTTAAATATCATAATATTAAAAGCTCCCCAACCCCCAAAGGGAGAGCATTAATTTTTAATTTGATTGTGTATTTAGCGCTCCCTTTGGGGGCGGGGAGGGCTTAATTATTTAAAATCTACCAACGTTACATCAAAACGTAAGATAGAATTTGCAGGAATATCTCCGCCAGCACCACGCTCACCATACGCAAGTGGCGAAGGAATGAGGAGAATAGCTTTACCTCCTTTTTTCAACAGTGCAATCCCTTCGTCCCAACCTTTTATTACCATACCTTGCCCAAGTCCAAACTGAATAGGCTCGTAAGTCCTGCCTGCTTGTTGGAGGTTTGCTTTTTTAGCTTCTGCTTCAATACTTGTATCAAATACTTTGCCTGTGAGCAATTCGCCTTTATAATCCACTGAAACGTTTTTGCCTATGGTTACAAGTTCGCCTTTACCTTCTTCCAGCATGATATAGTAGAGTCCTGACTGTGTTTTTTTTGCTTTTTTGATAAGTTTATTTTTTGTAAGGTATTCTTTGATGGCTACTTCTTCTTTTGCGGTGCGTTCTTTGCGGTCATTTTGGCGTTGCATCTCCGCTTTTTTTGTTATTTCGTCTTTATTTTTAAGGTACATTTGTTCGCTCATAAAATCTTTGAGCGAAAACAAGTACAAAACGTGTTTGTCTTTTTGCAAAAGAGGATTAGGCTTATCTCTTGCGTCTTTTATTTGGTTTAATTGCATTTGCATATTAGACAAGTATTGGCTTTTGCTTGAATCGGGCAAAGTTTTGTCGCTTATCATGTTTGATATTTGTTCTTGCAGTTCAGCAATTTTTTTATCAAAAAAAGCATTTTGGTCTTTAATAATGTTGTTAGTAGGTTCTTTTACGATAGCACTGTCGCCTTTGCTAAGTGCAGTAAATACCTCAAAAAATTTATCTTCTGTACTGTCTTTTTTTCCGCCTTTACCTTCGCTGTATATGTATTTTTGGAGTTTGTAGGCATCTACTACTTGTCTTTTTTGGAGTACAGAGTCTTTAAAACTTCTTACTTCTACGGTAAAAAATATTAAATCGTCTTGTTTTGGTTTAGTTTTGTCTTTACTTTTGGTTATAATGTTGTAAGACAAGCCTTTTGCGGTGGTTTTTTGGGCTTTTGCGTGTTGCGTGTAGGTTGTTAGGCATAGTAATAGGTATATTGTAGTGCCTAATAGAAATTTGTTCATTTGTGGGTATTTTATTTTGATTAAAAAAAAGAAAAATTACTAAAATTATTTTAAAATGATAAAACAAAATTAGGGTAAAAGTGGGCAATAAAAAAGGGTAAAAAGAAATTATAAAAAATAAATATCTTTGTAAAATGTTGTCACATTTTTTCAACTGCTTTACGTACTCTTAAACGTCAATCTATGCCACTGTGTAAAACCATGTATGGCAATAGCTTTTTTATGATTTTTGGTGGGGTAACCTACATTTTTGTCCCAATCATAAGCAGGGAACTCCAATGCCAATGTTTCCATTTGTGCATCACGATAGGCTTTGGCAAGGATAGACGCTGCAGCAATGGCAAAGAATTTATTATCACCTTTTACAATACAATTATGAGGTGTAAAATCATAAGGCTTGAAACGGTTGCCATCAACCAAAATCAACTCTGGACGAATGTCAAGCATATCCAATGCCCTGTGCATAGCTAAATAAGTAGCTTGTAGGATATTGTATTTGTCTATTTCTGCAGGCGAAGCCTCTGCAATCGCCCATGCTAAGGCATTGTCTTTGATTTCTTGGGCGAGTGATTGGTGTAGATTTTTAGGGATTTTTTTGGAATCTTTGAGGACATCATGCGTAAAATCTTTGGGCAAAATCACTGCACTTGCTACCACATTGCCTGCCAAACAACCACGTCCTACTTCATCTACGCCTACTTCTATCAAATCTTTGGTATAAGCGGATTGTAACATAAAAGGTAAGCCCCCAGCCCCCAAAGGAGGAGCAGTAAGTTTTATTTGTTTTCCTTTGGTTTTGAGGGTTTTATATTTATTTATTTTTTTGCCAAAATTAGAAATAAAATACGAGTATTTTTGTATAATTTTGTGTCTTTGTTTGAATTGTTTGTACATTATTTTCTTATACTTTATTTTTGCTTTACATACTATAAATGCTTTTATTTCACAACTGTTTTTTGGTTACCGTTTTTTCTCCAAAAATCTATATTTTTGTTTTATTTATATCAATTTTTTTTGGGTGTAATTGGCAAGACAAACGTTTTAATCAATATGTCAAAACGGTAAAAAATCCGCCCTTAGAAGAAGTTTTTAACATTGAAACATTTGATTTGCAGGGACACAGAGGTTGCAGGGGTTTGATGCCTGAAAATAGCGTAGAGGGTTTTCAAAAAGCCTTAGAACTTGGCGTGCGTACCATAGAAATGGAACTTGCAGTTACAAAAGATTCTATATTGGTGGTATCACACGAACCTTTTATCTCTGCGGATATTTGTCTTGGATTGAAAGGTGATACATTGGACAAAAAAACAGAGAAAACCCTGAATATTTTTCAACTTACATTGGCAGAAGTCCAAAAATTTGATTGTGGCTCGCGTGGTCAAACATGGCTCAAAAACACACAACAGCATTTTAAAACATTTAAACCTTCTCTCAAAAGGGCTATCAACAAAACAGAACAATACGCTAAAGGCAAAAATCTAAAATCGCCATTTTATAGCATTGAAATCCCTACACAACCTGAAACAGATTCAGTTTTTCACCCAAAACCTGAAGTTTTTGCTTCACTTTTGTATGAAGAACTCAAATCATTAAAAATCCTTGACCGTATCCGCATACAATCTTTTGATGTGCGTGCTTTGCGTGCTTTCAAACAACTCAATGAGGAAATTCCGCTTGTATTATTGGTAGAAAATACGCTTTCTTTGCGTGACAATATTGAAAGATTGGGTTTTACACCTTCTATTTATAGTCCGTATCACGAATATGTAACGCAAGAACTTGTGAAAGAAGTCCATGAATTTGGCATAAAAATCATTCCTTGGACAGTAAATGAGCCAAAAGATATTCAAAAAATGAAAAAAATGGGTGTTGATGGGATTGTTACGGATTATCCTGATAGATTTTAAGAGAATTAGGAATTAAGAATTAAGGAATTAAGAATTTAACAGCCAAAAACTTTGATTTTAATGCTTCATATACAGATGTGAAATTGGTTTTGGGATTTTATAATGTAACAATGGGTTAAAACCCATTGAAATTCATATTCAATGTATATAAATGTATATATTTTAGATATAAATTAAGATTTTAAAAAATTCTAAAAATACTTTCTGAAGTGTATATCCACAGCCCCAACGTCAAAACTGCCCACATTTCCGCCCCAAAATCTAATTTATTTTGTAAATGGAGGTCAATACATTGATTAAAAGCCTTTTTGTCTATAAATTCATATAGTATTTCAGGGAGGTTTTTTAGAAAATCAATATAAAAACGATATTTTGGTAACTGTAACCACAAACCAATAGGCATACCAAAACCTTCTTTGGCGCGTTGTGTATAAATTTTACCATTTTTTCGTATCAAAACTTCTTTTAAAAGCCATTTTTTGCCATTTTTTAATAAAAATCCTGCTGGGAATTGTGATACAAAATCTTGTATGGTGTTGTCTAAGTAAGGTACGCGCATTTCTACGGTGTGTTGCATTGTCATTTTATCCGTAATTGCGAGGACATCTTGACGTAAAAAATTGTCTGTATCATATTTTAGGGCATCTTTTAAAGAATTTATTTCAAATTTTTCTTCAAAATTCCCTTTTTCTAAAAAATCACAAAAGTGATTAAAAAAATCTCCATTTAAAGGCACATTCAAGCGTGTAAAACCCAAAAAAGTAGGTGTATTTTCCCAAAAAATATTATCAAAAGCCTTATTTAAAAGTCTTATTTTTTTTCTAAAAAAAGTATTTAAAAAATGCCCTGAAATTTTGTTGTTGAGTGTATAATTTACAATATTTTTTAACCAAAAAAAGTATTTTAGCTTGTATTTTTGGTAAAAATAAAAAGCCTGATGACGATTATAACCTGCAAAAATCTCATCTGCCCCTGCACCTGACAACAAAACTTGGTGTGTAATAGACGCTTTTTTTGCCAAATGATATGTAAGCAAACCTGCACCATCAGCAATAGGCTGGTCTAAGGCATGAATATACGCCTCCAAATCCTCCAAAATATCGCTTGTAAGCAACATTTCTTCATAATTTGCACCATATTGGAACGCAGATTTTTTGGCAAAATGATAATCCAATGTCCCAAAATGCTGTTCTTTTTGGGTATTTACTGCACTAAAAGCAGTGGTTTTGTAACCCAATTCCTGACAATACGCCAACAACAATGTAGAATCTACGCCACCACTTGCAAAAACGCCTACATTTCTATTGGCTACAAGTTGCCTTGCAACTGCGTTGTGTAATATTTCGTCTAAATCGTGTATGATTTTCGTGTTTTGGATTTTTATTGAAGGAATTTGCAGGGGATTTTTTTGAAAATCCGCTTGAAAAAATGTTTTTTGGTTACTTTCTAAGTTCAATATAAAACTTTCTTTTACCTCAAAAATATTTTCGTAAAAAGTATGCGGGCTTTGGGCATATTTGAAAGTAAGAAAGTGCGAAATTTGGCTAAGATTGATGTTTTTTTCAAATAATTCGGTAGCTAAAATGGCTTTTATTTCCGAAGAAATTATTAGAAAATCGTTGTTTTCTGCATAAAAAAGCGGTTTTATCCCATTTTTATCCCTTGCCACTACGATTTTTTGGTGTGTGTGGTCGTAATACACAAACGCATACATGCCATTGAGCGAATGGTGTGATTTTTGTAAAAAATCAATGTTTTGATGATTATTTTGGGATAATTCTTTTAAAAAATACGCAAGTGTTTCGGTGTCGGATTGTGTTTTGTAAGTGTCATTTTTGATTTTGTGTCTAATATCCAAATGATTGTAAATTTGTCCATTAAAAATCAAAATATTTTCCTGTAATGTAAAAGGTTGGGGCAAAAAATCAGAAACAGGCAAAAGATTATGCCCAAAATAAAGTGTTTGGTTTTGTGTGTTTTCGGTTTTTATTTCTATTTTACGAAAACTATCTATGTTTTGTCCTCTGTATGTGGTGGCAAAGGTCATTTTTTGGATAATTTTTTCGCCTATATTATCATGTTGTAGGCAATTTTTTTTGTCAAAAATAAAATGGATGCCACACATAGGGAATTAGAAATTAGGAATGGCAGAATTAGGAATAGGGGATTAGGAATATTTTTATAAAAAAACAACCTGATTATTCTTGGGGGGTGCTAAGAACAATCTCCAAATGGTGTAAAGATATTTTATTTTTATGCTATTTTTGAAATTTTTTGTAAAATTAAAAGGTAAAAATAGAAAATAGGATTTTATTTGTGTCTTTTAATATTTTTGCGTGGCAAGAAAAAAAGGCTATAAAATCCGTTTTAACCTGTAAAATCTACGTTATCTGTGTGCCTCTTGTGAGAATTTTTTGCGTAAATATTTCCAAAACTGACAACCTAAAAACTGATTAACTGATAACCTGTATTATTTAGAATAATTTTAAATTAATGGTGTTTTCTAAAAACTTGTGCTTTGTAGTGTATTTTTGTGGAAAATAAAAATTTTTAAAAAACCAAAAATACATTAAGTTGGTTGAATTAGTATGAGCAACAATACAAGCCAATCGTTCAAAGCCCTTGTTTTATCTTACAAAAAAGCCTCTGTTGCTTTGCGTGAGCAAGTAGCCCTTAACCACGAAGAATGTAAGGAAATATTGCAGTTTTTGAAAAATCTTGCAGATTGTAACGATATGCTTGTGGTTTCTACTTGCAATCGTACAGAAATTTATTATAATGCCCCAAAATCGTATCAAACCGAAATCTTAGATTTTTTGTGTAATTTGAAACAAACAAATGCACAGGGTTTGGACATTTCTGCAAATTCAACAACATTTTTTACACAATATTTTCAAGAATTGGAAGGAAATGATGCAGTAAAACATTTATTTAGGGTGTCGTTGGGATTAGAGTCCCAAGTTGTGGGCGATTTGCAAATTATCAACCAAATAAAACAAAGTTACCAACTCTCTGCTGATGAACAAACTGCAGGGCATTTTTTACATAGATTATTACACACAATATTTTTTACCAATAAACGTATTGTGCAAGAAACACCTTTTCGCAGTGGCACTGCTTCTACGTCTTATGCTTCGGTACATTTGATAGAAGAATTAGCCCTCGAAACACAAAACCCAAAAGTATTAATATTGGGCGTAGGCGAAATAGGGGCAGATGTTTGCAGAAATCTGAAAGGCAACAATGCAGTAGAAGAAGTATTGGTTTGTAATCGTACTTTTGAAAAAGCCCAAAATCTTGCCCAAGAATGTGGTTTTAAGGCAATTCCTTTTGAAAATGTACATAAAGCCATTAAAGAAGCGGATATTATTGTGTCCTCTTTGCAAATGGATTCGCCATTTATTACCAAAGAAAATTCGCTTTTTTCGCAACTTTGGTCTTACAAATATTTTATTGACCTTGCGATGCCTCGCAGTATTTCGCCTGATATGGAAGACATTTCTGGGGTGTTGGTGTATAATATTGACCAAATCAATGTGAAAGTAAATGAAGCCCAACAAAAACGACTTGCGTGTATTCCACAAGTAGAGGCTATCATGGACGAAGCCCTCAAAGATTTTTTTGATTGGACAAAGGAAATGGAGATTTCGCCTATTATCCAAAAACTAAAACAAGCATTAGAGCAAATCAGACAAGAGGAAATGGCAAAATATGCTAAAAAACTCAACGAAGAAGAAACCCAAAAAATGGAGCAAATCACCAAAAGTATGATGCAAAAAATCATCAAATTGCCTACTTTGCAACTCAAAGCTGCGTGCAAAAGGGGAGAAGCAGAAACGCTTGTTGATGTATTGAATGATTTGTTTAACCTCAATATGCAAGAAAAATAATGTAAAAATGCTTACTGACGATTGGATTATAAGCCAGATTTTTGTGCAAGTATTGGCGGGTTTGATGGTTTTTTATGCACTTTTGAAAAGTGTGAAAATCATTCGCTTTTGGGAAAACGGACAAAATACCGCCCTACAAATACGTTTGGAACAAGAAAGCTATCTTGTGAGCAACATTTTACAAGTAATGTTGGGCGTGCAAATGTTGCTATTTGTGTATTTTTTGCAAACGGTCAATCATCATATTCCGCCTTTGTTGCGTGGTGCAATGTGTGCAACAGGTGCGTTGGGTGCAAATGAATATGGTTTTGTGGCGTTGTATGGCAAAATATTGATGCTGTTGTTGGCGGTAATTTTTCTTTGTATTGATTATCGGGACGCAAAAACGCCTTATTTTTCGCTTACACCTACCAAATATTATTGGGTTTTTCCTGTTGCTCTGGTGTATTTTGGGGACGTTTTTTGTAGTTTTCTGTATTTTTATAAGCTCAATCCTGATATTATTGCGACATGTTGCAGTGTTAATTTTTTGGTATCTGAGCAATCTTCTTTTTTCACTTCACAAAGTCCTCTTACGCTACAATCACAAATACAGTTAAGTTTTTGGTTTTTTTATGTGGTTGGTTTTGTGTTACTTTTTAGGAAGATTTTCGTTTTTTTTAGAAAAAAATCAGTAGGAGGTTTTTCAAAAACTAAATTTTTCAAAAACGCATTTTTCTTTTTTTTGCTCAATATTTGGCTCGTAAATGCAGTTTTTTTGCTCCAAAACTTTTTTGTAAAATACATTTATGGTGTCCCTTCACATACTTGTTTGTTTGATATATTTTGGGGCGAATATTATTTTGTGGGTTATGTGATTTTTGGCGGTTATTTTTTGGCTTGGGCTATGGGCGTGTGGGCGTTGGTTTTTGATTTTTTTGAACAAAAAATTACCACAAATCATAAAAAATATGCAAACATCAGAAATGATAAATATCTTAAAATTGAAATTTTTGTATATATATTAAATTTAATTATACCAACAATTTATTATTTGGTTTGGGAAGGGCGTTTGTAATTATATAATTGGGCTATGTAATTTAATACCTGAAATCCAATCAAAATCTGAAATATTTCTTGTATAAAGTTCTACATCATATATTACAGCAATGCTATCTCCTAATTTCATTTTGCGTTGTTGTCGCAATATGATAGCTGCTTTTTCTATAATGTCAGAAGTAAGTGAGATAGGTGTAACTATTTCAAAGACGTTTTCAAAATATTCTTTATGTTTGGCTTTTAATTGATGAAAACCAAGTGCTTCTATTTTGTTGATGCTTGCATATAAGCGGTTTGATAGTTATGTTATAGTTATGTTCTTGGTTTTAGTGCGTCTAAGGCTTCTTGCAAAGGAAAATCTGTAATATCAAAGGCTTGTATTTTTTTCAACAAGGAAAAACAAAAAATATTTTTTGAACTTTTGGCAGGGAAATCATGTTTTTAATTTGTAAATTATTTAATAAATATGTTTAAAAATTAAATAAATATATAAAAAATTAGTAAAAATTAAGAAAAATCATGATTTATTTAGATTACAATGCTACAACGCCAATAGATAAAGAAGTATTTGAAAAAATATTGCCTTTCATTACCACAAATTTTGCTAATGCGTCAAGCAAACACAAAGCTGGACAAACCGTAAATAAAGCAATCACAATAGCAAGGCAACAAGTTGCAAATCTCATAAATGCAGATGAACACGAAATAACTTTTACAAGTGGCGCAACTGAAAGCATAAATCTCGCAATAAGAGGCATAGCAGAAAGTTATCAGCAAAAAGGTAATCACATCATCACGCTCAAAACCGAACATAGTGCGGTATTGGATACTTGTAATTATTTGGAAACTGTAGGCTTTGAAGTTTCATATCTTGATGTACAAACAGATGGTTTATTGGATTTGAATATATTACAAAATGCTATCCGAAAAGATACAATTTTGATATGTGTCATGTGGGCAAATAATGAAACAGGCGTAATACAAGATATGCAAAAAATAAGCAATTTGGCACAAGAAAATCATGTTTTTTTGTTTTCAGATGTAACGCAGGCTTTTGGCAAAATAGATATTAACGTTAGAAAAATCCCTGTAGATTTGCTCGCTTTCTCGGGACACAAAATATACGCTACAAAAGGTATTGGCGGACTATACAAAAATCACGAAAAAAATATAAAAATATTGCCCCTCTTGTATGGTGGCGGACATGAAAAAGGTTTGAGAAGTGGCACATTAAACAGCGTTGGAATCATAGCACTTGGTGAAGCATCAAAAATCGCACAAAAAAATATGTTGCAAAATCAACAATATATCCAAAAAATGCGTGATGTATTGGAAAACGAATTGCTACAAATCCCAAATACCAAAATAAATGGAAATGTGGAAAAACGTATGTATAACACAACAAATATTTGTTTTGGAGATGTAACAAGTGATGTAATAATATTAGCTTTAGACAATATTGCAGTATCTAATGGCTCTGCTTGTACTGCTATGAAAATATCACCCTCACATGTGTTGAAAGCTATGGGATTGTCTGATATTGAAGCATTTGCTTCTGTGCGGTTTAGTTTGGGTAAATATAACACAGATATAGAAATCCAAAAAACAATAAAAAAAGTAAAAAAAATAGTGGAAAATTTGCGAAACTTGCTTTAATTTTTGAAGTTTTTTGCTTAACTTTGCTTAAAAAAATACCATATTCGCTTATTATTCTAAAATATATTTTTCCGTTTTTTATGTTGAAACAATTATTTTTTTAATGTATGATATTGCCTAATAATCAAAATTTACGTATAGACAAACTTACAAGTGTTTTCAATGATGTAACAAATTCATATAAATTTTTTTGGTTTTTGGCAATTATAGAATGTATAAAAGAAGGGAAAAATCAAGAAATAACACTTGAAACATTGGTTATAAAAATGCTTTCAATGGCTTGGTTTCCTATTAATTTTTATAGGCTTTCTTTTGGAAAACAAGACCAATTTACAAAAAAAATACAGGTATTACAACAAGTTTATAATTTTCCTCAAAATATAGATAGAAAGGTTTTAGAAAGCCAAATTATTGCCCTGAAAGCAGAAACAGAAATACAAAATATTTTGAAATTCATTGCTAAATATGTTCCTTTTCGCTTTATTCGCCCTTTTTTTAGTGTGCAAACAAAAGGTTTGGCGGATAATGAAGTAAATAATACAGTCGTTTTTTGTGCAAATGCAACAAAAGAAAATATCCAAGAAGCAAGTATTTATTATTTTTCAGACAATCAAAAAAATATTATTATAAATTCATTTTGGTTGTTATATTTGGAAACACATCTTTATATTTTAGAAAGTTTTTGTAAATATCACTTAATTTTATATCTTCAAAAAAATAATCCAAATACGCCAAATGTAGCGGAAAAATTGGAAAGTGTAACTATAAGAGATTTAAAAAATGGTAAATTGTTTTGGAAAACTTATCTCAATACGCAACCTAATTTTTCTTGTATTTATTCAAAACAAATAGTAACATTACAAAATATTAGCATAGACCATTTTTTACCTTTTTCTTTCGTGGCACATGACCAACTTTGGAATTTATTGCCTACTACAAAATCCGTAAATTCTTCCAAAAGTGATAAAATACCGCTTTTGAGCCAATATTTTAATCCTTTTGCAAAAATACAGTTTCAAGCATTTAAAGTGAATTTTGATGCAAAAAATGTAAAAATTTTAGAAGATTATAGCAACCTTTTTAACGAAGAATTAGATAATATTTATCAAAAAAATGAAAGTGATTTTTTACAAATAATAGAAAATACCATTTCGCCATTGGTGCAAATTGCCTCAAATATGGGCTTTCCGAAAAATTGGATTTATTAGTTTTTCTTATTTTTTATATTTATTTTCAAATATATGATTTTTCAATCACCTCAAAATCCAAATGCCCATCTTACAGTAAAAGAGCGAGAAAAAGCCTCTTTTCCTACTTTATTTTTATACAATAATAAACTGCTTAAAGGTAAAATATTGGATTTTGGTTGTGGTTTGGGTGCTGATATTGCATTTTTAGAAAAAGAAAATTATGATATAAAAGGTTATGACCCATATTATTTGCCTGATTATCCTAATGAAAAATTTGACACTATTATTTGTAATTATGTGCTGAATGTGCTTTTACCCGAAGAACAAAGTTATGTTTTAATGTGTATTTCTGAACTTTTGAAGCCCACAGGAAAAGCATATTTTGCAGTCAGGAGGGATATTACCAAAAATGCTTTTATTTATAATCCAAAACGACAAATAACGGTTTATCAATGTAATATTATTCTACCTTATCAAAGTATTTTACTTACAAAGCATTGCGAAATCTATCAATATCAGCATTACAATCAAATTTTAAATAAGAATTTAGATAATAAAGATTTAGATTACAATACATGTGATTTTTGTAATCTTTCGCCCAATAAAGAGCTTATTTCAGAGTTGGCAACAATTTATAGTATATATCATCAAGGGTCTGCTGTTCAAGGACATGCTATAATTATTCCTAAAAAACATGTTTCAGATTATTTTGAATTGGCTTTGCGTGAGCAAATGGCTATTTGGATAATGGTAAATCGTGTAAAAAATATCTTGTTAGAAAAATATAAACCGCATGGTTTTCACGTAGAATTTGGCGTAGATAAACACACCATTTCACATACACATATTCATATATTGCCACAATATAAGGTTTTGGTTTAGGTTTTATATAATTTTTTATTTAAAAATAGTTAGAAAAATATTATTTGTATCAATATTTTATAACTTTAAATCCCTTCCCCTTTCCCCCCAAAAAATATTTTTGTGAGGAAAGAGAAAAGTTTTTGACCAAATATTACCTAAAAATAAACCCATTTGGGGCGATACCAGCATTAAATTGGTCTAAAAATGTGCCTTGTGCATCATAGCGATACACTACACCATTACTCGTAAAACCTTTGCTATCGCCTACATACAAAATATTATTTTTGTCAATACCCAATCCATACAAATTATCTCTTGTTATAATTGCGTTTGTCGGAATAGCACTTGCGGTGATGTCCATTGCATACACTTTGCATGCTTGATTATAAGGCGTAGTAAGCCAATAAATTTTATCTTTTGCCTCATTCAAAACCATTTTTTCGTTGTAGCCAGACACAGGCACATTGCTAAAACTTTGTTCTACGCTGTTATTTGTAGGATTTACACGCATCAAATCCCCATTACCAGACAGCACCCATATTTTATTGTTTTTGTCCAATACCATTTTATCTGCCCCAAAACTTATCGTAATATCTGCGATTTTGGTATCAGTGCTTGTATTAAAAACCGCAACTTTGTCTGTGCCAGCCAAACTCACATATAGATTATTATTCACAACCAACAAATTTTGTGGTTGTCCGCCCAACGATATTTTACTTGTAATAGTATTATTATCCAAATTTAATACGGTCAAATAACCATTTTCAAACGCAAAAGTTGTACTGTTGTACGTTCCCCAATTGCTTACATAACCCTTATTGCCAATACCTGCAAAACTATAAGGATTGGTAAAATTTGTTGTGCCACCTTCATTTTTGAAGTTTTTAACTAAGGAAAAATCATTGTTTTTTACCCTCAAAACCTTATCCGAAGCATTTGTAACCAAATAATAACTATCACCAAAAGGCACTGCATTTTGGATAGTGCCTGCTACAGGGAAGCCATTTGCTTGTTCAAAAACGCCCAAAGTTGCGGTTTTTTTGTTAGAATTATACGCACTCACAGAGCCTGTTGCACTGCTAAAATTACCTTCATTGATGACTACTACATCATTAATATCCGAAATGACAGGTTCATTTTTAGACCTTTCGCAAGCAGAAAATACCAATAAAAAGCCTAAAAGAAGGCTTGACACAAAAGAAAATTTTGTTTTCATAAAAATTAAAAAAAAAGGAAAATATATTTAGTTGTTAGTTTATTCGGTAAATAGTGATAAGTTTATTCAGTAAAATAGTGATAAGTTTATTCAGTAAAATAGTGGTTATATTTTTTAATGCTCAAATTATCCACATTAACTGAAAAAACAGATAACTGAAAAAACCAAAAAATACATGTTACTTTAACTGAAAAACTGACAACTGAAAAAACTAAAAAACACCTGTTATCCCAATTGCATAATTTCGCAAAGGCATTGCACGAAAAAGGTAATTTTGATAGTCTTCGTTTAGAAGATTTTTTGCTTGAAAATTCACAGAAAATTGATATTTCTGATAAGAAATATTTTTGCCAACAGATAAATTTACAGTTTGAAATGCAGATAAACGCCCTAAAAAAGTATCAGCATTGTCCAATGTTTCAAAACGCTGTCCTGTGTATTGGTAAGTAATATTTGTGAAAAAATTTCTATATGCCAATGTTGCAAATCCGCTCCATCTGTGCTGGGGCGTGTATGGAAGTTGCTTATTATCCAAATAATATTCGGTACTTTCTGCGGTTTCTCTGTTGAGGGATTGCGTAAAAGCATATTGGAATGAAACCACAAAATCAAGCGTATTTTTGTGTTTAATTTTGCTGGTTTTTTGCAATTTTATTTGAGTTTCTAAGCCTTTTATTTCTACATTTCTACGGTTTTGTGGTTGCCAAATACTGCCTTGTGGAATCCAAATAATCCAGTCCTGCACATACATTTGATAGTGTGTAATGTCTGCACTTAGGCGAATAATGCTATTATCAGCAGTAAAATTTTTACCAAAAAACAAACCTAATTCACCGCTCCACGCATTTTCAGGACGCAAATTTGGGTTTGCACTTCCAGCCCAATATCTATCGTTGAGTGTTGGTACTTTATAATTGCGTGAAAATGAATTTTTGAGGTATAAAAAAGTATTTTCTTTTTGTATAAAAAAATATTGTTGTGAAACATTTGGCGTAATTGGTACAAAATTTTGATTGACAATGTTTTGTCTAATGTTAAAACTTATTTGATATTTTTTTGAAAATTCATACAATAAATAAGCAAATATATCAATTCTATTTTCCCAAATTTGATTTTTGTATGCCTCTACATCTGTGCGAATAAGCGTGTTATTGATGCCAAATTGAAGCGTAATATTTCTATTGTTTTTTTCTTTATTTTTATTGCTTCCCCAATTTATTTCTGCTTTTACTTGTGTAACAAATCTACTTGTGGCAGTTTTTTGTTGTTCATTAAACAAAAGATAATCATACAAATAAGCCTGTTTTACAAAAAGCGAGTATGTATTAAAATGCTTTTGCACATCAAATAATATGCGAATATTATCGTCTTTTTGGGTTGTCCAAGTACTTTGGTCTTGGTTGGCACTCATTGTTGGTTGAATGTGCAAAAAACGGGTTTGTCCCCAGATTTTTAAGCCAAATAAAGTGTTTTGATTGGGTTTATAATAAATATCTTGTGTGATACTGTGTTGTTGCCATTGTGCATTTTGTTGTGTTTCTAAGGGTGCGTTTTGTTGTGTTTTATTATAAAAATCAAAATTATTTTGCACAAATTGCGTTGAAATGGTGTTTTGAAATTCCCATTTTTTATTTGAAAAATTCCCTTGTATTTGCGAAAACCTTTGTCCAAAGCTCCCAAAATTCTGTCTAAATGTAATATTTTTTTGGTTATTCCACAATGGATTTTGGCTGATTTCTACTGCTCCACCTATGGCTTCTGAGCCTTGCCACACGCTTGCACCACCATAATGGAGTGTAATTTTCTGGGTGTTGTTCAATGGAATATTGCCAAAATCTGACTCGCCAAGTGTAAGCGAATTGATAGGAATACCATTCCATAACACGCTTGTATGACTTGCACCTGTGCCACGCATAGATATTGCGCCAAGCATGCCATTTCCATATTGTTTGATATAAGCAGGGGAGTTATAGAGTAACCAATCGCCCATATTTTGGGTTGGATTTTGGGCAATATATGCACTGTCTGCGGTTTGTCGTTTAGTGCCAAGCGTATATTTTTCCCATTCTGCACCTATAATTTCTACGGTTTGTAGTTGTTGTAGGCGTGTAGTATCATTTTTGGTGTGTTGTTCAAAATTCTGTCCAAATAATATTTTGGTATTTGGGTAAAAGCAAACGCACAAAAACGCAAGAAGGTACATTTTTTTTAGGGAAAAAATCCCAAAAAATGTATTTTTATAAGGTTTTCCCTTACAATTGTAGTATTGTATCATAAATTCCGCAGTCTTTCACCCGAAGACAAAGATTTTTTCGTGTAATAATATTTGTGAAAGATATTGGCAGGTCTCCTGACTTGTGGCACATTCATAAAGCCTTCCCATTTTAAAAACAGTGGCAAAAAATTTTATGAATTTTTTTTATAAGAAATTATTAATTTTTATTTATTAAAATTAAAAAAAACGTATAAAAAACCATTTACAGTTGCGGGGACAGTTTCGGATTTACACCGTATTCCCTATTAAAACATTAAGTTTTTTTTACAAAAATCTTAATGTTACCAAAATCAGTTGCAAGTATAGACGATTTTTTTCTAATTTTTATGTTTTTTTTATTTTTTTGAAAAAAAATAAAAAAAAGGCATTAAAAAGCCATTCCGTAAAAATATCGCTGTTCTTTTCCGAGAACAGTGATATTTTTACGGAATATATCTATGGAATGACAAAAAAAAGACGAAAAATCGTTGTATTAATTCCCTCTTTGGTAGTTAGTGGGCGAATTCATCATTATTTCTTACAAATTTTGATAAAAAGTTCTTAAATCTTGGCGGACACGTGGAGCAATATTTTCGCAAAAAGTAGCAAAAAGTTGTGTTCTTGTAGGATTTTGTTGTTCTTTTACTTGTATAAGTTTGCGATATTGGTCGTTTAAAGCACGTGCATCACCTTGATAAGTTGCCCATTCAGTACGCCAAGGCGTTTCATTTGTAAATTGGTTTTTGTGTAATGTATTTCGGGTTTGAATTTCCAAAATCTGCATATTGACTGTACCACGCACATATATTTGTTTTGAGCTGATATTTACATCAGCATAAAATTTATCATATACGATTGTTTTTTGGTTATTTGCCCATACTTCCCTTCCTGTACTATCTACACGCCTTTCCATACGATTTTGGTATTGTGTATCACCCACAAAAAACTCATTGTAAGCAATTTGCAATACATGGTCGCTGTATTGTGGATTTTCGCCTGTTCTTGCGATAACTTTTGGGGTATAAAAACGCAAAAAATCTTTTTCGTTAAGTTTATCTAATTCTTGCAATACTTCTGTAACCATTCTTTCGTCTGTGAGAGGCAAAGGAGGCGTTTGCATTTCCACTCTAATTTTTATAGTTGCTTTTTCTTTGGCTTCCAAGAGCAAAGAAGCAACTTCTCCACGATAATTTTTGGTATAATTTTCACATTTACGAAATTCATAATATGCTTTTCTTGCATTTTCCCTTGTAGGATTTTCCCAAAACCGCAATCCTGCTTGGTAATGGTTTTCTGATGCCATTTTTGTTGCATGCACAAGTTCATCATCATAGCGTTGTGGATTGGGCAATGCAGTACGGGCAGGATTGCAAATGCGGATTTGGTTTGCTACATTATTCACACTTTGATAAATGCCTACCATTTCGTCCCATTTATTGATGTCAGGGCTTTTTTCCAATATTTCAAGTCTATCTTGTTGATTTTCTATAAATAGGGGATAGGCTTGTTTGAGTATTTCGAGAGATTTTTCGTGGTCATTGTTTTTGCGTAGGCGTTCTATGGAAAGCAAAACAGCTTTTTCATAATCGCCTTTTTTGAGTGCTTTTTTGCCTGATGCACAAGCACTAAATAAAGATGATAGGAGCAAAAAACAAAAAAAAATGAAATGTAGGTGTGTTTTATGATGATGGAACATGTAGGTTTATTTTATAGGTTTTTTTGTGAAATTTATTTTAAAATTAAAAATCTGTTTTTTCTAAAAACACTTTTTTTGTTTTTGTTTTGAGGTTTGTCAATGTTAATTTTTTTGTGTCATAATTGTATTCAATTTGTGTTTTACCTTCTTTTGGTATATCCACAAGATATGGTTTTTCGCCCGAAAATGCCTCTTCTAAGTTTAGGATTTCTATTTTTTTTGGTGCGGTTTGTGGATTTGGCATATAATAAAAAACTCCAAAACCGACAGGACTCATTACACCATAAAAGCGTTCTTTGCCCAATTCAAAACCATATTCAGGTGAATATATAATGCCTTCTTCATCAGTTTTTGCAGGATTCATAATTCTTACCATAAATTCATCTATTTGAAAAACAAATTCTTCTTTGGTTTTTGGATTACGTACTTTTATAAGCCCATCACTATATTGGAGGTCACTATTACCCTTTGCTTTATAATCACCCAAAATTTCAAACTTTGTTTTTTCTTTTTCGGTGCTTAATCTGTGGTAAATGTGTTGTGGCTGTTTTTGTTTATCTGTGTAGAAAAACGCAGTTTTTCCTGTTTTTTCGTCCCGCAAGGCATATTTAAAAATAGGTTTTTGAGCAAAAACTTGGGCGATATTTATAAAAAAAACGCCAAAAAAAAGTAAAGAAAACACCAAAAAATTTGTGTATATATTTTTTGGTAAAAGGGAACTTGTATTTTTTTTCATTTTTTTAAAAAGGTTTGGAAAAAAAAATAAATTTAATTGTTTCCAAATTTACTAAAAAAATCTGAAAATATTACGAAAAAAATAGTTTTTTCAGCTTGTCAAGCCAGCGACATTAACAACTGAAAAAACTGATAACTTGTATTATTTATAATAAGGACTTATCATCAAATACACAATTACACCCGAAAAAGCCACATACGACCAAATAGGATAGGTAAATTTTACGATTTTTTTGTGGCTTTCAATTTGGTTTGTCCAAGCATAATAAATTGCCAATAATACAAAAGGCACAACCGCAATCGCAAGAATAATATGCGTAATTAATACAAATAAATACACCAATTTAATGATACCAACACCGCCAAATGTGGTGTGTGGTGCGTTATTATGGTACAATACATACGATACCAAAAATATAGACGATAGTACAAAAGCAGTCATCATACTTCCCCTGTGGAGCATAATATTTTTTTGACGAATGGCAAAACCGCCAATCATCAAGCAAACAAAAGTAAGCGAATTAAGCACTGCGTTGATGTGCGGAAATGAGGACACATCTAAACCTTCAATTTTGGTTATATTTTTACCAAAAAAAAGAAAAGCTACTGCTAATGGTATAACCAAAGAAATAGCATAAATTACTTGCAAATTGCGTTTATTGGTTTTTTCGGAAATAGTGGTTTGTTCCATTTGTTTTAATTTTTTTGTTTTTTTTAATGTTTATTTAACGGTTTTTTTAGGCACGCGGATAACGCGGATTTTACGGATTAAAGCGGATTTTTTTTTATTCGTAATTCCCCATTCCCAATTCTTCTAAAATGCTGTCTACATTGCCCGCTCCAATTGTACAAATTAGATTGACATTTTTGTTGTTAATATTATTTTTCATTTGGGTTTTCAAATATGCAATAATATTATTTCTGTCCATGACTTGTTTTTGAGAAACTTTTATTTTTTCTAATAAAATATCAGAAGTTATGCCTTCAATAGGCAACTCTCTTGCTGGGTAAATAGGCAATAAAAGCACTTCATCAGCCAACGAAAGGCTTTTTGCAAATTCTTCCATAAAATCCCTTGTGCGTGTATAAAGATGTGGCTGAAAAACAATCGTTATTTTTTTTTGTGGAAATAAAGCCCTTACAGAAGTTAGAAAAGCAGTTATTTCGGTAGGGTGATGTGCATAATCATCTATGAGAATGGTTTTGTTTTCGTCCCTTTCCCAAAAATCAAAACGTCTTTTTGCCCCCAAAAACGTACTTACACCATTTTTTAATTCTTCTACAGAAAGCCCCAAATGTTCGCACACCGCTAAGGCAACAATCGCATTTTCAATATTGTGAAAACCTACTACAGATAAAACTATGTTTTCAATTTTTTGTTTTGGGCTGATAAAATCAAATACAAAAAAACCATTTTCTATTTTAATATTTTCTGCATAAAAATCTGTTTTTTTGTCCAAATGATATTTGGCAGTATGCACAGGGATATCAAAATTAATGCTTTTGTGTAAAAATAATTTGCCTTTTGGTTTGGTTTTTTTTGCAAAACTTTCATAAGTGTTGGCTACATTTTCTGCATTTTCATAAATATCCAAATGGTCAGCATCAATAGATGTAATGACCGTAATATCAGGCGAAAGTTGCAAAAAAGACTTATCATATTCGTCAGCTTCCACCACAAACAAAGTTTCTTTGGGCGATACATTGCTCAGGAGAAGATTTGTGTCATAATTTTTGGTGATACCACCCAAAAAAGCAGTTACATTTTTGTTGGCGTGTTTCAAGATATGTGCAATAAACGAGCTTGTAGTGGTCTTGCCATGTGTGCCTGCAACTGCAATCGTAAAATGGTTTTGGGAAATAATGCCCAATACTTGCGCCCTTTTTTGGATTACAAAATGGTTTTCCTTAAAAAAATGCCATTCTTTGTGTTCTTGTGGAATTGCAGGCGTATAAACAATCAAAGTTTCATACATATTTTCCTTAAAAACGTTAGGAATCAATGCAATATCATCAACATAATGAATGTTTGCCCCTTCTTGTGTGAGTTGTTGTGTGAGTGTAGTTACGGTGCTGTCGTAACCTGCTACATTGTAGCCATTCGCCAAAAACCACCTTGCCAAAGCACTCATGCCTATTCCGCCAATGCCTAAGAAATAAATATTTTTGTATATTTGAAGCATCTGTTTTTAAATGACTTTAAGAAAAAAAAATTTTTGCAAATCTATAATAAAAAATCTAAAAAAAATGTAACTATTTAGGTTGAAAAATTTGAGGTTGGAAAATCAGTAGAAACCTCCACTTATGCAGTTTTGACCTGCTATTTTTGGTTTGTAATTTTCCAAAAAAAAATTAGGGTCAGACCTTCGTAAACTACAGTACAGACCCAATTTTTTGTCTAAATTTATTAAAACTTATTATTTTTAAAATCTTAAAAAAATGTATATCATTAAAAATAAATTATTTTATTTTAAAAGTATTTATTTTATTAAAATAATATTTTAAAAATAATAATAAATATTTATTTACTATTCCTAATTTAAAATTTCAGTGATACTTTCTTCGTGTGCTTTTAGTATTGTATGTACAAGTTCATCAGTAAGGCATGTAGAAAGGAAAAGGCTTTCATATTGCGAAGGAGCAAGGTAAATGCCTCTGTGAAGCATTGCCTTAAAATATTTGCCAAATAAAACGGTATCAGATGTTTGGGCATCAGTAAAATTGTGTACTTGATTTTTGGTAAAAAATAAAGTGTACATAGAACCAATGTGGTTTATCGTAAAATCTAAATTTAATTTTGTGTGGATTTTTTTCATGCCATTGACCAAATTATTGCCAATGCTATCCAACAATGTGTATGTATTTGGATTATTTGCCAAATATGTAAGCATTGCAAAACCTGCACTCATTGCAGCAGGATTGCCCGATAATGTACCTGCTTGATACACTTTGCCAAGCGGTGCGACACAATCCATAATTTCTTTTTTACCGCCATAAGCCCCTACAGGCATACCTGCCCCTATTATTTTGCCCAAAGTAGTGAGGTCAGGCATTACACCAAAACGCTCTTGTACGCCTCCTTTTGCAAGGCGAAAACCTGTCATTACTTCATCAAAAATCAATACAATACCTTCTTTATCGCAAATACTACGCAAGCCTTCCAAAAACCCTTTTTTTGGTAAAACTAAACCCATATTGCCCGCCACAGGTTCAAGAATAATACACGCAATTTGATTTTTATTGGCATTTACCAAATTTTCTACGGATTGCAAATCATTGTATTCTGCAATAATCGTATCTTGTGCTACGCCTTGTGTAACGCCTGCACTATCAGGCGTACCAAAAGTAATTGCGCCACTGCCCGCAGATATGAGAAATGCGTCAGCATGTCCATGGTAACAACCTGCAAATTTGATGATTTTGGATTTTCCTGTGTAACCACGTGCTACACGCACCGCACTCAAACACGCTTCTGTGCCTGAATTTACCATGCGAATTTTTTGGACAGAAGGCATCATACTTGCGATAAGTTCTGCCATTTGTACCTCAATATGTGTAGGTGCACCAAAAGACCAAGAATTTTCCAATGATTTGGTAATGGCTTCTCTAATAAAATCAGGGTTATGTCCCAAAATCATAGGACCCCAAGAATTGATAAGTTCTATATAGGCATTATTATCCACATCATAAATGTATGCTCCTTTTGCTTTTTGGATAAAAAGTGGGTTGCCACCTACAGCACGAAAGGCACGCACAGGTGAATTGACACCGCCCACGATGGTTTTTTGGGCTTGTGCAAAGAGTTTTTGGCTATTTTCGGTATTCATTTTTTTTAGTTTTTTTTGCAAAAATACCTTAGAAAATCCTTATTTTAAAATCTTATTCAAAAATAGGTGTTTCAAAAATAGGTATTGTAAAATAAAATATTGAGCCTTTGCCTACTTCGCTTTCTACCCAAATGTGACCGCCATTCAATTCTACAAAATCTTTGCAAAACATTAAGCCAAAACCTGTACCTTTTTCGCCTTTTGTGCCTTTTGTAGTAAAAATATTTCCTGAAAAAAGTTTTTTTACATTTTCAAGAGAAATTCCTACGCCTGTGTCCTGCACAGCAAACCTGGTAAATTTATCTTGTGGTAATTGGTAAGTAGAAAGTATTATTTTTCCATTTGGGTTACAAAATTTTATGGCATTTGAGATTAAATTTCTGCAAATTGTTTGTAACATTTCTTCATCAGCCCAAATATATGGCGTGATATGTTTCAAATGTACTTCTGTGGTAATATTTTTAGCTTGTGCCAACAAAAATATTTTGGCAATTTTTTCTTGTACAAAATGTGTTAAATCTATTTTGGAAGGTGTTGAGGATACGCCTTCCAACTGTAATTTTCCCCAATACAACAAATCTTCTGTAAGTTCTAAGGTATTTTTTACATTGCTGTCCAAAACGGGAAAAACCTCTTTAAACTCATCAAAAGTTAGATTATCATTTTTAAACAAATCTAAAATACCTTTAAGTGATACAAGCGGTGCGCGTAGGTCATGTGCAATCAAAGAAAACAATTTGTTTTTGGTTTGGTTAAGGCTTTGTAATTCATCATTTTGTGTGTTTATTTGTTTATTTTTTTCTATTATTTCTGCGGTTTGTTGTGCCAATATTTTATTTGATTTTCTTTTTTGTATGTATTTTTGTTGAAGAATAGCAGACAAGACAATTAGAAAAAATAAACTGATACATACAAGATAAATCACAAATTGTTGTGTTTCATTTTGTTGTGTCAATTCTTCTACGCCAAGTAAATCTTTATCGTGGTTGTACTTAAAACGCAATCTTTGGACGTTTTCTTCTCTAACTAAGTCTTGGTATTCAGTTTTTTTTTGTTCTGCAATTTTTTTGTAATACAATGCTTTTTCAAAGTCTTTTATTGTTTCATAATATATAGCGTTTATATTATAAGTTGCATAAAAAGATGGTAATTTTTGTCCGACTTTAGGGTCTAAATATTTAAGAAGGTCTAACATTTTGTCTGCAACTATTTTCATATTTTGGAAGTCATTTTGTTTGGCGTAGATTTCTGCGACTTCTTTCAAAGATAATATAGCATTGCCATATTCTTGGTACTTGATGCTGGTTTCTATATCATATTGGAGTAGATTAAATGCTTCTTTGTATTTTTTTTGTTTGAAATATGAACTACCAAGATTTCCGCTTGTAATGCCTATCCATATAGTATCTTTTTTTATAGTTGCTTGTTGCATTGCTTTTTTGAAATAAGTATTTGCTTTTTCATACTGTTCAGTTTTTAGGAATATCATGCCTAAAGTATTGTATAACCCAATTTTTTCTTTAAAATTTTTAATAAAAAATACACTTTCATCGTTTATTTTTAGTAAATATTCTTTGGCTTGCTCAAAATCATTAATTTTATAAAATAAATTTCCAAGCATATAATAAGCCTTTCCAAGATTTAATTCATTTGTATAAATATCTTTATCTCTGATTGCTTTTAGTATATAATCAGCAGCCAACACCGTATTGATATCAACAAATTGATACTGCACACCCAATGCCAAATAAAATTTGTATGAGATTTTTTGTTTATTTTTTTGTAAATACTTTAAAAAATAAAACAGCATTTTTTCATTGTTATCATTAGCTGTTTGGTGTTTTATAATTGTATCACAAGCCATTTCAAGCACTTTTAATTTATTAGAATTTTCATCAAAAACCTTTATTATGCTATCACAATAGGTTTTTGATTTAAACTTTTCCAGATATATACTTTGTGCAGAAGCAGACGAAATAAATAAAAAATTGGTGTAAAAAATAATAAAAATAAATAAAATGAATATTGTTTTTGTTGAATGAAAATGCATAATTTGGGTGTGAAATAAAAATTAGATACCCAAAAATAACACAAAATAAGATAATTTAGTATTTTTTAGTTTTTTTTAAAAATCTGAAAAATGTTTAGCAGCAAGATTCAAGATTAATGTTTGTGAATGTGGTTGAAAATATTAATAATAATGTGTGAGAAATGCTATTTTTTAAAAGTAAAGGGTTTGCAAACACTTTGCTATGGAAAAAGTAGAATTTTCCACACATTTTTTGCTTTTTTGTTACTTCGTAGGAATATGACTATTTTTTAGGCTGAGAATATGTTTATGCGTATAAAATTGTTTTATTTTTGTAGCAAGGAAATTCATTAAAAACACACCTAAAAATGAGCAAAAACAAAAAATTAGTCAGAGAATTATTTAGAAATGCAGTTTTTGAGCGTGATGGGTATGCGTGTAAAATGTGTAACGAAAAATATAGCAAAAAATCTCATGAATTATTGGACGCACACCACATCACAGACCGCAACGAAATGCCAAATGGTGGTTATGTCAAAGAAAATGGAATTTCGCTGTGTCCTACTTGTCATTTAAAAGCAGAAACATATCATATAAGCCAAAAACAGGATTTTATACCTAATTTTCACCCCGAAGATTTGTATCACCACATCAATTCCTCTTTTGAAAAAGCATGGATTGCCAGCGAAAAACTATAAATTGTAATAAAAACTGACAACTTGCATTAATTTTTTATCGCTCATACAACAGATTGCACCCACGCACATCACTATTATCCATACGTCCAAGCACTTTGAACGCATATTCGTCTATAATTTCGCCCACATCTTGCGTAGCAATAAACGCACAACTATCCACATTGGCAAGGTCTATCACATTGATAGCACCTTGTCTGCGTGTAGGCGAAAGGTCAAAAGGGTCAGAAATATCACGTAAAAGCACTTTACACGAAAAAGGCACTTCAAACACATCACCACCACGTGCATACCCCTGCGAAAGCAACTCTGTCATGCCATATTCAGAATGAATTTCAGTAGTGTTGAACACATTTTTTAGGATAAAATGCACTTCTTCCCTGAGCATTTCACGCCTTTTGCCTTTCATACCTCCTGTTTCCATAATAATCACATCAGACAAATCCACCGAAAACCGCTCTGCGACATCCAATAAAGCAAATGTTACACCAATAAGGAGAATTTTTTGGTGTGGTTTTTTGATTTTTTTGGCAAATTGTATTTTTTCAAGAAGTGTAGTATAATCATCTAAGTAAAAACCTCCTATTTTTGGAGAATTTATAGGCGAAGAACCTTCACTTTTTCCTAAAAAATGTGATACCATTGCCACCAAAGAAGAGTTTTGGCGTTCCAAATAAGAAGGCAACAAAGCGAATATAAAAAAATCCTCTAATTTCCCATAAAAATTCTCAAAAATATGTGTGGCATTGTCTAAATACATATTTAAGTTCATTACATAATGTTTGCTTGTTTGGGACAATGTAGTGCCACTGCTCTCAAAAACTGCTTCTATTTTAGTGTTTTCTTGTGGGTTTTTAGTTGGATTTTCGGTAATTATTTTTTGGGTTTTAAAAAAATCTATTGGGAGAAAAGGAATTTTTTTAATGGATTGTATTTTTCCAGGATTTATACCCAAATATTGTATAAAAATTTTGTATATTGGGTTATTTTCTGCTTGGTATTGGAATAACCTCAAAGCATTTTCTTCAAAATTCTCTGGTTTTGTTTGCTTGATTTGTTCGTAAAGTATTTGTTGCATAGTTTAGTATTTTTTCGGTTATTTAGTATTTTTTTTCAAAATATTTTTTGTATTTGCTCCCCCCTTTGGGTTGGGGGGCTAATTAATTATTTATTTTTAAAAAATTCTTGCAAATATGAACAAGAAAATATAAATTTGTGTTCAAAACTTAATTATAAACCATTCATAAAATTATGCGTTCTTCTCTTTTGTTTATTTGGTTATTTTTGATGTTTGGAAGTGGGTTTTTGGCAACCTCATGTTACCAAAAACCTGAATTCCCCAATGCTCCTTTTATCTCTAACCCTGTACTTACAAGTACTGTGGTGCGAGATTGTACGCTTGTAAATACTGATGTGGTGCGTATCAATATGAATTTTCAAGATGGTGATGGCAATTTGGGGCTTGATGCAACAGATATAAATCCGCCTTTTAATGCACCAACAACAGGGCAAACTAATTTTTATTATACAAATTTTAAGTTAAAAGTCTTTCGCAAAGTAGGCAATACATTTGAGCCATTTATTTTGCCTGATACGAGTTTTAATTATAACCAACGTTTTCCTCGTCTTGACGAAAAAGACCGTGTAAGTCCTATACAAGGCACACTTTCCAATAGAGTGTCATTTAGCCAAATAGGCATAGCCCCTAATACCATTTTAAAATTTAGAATACAGATTTTGGATAGGTCTTTAAACCTCAGCAATGAATTGGAAACTGATACCATCAGCATCAATCGTAGATAATCTTAAAAATATAATACATCATAAAGCAAAAATCCACAAGAACGCTATAGTTTTTGTGGATTTTTCTTTTTTTAGTAGCAACAATGAGAATCGAACTCATATCAAAAGTTTAGGAAACTTCTATTCTATCCATTGAACTATGTCGCCATTTTTAGAAATGCAAAAATACACATACTTTTTTAATTTACAAAAAAAATAAAAAGTTAGGCTTTTATTTGTAAAAATAAAAGCCTTTTGATTAACTTTAAAATGGGAAAACTGATTACTGACAACTTTATTATTTCAATTTCAGGCTTACATTGCCACTTTTTCCGTTCATATTATCCATTTTTTGGGTAATTGTAAGCGTATTACCATCAGTTGTAACGTCTGTATTTTTGGCGGTATTTGATTTTATTTCTTTTGGAAGTATGATTTTTGTTTCCGCTTTGAACATACCTTCCATCATTTGTTGTGCTTGTTTGTCGCTTCCTTTTTGGTCTGTTTTCATTTCTGTTTTTGTGGTTGTATTTTCAGGGAAATTCACATAAAATTTTCTACCTTTTTGTTTAAAATATTCAAAATATTTTGGGTCAGGCATATTTTTGTTGCTAAACAAGTCATCACTTGGATTACCTTTTTGAAATCCGTCCTCTTTTTTCATCAATCCTTGAATCATATTTTTGCTACTATGTATATGTCCATACGCTTCATTGAGGGCTTTTAGGTCTTTAAATGCAAAGCTAAATGCAATTTTTTCTTTGCCTACGCTTTCATTTTTCAGGTTATTGATACCATTTATTTTTTTGATTTTTGCCAAAATATTATCTATTTGTGGGTTTGTTTCGTCTATTTTTATTTTTTCGTCTTCTTTATTTTCGGTGTTTGTGCTATCCATTTTTTTTTGCAATTCTTTCACAGATTGCGTCATTGCACCCATGTCAAAATTGTAGGACATTGTTCCTGAGTAATCAGGATTTAGGCGAATTTCCTCTTGTATGCTACAACTTTGTAAAGCAAAAAACAGTAATATGCCTACTATTTGTGTAATGTATGCGTGTGTATTTTGGGTTATTTTTGTCATGTGTGTTTGTGTGTTGAATTTGTACAAAGATTACTTTTTTTAGATTATCACAAACTTATTATTTTTTTTTGAAAATAAAAAAAAAGTTTTTGGTATGTTAATATTCTTGTTGCAAAGGGTGTATTGTAATTTCGTCAATTACTACATTTTTTGGTGTTGATATAATGTATTCTACTGCTTGTGCAATGTCGTCAGCGTGCAGTTTGTCGGGTCTGTATATTGGATTATTGCCTTCAAAATGCGTATTTACCATGCCTGGATACACCATACTTACTTTGATATTATCTTTTCTTACTTCTTTGCGGAGGGCAGAAAACATGGCATCTTGGGCATATTTGGTTGCACAATAAATAGAGCCACTAAAAAAAGTACGTTTTGATACATCTGAAGCGATTGTAATGATATGTCCTTGTTGGGCTTTTTGCATAGCAGGCAAAAAATATTTGGTCAGCAAAAAACTACCTTTTACATTCACATTCATCATATTGTCGTATTCTTCTTCTGAAATATCTGCCATTTGTCTAAATTTTCCTACGCCAGCGTTGTTGATAAGTATAGTAGGTGTGCCAAATTGTGTAAGAATAATATCAGCCACATTTTTAACCAAATTTTCTTTTGTAATATCACACGCAAACGCAAAAACTTCTGCACCTATTGCTTCCATTTCTTCACCAACTTGTCGCAATTCCTCTTCATTGCGTGCCAAAATCGCAATTTTACATTTTTTTTGTGCCAATCGTAAGGCTATTGCTTTGCCTATACCACGTGAGGCACCTGAAATAACTATGAGCATTTTTTTTGATTATGGGTTATAAATTATGGATTATAGATTTTTGATAGTTATAAAAAATACTTTATTTATGAATTTCAATGGGTTTCAAGCCATTTTATTAACAAATTCCATAAATTTCTGGCTATTTGATTATTCTATACAAGAATACTCAAATAGCCAGATTTTTACAACATAATTATAATATATTTCACAGAATTTTCAAATTTTCTCAACTGAAAAAACGGATAACAGAAAAAACTAAAAATTATCTTTCAAGTTCTAAAATTGTAACAGATTTAGCAGGCAAAAGGATTGTACTAAGGTTTGTGATTTTTTCGCCTGTAAGTACATTTTTTGCAGAAGAATAGCCTTTCAAACGTTCTTGAAAACGTTTCGTATCTACATTTCTTGGGTCTTGGCTATTATTTCCAAGCACCATTACGCTGTTGTTGTCATTATATCTAAAATGCACATATACATTATTATCAGGTACAAAGTGCATGAGTTTGCCTGTATGTACAACCGTTGCATTTTTTCGCCAATTGAACAATGTTTGTGTATAGTTTTGAAGGTCTTTTTGGTCATTTGTAAGTCCTTCTTGTGTAAAGGCATTTACTTTATCATCAGCCCAACCACCAGGAAAATCACCACGCAATTTACCATGATTATCACCGCCACCTTCCATCATGATTTCTGTGCCATAAAAAACTTGTGGCACGCCTCTCAGTGTTGCCAAATACGCAAGCCCCATTTTCATTTTGCGAAGGTCTTTGCCTACGGTTGTTGCATAGCGACTAAGGTCATGATTATCCAAAAATATCATATTTTCGTTTGGATTTGGGTAAATTGCATCTTGCACAAGTGCATAATAAATTTTGCTCAAACCTGTATTCCAACCATCATTTTCATTGAAAGCACCACCCAACGCATCAAATATTGGAAAATCGGTAATACTTGGTAATTGGCTGTTGTAATTTTTTGCGTTTTTTGAATTTTTTTGCCAATATGCAGATGTGATTACGCTACTTTCCCACACTTCACCTACAATATTAAAATTAGGATATTCTTTAAAAACTGCTTCACACCATTTTGCCATAAATTCAGGGTAAGGATAAGGGTGCGTATCCATTCTAATACCTTCAATACCAAAATATTGTACCCACCAAATAGAATTTTGGATTAAATACGTTGCCAAATGTGGATTACGCTGGTCAAGGTCTGGCATGTGTTTATCAAACCAACCTTGTTGCATTTTATTTTTATCAAATTCTGATACATAAGGGTCTACAGTTGTGCTGAGGCGATAATTAGATTGGGTAAATTCAGGGAATTGGTGAATCCAATCTTTATAAGGGAGGTCTTTGATAAACCAATGTTCATTGCCACAATGGTTAAAAACCATGTCCAAAATCACTTTAAGCCCTTTTTGGCGTGCAGATTTTACCAATCTTGCAAAATCTTCGTTTGTGCCTGCACGTGGGTCTATTTTATAAAAATCTGTAATGGCATAACCGTGATAACTTTGTTCAGGTTGGTTATTTTCTTGTGGCGGATTGAGCCAAAGAGCAGTATAACCCATTTTTACAAAATAATCAAGGTTTTTTTCAATGCCTAACAAATCTCCACCATGTCTTGCGAAAGGTTCATTGCGGTTTGTGAGGGCTTTTGGGTGCATAGTATTGACCAAATCATTTTTTGGGTCGCCATTAGCAAATCTGTCAGGCATCACCAAATACACCACATCAGCAGGCGAAAAACCTGTGTATTGTTCGCCTTTTTTTTCACGTGTGAGTAAATTGTAGGTGTGTGTAATTGGTTTTTTTTCTTTTTCTTTGGTCAATATAATATCAAATTTTCCTGCGGTAGCATTTGATAAATCCAAGTATAAGAAAATATAATTTGGGTTTTCAGCACGTTCTATGCGTAAAATTTTGATATTATTTCCGTCTTTTACGCCAATTTTTACATCTGCATTACCAATATTTTTGCCATACAACAATATTTGCAATTCAGGGTTTTGCATGCCTGCCCACCATTGTTGGGGTTCTACACGCGTGAGTTCAAAAGGGGCTTTTTGGTTCTTTTTTTGTGCCAAAACTTTTTTCGTATCAACAGAAAACAATAAAAAAGCTATGCAAAAAAATAATACTGGAAATAGTATTTTTTTCATAAATTTGGTTATGTACTTGGTAATAAGTGATAAATCAATAATATTAATAATATTGGACATATTTTTGGGTAAATTTCTATTCTTTTTGTCTAAATTCCTATATTTTTTTTTTAATTATACCTTTTAACGTAAATTTTATTTTTTATTATTGTTTTTTAGAAAAAAATTTTTTTTGAAACTTAAACACATCTCAAAACGCAGTTTTTAGGTAAATAGTTTTTAGATTATATTAAAAAAAAATTGTATTTGTTTATTGCTCTAAAATTTAATGGCATTTTTTATAATCATTAACATTATCAATACTCAAAAAGGAAAAATTATCCATGACATTGCGTATATTGTCCATTTTTTAAGTTTATTATTTGCCTGACCTTTGCATCATCAAATAACAAATAATAATTTAAACAACAAAAAAAATGTCAACATTATTCAACGTTCCAACAAGGGAGCAAGTATCGCCTGTCAATCAAGAAATTTTTGATAATCTCAACAAAGCACTGGGTTTTGTGCCTAATTTGTATGCTACAATTGCATATTCTGACAATGGTTTATCAAAATTTTTGGCATATCAAAATGCAAAAACAAGTTTGTCCAATAAAGAAAAAGAAGCAGTAAATCTGATTGTCAGCCAAGTAAATGGTTGTGTTTATTGCCAAAGTGCGCATACAGTATTGGGTAAAATGAATGGTTTTACAGATGTACAAATATTGGATATTCGCAAAGCAAAAAGCGAAGATGTAAAGCTAAATTCATTGGTAAAATTGGCTGCTAATATCACAGAAAACAGAGGGAACGCCAATCATGAGGTTGTTGAAGCGTTTTTTGCACAAGGTTATACAAAAGAAAATTTGGTGGATTTGATTCTGCAAATAAGCGACAAAACTGCTATGAATTATCTGCATAATTTGACCAAAGTACCTGTTGATTTTCCTGTTGCACCAACATTGTAAAAACTTTCTTTTAAAGTAATTTTCAAATACAAAGGTTTGACATGTTTCATTTCAAAGCCTTTGTATTTTTTTAGATTAATAACAACGCAATTTATGACAATAGAAAACAAAAAACTACCTTTGCCTCCATTTACAATGGAAACCGCACTGCAAAAAGTACAAATGGCAGAAGATGCTTGGAACACCAAAGACCCTGAAAAAGTTTGTTTGGCTTATAGCATTGATACCGAATGGCGAAATAGAACAGATTTTATCAATGGAAGGGAAGCAGTAAAAGCATTTTTAAAACAAAAATGGGAAAAAGAATTAAACTACAAACTTAAAAAAGAATTGTGGGGATTTCGTGAAAATCGTATGGCAGTCCGTTTTGAATATGAATGGCATGACCATAGCGGACAATGGTTTCGCAGTTATGGCAATGAATTATGGGAATTTGATGAAAATGGTTTGATGCAAAAACGATTTGCCAGCATAAATGATTTGGCAATTGATGAAAAAAACAGAAAACTAATCGTTTGAAAAATTTAACTAACAAATTGATAACCAATAATTTGCATTAAAATTATGATATCTGAATATCAAAAAACATTAACATTGGTAAATCCCCAAAATGGAAACCTTGCTTTTAAGATTTTTTCATTTGAAGATAATAATGCTTTTGACCATCTCCAAAGGCTAAATTATTACACCATAATTTTGGTTAAAAATGGACAAGGAAAATTAAAATCGGATTTTACAACGTATAATTTTGAACAAAATGTCCTTTTTTGCTTTGCCCCTTATCAACCTTTTATGATAGAAACAAATCAGGAAATCAATGGTTTTGTAATCAATTTCCACCCTGATTTTTTTTGTATTCACAAACATCAAAAAGAAGTGGCTTGTAATGGTGTGTTGTTCAATGATATTTATAAACCGCCTTTTTTAACATTGCAATCCCATGATATACAAACATTTGATATACTGTTTGAGCAAATGAAAACAGAAATAAAAAATGTTCAACTTGCCCAATATGAATTACTAATTTCATACTTGAAAATATTTCTCATTACAGCATCAAGGCTCAAAATAAATCAAAACCCACAAGCACAAGCAGATTTGACAAATATTAAAGAGCCATTTATTTTGCAAAACCTGAAAGATGCGATTGAAACACATTTTAAAACAAAACACACAGCCAACGATTATGCGTTGTTGTTGAATATTTCCTCAAAAGCATTGGCAAAAACAACAAAATCGTATTTTAATAAAACACTTACAAATTTAATTTCTGAACGGATTATTATAGAAGCCAAAAGAGAGCTGTATTTAACCTCAAAAACAGTAAAAGAAATTGCTTATGGATTGGGCTATGAAGATGAGCATTATTTTAGTAGATTTTTTAAGGTAAATGCAGACGTATCACCACAACTTTTTAGAGAAACCGTAGGTTTTGCACGGGCAGAAGCATAAAAAAACGAATTTTCAATTAAAATTTTTGGCTTTTTTATAAATAATAAGTTAAAATGTGTATATTTTTTGATAATTGGGGTAAAAGGATTGGTAAAGTGAGTAGATTTTTTTAAATTTGTGTAGAAATTAGTGTACTCAAACAAAATTTTTAGGTTATTTTAAAAAATGCTTAAAAATGCTAAAAAGCCCTTTACATTATCCTGGCGGAAAAAGCAAAGCATTAGACTATATTTTGCTTTTTAGTTCCCCATTTTGAAGAATTTAGAGAGCCTTTTGTAGGTGATGCGTCTGTGTTTTTGGCTTTGAAACAACCTTATCCTAATAAAAAATATTGGATTAACGACCTTTATTTTGGATTGTATAAATTTTGGGAATATGTCCAAAAAGACCATTCAAGCGTAGTAAATTAGGTAATTACATGGAAAAATGAATATCAAAACGGTAAATTATTACACCAATTTTTTAAAAAAATATTACAAATTTTGATGATGTACGTATAGCAAGTGCGTTTTTTGTGTTTAATCGCATTACATTTTCAGGCACAACTGGAGCAGGTAGTTTTTCGGAGCAGGCTTTTCAAAAACGATTTACAGATACAAGTATTGAAAGATTGGAGCTTTTGAAAAATGTAATAAAAAATATAGAAATATCAAATACAAAGATAACCAATACAGATTATCAAAAATGTAGTGGAACAAGAGGGCGGAAATGCATTTATTTTTAGTTTTTTTTCAGCCTTGATTTTTAGTACTTTTTATGATACGCATGGCAAGTATTACAACGCCTATGAATATAACTAAAAGCCCTAATCCAAATAAAAATTCTGCAAGTTGAGCCATATTTTGGGTGTAGATTTATATTGTTTTAAAAATAATTTATCAAAATAGATTATTTTCTGCGTGAAGAAGATGATGACGGGCTTGAACTTCGAGACCTTGAATCTGAACGTGTGCTACTTGGCGAACTTCTGGTACTGCTTGAACTGCTTGAACGTGTGCTACTTGACGAACTTTTGTAAGGCGTTGATGTTGATGATTTTGAACTACTTGACGAACTTTTATAAGGTGTTGATGATGTTTTGGCACTGCTTGAACGTGTGCTACTTGACAAACTTTTGTAAGTAGAAGAAGAAGGGTTTGGATTGGTGCGTGCGCTTTTGGTGCTATAATCTGGGCTATAAGCACGTGCAGTGCTTCTTGTTGAATTGGGAGAATTGTACGAATGTGAAGGCGTTGAATGAGAAGTATATGCTTTTCCCGAACTTGTATAAGGTGTAGAGGTACTTTTTGCAGACCAATTTTTGGTGTCTGGTTTTTTTGTGGCGTAATAATTATCGTGTGAAACGCTATTTTGTTGGCGTGGTGAAGTTTTTGTTTTATAAAGTTTTTTATAATTATAGTCAGATTTTACGCCTGCCTGATAAAGATTTGTATTGGCTGTGTGCCATTTTCCAGACAACGCATTTTTTCTTGCCAAAATACGCATATTTACACTTTCATTGTAATTTACAATAATATTTTCGTCTGCGTAGTAATCTGAGTAGTCATTATAGTCATTGTATTCGGTATTATTATACGTTTTGTCTAATTTTGCCTTATCCCATTTTGCTTTGTCCAATTTTACTTTGTCAATTTCATTCATTTGTGCATTGAGGAGCGAGTCTTGCGATACAAAAGCAAAATATCCATCTGTATTTTCGGTATATTCGTGGTCTAAAAGCGAAAATGGCATATTGATTTTATCCAATTCCAGCATTGCATTGGCATTTTCGCCTTTTGTTTTGAAGGCGATAGCATTTTCAGCTCCTTTATTTACGACTGTAAACAACGAATCAACTTTGTGAAAAGCCTTAAAAAATTCAAATTTTATTTTCATACGGACAGCATTATAATCATTATTCATGTTTGTTATTGCTTCCATATAATTGTTGTATCGTTCTTCTGTTGCTGGTGTTGGGGCGGTATAATCTGCATATAATGCTTCTAATTCCATTATTCTATTGTGTGGAAATATGCTTTCTTGGTGAAGTTCATCACGCATATTGTGTATTGTGAGCGTGTCGGTTTTTTCTTTAAAATCAGTTGCGACAAGTTTTTTTGCGTTGTCAATGGTATTTTTCCAAACTTGGCGTGCTTTTTCTGCTTTGTCTAATTCTGCCAACATATAATCTTTGTGTTTTTGTACCAAAGCATTATTTTCTGTTATTGCAGATTTTAGGTGTGTATAGTTTGTAGAAAATGAAGTTTCTGAATTTATATTTTCTTGTAATTCATCTACAAAAACGGTTTTAAGGTTAATAAGAGGTTCATAAATACGTATTTTATCCGCAAATTGCCAATTAAAAAATTTTACTTCCATATAAAATTTATATAAATCTGGTAGCCAAAAATTATTTTTTTTGCGTTCTGCTTTTTGGTTGAGTTGCACAAGGTCTAAACTTATAGACTTTGTGCCTATTACCCATTTTGTATCTTCTTCTTTGAGCCAATCTGTTACTTCGGTTTTTATCTTTGTTTCAAAATCATGTTGGCGTATTTTATAATGTGCAAGTTTTTCGTTTATTTCTGTAAAAATCACTTTTGGGGCAATTACGAAAGAGAGTAAAAGACCGCTAAGGATTAAAATAACAGGGAGTGTGTATTGTTTCATCAAAATTTATTTTTTTTGAAAAAATATTATATATAACTTATGATAATTATAATTTATCATAACTGTAATTTTAAAAATACTTTTCCAATGCTTCAGCCCTTGTAACAGCGATTTTAGCGCATGCTTGGGCAATATGCGAAAGCACTTGTGCATCAAAACTTTCCAAAAACTCATGGTAATAAATTTTTCCATCAAAGAAATTTTTTGCATTTTCTAATAATTCTAAGCAACGCATACTGCCCAATGATTTGTAAATAAAAGCAGAAAGCGGTGAGTTTTTCATATCAAAACCCACATCACTCGTGCGTCCATACGCCAAAAGTTTAAATACTTTTTCATTGTAGGCGGTTTGTGCTACACAAGCAGGCAAATAATCTTCTGCTCGTTCTACTGGATTTTCTTCTGTTCTGATACCACCTGTAAAAATTGTCATAGGTACGTCCCCACCTGTAGTGTGCGCAAGCGCTTCCAGCAATGTAGCAGTAAGGAGTTTGATGCCCAAATATTCCTTTGCGATTTCAAGGTTTATAAGTGCTTGCTGTTGTAAATATTGAAAATGGGTGTCTTCAGGGATATTTTTATATTGGTGAAAAATACTTTCAGGGTTGAGATTTTTAATAAAACTTTCCGTTTTCATGATGCCATGCCTATATTGTAAAATAGAAGATACAAAACCTGTAAATTTGGCAAAAAGATTTTTATTTGCCTCAAAAATCAACAACCAAGTATTATCCAAAAATCTACCTGTGTCTTTGTCTGCAAAATTGGCTACATCTTCATTCGCTACGCCTACCGCAAGCTGTGTGTAGTGTTCTATATGTGTTTCAGACAATTTGAGGGCATATTTTTGGTTGGCTTTGGCGAGCTTTTGGGCTAATAAATCAAGATAAGACAAACCTTCTATATTTGCCATACGAAATGGAATTGTTGCCTCAATACACGCAATCACACATAAAATATGGGCATTTGGGAGATATGGCTCTAAAACTTTTCCTGCGATATATGCACTCAAAAATTCATTTAAGCCTGTATATACAGATAATTTTTGCTCAAATTGGAAACCAAAAACATCTAAACAAATACGTAGGATTTCGTCTTGTTCGGTATGTGGATTTTTTTGAACCAAAATATCGTCTTTTCTAATACGCACAATATCTTTCAAAAAACTATGTGTAACTTCTGGAAATCCACCATCTACTTGATAATATATAATATCATGGAAAAGCCCACCCAATATCTGCAAAGGGTGATAAATGTTTTTGCACACCAACAAAACATGTTCAGGCGTATGAAATTTTCGCCTTGACCCAATCATGGCACTATGTACCAAAAGTGCAAAATTTTCTAATTCTTTGTCTCTTATTTGTACATTCAAATCATTTAAAGCACGCTTAAAAAGAGAGATTATTTGGTGTATGTTTGCTTTTTCCATAATTTTAAATGTGTATTTTGGTAAAAATAATGCAAATTGTCAAGTTTTAAAGTTATAAATTTTAGTAATGGTAAAGTAAATTTATTTTAATTTATGCCTTGAATATAAAAAATGGTTAAAAATTATAGTAAAAATATGCAAGTAAAATCATATAAATCCTTTTTTTATAACAATGATAACGAAAATAAACAAAAATTATACTAAAAAAATTTGCAAATATGATTTTGAACAATATTTTTGCAGAAGGATAAGAAAACTGTGGTTTTCGCTTATGTGGTCAAAGCATTTGTATTGGAACAAAAATAAGATTATTTTTTTAAAATAAAAATTCTATACAAAAGAAATCAGTTCGAAACTGATATATTTCACGCCTCTTATTTTTCATAATTTTGAAGGGAAAAAACGCAATCTTTTTGGGGTTGCGTTTTTTATTTAGCCCCAAACCCAAAGGGAGCAGATTACAGAGAGGAACAAATACAACACTATATAATGGGCTTGGAAATCTATGCAATTTATGGGGTATTTTAGGGTTTATTTTGAATTTTCTCCCCCTTTGAAGGCTGGAGGGCTTTTTTTAAATATTCTAAAACCATATTTATCATACACTTTTTCCAACTTTTCCAACTGTGGATATTTATCACCATTTTCACGCACAATCAGGTATGCAGTTTTTGGTGCATTACCAGATATGAGGTAGGCATTCCAAGCATCTTTTTGGGTAGAATAGGAGTTTTTGCCTAAGGTTTCTTTGCCAAAAGTATTTTCTAAATATGTGCGTTTTATTTGCGCATTTTCCATAGAAACTTTTGCGTAATAATGGTGTGCGTAACTGTGAAAATTGTAAGGTGATACAAAACAGTCCTCAGTAGCACGATTTTTTAAAAAATCTATCAAATTTCCTTGTGTATATCGTTCTACTTTTGGAATAATCAACACCAATAATAGTTGCAACGACACCACAGTAACACCCAAAAGCCCTAATACTTGAATTTTGATTGAATTTTTTCCATTATTTTCTTTTTTTTGTATAAAAAATAAAAAATACACCAACCCAATCAAGAAAAATACACCTAAAATCCATTCAAAACCGCCCCAAACGACAGGACTTTGCAAACTCATTACCAAAAATTTGTCATCAATAATTGGAATAAGTGTAGGTTTCAAAAAATCTATCAAAGGCACTAAAAAAATCGCCATTCCCCACAAAAAACCAATAAAAAGTAATAGGTATTTATGCCAAAAAACCGCTTTTCTTTCGCCATTTTCTATTTCAAATATATATAAACACGCCAAAAATGTAAGCGGAAAATAACACAAAGACGAATAATGGATAATTTTTGCTTTTACGATAGAAAATATAATTAAAGTAGTGAAAAATAATAATTTATTCCATAAAATAAAATTATTTTGAATTAAAATTTTGGTATTTTCTTGGCTATTTTCTAAATTTTCTTGGTTGGTTTTAATATTTTTTTGCTTTTCAATATTTTTTGTTCCGTTTTTAGAAAAAATACCTAAAAAATACACACTTGCAGGAAAACAACCCAAAAGCAACACAATAGGGTGATACCAAAAAGGTTGTTCGTGTCCAGAATCTTCGGATTTGAAAGCAAGACCTATTTGATAATCTATAAATTCTTTCAAAAACCAAGTACCATTTTTTAATATTTCGGGCAAAAACCAAATACTCGCTACCAAAAGTGTCATTACAGCATACACAACAATTTCCAAAGGGCGAAAAGTATTCCATTTTTTGCTCAAAATCCAAAAAATCAAGCCCGAAACACCCACCAACAACAACGCTACAGGTCCCTTTGCCAGTATAGACATTCCCATAAAAATCCCACCCAGAAACGCATGTTTATATCGTATTTTTTGGCTTTCTTGGCTACTCCACAAACAAAGTTGATACAAACTAAGGAAAATACAAAGGTTGAAAAGTGGGTCTATAATGCCAGATTTGAAATAAAAAGCAGGCAAAAAAGAGCCTATATACATCAATATCCACAACCAACCAAAATTTGTATTGTAGGTTTTTTTGCCTATGTAAAACAATACCAATAGCGTAACAATGCCAATCAACGCATTTGGAAGGCGTGCAGAAAATTCATTTACCCCAAAAACATACATACAAAAACTCTGCAACCAAAAAAACAAAGGCGGTTTTTCCCAAAAAGGCAAAAACTCCACTTGCACACGCCCAAAATTGCCCGAAACCAGCATTTCCCTTGATATTTCTGCAAAATTTATTTCGTCCCAATCAAATAAATGCACAACACCCAAATTTGGAAAAAATAAAATACTGCCCAATAATATAATCAAAATATAGGGCGAAATAGGCAACGATTTAATTTGGTTCATTTTTTTGATTATGAAATTTGGGTTATAGATTATGGATTATAAATTATAGATTATGGATTTTTGCGGTCAAAATTAAAGATTTTTTTACTAAAATTTCAAAATTTATACTACTTTCGCTTTTTAATTCCTAATTTATAACTTACATAATTTGATAATAACATAATTTTTTTGTTTTTTCTAAAATATAAAATAATTGAAAATCTGCATAATATTCATTTTTTAAGCACGCGGATAACGCGGATTGAACGGATTTAAACGGATTTTTTTAGATATAATTTTAAAAATGTCGTTGCTATAATTTATAATTCATAATCTATAATCCATAACCCCTTTGTTTAATCTTCCTTTAATCTTATTTGCTTTAAAAAATATCCAACAAAATCGCAAAAAATATATTTTATTGGGTATAATATATGTGTTGATAGTAGGGTTTTATAGCAGTGTTGTATTTTTTACGTCAGCACTTCGCCACGAAACCAGTCAAACCCTCCAACATATTCCACAAGTTTGGGTACAAAAATTGGCAGGTGGGCGACTTGTACCTTTTCCGCAATACATTGCAGACACAATTAATACATGGCGAGGCATCAAAAAAATATTGCCACGTTATTGGGGCTATCAATTTGATACACCAACAGGTGCAGTTTTTACAGTAATGGGTATTGAAAATTTGGAAAATTTGCCTTTTTTAATTGATGTAAAAATAAAAACTAATAATAATGACAACAAAGAAAAATCTGAAAAAACGTTTTCGCTACAAGATGACGAAATCATCGCAGGAACAGGTTTTTTACAATTAAGAGGGCTTGAAGTAGGCGAAAAAATGACATTACTTGACGCAGAAGGTAAAATACAAAGTTTTCGGATTGTGGCAAGTTTTTCGGTGGCATCAGATTTATTGACCAGAGATTTATTATTATTGAATACAAAAAGTGCAAAAAAAATCTTAGCTATTCCGCCACTTACAAGCACTGATATTGCGATTTATTTGCACAACGACCAAGAAAGCAACAACCTTGCACGCAAAATTGACCAAAGTTTTGGCGGGATACGTGTGGTAACTTCTGCACAACTTTCCGCTACATACCAAACATTATTTGGCTGGCGTGGAGGCGTTTTTATTTATGGTATTTTGTTTAGTTTATTGGCATTTGGCGTGCTTGCGTGGGAACGTGCAAGTAGTTTGCAAACAGATGAACGAAAATCATTGGCAGTATTGAAGGCGTTGGGGTGGGGGATTGGTGATATTTTGGCGTTCAAGTTGTGGGAAAGTTTGCTTTTTTCGTTTACAGTTACATTTTTGGGTGTTTGGTTGGGTTATTTTTATGTATTTTTTTTAGAAAGTCCTATTTTAAAAAACTTTTTATTGGGTTGGTCTATATTGTATCCTTCATTTTCGCTTAAACCATACATAGATTTTAATGGCATTTTGGCAATTTTTTTGGTGTCAGTATTGCCTTATATGCTTGCTACATTGATTCCTGCGTGGCTTGGTGCTATCACAGATAGTAGCGAGGCTATGCGGTAAAAAGCTCCCTAAACCCCAAAGGGGGATTAATACATTTTTTAAAAAAACTTTTGTATTTCAAATATATATTTATATCTTTGCAGTTCAAAAATAAAAAACCAATATAAAAGCTACCATTCGTTTTTATGAGCTACTTAGAACCAGAAGTAAAACAAGAAATTTTTGCAAAATATAGCAATGATAAAACTGCAAAAGATACAGGCTCACCTGAATCACAAGTTGCACTTTTTACTACACGCATCAATCACCTTAACGTACACCTTAGAGCAAACAAAAAAGACCACAGCACACGCTTGGGCTTGTTAAAACTTGTAGGTAAACGTCGTAGATTGTTGGATTATCTTCAAAAAATTGATATTGCACGTTATCGTAATATTATCAAAGCATTGGATTTGCGTAAATAATCTTTTCAAAAATTCCATAGAAACCCAATTAATATACATATTGATTGGGTTTTTTTGTTTTAATGCCAAAGGCAATGCTGTGGCACTTACTTGTTTTAATGAAACCTGTAAAACCTGTAATTCTTGTGCGATTTGTGCCAAATGTTTGGCGTGTAAATCAGTATCTAAATTTGAACACCCAGCGAGATTATTTTTGTTGGGTGTGTTTTTTTGAAATAGGGTTTAATCCATTTCACAAAAAAAACCTCTTTCCATTACTGAAAAAAGGTTTTTTTCTTAATTTTTTGTAAAATCTTATGAAATAAACTTTAAAAACTCGTTTTTGGTATTCATTTCCTTAAATTTACCACTATAAAAAGTAGTAACTGTGCTACTATTCACATCTTGCACACCACGAGAAGCTACGCAAAGGTGGTCAGCTTCTATCACAATGGCTACATCTTGCGTGTTGAGGGCAGATTTTAGGGCTTCGCCTATTTGGTTTGTAAGGCGTTCTTGTACTTGTGGGCGTTTTGCATAATATTGCGCAAGACGGTTGAGCTTTGAAAGCCCAATCACTTTATCACCTGCGATATATGCAATATGTGCTTTTCCAATAATTGGCACAAAATGATGTTCGCAAGTAGAATAAATGGTAATATTTTTTTCTACAATCATTTCTTGATATTTATATTTATTATCAAAAAGTGTAATTGCAGGTTTTTTTTCAGGGTTTAATCCACCAAAAGTTTCTTGAACATACATTTTGGCTACCCTGTGGGGTGTACCGTTTAGACTGTCGTCTGTAAGGTCTAAGCCCAAAATATCCATAATTTGGCGGAAATGTGCCTCTATTTTTTCTATTTTTTCCTCATCTGTAAGCAAAAAAGCATCTGCCCGCATAGGCGTATCCAACGAAGTAGCGATATGTTCGTCACCCAAATCTGTTACATTTTGTTTTTGGCAACTGCAATTTTCGTTTTCGTGTGTATGATTTTCGTGTGTTTGTGTATGATTGTGATTTTTTTGGTGTCCATTTGGTATCATGGCGTTGTTGTTTTGGGAAAAACCGTTTGTCAACATATATGTATGTGTGGTGTAAAAAATTGGTTTTTGGTAAAAAAAGCCCAAAAATGTTGCAGAAAAGTAATTTTTAATAAATCTAAAAGTGATTGAAAAACCACAAGCGAAAATTATCATATTTTCCCACAATAAGAAAGGATTTTAATATGTATTTATAACAAATGTTTAATTGTAAATGTTTTGGGATTATGAATTTTTGATTTTATTTAGCCACTAACTCCAAAAAAGAACAAACCCTTATGGTACAAAAATTATCAAAGATTTATATTTGTTTAGAAAAATGTAAAATTTTAGTTTTCATTTTTTGTATTTTTTCTCCCTTTGGGGGTTAGGGAACTATTTTAAAACTTCCCCCTTAATATCATAATATCTATCAGCAATCCAAATACCTGTTTGTGAGCCTTTGATATGATAATTTTTTACTTGGTCATTTTCCACTTCAATTTTTAGTATTCTTTGTGCGCGATACAAATAATTATTATCTTCATACACGATTTCAATATTTTTTTGGGTAGGAGATATGTGTTGTAGGCGAAATTTTCGGGTGTGAAGCGATTTTTTTTTAGCGGTATAAACTTCTTCTTTGTCATTTTTTGATGTTTCATATTCGCCAAAAAGAGAAGGTTTATTCAAATTATTTTCCAAAAAAAGGCGAAGTTCGTTGTCCCAACTTTTAATGTGAAGTTCTTTGGTAATGCTTTCTTCATCTTCAATAATTGTTTTTTTTACCAAAGGGTTTTTGGTTTGTGTATTTTTGGTAACTTTTACAATAAATTTTTGTAAATCAAAATATTGCTTGTATTCTGCGATATTTTCTTGCGTTGTTTGTGTGCATTGTGTTAGTACGCACAAAGTACCCAAAAAAATGCTTGTAAAAAAAGTGCGTGTAATATGTAAATTTTTCAATTTGTTAAAATTTTAATTTGGTTTGTAATGGTTTTACCTACAATTAAAAAGTAATTTTTTTTGCTTCCAAATGCTTAAAAATTGGCTAATTTTCTTCTTTTGATTGGTAGGGATTTTTCCAAAAACAAAAAAAAATGTGTATAAGTTTCACATATAAAAATCGTATTTTTTGTGAGAAATGCTTTAAAACCATGCAATAATTGTGATTTTTAGGAAAATTTGATATAAAAAAATAGTTTTTATAAAAAAAAAAGAAAAAAAAGGAAAAAAAAAGGAAAATGATTTTGATTTTAAAACTATTCTATTTTATCTTTGAAAGCGTTTTTTTAATCACAAAAATATTCACAAAAATCTATGGTTATTTATTTTTTCAATTAGCACATTTTTTATCAAGATTAATATACAAATCAATATAAAAAAATCTTTGAAATCTTAAAATCATATTTTTTGTAAAGTTCTTGTTAAATTGGGTTTTAAATTAAGTTTTTTGGTAAAATGAATAAAAAAGCCTTAAAAAATAATCTTTTTAATGAAAAACTTTTTATAAAATTCATGGTGTATTTTTAAATTCAAAAAAAAATTACCAATTTGCAACAGATTTAAAAAATTGTTATAAACTTGTCATAAAACACATTTCAAAAATTCAAACTTTAAATTTTAACCAAAAAATTCTAAACAAAAAAAATTAAACAAAATCCAACGGTATGAAAAAATTATTCGCTGTGTTGTCGCTTACTTTTTGTTTCACATTTGGTGCAACAATAGCATCTTTTGCACAAGATAAAGACAAAGATAAAAAAGAAGAAAAGAAAAAAGATGAAAAAAAAGAACAAAAAGAAGAACCTAAAAAAGATGAGGGAGAAAAAGATGTAGTAGCACCTGACGCAGCAAAGGCTGGCGAGGCTAAAGTAGCAGAACAAACTTTTCACCAAGTAATCAAACAAAAATTCATCGAGGGTGACTGGGTTTATATGACTCCCGTTATTCTTTGTCTTATTCTTGGGCTTGCAGTAGCTTTGGAAAGGGTTATTACGTTGAATTTGTCTGGTACAAACACAAAAAAATTCACACAAAACATTGAAAATGCGTTGAAAAATGGTGGTGTAAAAGCTGCAAAAGATTACGCAGTAAATCAAAGTGGCCCTGTAGCTTCTATTTATGCACAAGGTTTGATGCGTTATGACGAAGGTATTGACATGGTTGAGAAATCAGTTGTGGCGTATGGTTCTTTGGAAATGTCGCGTTTGGAAAAAGGTCTTATCTGGGTTTCTTTGTTTATTGCACTTGCACCTATGTTAGGTTTCTTGGGTACAGTTGTGGGTATGATTCAAGCATTTGACGAAATCCAACGTCTTGGTGATATTTCGCCAACTATCGTAGCAGGTGGTATTAAAGTTGCCCTTTTGACTACTGTAGCAGGTTTGATTGTAGCGATTATTTTGCAAGTCCTTTACAACTATATCGTAAGCAAAGTGGATTCAATCGTAGCACAAATGGAAGATTCTTCTATTACGTTGATTGATATTTTGGTTGCACATGGTCGTGGTAAATAATCATTTTTAATTTTTGCGAAAAATTTTTAACAACAAAAAAAACAAAAAAATTACTAAAAAAATTATTTACCCTCATGGAAATCATCAAAAAATATAATGGTTATGCTTCCTATGCAATAGCAATTTTTGCTATTGTACTCGGATTTTTACTTTATGCTACAACTGCTGATGGTGTGGCTACTTCTACTGACATATTCTTGTATGCTTCATACTTGTTTATTGTGCTTGTAATTGTGGCGATGGTTGGCGGACTTGTGGTAGCATTAGCTACAGACTTTAAGTCTATGGTTGGCAGTCTTATTTCAATGGGTGTAATGTTGGTGCTATTTATCATTTTTTATGTAATAGCTGATGGCACAGTAACCCCTGAATATGCAAAAATCAAAGGTACTTTTGACGTAAGTTCTTTTGCATTGAAAATGACTGAAAGCACTTTTTACCTTACTTACTTCTTGATGCTTGGCATCTTGGGTGCATTAGGTTGGGGTGCTGTAAAAAGTTTCACGGACTAATTTTTCACATTTTTAAAAAAAAAGTAAAATATTATGTTGAAAAAGAAAGGCAAAGCAGCAGCACAGGAAATCAATGCAAGCTCTATGGCAGATATTGCGTTTCTATTGTTGATTTTTTTCTTGGTAACTACGACTATCGCTTCTGATAAAGGACTACGCATCATTTTGCCTCCTAAAAGAGACCCAAATGAAAGAAAAGAGGAAGTAGAACTCAATGAAAGAAACGTATATACCATACTCGTAAATGCACGCAATCAACTCCTTGTAGAAGGTGAATATGGTAAAATGGATAACCTACGCAAAGGTATTAAGCAGTTTATTACCAACAATGGTAAAGACGACAAGTCTTCTGATAATCCAAAAGAGGCGGTTGTATCTTATAAAACAGATAGGGCAACACAATACAAAACGTATCTTAAAGTGTTGGACGAAATAAAAGGTGCTTATAATGAAGTACGCGCAGAAGAACTTAAAATTTCATTGGAAGAATACCTCAAATTCAATGAGAAAAAGGCTTTAGATGACCCTATTTTGATAAAAAAAGCACAAAAATTTTCGGAAGCCATGCAAGAACCGTTTTCAGTTAAGAAATATTTGTTGACAGACCACAAAAAGGAAAATCCAAATACCTACGAAAGAAAACGTAACGAAGCATACTTACAAGCAAAAGCATCTGGGAAAGAGCTTTTTATTGAAAGGTATTATGATGCTAAGGCAAAATACCCTGAACGTATCTCAGAAGCAGAACCAACAAAAGTAGAAGAATAATACAACCATACACACACCAAGTATAATAATTGATTTTTTTTAAATTAATTTTATTAATTACTAAAAAGATAAATATTTATTTTTGGTGTAGTGTGTTTAAAAACAATATTAAAACTATGGCAGGATTTGGCAAACCATCAAAACCACTACCCGCAATATCTACCGCTTCATTGCCTGATATCGTATTTATGCTTCTGTTTTTCTTCATGGTAACAACTGTATTGCGTGAAACCAATATCATGGTAGAACAATCGTTCCCTTCTGCAAGCCAGTTGCAAAAAATTGAAGAAAAATCACTCACAAGCTACGTATTTATTGGTCCTCCTACCAAAAAGCTTATGGCTAAGTTTGGTAAAGAACCAAAAATTCAAGTAAATGATGTATTTATTGAGTCAAAAGAAATACCAAAATTCATAGCAGAAGAACGTGCTAAAATGAAAGAAGGTACAAAAGATGCAATTATCGTATCACTCAAAATGCACCGTGATATTAAAGTAGGGGTTGTAACTGATGTAAAACTCAAACTTCGTGAAGCTGAAGCAAGAAATATCTTGTATGCTGCACGTGGCGGACAATAAAATTAATTAGGAATTGGGAATTAGGAATAACTTAATTTTTTTATTTTCTAAAAATTTAATTTCCAAAAAACGAAATAAAACCTTTTTTCAATACATTTGGAAAAAGGTTTTAATTTTTAAAAAATTATAACCAAAGGAATTTAATTGTTATTTTTTCCGTTTTTAAGGCTGTTAATTCTCCCTTTGGACTTTAAATTATGAATTTTTTATCACGATTGCGACAAATTCAGCAATGGCAAAAAGTGATTTCTGCCAAAAAAATATATAATGTGTATCAAATTTGGCAAAGTTATCATACTTCCAATAAAAAAGGTGTGCCTTTGATAAAAGGCTTGCCTATAAGCCTTGCAATAGAGCCTACAACAAGTTGTAATTTGCGTTGTCCAGAATGTCCAAGTGGTTTGCGAAGTTTTACACGCCCAACAGGTATGCTTCCAGAAGATATTTTCAAAAAAACGATTGATGAACTTGCACCTACGCTTGCATATCTTACTTTTTATTTTCAGGGAGAACCTTTTTTGCACCCAAAGTTTTTGGAATTAGTGCAATACGCAAGTGAAAAAAAAATTTATACTGCAACTTCTACCAATGCACATTTTTTGCATGATGATTTGGCAAAAAAAACAGTTCAGTCTGGTTTAGGACAGCTTATTATTTCTATTGATGGCACTACGCAAGACACTTATCAACAATATAGAATTGGCGGGAAATTGGAAAAAGTGCTTGCAGGTACAGAGAATATTCTAAAATGGAAAAAAATACTCAAATCTGCAACGCCACATGTTATATTTCAGTTTCTGGTAGTAAAACCAAACGAACACCAAATACCAGATGTGCAAAAATTAGCCAAAAAAATGGGCGTTGATGAACTCCAACTAAAAACTGCTCAAATATATGATTATGAAAATGGCTCGGATTTGATGCCTTCTATTGATAAATATTCACGTTATTACCAAAAAAATGATGGTACTTTTGGCATTAAAAATGAAATGCTAAATCATTGTTGGAAAATGTGGAGTTCCGCAGTTATTACATGGGACGGTCAAGTTGTGCCTTGTTGTTTTGACAAAGATGCTTCTCATAGTTTGGGAAATGTATCCGAAAAAACCTTTGCAGAGGTGTGGAACAGCGATAAATACAATAATTTTCGCCAAACACTGCTAAAAGGACGCGAACATATTGATATTTGTAAAAATTGTACAGAAGGCACAAAAGCAAATTAGGAATTACGAATTAAAAAATTAGGAATAAATACAAAAAAAACGCAAATTGTAAAAAATTTGCGTTTTTTGGGCTTTAAACCTTGAACCTTTTAAACCTTGAAACTTTTAAACTTTTAAATAATTCCAACATATAAATTTTCAGACACTTCTTTTGAAATCATTAAATTTTTGCCTTCCAATTCAATTTCTATTGAATTATCATAATCTATTTTATCTAATACTTTTATATGTGTGCCAAGACTAATGCGAATTTTGTTGAGGTATTTGAGAAACTGTGGAGAATTTTCTTCTACTGCAATCACTTTAAATACTTCATTTACAGGGGCATTGTTGAGCGAAATACGTTTTACTTCTACAACTTCACCTTTTTCGTTTGGAATTGGGTCGCCATGTGGGTCAAATTGTGGGAAACCCAAAAATTCGTCTAATCTTTTAATCAAAATAGGCGATTCAATGTGTTCCAATTCTTCCGCTATGTCATGTACTTCGTCCCAAGTAAAATGTAATTTTTCTACCAAAAAAGTTTCCCAAAGTCTATGTTTGCGAATAATGTGCATAGCTTTTCGCTTGCCTGTATCAGTGAGATTAACTCCTTGATAACGCACATAACTAATAAGTCCCTTGTGAGCAAGTTTTTTTATCATATCACTAACAGACGCAGCACTGATGTCTATTTTGCGTGCAATGTCGTTGGTACTGATGCCTTCCGTAGATTTATCATCTGTGAGGTGGTAAATGGTTTTGAGATAGTCTTCTTCTGTGAGGGTAAGATTCATAATTTTTTGCAAAAAAATTTTACAAATACTAAAAATAATTTAAGATTAAAAATATAGCTAAAAATAAAAGTATGTTGTAAAATGTTTAAAAAAAATGTTAAATAAGAAATTTAAGGTAAAATTAAATGAAAAAAAACTTTTTTTCAAATAAACTAAAAAAAAATTTAATAAATTTAAAAAAAAATAGCATAAAATACCCAAAAATAGTTATTTGTGCGTAAAAATATACGCTTTACAACCGTTTTTGTGTTAATTTTTTGTGTTTATATTTATTGGATTTTTGTTTTTTTCATTTGGATTTTGGGTTTTTTTACCCCTGATTTCAGTGATAATAACCAGCCACAACCAAGCAAACAACACAAAAGAAATTGCAGTGATAATAGAATAACGTTTGAGGAACGAGGTTTTGGACATGGTTTTGGATATAATCTTAAATATAAATAAGTTATTGATTTAGTAAAATTGTTTTTAAAACCTTTCACAAACAAACACAAAAATATTGTTTTTAGTTTTAATCAAAGGTTTTTTTTGCAAAGAAACAAAAACTATATATTTTAGCAGAAATTTCATTTTTTATGTAAGCTATTAAAAAAAAATTAAAAAATATAAATTTGCCTCAAAAAATACATCAATTAATTTTTTATTCTTAATTATTTTAATTTTTTCATTATGGAAAATCTTGCAAATACAGCCCAAAATACCAATAATATTATAATTACACAAAAAAAATGGACACAAATTTTTGAAGATACAGCACTTATTCAAAATTTACTTACAAAAATTATCCCCAATTATACCCAAAAATGCAGGTGGTTTGGTGGAAAATCACGAAAAATAAAAAATTTTAAAGTGCAACATCTGCTTATATTACCTGTTGAAAAATCGTGTGTTTATATGGTTATTTTGGAGGTAAATTACCACAATTCACATTCAGAAAGCTATTTTTTACCTTTGTTTTTTACAACTGATGATGCCAAAAAAATAGACAAAAAAGCTATTATTACACCTATACAAATACAAAAAGAACAAGGTACATTGGTAGATGCAATTTATGATGAAAAATGTAGGAAAGCATTTTTTGAGCTTATTGTCAAACAAAAAAATGTACAAGTAAGTGATGGTATATTAGAATTTGGACGTGGTGATGTATTACACGATTATCCACTTGACAATGTGCAATCGCATGTATTGAAAGCTGACCAAAGCAACACGTCTATTGTGTATAATGATTTATTTTTTCTAAAAATTTATAGGAAACTTTTTCGTGAAACCAATCCTGATTATGAAATTACAAGGTTTTTAACGGAAAATAAATTCAAAAATTCGCCAGCTTATGCAGGAAGTATTACATGGAAACGTGATAATAATTTTGATGTATCTTTTGGACTTATGCAGGAAAAAGTGGAAAATGAAGGTGATGCGTGGGTTTTTATGAATGGATTATTAAAAAAATATTTTGAAAAAATCATAAAAACAGAAGAAACATTACCCAAAATCATTGACCTCAAACTTTATGAACCTACCGAAATAAGACATTTTAAAGACGAAACCATCAACCTTGTAGAATATAATACGCTCAAAATGGTGGAAAAACTTGCCCAACGCACTGCAGAAATGCACATTGCTATATCTGCGGACAAGAGCAACTATGTATTTCGCCCCGTGTTGTATAACCATGATTATGTGGTTTGGCTCAAAAATCGCCTTATTGCCCAACTGAATAATCGCATTGATTTAATTGAAAAAAATCTTGATGATTTGGACGAACACGCTAAAAATTATGCAATTTCGATTTTAGAAAAAAGAGAGGATATTATTGATAAAATTCTAAATTTTGATGAAGAATCGCTTATTAGCAAACGTATTCGTATTCATGGTGATTATCATTTAGGGCAAGTCCTCAAAAAAGGAGATGATTTTATTATTTTGGATTTTGAAGGTGAGCCAGAAAGTTCTATTCGGGATAGAAAGGTAAAACAACCGCCACTCAAAGATGTAGCAGGTATGTTGAGGTCATTTCATTATGCAGTATATAATAATATTTTTGAAGTGGAAAAGCAATTTCCTGACAAAAAAGCCAGAATACATGAAGCTGGACATCTTTTTTATCATTGTATAAGTTCTGTTTTTTTGAATGCGTATATCAAAACTGCTATGGATAATTCGCTTGATATTGGGTATCAATCCGAAATCAGTTATTTATTGCGTTATCATCTTTTGGAAAAAGCAGTATACGAACTTGGTTACGAACTCAATTCTCGTCCCGAATGGGCAATTATTCCTTTGCAGGGTATTGCAGATTTGTTGGAAGATTAGGAAGAGGGCAAAAGGTTTAAAGTTTAAAGGTTAAAAGTCCAAAGGTTTAAAGTTTAAAAGTTCAAAGGTTTAAAGTGGTACTAAGTGATTTTACTTGATAGCAATTTTTGAAAAGTGCCATTTCTTCACAACGAAGGTTTTGCAAACTATTTGCTACGAAAAAATACCAAGATTATCTGAATTTTCAAGTAAAATCACTTAGAGCCTTAAAAGTTCAAAGGTTTAAACTAAGCAAAATTCAAAAATAAAAAAAAATATCTTTTAAAACCTTGACTTTTTGACTTTTTTTGCCCCTTGAACTTTAAACCCTCTACAAAATTGTTCCCAAGAATCTCGGTAATTGCTCACGCCACCAACCCCAATCATGCCCAACGCCATTATTACATTCAAGCCAATGCGGAATATTGTTTTTCTGCAAAATACCTGCAAGTTTTAGGTTATCTTCTTTGCAAATGTCATGTTCGCCTGATGCCAATATAATGCCCATCTGCTTGATGTAATCATAATGATGTCCATATTGGAGATTGTACATATAATCAACTGGGTTGTTGAAATAGCAATTTTCATCATAATGTCCCCACAAAAAGGATTTAATGTCAAATGCACCACCCATACTGATAGCATTGCGAAAACGGTGCGGATTGCGAAATGCAATATTGATGGCATGAAAACCGCCAAAACTGCATCCAGCAGTCATCACACGATAATGCCCTGTGTCGTGAGTTGCTTTTTCAACCACTTCACGCATAATCATTTTTTCGTAGCAAATATGATTATGTACTTTCCAACTTGGTTGTATTGCCTTATTGTACCAACTCATATTATCAAAACTATCAGGGCAATATACTTTTACCAAGCCTTGATTGACAAACCAAGAAATAGAATCAATGAGATGAAAATCTTTGTTTTCATAAAACCTTCCCATGCTTGTAGGGAAAATAATTAGCGGAACACCAGCGTAACCAAAGGTTAGCATTTCAGTTTCTTTTTCTATGTGTGGCGAATACCAACGAAAATACTCCTCGTGCATAATACATGAATTAGGAATTTTGGAATTAGAAATTGGGAATTAGGGTTTTTTTCTTCTACGCCAATTCTTGTGTTTATTTCCTTACTTTTAATTTCACAAAATTCTGTGTTTAAAAATTAAAATTGATTAATGATTCTATGATTTTACTGATTTTTAAAGACATTTTAAATATCTTGTTTTATCAATATTTTTTAAAATTAGAAAAAAAAAATAAAAATCAAAAGAAAACCCAAAGAAAACCTCAAAATCAAATTATTTTTTTTGATATTTTTCTATATTTCCTTTTTTTGTGGTTGTGAATATTTGGACGAAAACCATGTAATTGCTTCTTGTTCATTATCAAAAAAATCAACCCCAAATTCAATTCTTTCGGTTTCTACTTTTTCCTGCACATCTTCGCCTAATTGCTCAATAGACAGTTTTTCAAAAAATTCGGTAGGCATAATATAGGCGATTTTGGTAACGCCACAATCAAATAATTGTGGAATAATAATTTGGTTTACCCAATCTTGCAAAGCAGGTGAAACGCTGTAACGCAACTCACGCACATTAATGAGTAAAAAAGAAGTTTGATGTTTTTTTGCCCAATTTAATATTTCAATTTGTGCATTTTTAACGTCTTCTTCCTCTATATTTTCTGTTTTCTCGTTTACACGCACAAATACCGTCAAGGTTTCTGCACTATAACCAATATGTTGAAATTCGTTAACGTCCATAATGATATTTTTTAGGTTTTAATATTAAAATTTAAAATTTTTTGATTAAAATTTTTTAAAGGTAAAAATAAATCCATGAAAATCAAAATATTTTATCGTAATTTTGTTTCAAAATTTACCCTAAAATCTTTTAAAAACTATTTTAAAGCACTTTTTCTATGATATATCACATTACTACGTTGCCTTATTGGACAGATGCCCAAAAACAGGGTTTTTGTACTGCCCCTTCACTACAAACGGAGGGTTTTATGCACGCATCTACCGAAATACAGGTATCTGCAACGCTGGAACGTTTTTTTAAAGGTCAAAATGATGTTGTAATTTTACAAATTGATGAAAGCAAATTAACTTCACCCTTAAAATATGAACGTGCTACTGATATTGACCAAGATTTTCCACATATTTTTGGGCATATCAATTTAGAAGCAATAGTAGAAGTTCAAAAGGTTTAAGAAGTTCAAAGGTTTAAAGGTTTAAAGGTTTAAGAGGGCTTTACAAATTTATAATCTATAATTCATAATCTATAATTCATATAAAAATTTTTATGAAAAAATACGGTTTTCTTTTAGCATTTACCTTGCCTATAGCATGGGTAATAGGTTTTTTTGTGGGTGGTTGGGCAACATATTTGCCTTTTCTGATTGCATATTTTTTTGTGCCTTTGGTTGATGAATTGTTTGGGTTGGATAGATACAACCTCACAGCAGAAGAAACTGATGAGGCATCAGCACAAAGTTATTTTTCTATGTTGTTGTATGTGTGGGTTGTGATGCAGATAAGCGTTATTATATCAGGTGGTGTGATAGTGGCAATGTATCGTTTGGACAATGTGGAATGGTGGGGTATTGTATTGAGTACCATGACAATCAGTAGCAATGGCATCAATGTAGCACATGAATTGGGACACAGAAACGAAAAAATATCTGTGGTTTTTGCAAAATTAAATTTGGTAACAGTCAATTATTTGCATTTTTATATTGAACATAATAGAGGTCATCACGTACATGTAGCTACGCCATTAGACCCTGCAACAAGTAGAAAAAATCAAAACCTTTACTTTTTTTGGGTGCAAAGTCTTGTAGGTGGTTGGGTCAATGCGTGGAAACACGAAGCAAACCGCCTTACACGTAGAAATATAAGCGGATATGGGGTATATAATGAAATGTGGAGAGCGGTTTTTTTGCCAATTTTGTTTTTGGGTTTAATGTTGGGAATCGTTTTTTGGGTAAATAATTATCAAATTACTCAAAATATTATTTGGAATATTTCGCTTTTTTGGATTTTACAAAGTCTTTTTGCGGTACTTTCTTTGGAAGCGGTTAATTATATAGAACATTATGGCATTATGCGTAGAGAGATTTCACCCAATAAATACGAAAGGGTCAATCCACTACATTCGTGGAACGCAAGTCAAAAAGTAAGTAATTGGTTTTTGTTTCAGTTGCAACGACACAGCGACCACCACGCTAACGCAAGTCGCCCTTATCAAATCTTGCGACACATAGATGAAAGCCCACAACTGCCTTTTGGCTATCCGCTTATGATTATGATGGCACTTGTGCCACCGATTTGGTTTGCAGTAATGAATCCAAAATTAGAAAAATGGAAAATGAATTTGAATTTGAGTTCAGATTTTTAATATTGGTTGTAGCATAGGCTTTTAGTCTGTGTAAATAGGTTAAAAATCTGTGCTACAGTTGTTTGAATTGTCCCAAATTTATTTGGGGGAATTAAATTTTAGGTTTTTCTATTTTCCAAATGCTATTCAAAATTTCTTTTTCTATTTCATCAAAATGTAGGTTTCTGCGTTGCATTACCCTTTGTGCTACTTCGTATGCTTTATCCAAACCAAAAATTTCGGATTCGCCCCAAGAAAAAGATGGTACAAATTTTTTTGGAAAACCTGCCCCAAATACATTTGCACACACGCCTACAACTGTGCCTGTGTTAAACATGGTATTAATGCCAGCTTTGGAATGGTCGCCCATGAACAATCCGCAAAATGTAAGCCCTGTATTTTCGTATTCCTTGCGGTGGTAATTCCAAATCTTTACATTGCTATAATTATTTTTGAGGTTTGAATTATTGGTGTCTGCCCCCAAATTGCACCATTCGCCTAATACAGCATTGCCCAAAAAACCATCATGCCCTTTGTTTGAAAAACCCAAAATTACGCAATTACTTACTTCACCGCCTACTTTGCTGTGGTGTCCTATTGTAGTGTCGTTTCGAATTTTTGCCCCCATATTTACCACACTTTCCTCGCCAAGTGCAAAATTACCTTGAATCATGCTTCCTTCTTGTACTTGGCTGTTTTTGCCCAAATAAATCACGCCATTTTCTGCATTTAAGATACTTGCTTTAATTTTTACGCCTTCTTCCACAAAAATATTTTCTTCGCCATAGATAGCAGTGTATTTATCTTGTATTTTTTGGGAAGGTTTTTTACTGCGAATTTGGTTAAAATCTGCTTGAATTTCTTGCCCATTGAGGCGAAAAATATCAGGCAATTTTTCTATGAAACTAATAGGAGCGAGGGGCGTAAAAAATTTACAATTTTCTAAATCTTTTTGCAATGCACCATTTCTGATAGCGATAATTTTACCTTCTTTGACCAACCCTTCACCTATTTGGAGGTGATTGATTTCTTTGACCAAATCCATATTTGGCAAAATACTGCTATTGATAAAAACATTGTCATTGGTGAGTACAAGCGGGAATTTCTTACTCAAATATTCTTGGGTTTGGAAGCTAATAGTTGCTTGGAGATAGTATTGCCATTTTTCTGCAATTGTCCAAATACCTATGCGCAAGCCCGAAACAGGTCTTGTAAAAGTAAGCGGTAGGAGATTTTCCCAATCTTGTGGCGTATCAAAAAGAATATAATTTGGCATAAAAAAGTAATGAGTTTTTTCAGTTAATTCAGTCGTCAGTTTTTTTTAGTTAAAGGTTGTTTGTTCCCTTTGGGGTTAGGGGCTTTTTATTGGTCAAAAACCTCTTTACAAAAATCATCAAAAGGCAATGCGATTGTAAAAAGTCTATCTTGGTAAAATGTAGCCAAGATTTTCAAATATTGCGGTTGGTTGTTGATTTTGATGTATTCCAGCGTGATATTGCCATATTGTTGGTTGCAGATTTCGCCTGCCATTGCTTGGGCGTGTATATCGGGTTTGAAATAATAGCGTTCTGCGGTTTCTACAAAAGTATTTTCATTTGAAGTATTTTTTTCGGTAACTTTTCGTTCTGCGGATTGTAGGTTATAATTTTTTGCCAAAATTTTGGATTTTACCCATTCCATGATGCAAATCAGCGTGTATTTATCAAAACTTTTGTGTTGCATCAAAGCAAAACCATTTGCACCCACAGATTCAAGCAAATGAATTTCAAGTTGTTGCGAGTTCATTTTGCTTTTTTGATAGTGATAATTCTTAAAAATCTTTTCTAATAATAATTTTGTATCAACATGTTGTCTCCATTGTTCAAAAATGCTTTTCTCGTTTTGTGTTCTTTCCAAAACCTCTTTTACTTGTAGCGGTTTATCACTGGAAAAAAGCATATTGTAGATTTGGTCAAAAAAAGTCATTTTTTTTAGGATTATGGATTAGATATTATATTTGTACTTTCTATAAATGAAAAAAACTGGAATTAAAATAAAATGCTAAAATAAGGGTTTATCATAAACGGTTTTCTCCCTTTTGGGGCTGGCTAATGGTTATATTTTTTCAGATTTCTTCTATGATTGATTCGCCTTTTGAATTATCGCCAGAAGTCCATTGCCAAGTTTCGTGTAGTTTAATTTTTCCGTTTGGCAATATTTCAGGGATTGAATGGCAAATACCAGTCATAAGTTCGTCATTGGTATTTATTTGGTGATAACGCATTTCTATATGTCCATTTTCGCTTACTAAACCTATTAAATGCCCTTTTTTGATTTTCCCACCTGCATATTCAGAGGTCAGTAGGTTGCCTTGTTGTTGGTAGTGAAAAACCGTTTCAGAGGAGGTTTCTCCGTTTTTGGTATTTTGAATTGGTCTAAATTTTTTATTGTGGTAGTTTATCATTGAATAAGGATTATTTTATACAAATTTAGCGAAAAAATTTAGCAAAAAAAAACAGCCAAATTATAAAAATTTAGCTGTTTTTTTGGTTTTTTATGATTTTTTGGGCTTCAAATTATTCTTCTATTGCTTTAAATTCAATTTTATCCAATTTTTGTTGGAGTTGTGCCTGAATTTCTTCCGATTTTCTGCGATAGAGTTTTACTTCGCCAAGGTTTTGGTAAATCGTTTTTAGCACATTGGTAATGCGTGTATCAGATTTGTTGATGGCATACGCATTTTCAAAATAAGGGAGTGCTTTTTTGAGTAATGTTTGTTTTTTTTGTTCAAAAGGTTGTCCTTGTGTGAGATATTCTACAAGTTTCATTTTTGAGGCTTCGGTTTGTGGTTCATTTGCCAAATTGTAGTAAAAACCACCTACAATAAAGTTTGCTGCGAAGTCTTTTGGGTCTTCTTTCAAGCGTTGTAGTTGGTCTTTCATGTCTTTTTCGGTAATGTCTTGTGCCAAAACAGCATTTGTAGACAATAATATACCTAAAAGTAGCGAAAATAGATAGTTGATTTTTTTCATGGTGTTTTATGGTTTTTAAATTGTATTTAAGTTGTGTATTTTTATTTTATTATTTAACCAAAAAATAATTTTGAAAGCCTTTATAAAATACAAAGATAGTGCTTTTTTTAAAAATTAAAAAATTAAGAAAATAATAAAGTAAATGATTATTCATTGTGGAAAATTTTGTCAGTTCTTTGGCTACAATTTTGAACGAAGTCAGATTTTTGCGAAATGACAAAAAATCCAAAATTTATAATCCAAAATTCCCATATTTTTCTGCAACATGTTTCGCAATATCATAACCCGCATCAGCGTGGCGGATTACACCCATCGCAGGGTCATTGTGTAGTACCCGCGTGATACATTCTTTTGCCCTTTCAGTGCCATCAGCCAATATTACCACGCCAGCATGTTGTGAATAACCCATGCCTACACCTCCACCATGATGAAATGATACCCATGTAGCACCTCCTGCGGTATTGACAAGCAAATTGAGCAATGCCCAATCCGACACTGCATCAGAGCCATCAAGCATGCCTTCGGTTTCACGGTTGGGCGAAGCTACTGAGCCACAATCCAAGTGGTCTCTACCAATAATAATGGGTGCTTTTACCTTGCCTGTTTTAACCAATTCATTAAAAATCAAACCCGCTTTTTGCCTTTCGCCCAATCCTAACCAACAAATGCGTGCAGGTAAACCTTGAAATGCAACCCTTTCTTTGGCACTTTTGAGCCATTTGTGGAGGTGTGTATTTTCAGGAAAAGCGTCTATGAGTGCTTGGTCAGTAACTGCAATGTCGTTTTCATCACCAGAAAGTGCCACCCAACGAAAAGGGCCTTTTCCTTCACAAAACAAGGGGCGGATATATTCAGGCACAAAACCTTTGAAATCAAAGGCATTTTCACAACCGCCTCTTTTGGCAAATTCTCTAAGATTGTTGCCATAATCAAAGGTTTTACTGCCTTTTTTTTGCATTTCCAGCATGAGATTTACGTGGCGAGCCATGCTTTTGTAAGAGAGTTCCCTATAATGGTCTGGCGTTTCGTGTCTAATTTTTTCCAATTCTTCCCACGACAAATCTTTCAAAGTATTAGGCACATAGCCAAAAAGTGGGTCATGCGCAGATGTTTGGTCTGTGAGGATATCAGGAATGATATTATCTGCTAATAATTTCTCTAATACATCCCCAATATCGCCTACAAGCCCAATAGAAATCGCTTGTTTATTGGCTTTTGCTTCTAATGCCCATTTTTTGGCTTCTTCGTAATCGTAGGTCATTTTGTCAATGTAGCGTGTTTTGAGGCGTTTTTCAATGCGAGAAGCATCAATATCCACACCCAAAAACGTAGCACCTGCCAACGTGCAAGCCAAAGGTTGCGCTCCGCCCATGCCTCCAATGCCACCTGTTACCAATAATTTACCTGCCAAATCACCGTTGAAATGCTTTCTGCCACATTCTGCAAAGGTTTCGTAAGTGCCTTGCAAAATGCCTTGTGTGCCAATATAAATCCAACTGCCTGCGGTCATTTGTCCGTACATCATAAGCCCTTTTTCTTTGAGCATTTCAAAATGCTCCCAAGTTGCCCATTTTGGCACAAGATTGCTGTTGGCAATCAACACACGAGGTGCTTGTGGGTGTGTAGGCAACACCGCCACAGGCTTTCCAGATTGTACGAGTAGGCTTTGATTTTCTTCTAAATTTAATAAAATTTCAATAATTTTTATTGCACTTTCTACATTTCTTGCTGCTTGTCCTGTGCCACCATATACTACGAGTTTGTCAGGATTTTCTGCTACTTCTGCATCAAGGTTGTTGAGAAACATACGCAATGCACTTTCTGCTTGCCAATTTTTGCAATTTAATATATTGCCTCTTGGTGCTTTGTAGTGTGGGTGTGTGGCATATTTTGCCAAGAAATCTGTTAGTTTTTGGTTTGTATTTATGGCTGTGTCTGTGTTTGTTGTATCTAAAATAGTATTTTGCATAAAATTCTTTGGTTTTTATTTTTTTATCAAAAAAGTAAAAAATATTCTTGCAAAAATACAATAAACATTGTAATAAAAAACTGCTTATGTGCGTGGATTTTTTGATTTAGGGCTAAAAAATACAAAAAACCCTTTATTTCTTATGATATAAAGGGTTTTTTGTTGTGTATAACCTGCAAGACTTACCAAGTTTTTAAAACTTGGCAAGTCTAAAATTTTAATTCAATTATTCTCGGAAAAAGGTTTTTGTTGATGTTTATTAGGCAACGATAGGGGATTTATTTGATAATTGCAAATGGACTTTTAGGAAATTATTTCTATAAAAAAATTCGCAGATTGTCAAGTCTGGCGACATTGACAACTGCTTCCTAATATCGCCTAAAAATCTTGTGCTTGAAAATCCTTTCGGTTTTGATACTGCCATCAGGTTGGGGTGTTTCTATGGATTGTCTTTCGGTGGTGGCATATATGGGTACTGCGTTATTTTCTTTACAAAAATTGACCAATGTAACCACAACCCCAAAATCGCCCTGAATTAGCACCAAATCCTGCGGTTGTAGGTGTTGGGTGAGGTATGTTTTGAGGGGCAATAAATAATCGTCCAATGTAGGAATATCCGCAGGCACATTGCTAAATATTTTTTGGAGGTCTTGGGGCAATGCCAAAAACGCATTTACGCCCCAATGCGCTTGTGCATCTGCTACCTGCTCAGGGGTAAGGGCGTGAGAGAAAAAAAGGTGGAGAGTGGGCATGGGGTTATAGAGACTGGATTTTAGATATGATTTCATTGAAATTAGCCTTATCATTGATAAGTGTAATTTTGTGGAATTTTAACCTATCATTTACGGTTTGACGCTCATTTTCATTTATTGGTAAATTGCTCAATGTAAAAATATATGCACTTGCAAACAAACCAAATTCTTTGCAAAGAGCATCTAACTTGTAAATGTAATCGCCTAATTTTGATGTGTTTTTAACTTTAAATTTAGGGTTATTTTCACCATCTACTCCATCTGTAATCCTTTCAGGCACATAATGAGAAGTTTTACATTCAAAAATGAAAAGTCTATTTTTATGAAATAGAATAACATCAAATTCATTATCTGATTTTTCTATGCCAGACTTGAATAAATTTAGATTTAAACCTATAAAATCCGCTTGAATATTCAAATCAGTTTTTAATTTTAGGAAAACATATTCTTCTAACCAGCCACCGATAATATAATTGATTTCTGCGACACTCAAAAAACCATCTTGTTCAAAATCAAATGGAATTTGTTGTAATTCAGCGTATAAATCAGGCATTTGTTCTTTTATATTTAGAAATCCTGATTTTATATGGTTTTTTTTATTGTTTTTATCTTTGTAAAAATCTCTTAAAACCGAAATATTTTTTTTATCGTCTAAATTTATGAAAAAATCAAAAAATGCACTTGTTTGTTCAAGGTTTTTTGTGGTTGTATCGTTTTTAGGATTTTTTAGTTCGATTCCGTATGCTTGCAGATATTCCAAAAGTGTAATTTCGGTTTGCATTTTTTTGGTTTTATCTTTTATTTTTGGGAATATTTGTAAATATTCGCCTTGTTTTCCTGTAATATAAAAAACTTTTGAGGATTTATTTTTGAAATATTCTAATGCACTTATAGACATTACTTTTGTTCCACCTGTGATATTTACATAAAATTCTGCGTCATCAAATTTTTCAAATTTTTCCATTTTTGATGAAATGTCATCAAAATCAAATTCATTTATTTCAATGACTTGAACAGGTTTTTGTATATTATTTGCTTTTTTTATCCAAGTTGAAACCTGTTTTCCCTCCATTTTTTCAGTAGAAATAAAAATATGTTCATCAACAAAATCAAATTCTTTAATAAGTTGAACGTTTGGAATAGGTTGGTCACTCAATAAACTCACGAGTATTTTTGCCATAGTTTTAATAAAAAAAAGTGTATAAAAATTTAAAATTTGATGTTTTTTTGTATTTTAGGGATTATCATTAACATAGTCGTGTTGTCCGAAATGCCTTAATAATAATTCATTATTTTTTGCCAAACAGCTTACCCTGTTGTCTTGATTAAGGCGAAAATGTCCCAAATGTGCATTTTTACCTGAAAAATTATCATATTGCAAACCGCCATCTTGTTTTAGTTTGGTGATGCCATCTGTATTTTGTTGTAATATCACGCTTATTTTTGTAAGTGTTTCTTGCAAGTCAATTTTTTGGGAAGGTGTTGTATTTTGGAAATCTTTTTTAAAACTTTCTTCAAAATGCAATTTAGGAAATGTTAATAATTTTTCTACCAAAATTTGTTTTTTTACCTTATTCCATGACAAAAGCCCCCATTCAGACAGCAAATACGAATTATTTTCGTATTCGTCCAACATGATTTTAGGAATTTCTTTTGTTTCACAAGGTAGAAAATGCGACATTAGAGAGAATTTTATGGCATTTTCTTTAAAAATTTTTGGGTTGATTTCGATAGGAAGCTGAGGAATTTCAATAAGTTCATCTCCTGTTTCAAAAATATAAACAAGCCTATCCGCATAAAACATGCCTATTGTATTTAGATAACCTTGCAAACTTTTGAACCTCCTGTAAGGTTAAAAATAATTTCGTAGCCTTGTGTCTTATAGTTTTCTATGTCAAGCGTTTTTTCAAGCCAATGCAATAAATCTTTTACCCCATTAGTAAAATTATTTTTACTTTCATTGGTAAGATTTTTAGGAGTATAAATTATGCTTTGCAAACCTTTGCTTTGCAAAAAATTGGCAATAATTTCTGCGGTAGTTTTACCTTGATGGGTATCAGTAGCAATAAGTATGTGTATATCTTGGCTTTTTTCGGGAAAACTTCCCTCATAAATTCCCAAAATACTCTTAAACTCTGCACTCAATCGTTTTAAGTCTGTTTCTGTGGCATCTTGCAATTTATTACGCAAAGTTTCCTTGATGTATTCAATCAATCCAAAAATAGCGGTTGTATATTGATTTTCTTGCAAATTTGCATTTTTAATCAATTCGGTTCTTTGTTGTCCTTCTACTTGGTTTGTAAGTATGGAAGTGCCAACGGTTGAGAGGATTAGTTTCATAGTTTAATCTAAAAAATCAATAAATTTCAAAACGATTTTTTTATCTTTTCCTTGTATTTGATATTCTACTTTTATTTTTTGTCCTACTTGGTAACGAGGGTCGTTTTTATGATTTTTGTTCAAATCAATAATCTGTTTTTGATTTTCAAAATCTCCATCTTGAAAATACGCAAGTTCTAAGCGAATATCTTTTATACTTGCTTCAATAATAGCACCTATTCCAGGTTTAGGGGTTTTTATTTTTGGCTTGGGCATTTTCTCCAATCTTTCTTTTTCTAAATTTTCCATTTCAAGTAAATAGTTTTGTTTTTTAGAAATGACACTTTCTTTTGCTGTTTCCCAAGTAGAATTTTGATAGAGTTTTACAAAGCCCATCAATGAAAAATTTGTATCTTCATTTTTCGTTTCAAAAGCAACTTTACGTGATTTGTTGAATGGGTGGTTTCTATTATCATTCCACGCAGAAATATGGTCTTTTTTATGTGCTTGCCAATTTCCTGTAATGCTGTGATAACCTACGCCACCACCCAAGCGTAAAACACAAGATTTGTTATCTGCACATTTGTTGAGTTGGATAAGCAACCCATCAATTTTTTCTATAATTTCATCAGTTTTATCGTTTGAATATTTTTGATAAAATATTTTTTCGGTTTCTAAATATTCTTTTGTGTGCTTATTGATAATGCTAAAAAGATTATCAAGGCTGGTGTGGTTAGGGTTTTTTTGGGAAATTAAATCGTTTATTTTGGTTGGCACAAGATTTTTAAAATCTTTTTTATTCTCGTTCAATTTCTTGTCTTTTACTACCAAATCAAGACTTTTTTCATCAAAAGTAATTCTGCATTTGCTGTAATCGTGTGGAATAAATGTTTCGTAGGTTACCACAAAGTCCTCATTTTTAAATGTAGCATTTGTGTTACCTCTTTGGGCGTGTTTCCAGCCACCTTTCCAATCATTATTGTCATCGAAAAGGTTAAAAATTTTTGTAAAATATAACTTAGAATGTTTAAAACCTGCGTCTGTAACTTGTAAAAACCGCATTAGCATATTATTGCTGTTCAACTCACCAAAATTATTATTTTCAAGTCTTTTAAAATCATTTTTAGACATTTCAACATTAGAGATATTTTCTGGATGTTTATCTGCAAAATGATTTAGTAATATGCTATAAATAGCCCCTTTGATACTACTTCCTGCGATGATAGGTTTTCCTAATCCATCTCTGATAAGTGTTTTAATTTCACCTTCGGGAGATTGTGGCAGAAAAAAATTTCTGTCGGTATAAGTAAAAGTTTCGTAAGGGATTTTTTGGATTTCAATAATAAAATGTTGTAACTCCTCCACATTATCCAATATTTTGTTTGTATAAGTTTGTAAAACTCCTTTTTGGTCTAATATTTCAAAAAGCTTATTTTGGTTGATGATATGAACCTTGTTATTTGCCTCTTCATACAAATAATCTAACCCTTTTACCCATTCTTTTTCTTTGCCTGCTCCTATATGTGTAGGCGTTAAAATCTCAATAAAAACATCTTGTGGTGTATTTTTCATGGTATTAGTTTTTTATTCCAAAAAATAAACTTTTTCCTACCCTAAAAATAGGATTTTCTTTTACAATATCAGGTTGTAAATTAACCGTAGCACCCAAAGAAAAAACGCCTTTTTTGTCATCAGGCATCTTGAAAATACTTGCTTCTTTGAACATATAGACAGAGTTTTTACGATAACTCAAAAAAGGTTCTTGTGTTATCCAACCGCCACGTTTCAAAAGTTCCCATTTACTATTTTTATCAATCATTTCATTTAATTGTACTTCGTTTTCAGGACAAAACAAAGATAAATTCACACAATAATCTGAATTTTCTGCACTTGCTAAAAAAACATTTGCTTCTTCTAACTCAAATAAACCATTTCCCACGTGCCTATCTGTGCCTATGCCTTCGTCTTGTAGATATTCCAATGCAAATTTTACTTTTTGATAGACTTCATCACTACCCTCGAACAAACAAAATAAACCTGATTTTCCTGTAAAAAAAATGCGTTCTATGTAATAAATTTCTGTATCATCTGCCCCTGTGCGTGATATGCGTGTGCGTGGATACACTTTTCTTTGCATAAAACTCGCATCAAAACCTTTATTTTGAGTAAAATACATACCTTTTATATGGTCTGCTTTGCCTTCAATATCTGAAATATCGCCATCTTTTAGACATTCTTGAAAATAACCTATATCAAGATATTGAATTTTTTTGATGTCTTTGTGTTTTCCATATTCTTTGGGCAGTAGTTTCCCCGCAGGTTTTGGAAAGAAATACAAACATTCTCTGTTTTCTTCTTTTTGATAAAAAGGAAACAAACTTGACAAGGTAAAACCCAAATTTCCTTTGGTGTAATCGGGAATATCTATGCCCAATACACTCCAAGCATGAATAATAGCAGAATACAAAGTATCAGAATGTAATGCTGTTTCGGTGCTATCATAATCTGCCCTTGCATTACCCAAATGCAAAGGCGTATTAAAATGAAAACGAAATAATTTCATTTTTTTGGCGTTTTTTGGTGGTTTTATTTTTGGTTTTTCAACTTCTTGCAAAACATTTTCTTTTTTTTGGATTTTGTTTTTTAGATGTATGCTTTGCAAGAAGTTTGTTTAAATCTTTTTTAGACATTAGTTTCTGATTGGGTGGTTTCTGGTTTTGGAACAATATAAGCAGATGCTAATTTTTCAGTTTTTACAATATTTGTGATTTTTACTTGTCCATAACCACGTGAGCCACCTCCACCTAAATAATCATCTTGCAAAATTTCTAAACCTTTTTCAAAAAGTTCGTACAAATTATTTTCATCATCTTGTATATCATCAATTTTAAAAGTATTGATAATAAAATTCAAATTAAATTTTGCTCCTGCGGGTATGCGTTCCATTTGGCGAGGGTGTTCTGCTGTACCTTTCAACCGATTGATTACATTTTCCCATTTTACTTCTGTGTATGGCATATCTGTAAATTCAGATTCTTTAAGTTTTTTCTCCCATTCAGTTGTTAAATACGCATCACGCACAATAATACGAGAGGCATTACCATCTCCTTTATTTTGAGAGCTATCAGAACAACCAAATAATTCAGAGATAATAGAATCTTTTTCTTTTCTTGACTCAGAATTTGCATTTTCTCCTTTTGCTTGTTCTAACAAACAACGAATTTTCCCTTTCAAAGAACTACCAGGAATATAAGGCTGATTATTGTCTTTGCGACGCATAACAGGATTATCTACGCCACCAATTTCTACATTTTCTTTGCTGTCACCAATACGCAAACCTGTAATTAGTTCAAGTTCTGCGGTGATAAAGATTTTTTTTACAAGTGTTTTTTTCATAGTTTTATTTTTTTATTTTTATTCTCCTCCTTCAGATTTATGATAAGCAACAACTGCCTCAACTAAGTTTATAAAGTTTTTGAAGTTTTCGGAATCTTGCACAAAACTTATTGCGTTAGAAATTTCTTTTGCAAAAAACTCTATTTTTGTCTGGGAAGTCATTTGTTTTGTCTGCGTGTCTTTTTTTTTATCTCTACCAACAGCATACGCTAATTGTGGGGCAAGCATTAATAATTTTATTTTTTTTTCAGGATTAAATCCTTCTGCTTGTAGGCGTTTTAAAGCCCCAAAAAACTTTCGTAATTGACTCGTTGTCAATTTTTCTAAGCTACAACTAAATCCTGAAAGCCTCTCATTCGGATTATCTTTATCAGTGTCCCCTTTTTTCGCCAAAAATTTACCAAAATCCTTAGCCCAAGTGATAGGACTACCATCTGACCATGATTTGTCATCAGTAATCCATTCTTTTTTTAATTGATTTTCTGTATATGCCATATTTTTAAAAATTTAGTTTTCGTTATTTTTATTTTGTCTTTTTTCAAGTTCTGCCCATCTGCAAGCCAAAGCAATTAAATCAAAGTTGCGGTCATTCCCAACCAATAATTTTTGCTCTAAATCAGATATAAAATCAACTATGTTTTGATTTTTATTTTTATACCTATTTTTAGATTGTGAAAGGTAATAAGCGCTATTCCATTTATAACTCAAATCAGGCTTTTGTTTATTTTTATCAACTTCTAACAAAGTATGTTTATCTTTTATTGTTTTAAAAAGCATTAACCTTTGTAAAAAGCCTGAACTCAAATCATTTTCAAATGAAACGAATTTATCCTTCATTTCCCTTACAAACTCAAATTCTTTATCCCAACTTACCGTTTCACCCAAAAAACATATAGCGTTTTTTTGGTTATTATTAAAATGTTTTGCTTTATGTTCTGCCTCTCCTGCTTCTTCTGCAAATTTGGCAATAGGATATTTAGCGTTTGCAATAGCAATTCCGCCCGAAATGCTGATTTTTTCTCTATGATTAACAAATTCTTTGAATTGTTGGCTAATTTGTTCCGAAAACAAAATAATTTTATCCCATTTGCCTATCGCAAAAATATCATCACCGCCTGAATACAAAATCATTACGTCGTTTGTATATTCCTTTTTTTTTCGTAATATATTTAGATAGCCCGCAAAAAATATATCTAAATGGGCTGAAATCGTAGAAAAAGCAGACAAAGGCATATTATTCATACCATTGGCAAAAACGCCACCCATTCCGTCCACGTCCATACGCAACACACCTAACTTGTGAAAACCTTTGCCTTTGTCGTTTTCATTTTCATATCCTGCTAATTCTTCAAAGTTTTTAGGCTTATTTTCTTTATTCAAAGGTTGTTCATTACCACCATAAAAAGTAAAACCATAAGACGCATTGAAACCTTTTATTTGGTTTAAAAAATTTGTATTATTAACTGACTGAACAAGCAAATTTTTGAGCGAATGTAAATTACTAACTTTAAAATATTCATCAAGCAAATCATCTTCTTTGTCTTTCAAATAATGAAAAATCTCTAATTTAGAAGGCTCAAAAGCATAATATTTGCTTTTTTTTGAAGGTTCTTTTTTACCTTGATAAGTTACATAAAAATTCAAATCTTTCAAATCGTTTGCAATTTCTATCTGCTCTTTTATACTTTGTTTTACCCAGACCTGTTTTTCTTCTTTTTCTTCTTTATCATTCAAAAGATTTTCCTTTTCCATGTCAATTATCTCGCCTGTAACTGCACAAGTTGTTTTTTTTGGATTACTAAAATCTTCTTTAATAGGATTAAAGAAATTAGAAAATTGTTTTGAAAACAAATTTTTATATTTTTGACTTTTCTTTTCTGCTGATATATTACCCAATTCTTTATAAATATTTTCGCCTACATTCTGCAAATGATTTTCAGCAAAAGGCAGATAAGACAAAATTACATACAAACTTTCTTTGTGTTCTTGCCAAATGTTTTGTTCTATTATTGTTTCTAATCCGTCAATAGCCTTTCTTACTTTTTCAGTATTGGGCAACAATAAATAAGCCTTTCCACCGCTTGCATATACTTGATGACCTATATGCAAATCAATATCGTTGTGTGTAAGAATTTTTTGGATAATGCTATCCATCAAAAGTTGTAAATAAAAACTACGCCCTTTCAAACTTTTGCCTGCTTTGGCAGAAGCAATATTATAAATAAAACTTTGTATGCCCGAAATATCCGCACAAAGCATTAAAAAAGGTATTTTTTCATTTTCCGTTTTTGCTAATTGATAACATTGTGCCAAACTTGCCCTTATTTTGATATGTTCAAAAGCACTTACATAATCTAAATCTTTATTAGCAGGCAAATAAAAAGCGTATTTTTTAAGCAAAAAAATCAATGTTTGCAAAGAATTATCAGGAATTTGTTTTAATTCATTTTCAAAATCTTTTTTTAATGTGCCAAAATCATTTTGATTAAAAGCAATATTTTGATTTGGAAAAATATTTTTTTCTAATTGCAAAATATCACTTTTATAAAAAGCACTTTGATTAACATTTGAATCTTTCATTTGTACTTTATCAAAAATACTTTTTAAAAGTGTGGTTGGTGTTTGTATTTCTTTCAAAAAAGATTTTTCTATATTTTGTGTATATTGAAATTTATCTTTTGGCAAATCAATACCAAAAAGATTTTTTATGTCTTTTGCAAGAGAATTGATATATGTGTGTGTATGTGATTTCATCATTTTACATTTTAAAATTAAAAAAAAAGTTCAAAACCCCTCCATTTCCCCTTCTTGAATATCTTGTATTTGTGGTTGCATATTTTTAATGATGCCCCAGCCCACGCTTACGTGGTTGCCAAGACCAATATAATTTGGTAGGCTTACGTTGCACTCAAATACAAGGTCAAAAGCGTCCCATTGCATATCTTTGTAGGGCATTTGTCTGTGTCGTTTGATATCTTTGATGCGTACTTGCACACGGTTTTGTAGGTGGATAGCCCATTTTATATTTTGGGCAAAGGCTATGATATGGCTTGTGAGTAGTTTTTCCAAAAAAACAACTCGCTCTGTCAGCGATTCCATAGCATCATATTTTTCTTTGTTTTCGTATTTGAGTGGGGCGTAGTCCCATATTTTATAGGTAAATGTATTGTCCCACACTTGTAAGGTAGGTTGTCGCATGACGAGGGTATCTATTTTGGTAGAAATAAGGTGATTATGCACACGCAAATCAGTGGGCATATTGCTAAAAAAATAATGTGCCACATCAACTGCTTCCTCCAAAAAAACAATCGTAGGCTTGCCATGTATGCGTTTGTACTGCACAAGCGGATAGCCTTGTCGGTAGTTGTTTTGAGGTATATGGTTATGAAACAGGGTTGTTTCTTCGTTATATTTGCGTACAGTTTCAGCTACTGCGCCACGCAGAGCGGTTATTTCGTAGGGTTTGAGTTCTGCGTCAAGTTGTACGAAACAATAACGTATTTTTTTCATTTGCTTGGTTGAAGAAGAAATAAATTGTATAGAAAATAATACGCCTCTAAGAAATATATTATTTTTGGAAAATACAAGAAATACAAACAATAATTTTGAAAAAAATGTATTTTTATGCTTTATTTTTGAACTTTCCCATAAAATATAATACAATAAAGACAATGATAAAAATAGGGAGAAGAAGCATAAAAATTGGTGTTTTTGGAAAAGGTGTTTTTTGTATTTTTTTGTGCAAAAATATTTTTTTATCTTTCAAAAAAAAGAAACTGATTAGTTTCTTATTTCTAATCAATTTCCAAAGGATTTCCGTTTTTTTTATTCTCAGTTTCTAATTCTTCTATTGCTTCTGCTTCGCTGATACCTGCATTCACCATAAAACCCAAGAGCAACACCCAACCCAAGATATACAACCATACCATCAGAGCAATGATAGTACCAATAGAACCATACAGTTTATTGTAAGTGGCAAAATGGCTCAAATAATATGAAAAACCTTGCGTACTGAGCAATGCCCCAATAGACGCAAGCATAGAACCCAAAGAAAAAAAATGCCATCGTTTTTCTACTGGTGCAAGGTAATATACATAAGAAATACCTACATAAAACACCAAAAAACTTACAAAAAATTTTAGAATAATAATTAAATATACAATCCAAGCATCACTTATCAAATGATTTGTAACCAATATATGCAAGGCTAATTGTCCGCCCAACATAACCAATACACCAAATATCAACAGCACCGCAAAAATACCAGCCACACCAAACGCTACAAATCTTTGGTGAATAAAAGTGCGTTTTTTTTCGCTTTTGAGGATTTGGTCGCAGGTATTCATCAAATCTACAACGCCCCCAGTAGAAGCATACAACGAAAATATAAAAGTCAAAGAAACCAAATCACTACGTGGATTGTCTAATACATCAACAATCGTAGGGGCAATAAACTCAAAAATTCCTTGTGGTATGCCTTCTTTCAAAATATCTAATACTTGTTGTGAAAGGTTTGGCACACCAACATAAATTGCAATAAAAGGAATCAAAGAAAACAAAAATAATAATGCAGGAAACAATGACAACGTAAATGCAAAAGCAATGGCACTTGCTTGTTGGTGTAGGTTGGGGGCAATTACTTTTTGATACAAAATATTAAGAATTGTAGTCAGTGAAATACGTTCTTTGAATACACGTCTTCCATCTGTAAAATCAGTAATTATTTTGGGTAGATTTTCCATTTTATATTTTCCTGTTGTTTCTATATTTATATTTTATGCTGTTGTCTTTTTGTATTTTCGTAAAAAAAACGCATCTGTTTAGCTTACATTTAAAAATGTTGTTTGGAACGCACGGACTAAAAGTCTGTGTTACAAAAAACGCTTTATTGTTGTTAATTCCCCCTTTGGAGGTTAGGGGGCTAAATAGTTACAAAAAAACTACAAACGCTGATAACTTTAAAACAGACAACTTAAAAAATTATTTGTTTTTTGGTAAATAAAAATAAAACGTAGTCCCCTCGTTTTCTTTGCTTTCTACTTCCATTTTACCACCATTTACCACCACAAATTCATGACAAAGTAACAAGCCAAGCCCTGTACCTTTTTCATTATTTGTGCCAAGTGTAGTGCGAAGTTCATCATCTTTAAATAAATTTTCTATTTGTGTAGGAGTCATACCCATACCTTCGTCCTTTATGCCTATTTTGACCATATTATCTACCTGCCAAGCCATGAGCCATATTTTGCTATTGTCAAAACTAAATTTTATGGCATTGCCCAACAAATTTCTAAAAATCACCCTTACCATATTGGCATCAGCAAATACCTGTGTGTGTTGCTGGCTTTCATCTATGATTTCAATTTTTTTCTTTTCGGTTTGTGATTGTATGAGTTCTAAGGTTTCACGAATGATATTTTTGATATTAACCATTTGCGGGTGTGCTTCTACGCCATACATTTGGCTTTTTGCCCAATACAAAAGGTTATCTACAAAACCAAGTGTAACATCAAGTCTGCGTTGAAAATCGGGTACAAATTGAGAAAATTGCGTTTGGGTAATACTTTTATCTTGCAAAAGCCTAAAAACCGAAGAAAGATTGGCAAGTGGGCTTCTAAAATCATGCGAAATTACAGAAAAAAGTTTGTCTTTTGTCGCATTTGATTTTTCCAATTCTTCTGATTGTGTAATAATCTGTTCGTTTTGGGCAGTAATTTGTTTATTTTGGTTTTGAAGTTGTTTTGTAAGTTTTCTATTTTTAATGTAGACAAAATACAAAATAAAAGTACCTAATCCACCAGCCACAATCATAAACACAAGTCCAGTTATCAAATAATATTGCAACCTTACATTTCGGTCTTGTGCTTCACGTTCTTTTTGGAGGCGTGTGATGACATCTTGTTTTTGGATTGCATCATAATTGCTCTGTACTTTTGCGATATTTTCGGTTTGTATGATTGCAGTAAGTGAATCCCGTGTATCACGCTCACCATAAAATATTTCCAATATTTTTTCTTTATCACTGCTATTACTTTTGAGTAAGTAATATTCAAGGCTCATATTATAATATTGTTCTTTGATTTTTCGTTTTTGAAAAGCGTAGGCATGATAAATATAAGAGGCTTTTTGGTAAAAAATATCAGCTTTTACTTCATCTTTCATTTTCAAACAACATAATGCCATTTCAAGGTGTGAAATAAAAGAATTTTCCCATTCTTTGTATTTTTCAGAATACAAAATATCTATTCTAAGTAATTTTATGGCAGGTTCATATTTTTTTTGTCTAATATACAAAGATGCTAAATTACCACTTGTCAAACCAATCCAAACAGTATCTTTATATTCTTTTGCCAATGAAATGGCTTTCTGATAATATCTTTCTGCTGATGCTTCATTTTTTAATTTCATCTCACAAAGGGCTATTGTATTATTATGGCTAATTTTTTCCCTTTTTGGTATTTCATTTTCATAATTTTTAAACAAATCAATCGCATATTCTTTTGCACGTATATAACTGCGTGCTTGATAATGTGAGAGAATAAGATGACCGTGTATATCAATAATGTATTTTGTAAGGTTGTTTTTTTTTGCTATTCTTAGGGCTTCCAAAAAAAATATAATACCTTGTTTGAAATCCGAAAATTCTTCCACATATAAAAAACCTAAATCACGAAAAGTTCTTATTACTAAATCTTTGTCCAAAGATTGCTCTGCCACAAGTTGTGCTTTTTTTAAAAAATCAAGCCCTTTTTCTTTATAAAATACCTTATAAACGTTGCCTGCAAGCAAATAAGCATTACACAAAAATCTCGTATCATCACGTTGTTTTGCATTTTGTATAATTTTTTTTAGGTAAAAAAGTTGTATTGTGCTATCTTTTATATCAGGTTGTTTATTGAAAATAGCCTGAACTTCTGCGGTAGTGTTGGTATATTTTTCAAGATTAGATGTGTTTTTTAATGTTTCTATCAATATATCCAATTTTTTTGAAATTTCTTGGGCTTGTTTAGTTTGTTTTTCAAGGGTATTTGAAACAATATTAGACAAAGATTGTGCATAGATTTTGGAAGCAACAAAGCCCAAAAACCCACCCACACAAATCCAATAAATAAGTAAAAATTTCAAATAAGCAAATAGATAATATTTCACACACCAAAATTATAATTTTTTAAGCTAAAAATCACAATTTTATATATGTTTTTTTAAGCTAAGTAAGGTTTTAAAGAAAAAAAAATAAATTATGACAAAGATTTATATATAATTTGTAAAAATGTAAGCGATTTCTAATTTTAAATGTCAATATGAAAGCAACAAAATTTTTTGAACTTTTTAGCGTACTTTTAAGTTATGACTTTTAGTTTATGGTTTTTAAAATAACAAATTAAAAACATAATTATTTAACCAGAGTTTCAAAAAAAGATGTTGTATAAATGCCCATTTTGGAGGTTAAGGGCTAAATAATTATTTGAAAAACCATAATTTTCAATTAAAAATAACCATAAAAAATGAGTAACCACGAAATCCCAGATTTGAAAGAATTGGTGTTGGAAAAACTAAAAACCATATACGACCCTGAAATCCCTGTCAATATTTTTGAGTTGGGTTTGATATACGACATCAAAATTTTCCCTGTCAATAACGTATATGTTTTGATGACACTTACTTCGCCAAATTGCCCTTCCGCAGAAGAATTGCCCGCAGAAGTACGCACCAAAACCAAATTGATTTATGGTGTAAATGATGTCGAAGTTGAAATTACATTTGACCCACCCTATCATACAGATATGATGTCAGAAGCTGCAAAATTAGAATTGGGTTTTTTATAGCCTCAACAAACTCCAAAGGGGAGCAAACCCTAAAAACAGATTTTAAACCTTAAACTTTAAACCTTGAATTTTAATTAAACCTTAAAACCTTAATAAATATGTATCCAGAACATTTAGTAATCCCAATGCGCCAAGATTTGACCGTAGCGGGCTTTCAAGAATTAAAAACAGTAGAAGATGTGGATAATTTTATCCAAAATCAAAAAGGTGTTGCCCTTATCGTTGTCAATTCTGTGTGCGGTTGTGCAGCAGGTGCTGCACGTCCAGGTGTGAAATGGGCTTTGTCCAATTCTGAACTCCAACCAGACCAACTTGTAACAGTATTTGCAGGTGCTGATACAGAAGCAACTGCAAAAATGCGTGAATATTTGTTGCCTTATCCGCCTTCTTCACCTTCTATTGCTATCATGAAAGATGGCGAACTTGTGCATTTTATAGAGCGTCATCACATTGAAGGTCGTAATGCTCAAATGATTGGGGCGCATCTTCAAAACGCCATCGCAGAGTTTTGCCAAGTAGCATAAAAGATAATTAAATTTTATTTTCCGTTTTTTTTTTGCCAAAAAAGTATTATGTTTGTGCGTTTTTAAAAAAATAATACATTTTAAAAACATTTATAATTATTTATTAGAATATTTAGAATGCGTTTAAAATGCGTAGTTTGAATAAAAAACACAGAATTTGACAAAAGTAAAATTTGACAAAACATAATTTAAAAAAAACATAAACGGTAAATTTTTTATTTTTCAAAAAACATGAAAAGCGTAAACAAAGTAACACTGCTCGGAAATTTGGGTAAAGACCCAGAAGTACAAACATTGGAAGGCGAAATTAAAGTTGCAAAATTTTCTTTGGCTACTTCTGATACTTACAAAGACAATAACGGACAAATCCAATCAAATACAGAATGGCATACCATCATTGCTTGGAGAGGTTTGGCTGAACTCACAGAAAAATACCTGTTTAAAGGTAGTACCGCTTATGTAGAAGGTAAAATCAAAACACGTAGCTACGAAGATAAAATGGGTACAAAAAAATTTGTTACAGAAATTATCGCTGAAAATATCATTTTGTTGGACAAAAAACCTTCAAACCTTAGCAATAATGCTAACATGGAATAGAAAATACTTACATTTTAATTAGATTTTTTAATAAAATATAAGCATAAAACAACAAAAAATAATAAAAAAACCCGCAAAATTATCATTATTTTGTGGGTTTTTTGCTATTTAAAGTAAAAAATACAATACCCAAAAACATAATGAAAAAACAAAAAAAAAGTCGCCATCTTATCACTTTTAATTTTGCTAAAAGCGATAATGGCGAAAATCCCAATTATAAAGAAAATAAAAAAGGGCAGGTTACACCTAAAAAACAGCTTGGACAGCATTTTTTAATGGATAAAAATATTGCCCAACGTATTGTAGAAAGCCTTACGCCTGACGCACAAGCATATACATTGGAAATAGGAGCAGGGACTGGCGTTTTAACTGATTTTTTGTTGAAAACATACACAGACAATCCCGAAAATAATCGCTTATTTATTGTGGAAATTGATGGGGAATCTGTTAGATTTTTGCAAAAAAAATACCCAACAGTCCAACTCGCACAACTTGACGTATTGCACACAACACCAAAAGAATGGTTTTTAGACAAATTGCCAGAAGGGCATACTTTTCGTCTTATAAGCAATTTTCCATACAATATTTCTTCGCAAGTTTTTTTTAAAGTATTGGATTATCGTGACCAAGTTACAGAAGTTGTAGGCATGTTGCAGGAGGAGGTTGCAAGGCGTTTTTGTGCCAAACCAAAAACCAAAGATTATGGTATTTTGAGCGTGTTTTTGCAAGCATTTTTTGATGTAGAATATTTGTTTGGTGTGCCTCCCGAAGTATTTAATCCACCGCCAAAAGTCAATTCGGGTGTGATTCGCATGACCAGAAACCAAGTAAAGGATTTGGGTTGTGATGAAAAAAAATTCAGGGCATTGGTCAAATTGGGTTTTAATCAACGCAGAAAAACGCTTAGAAATGCGCTAAAAACTATGTTTTTGCAAGAAGATGTGCTTAAAAGTCCCCTTATGGAACAAAGAGCAGAAGAATTGAGTGTGGCAGATTGGATATTTTTGACAAATTTGATTAAGGGAAATGATTTTTAAAAATTTATTTTATTTTTTCAGTTGTCAATGTGTGGAGAACGAAACACTTGACAATCTGAAAAAATATCAAAAACAAAATTCCTATATCAAGCCAAGATATTCACCTACTTGGTTCACAAAATTTACAATTATAGGCGGATAAGCCAATGTAAAAAATAACATACCATAAATTGCACCCCAAAAGTGTGCTTCATGCCCAATATTGTCGTTGCCATTTCTTGCCATGTAAGAAGTATAAAGCAAATACAAAATACCAAATATAAAACCTGGTGCAGATATTGGCAAGAAAATAATCCCTACGCCCATAAGTGGCGCAAATAAAATAACCGCAAATACTATCGCAGATACTGCCCCTGATGCACCTAAACTGTTGTACATAGGATTGTTTTTATAACGATACAAATTGGGCAAATCTGATACTGCCAAAGCGGATATATACAACAATAAGTACAACCCTGTTCCAAGTTCAAAACCAAATAAAAGACTAAAAATCCTTTCTAACGCATTACCAAAAGAATACAACGCTAACATATTAAAAGCCAAGTGCATATAGTCGCCATGCACCAAACCAGAAGTAAACAAACGATAAAATTGTTTGTATTTTTGGACTAAATAGGGATTAAAAAGGTATTTTCTTTTAAAATCAGAATTTTCTTCTGCATAATAACTAAAAACACATGTTATCACAATAATAACCAGCGTCATATTAACGTTTATGAGCGAATTACCATTTAAAAATATTGTAAGCATATTTTTTTATAAAAAAAAATGGGGAAAATAATACCTTAAATTATTAAATAATTATTAAATTAAAAATATTTTTTTGAAAAATTACATATAAAATTTTGCTTTTTTGAAAATAACAAATATATTAGAGCATTGGAAAGGATTAAAACCAAATGTTATAACCAAATATTTATTATTTTTCACTAAAAAAATTTCTTATGAACAAAAAAACTACTTTCAAGAAAACAGAACAAAATTTGGAATTGGCAACACAAGACCATTTCCACGAAAAAAATACAAAACGTTACACCTACACCTCTAATATGCTTATTAGGTCTGAAAACTATATTTTTGATTATATTGATAAAGGGCTTATTCATAGTGGCGACCTTGACCAAGATATTGCACAAGGCATCAATAGTATTGAAATACTACTCACCAAATATCAACAACGCAATGGTTTTTTTGGTTTCTAAAAACTAAAAATTTCTTTAAAAAATCACTTAAAAATTAAATTTCTAACATACAAAAATATGCAAAGAAATTTAATTTTTTTCTATTTGTTAAATTTATAAAAAAAACAATTCCTGATTCTCTTAGTGTTCTTTGATTTCTTTCTTCTTTTTCAAAGGAATATCCAACATCCATTCTAATATCACAGCATTATAATCATTTGGGTCATTAGGGATTTTGTAGCCTGCAATAAAAATACTATTTCGCCAATTTACTTGTATGCAAGGAATCAACATGCCCAAACTATGTGTGCCTGAATACCAATCTGCCACAAAACTTACATTTTTGGTAATAGGCTGTTCTATACCTGCTATCATACTAAGTGGCGTATAAGGCTCAGACACAAGTACATCATTACGCAAAACCTGTTTGAAGCCAAATACATGTGCAGTACCTTGACTAAGTCCTCCTGTAAGGCGTGTTTTGGTGGTTGGTAATCGCATACTCAAATGACTATAAGCCCAATGTCCTATATGCAATCTATTGGCAAAAGTCAGTATATTACCGCCTATTGTCCAGCGAAATTCCCATTTTTCGTGTTTTTTTTGAAAAATAGGGAAGTATTTTTTTACACCTAAACCCAATGCCAAATCTCGTGAATTTTCATTGTTGAGGTTGTTGGCACTCAACGTAATTTCGCTGTTGCTACCCAAACCTAATGTAAGAAAATTAAAACTATTCCACTTAATATCTTTCTTTTCCCAAAAATTTGTCTGTGTTTCATGCGTAAATTCTATGTGGTTTTTGTGTACCACATCAGCAGAAGGAATCCCAACAATCAATGATTGGGCAAAAATATGTGTTATTTGCAGTTGTATTATTTGCAACAATGTGGTTTGCAACAATATGATATAAATATCGTTGGGAAAAAAGATTTTTTTGTGCTTGAAGTCCATTTTTATAAAATATAGAAGTATTACTATTATTTTTAATAGTAACAATATTATTTTAAAAAAGTTTCAATATTTTTCAGCATTTTTTTATTTTTTTAAAACAAAAAAAACGCAAATTGTGTAAAATTTGCGTTTTTTTATTAATTATTTCTTTTTGGCATTTAGTTTTTAGAAAACAATACTTTTTTGGTATATTCTAAATGCGTTACAAGTTCGGTAATTTTGGTATAGTCATATACATATTGTGGATATTTGAGCAAAGCCAAATGAACTTTTGCCCATTGCAGTTGTATATGTTTTATACATTCTTTTCTTTTATTTTTGATAGATTTTTTTTCTCTTTTGTGGTCATACATCAGTTTTTGGAGGTTCATTTGTTCGTTGATGTATATATCAAAAAGCCTATCAATTTGAAAAGGCCACAATTCGTGAAAAGTTTTTGTAACAGATTCACTATTAGATTTTACATGAATTTTGAGTATGATTCGTATGTCGTGTTCAGTTTCTTCTATAATATATTCAGCTTCAGACGAGAAAGAACTAAAAATAAGTTGTACTAACAAAAACCAATCTGTTTTTTGTTCATATTCTTCTGTATGGTCTGCTGATAATAATGGAATGATGATATAATCACGAATTTTTCTGACATATTTTTTGTACCACAATTCTTTTTGGAGTGTGGTTATTTTGCCTACGATTTTTTCATATTCGTTCAAAAATGCACGTTTATTGTCATCATTTTTCAAATTTTCAATAAGTGCTTTAAAATTAAATTTCATAGTAAAGATGCCTTTAACTTTGGCTTAAAATTTGTCTTTAAATTTGTCTTAAAACATGTCTTAGAAATATGATTTCGTGCATGAAATATGGATTGACGATACAAAATGGATTTTTAGAAAAATATTCAACAAAACGTTTTTAAAAGGTTTTTGTTAGCAAATATAAAAATATTTGAACAAAATAATGAACGTAATTTTTAATGCAAATATTTGAAAATTGGGAAATAATGAAATTTTTTTGAAAACTTTTAATAATTTTTATTTAATAAAGTCAATTATTCAGCTTTTCTTTTTCTAATGGCATCACGAATACTTACTGCTTTTTCGTATTCTTCTCTTTCAAGTGCTTCTTTAAGCATAATTTCGAGGGTTTCTACCGAATTTTCTTTCAATTCATCTTCTTTTTCCTCTTTTTCTTCTTCCTCTTCTTCTTCAGATATAGAATTGTCTAAGATACCAGCTTCAGAAAGTATGATTTCAGAGGTATAAATTGGTACTTTGAAACGTATTCCGATAGCAACTGCATCAGAAGGGCGGGCATCTATCTCGTGAATTTCCGTACCATTTGTGCATACAATTTTTGCATAAAAAACCCCCTCACGCAAGTCGTTGATAAGGATTTCGGTGATTTTGTATTCAAATGTTTCCGCAAAAGATTTGAACAAATCATGCGTCATAGGGCGATGTGGGCGTATGCCTTCTATTTCTATGGCAATAGCTTGAGCCTCAAATATACCTATTACAATAGGCAATCTACGCATATTTTGTGTATCTCCCAAAATCATAGCAAACGAATTACCGCTTGTGTGATTGGAGGAAAGTCCTATAATTTTTAGTCTTACTTTATCCACAGTTAAAAAATTAACGAAAAAAATTGATGAAAAACGACTGTAAAATGCTTAATCTTTATCGTTTTATGTAAAAAATTGTAAAAATAGTGATAATTGTTTTATGCAAAATTATAGGTTTTTTTTCAAAACTTCAAAAATAAAATATGAATTATCCAAAAACCTTTCTCCTTCCAGGAAAATGATACAAAAAATCACTACTTTGTATTTATTTTTATTGAAATTAAAAACACATTTTTTTTGTTTGAAAATTAAAGATTATTTTTACAAAAAATTTATCCTCATAATTAGATACACCGTAATTGATTGAAAATATATACAAACTTCAATTGCATTGTATTAATTAAATAATCCATAATCCATAATTTATCATGTCAGAACTTATAACACGCATAGAAAAAGCCTTAGATAATATACGCCCATATTTGGCACAAGATGGCGGAAATGTCAAAATTGTAGAATTTACGCAAGAAGGCGTATTAAAATTAGAACTTTTGGGGGCTTGTGGCTCATGTCCTATGTCGCAAATGACCATGAAAGCAGGCATTGAAGATGCAGTAAAAAATATGGTTTCAGAAGTAAAACACATTGAAGCAGTCAATATCACACCTTTGGCAGTATAAAAATTATTGTTTTTGGCTTTGTATGACCGCAGAATATTATATGCAAATTGCTTTGCAAGAGGCATCAAACGCCTACCAAAAAGGCGAAATCCCTGTTGGAGCGGTTATTGTGGCACCAAATGGCGAAATTATCGCCAAACACCACAACCAAACAGAACAATTAGCTGATGTAACTGCCCACGCTGAAATCCTTTGTATTACTTCTGCATCATTGTACTTGGGGGCAAAATATCTACACCAATGTACTTTGTATGTAACATTGGAGCCTTGTGTGATGTGTGCAGGTGCGTTGTATTGGTCGCAAATAGGAAAAGTAGTTTTTGGGGCTTATGATGAAAAACGTGGTTTTGAACACGTAGGAAATCTTTTACACCCAAAAACTATATTGGAAAAAGGTGTTTTGCATGAAGCATGCCAAACAATTTTAAAGGATTTTTTTAAGGATTTGAGAAAATAAAAAATTTGAGAAAATAAAAATATTTGAAAAAAAATACGTAGCAAATACGCCCAAACAAATAAATTCCTAACTTTTTATGTGTAACCCAAGTTGCGTGTTATATTTTTTTTAGAAAAATAACCATTTATTTTATCGTTTTCTGTGTTAAAAATGTAAATTTACGTGAATTTATAAAAACTGACTACTTAAAAACGGATAACTGGCAACTTGGTTTATGTGTATGAGAAAAATAATTTTTATGCAAAGAAAACGTTACGAAAACGTTACTTTCAAGTATGGTTTTATAAAAAAATCACATAAAAAAATCACATAAAAAATATATTTCATAATATCATATTTCAATTTATAAACCTTTTTTTGCAAATGAAAAACCTTTTTTTATTATTTTTTCTAAATTTATTCATAACGAATGTTTTTGCACAAGTAGGCAAAATATTTCCAAGTATGTCGGGCGATAACCTGATGCAAAAAACGGATAATGTGCCACCACGCAACAACAAAATAACGTTGGTAGCATTGGCATATTCCGAAGATTCGGAAGATTATCTCAAAAATTGGCGACAACCACTTTTTGACCTTTTTATCAAAGCACCAGGCACATCTTTGTTTGAGTTTGAGCCTTATGATGCTAATGTTAAATTTGTAATTTTGCTTACGGGCATCAAAAGACTTGCTTCGGGCAAAGTAAAATCAAAATTGGAGGAAAACATCAAAGACCATTGGAAAGAGCATATTGTAGTGGTAAAAGGCAGAACACTTGACAGTTATCCTGACCTTGCGTTGGGCAAAAGCAAAGATGAACGCAAATTACCTTATTTTTACCTTGTGGATACAAAAGGAAAAATTGTATATCATACAACGGGTACATACAACAAACAAAAACAACAAGAATTGGAGAACAAATTGCAGGAACTTTTGGGTGATAACCAATTTAAAGAAAAAGAAAAACCAAAAAAGAAAAAATAAAGTTATAAATTATGAATTATGAATTATGAATTATTTGGTTGCAAATAATCTTTAATAAGGTAAGTAAAATAATATTCTAATAAAACAATTTATAATAAAATATTAATTTAAAGTTTTTAAAACTTTAATATTTTTATTTAATGTATTTGGTTGTTTAATCTATAATTCATAATCCATAATCTCGTATTGTATTTGGCTGTTTATTCCTAATTATTCATTCCAAATTTCTAATTCTCATGACTGATATAGAACTACAAAATATAAAGCAAAAATTTGGTATTATTGGTAATGCACCTTCATTGCTCAATGCTATTCGTAAGGCGGTGCAAGTTGCTCCTACGGATATGAGTGTGCTTATCACAGGCGAAAATGGAGCAGGGAAAGAATCTTTTTCTAAAATAATTCACCAATTAAGCCCACGCAAACATGGGCAATTTATTGCTATAAATTGTGGTGCAATTCCCGAAGGTACGATTTATTCAGAACTTTTTGGACATGAAAAAGGCTCTTTTACAGGAGCAACAGATGTGCGAAAAGGGTATTTTGAAACTGCTGATGGCGGTACTATTTTTTTGGACGAAATAGGGGAATTGCCCCAAAATACACAAGCAATGTTGCTTAGGGTATTGGAAACAGGCGAATTTGTGCGTATGGGTTCATCAAAAGTGTTAAAAACAAATGTGCGTGTAGTTGGTGCTACAAATGTGAATTTGGACAAAGCCATTGAAGACAAAAAATTTAGAGAGGATTTATTTCACCGACTTAGCACAGTACCTATTTATGTACCTGCTTTGCGTGAAAGAGGAAATGATATTTTATTGTTATTTAGAAAATTTGCTTCTGATTTCGCAGAAAGATACCAAACTTCTATGATACAACTTTCTGATGAAGCAAAGGAAATTTTGCTAAAATACAGATTTACAGGAAATGTGCGACAACTCAAAAATTTAACCGACCAGATTTCGCTTTTGGAAGGTGATAACCGTTTTATCAATGCAGATACATTGATAAATTATTTACCAAAACCTTTTAATACCAATAATTCTTTGGTAAGAATAGAAAATACAGAAGGAAATCATTATAATAATAATAATGGGGGCTTTCAAAATATATCAGATAGGGAAATTTTATTCAAAATCATGTTTGATTTGAAACAAGATGTAACAGATTTGAAAAAATTGGTCTTTCAAATGATACAAAATGGCAACTTGCCTAATGAAAGTCTGCACACATACCAAGACTTATTGCGTGATGTTATCACAAATGAAAATGCAAACCCAAAAATAGAAAAAGGGGATTTTGTATATAACCAAAATCAATACAACCAAAATCAATACAACCAACACGAAGCTAATATTATACCACTAAAAAATAATTTGGTTGTAAATCAAAATTTACACAACAATACAAATTTACTCCCTATAAAAACAATAGATACCAAAGAAACAATTGAAAAAATACAAGTGCAAGATATAACACACGAAATACAATATGACACGCTTTCTATTGAAGAAAAAGAAAAAGAACTAATCCTAAAAGCCCTCAAAAAAAATAAAAATAAACGCAAATCTGCTGCTGCTGATTTAGGTATTTCAGAGCGCACACTTTACCGAAAAATCAAACAATATGATATTTTGGAAACAAAGTAAGGTAAACATCAAGCAATTATAAAAATAATGTATCTTTTTAGATAAAAGCTAAAAATCACTTTTTTGTATTTGTTCCCTTTGAGGGTTAGGTGGCTAAATAACGATAAAATAAGCGTTTTTCGTGTCAAAAGTTTTTTTGTTTTTATAAAAAATTACTTTTTTTCAAAAAAAATGTGCTAATTTGCTCTACAAAAAACGTTCTAAAAAATTTTGTATATAAAAAATGGTAAATTATGCACTCAAACACACAAAAATTGTGGAGCGATATAGTTTTAAAAGGGATTTTTATAAATGCTTTTAAAATAATAAAATATAAAAACAAAATAAATCATAAAAACAGCAACAAAAATAATTGCAAACGAAAAAACGCATTTTCTAATGTCTTTTCGTATGGGTTATCTTTGTTATACTTTTTATTATGCTTGTTTTTTGTGCCTGTTTTTTTAGTACAAATTTTTTTATTTACATTTTTATCCATAATACCTACACCAATTTTTGCACAAATACCTGCACCAAAAGGGTATTTACCACTTTCTTTTGACAAAAAAATCACGCAATATGTATGCGAAGTATGGCAAAAAGATAAAGGACTGCCACAAAACAGTGTTTTTGCTATTCGCCAATCGCATGACGGTTATCTTTGGATAGCTACGTATGAAGGACTTGCACGCTTTGATGGGATTGAATTTGATATTTACAACACCACCAATACACCTGCACTGCGTACAAGCGGAATTTGGGAGATTTTTCAGGATAAAAAAAATAGGATTTGGTTTGGTACAAATAATGGTGGTTTGACTTGCTTGGAAAATGGCAAGTTTAAAACTTACACGACTGATGATGGATTACCTTCTAATACCATTACGAAAATGACCGAAGACAAAGAAGGTTTTTTGTGGATTGGTACTAAAAATGGTTTGTGTAAATGGAAATTAGGCGAAAATATTAAAAATTATACCACCGCAGACGGTCTTGCTTCCAAAGAAATTACTGCACTTTATACCGCCAAAGATGGCAGTATTTGGATTGGTTCTACAAGAGGGCTCAATGTATATCAAAATGGAACTTTTGAAGATTATGGACGCAATAAAATCCTTCTTTTCAATCGCACTATCACCAGCATTGCAGAAGATTTGCAAGGGAATTTTTGGCTTGGCTCGCAGGCTGGGCTTATTAAATGGATTCCTTCAACCAAAAAATACCGATATTTTCAGGAAAAAGACAGCATTAGGGACGAAAATATCACAAAATTATTTTGTGATAAACAAGGTGCTATGTGGATAGGCACACAAAGCGCAGGTGTTGCTCGTTTTTTGCCAAAAAATGAATTCAATCCTACAAAAGACACCTCCGAAACACCAAAATTTGAGTTTTTTGATAAAAAAAATGGGTTAAGTGCTAATTCTGTTACCGAAATTTATGAAGACCACGAAGGAAGCCTTTGGATTGGATTGAATAGGGGAGGCATGAACAGGCTCAAAGATGGGAAATTTACGAATTTTGGTGTTTCAGAAGGGCTTTCTGATAATGTGGTTAATTGTGTATATGAATCGTCAGATGGTGCGATATGGGCTGGTACTACAAGTGGAGGGATTACACGCTATAAAAAAGGTGTTTTCCAACAAATAACGACCAAAGAAGGACTTTCAAGTAATTATATTCGTTCTATCATGGAGGGTGAAAATGGCGATATTTGGGTAGCAATGTATGGCGCAGGGATAAACCAGATTACTTTTGATAAAAATTTTGGGAATATTAAGGTAAAACATTATACTGTAAATGAAGGGCTTGCAGGAAATGTAGCAAGGTCGCTCACACGCAGAAAAAAAGGCGGATTTTACATAGGCACACGCACAGGTTTGAGCATCTTTGACAAGGGCATATTTACCAATATTACCACAAAACAAGGGCTTTCTGACAATTCTGTTACAGTTTTGCATGAAGATAAACTTGGTAGGCTTTGGATTGGTACAGATGGTGGTGGTATTAATTGCCTTTTGCCAGACAATCGCATCAAAATCTACGATATGAAAGCTGGTTTGGCAAATAATCTGATTTTTTCTTTTTTTGAAGATGAAAAAGGGGCAATGTGGGTAGGTACAAAAGGCGGTTTGAGCCATATAAAAGAAGGTAAAATTACCAATATTTATGCAAAAGATGGACTTCCACATGATGCAGTGCACAGCATTACGCCTGATGCGTTGGGTAGGCTTTGGTTTAGTTGTAATACAGGCGTATTTTTTTTAGAAAAAAAACAATTAGAGCAATTTATTGCAGGAAAAATCAAGAAAATTGCAGGTACACTTTACCAAGAGGAAGATGGTATGAAAAGTAGTGATTGTGCGGGTTCTACACAGCCTTCTGCCATAGTGGATAAACAAGGTAAAATATGGTTTCCTACCACGTCAGGGCTTGCGATGATTAACCCAAAACAGATTTTTATCAATCCACAAAAACCACACGTAAAAATCAAAAAAATGATAGTGGATAATGAGGAACAAGACCTAAACCATGATATTAACCTAAAAGCAGGCAAAACACGTTTTGAAATAGATTTTACTGCGTTGAGTTTTATTGCACCAAACAAAGTACAATTTAGGTATAAGTTGGAAGGTGACCATTACAAAGAAAATTGGATAATTGTAAGCAAAAGGGAACAAGTTTTTTATACCAATTTGCCACCAGGCAATTATACATTTAAAGTACAAGCGTGCAATAATGATGGTATTTGGAATGAAGAAGGCACAATTTTGCATTTTTATTTAGCACCATATTTTTACCAAACCTATATTTTTTGGTTATTTGTTGTTGTAATCATAGTTGCATTATTGGTTGTAGGGTATCGTTGGCGTGTGAGTGCATTGGAAAAAAGCCAGAAAATATTAGAAGATAAAATTCTTCAAAGTACCGAAAAAATTAGAAATCAATACGAAGAAATCCAACAACAAAAAGAAGAATTACAGATTATAGAAAGCACTGTGCGCATCATTAATAAAGAAACTGCCCTTACCGCTATTTTGCCTATTCTTTTACAACAAGCATTACACTTATTTCCAAAAGCAGATAAAGGTATTTTTTTGATGTCTTTTTTGGAGAAAGTACGCTCAGAAACCATTTTAAAATTTGAAATAAAATGCACAGAAGGCTACAAAATAGAAGATTTTTCTAATACAATATTTCACATCAAACAAGTTTTTGATTATTGTGAAATGGGTGAAAAACTAACAGACGATTTCTATTATCTCAATCATATAATGCCTTTACAAGCGCTTACACCTGAATATTTACCCAAAACTTCTTTGGTGATGTATATTCCAATTAGAGAAAATATAGAGGCAGTTTTATTATTGGATTGTAATCAAAATATTGAAAAAATTTCTTTACAAGACATTGAATCACTTTTGCACTTTAAGGAACACGCAGTTTCTGCTTTTGGTAAAGCGAAATCACTCCAAGAAATAGAAACTACAAATTTGCAACTTGAACGTTCATTCAAAAAAATATCGGATAGTATTAAGTATGCACGCAAAATCCAAAATGCAATATTAGTAGATAAAAAAGAACTTGAAGATGAGTTTGAAGATTTTTTTGTATTGTATCAACCACGTGATATGGTTTCTGGTGATTTTTATTGGTTTGCGGAAACCAGCCCTGAACCTGTTTTTGCCTTTGAAAATACACAAGAAAATGAGAAAAAAACATCTATTTTTAAGGGATTTTCTGACATCAAAAAAGTGCTTGCAGTAATGGATTGCACAGGACATGGCGTACCTGGTGCATTTATGACCGTAATTGGCAATGATATTCTTAATAGCATTGTATTAGAAGAACACATATACAAACCTGACCGAATATTGGCGAAATTGGACAAAAGTATTCGCAATTATCTCAAACAAGATGAACCAGGACAAACCCAAGATGGTATGGATATGGCGGTAATGGTATTTGATAATATTACGCAAAAAATAGAACTTGCTGGAGCAAAAAACCCTATTCTAATGATTAGAAATGGTGAATTAACAGAATTTAAAGGCTCAAAACACCCTATTGGTGGCGTACAAATTCCGAATAAAAAATTTGAAACTACAATTATTGAATACGAAAAAAATGATATTTTTTACCTGTTTTCTGATGGTTATCAAGACCAATTTGGTAAAAAAGAAGGCATGACACGTGAAGCAAAATTTGGTAGAAATAATTTTTATAAATTACTTTTGGAAATAAGCCCACTGCCTATGCGTGAGCAAAAACGTATTCTGATGGATACATTGGTAGATTGGATGAATGGGAAAGAACAAATTGATGATATTATCGTCTTGGGAATTAAAATGTAGGAAAAAATAATAAAAGTTATCAGTTTGTTGTCCGTTTTTTCAGTTGTAATTGTTAATGTGTGGGGAACAAAACACTTGACAATCCGAAAAAATCGTAGTTAAATTTACCAATTATTTATGTTGTTAGCTCAATACAACGTGAGTCTATATCGTAGTTTACGGAGGTCTGACCATGATTTTTTGAAAAGTTACAAACTGAAAATAGCGTTAAATACAATATTTGTTTTAGTTTTTCAAAAAACGTATTATTTTTTAGTAAAAATTATTTAAAAAAGCCTTTTTCCTGCGTTTTGAATGTGTTTTTTTAAAATCTGTATAGTAGTGAGTAATTGTTTAACCAATGATGTTGTGTGTAATAGGTCATTCCTTGGTAAAAATCATCTACTAAAATAAATATTTCTACTAATTTTAAAATGTCTTGTTTTGAAGAAGTTTCTGTATTTTTGTGGTTCATAACCAAATAAGGATAAAGTGTTGGTTTTTTTTTCAATTTATACATTTTTATCCTTTTTTTTATCCCGAACTCACGTGAATACAAAATAAATTTTTATGAAATTTTTTACAAAAAAAAACGTTTATATCAAAAAAATAATGTTTTTAAGATTAAATTGAAAATTTTTATGAATACTATTTACAAATTTTGGCACAAAAAATCCATTTTTTACTTTTTTTTACTTTTTTTATTGTTTGGATTTTTTATAAAACCCAATTCCTCCTCAGCACAATATGTAGAAAAAAAAGAAAAAGAACAGAAATCTAATGGGAAATCTAAGGGGTATATTGATTATAAACCTATTTATCAAACGTGGCAAAAATCATATATCTTGGATAAAATAGAATACCGCCCACAAAGAACAGTGTTGCATTTTAGGTATTTGGGCGAGCCTCCAACCAAGAGCGAACGCAGTAGATACCAATACAACCCTGTTACAAAAGTAAGCTTGTTTGGTGCAGGGCGGGATAGTAGTTGGTGCATTGCCAATCCCAATAATCCAAGAGAAAATTTCTCTATGATAGAAGTACGTAATGTGCGTAGAAATGGTGAAATGGTATATGAAAGATTGGAAGATAGGCAGATTATAGATTTTAGCTTAAAAGCTCAAAAATATGAAGTAATTACGTGTGAAATTCATTTTCCAAAACTTCCAAATGACATCAAAATAGCAGATTTATTGGAGGGCTGGCGTTATAAAGAGTTTACAAATCACTTTCATTGTCTCAATATTCAACTCAAAACCGAAAACGAGGACATAGGCACATACCAAGACATGGTAACACGCATAAATAGGTTTGAACAAGGGTATTTTGGCTGGGCAAGAAGCGAACAAGCCCAAATCCTACCACCTGAATTTCCTGAACAAGATGATAAAAAAGAAGATAAATTGACGCTGAAAGAAGATAAAAAAAACGAGAAAAAAGAGGAGAAAAAGAAAGAAGAAAAAAAGAAAAAAGAACGCCCAGCAGAAGCACAAGCACAAATCCGTGATGAAGATTTTTTACAAAAAAATAAGAAATAAAACTAAAAATTTAACAAAAACCTGCAAAATTTCCAATAATTTGAAAATTTTGTGGGTTTTTTATTTTTTATTACCCAAAAGATATATTTTAGACACACAAAAAGCAGATTTCAATAAAATTTTACCCAGTTGTTATATCTTTTTAAAGACTTAAAAATCTTTTGTTAATTTTTTTGTTTTTTTTATTAAATTTAAAAAAATATGTTTATTTTTGTTTAAAATTAAAAGTTTGTAAAGCAGAGGTAAGTCTTACCACTACGATTTTAAAACCTTAAACTTTTTGAAC
>JANPJR010000012.1:0-1670 GCA_031425615.1 Cytophagales bacterium
CACCGTTGGAATTGTATCCATTGGGATTTCTAATTTCTCCTTCAACTCTTCTACCAATCGCATTAGGGGAATAGTCTGTCGGAGACATTGGCTGAGAGATATGTACTCACTCTCAGTCACTGATTGGGCTATTTCAGGTTGTAACTGGGATGCCCAGATGATGGGGCAACCAGCATACATCACTACATAACCAGTTCTTGATTTAGCTGTAACCGGATCCTCCTCAGCTATGGAATGATCCCATAGACCACAGAAGTCGGCGTCAGCATAGACTTCAAACGAATGTTCGTTTGGCTTGTAAATAATACCCTTATCTTGATTGCCTATCAAATATCTCACTATCTTCTTGACTGCATCTGTATGATTAGTTCTTGGATCTGCTGCAAACCTTGCTGCTTGGTGCACTGCGCACGAAATCTCAGGTCTACATGATTTCTCCAAGAAGTTTAGCTTTCCAATCACGCGACGATACAACCAGTCCGCTTTGTGAGGTGGCTTATTGGTCCCAGCAGATAATGTCACTGATGAGTAAGCCGGTATTGTTGATGGCTTGGTACTATCTAGGAAATTCATTTCCTTAATAATGGACTTGATGAGTTGTGGTTGCGTCATGTGAATTGTGCCATCCTCTTTCTTCTCAATGTTTACACCGACATAGTCGCTTACGTCGCCTTCTACGCTAATGTTGAACCTTCCTTGTAACTCCTTTATACAAGCATCAATTCTTTCTTGATAGATCGAGAATAATATGCCATCGTCGACATATACACAAAATATTACACCGTTCTTGTAATACACACAGTCGTCAGCCTTGCTTTGTTCCCATCCTAACTCTAATAGGATCTCGTGCAAGTGCCGATTCCACACCCGTCCTGCCTGCTTTTGTCCGTACAGGTTCTTTAACAATTTGAGACAATGCGTGTCCCTTGTTCCTCCTTGAATGTTGAATCCTTTGGGGATTCGCATAAACAATTCGCATTCCACTGGAGCTTGTGGATATGCCAATACAAAGTCAATTTGGACTGAGTACCAGCCGCATATAATGGACAGAACCAACAGTAGCCGGATGGCTGCCCAAGTTACTACCGGAGCATACGTTTCCCAGTAGTTAATGCCAAACTCTTGCTGTCCACCATGGATATTTAAACGTGCCTTATGCTTATATATTTCGTTGGTTTTCAATCGCCGTTTTCGTTTCATGCTCCATACACAATCCAAAATCCGGACGCCCTCTGGCACTTCTGTCAGTGGTACGGCGATCCAGTGTTTGTTATCTTCATGTGTTTGCACCTCGTCGAGTGCTGCCTTTACAAATTGTTCACTGTCTGGGGCCTTTATGGCTTGGTCCCAATACATAGTATCTTGGTCCGTCTTGGCTAACAGTGCCAAAGGATCGACTTGATCCACCATTGTATGGTGCTCTACGGTGTACTTTAGTACCTCGTTTTCGTCATCGATTGTTGGCAAGGCTATTTCGTTTTGACCAAAACTTTCCAGGAATTTCAATGAAGGCTTCCATGCTCTACCCGATCGTCGAGTTGGATTTTCCGTTGGTCTTGATGGACGTGGTGCAGCCGCATTCTGAAAAGGGTCGTTTTCGGCCATTTCAAGGCCATTTTCACCGTTTTCGGCCATTTCGAGGCCGTTCCCACGATCAGATTCGTTGCCAA
>JANPJR010000013.1:0-72898 GCA_031425615.1 Cytophagales bacterium
TTTGTCAGCTTTTTATATTAAATGGAACGAGGACAGGACATATAATGAATATTTGAAAGAGGAATTTGAAAAAGATGCTTTTTCAGTTTTTAAAAGGTATTCAGAAAGCAACCCACAACTAAAAATCAATGACAAAAATGAGAACAAATATTTTTGGTCTGATGAATTTAGGGAGTTTTACAACAACGAATTTAAGGTTATCGCTGAGGAATTATTTGGGGAGGATTATTGGCATAACATCATGGGGTTGATGGATTTTGGGGTGCAAAAAAAAGAAAGAAAGGCGGGTTTTAAAAGTTTCATAGAAAAATTTAATGAAACTGACTATCCAAATATTTATTATTTTTTTAAAGTCATAAAAGATTTTAAAAAATACATGAAAGAATGGGAACGCGTAAGAGATGTTAGTTTTAATCTTTGGGGGAGGTATTCGGATAACAAACCTTTGGTATTCAAAAGGAGAGAGGGGAAAAGGCTTATTCAAATATCAATTTATGATAATTTTTCCAATGCAAAAGAGCCTTACGATATTTTCAAAGGCGAACTCGTAAAAGAGTACCAAAACATGGGAATTGAAGAAGTAATCCAAAAAATAACCAAAAAAGAATAACTATGACAGGGCAAGAAATAATTGACCTAATCCGAGAAAATGGATTAGAGGACTTTGAAATGAATATCTCGTTCTCCGAGATTGACCCTACGCCTGACGCGCCTTGGGGAGGGTACAACGTAAGGTGTTTTGAAATAACAGGACTTGGTGATATTGGGCATAGTGATAAAATTTTTAGACTTGAAATGGAGGAAATTTAGCCACAAAAACTATGAACTTATACAAAATAATTGTTCAACACTTTGCATCCAAAGACGAACACACAAGTATTGAAAAATACATAATTGCTGAAAATGAAAGTGATTTGTATGATTTGATTTTTGAACGCCCTACTTATTGGGCTGATAAAGACATTGATGATATTTACTATATTTTGCCAAATGAATATTTGGAAGGTGTAGAATTGGGAGATGAATACCATACTTACTTTGAGGAAGAAGAAGGGATAATTATGGAGGCTTGGAAAAAATATGTAATTTCCACAAAAGGAGAGTACAATGCTGAATGGGCAGATTATGATGGTTCAGCATTGGGAACAAAGCATTATGGTTGGGAATTGGTGCAAGAAAATATTTTGCCAGCTGAAATTGAAACTTTAAAGAAATTAAAAATTGTTGAGTAAAACTATTAAAAAAAACTATTGACTTTCGCATTATGAATGCGACGCTTTGACCGACTAAGCTAATGCACCTTGTTATAAAAAAAACACCTCGCACTATTTTCACAGGCGAGGTGTTTTTTTTTGTTGTATTTTATTCTTTGTTTTTGCTACCAGCTTTTAAGCGTTAGCTTCTATGTTGCGAAGGTAGGAATTGAACCTACTACCAAAAGATTATGAGCCTTTTATGCAACCGTTACACTACTTCACAATGCAAAAGTAGAGCGTATTTGGTAAAAATGCAAATATTTTTAGTTATTTTTTATAATTTTTAATTATTCTGGAATTAAATTGTCAGTTCTGACTGCTTCATCTGCCAAATCTAAGCTATGATAACGATTAAAAATACACTTTCCTTTTCTCATAAGTCGTAAATTAAAATCTTTGATTGCATCTGAAATGCCCTTATCATAAAGAAAATCCAAAAATTCAATATCTAAAATAATTAATTGTTGTTGGTCTTGCCCTCCACTTTCATAGATAATATCCCCAAATAAAAGGGTGCTATATTTTTCAAGCAAAGTCTTTTTTGTATATTTTTCAAATAATTTGCTTTTTGAAACCCAAATTGCAATTGAAAGTCCTTTTCGTTTTTTTTCAATTCCTCCTTCCAAATATTCAAACTCTCCTTCAAAAATATTTAATGTTTCTTGCCAATAAATATTAACTCTTACTAAGGCATTATCTGTTGATGGCAAACAACTACAACTCCAAAAATAATATTCTGTTTTTCTTGGATAAAGTATTGTAAAACAAATGTAATGTTGGAGTATCTCACAACAACTTTCAAAAAGTGGATTTGATTTAAGTTTCTCAAACTTTGCTGTATATTTTTTTCTATGTTCAGGATAAGAAAATCTTTCTGTGGTTAAACTCTCAAAAGGTAACTGATAATCAAGCCATTTTTCTTGGTCTCTCTTTGAAACAACAAGGTCAAAATCTGTTTTACCAATTATTATGCCCACAATATTGATATTTCTTAATGGCTTTTTTCTATTTTCAAGTTCATAGATTGTCTCCCTTTCTATTTCTGTGAGCTTTGATTTTGCAACTGATTTAAAACTTATAAATTCAATATCCAAACGGATTTTCCTATGTTGAGCATACCTATTTACAATATTATTTGTAAGTCCAACATAAAATTCGCCATTTTCAAAATGCAAAATATAAACACCACAAAGATTATCTTTTGCAAATTTTCCTGCAATACTACGAACACCTTTTGCATAAAAGTATTTCTCAAAACCCATATCTTTAAATTCTGATTCCACGTGTTAAGACAATAAATTTTGGTTTTTTCATAGGGTAGTTTATTATTATTTTTCCAATATAAAGTTGTGATCAACCCTGAAATTTGAAATTCTATAATCATCTTTAAAGAAAAACCTATTTATAAAAAGTTTGACAGGGTGAAATAAATCCTTTGGGAAAAGCCCTTGCTCAAATTTTTGAAGTGATTGATAATCATTATCAATTACATAACAACTTTGATGATTACCCTTCCCTTGTGTCATCACTCCGATTTTATGGAAAAAATTTGTTATTTTATGCTTTGTTATCCCACAAATTTCTCCTTTTGTTATAAGCCAATAATCTTTTATATAAAAAGCCTTAATATTTATGATGGAATTATTTTTACTTTCTTCCTTTTCTTTAATTTCTATTTTTTTTAAATAACTCACATTACCAAGGTCACAAATTATTTCAGTTACCATAGTTAAATCAATAAAATAATTTTCGTCCGCAAGCAACATTTTTTTGTGTTCATAGGCACCATAAATCATTTCACTAATTTCTGTGTCTGTGTAATCATCTATATTAGAGGATTTTCCATACTCTTCAAATAGAAGTCCATATTTTTTAGGTGCTTTGCGAACTTTGTTGATGTGTTGTTGATTTATCTTTTTTGATTCCATAATTTTAAAGTTGGTTTTTCAAAATAAAGAAATTTGTGTTTTACAAGTGTTTAGTTTTCAGATATTTTATTACCAATAAAACTCAAAAGACCTACCGCCAAAGTGTAAGCAAAATAAGCATCTTCTTTTTTGCAAATAGGTGTAGGAACAATTTGGCCTGCTTGATTTCGGTCATGAATATATTTTGACATAAAATCAAAAAACTTTCTAATGCCTTCATAAAAGTTGTCTATTCCTTGTTGGCTATGATTATTAGAAGTCATTAGTTCTGTAAATGCTGTTTGGAATGGCTGAATAGCAGACAAATTACTCCCTAATCTTGCATTTTCTAAAAATTTCCTTGCGTGAAACATCGTATTTTCCCAATCACCCAAAACAATATATTTGTGCATATTTGCAACATTCTCAGAAAGTTTATTGTAAAGCTCAACCCAAAATACAGGAATTTGTATATTTCCATTTTCAGGCAGTTTTAATTCCAAAAGAATAAAATCCCCAATTCCAAGCGGTTTAGTATATTTTTGAGTCCAATCACTTTGGTTAATTGTAAATGTTTCGTATTGGTTTTCTGTGATTATTTGGTTAGCGAGGGCAGATATGTTATTGCTGTACTCATTAATTACAGGATTTCGCAAATACTTAACTATAAATTCCATTTGAAATTCTATTGATTTTTGGGCATTTTTTTCTCTTTTTCTTTCAATATGTTCAATAGCTTTTGGCGAAAGAAAAGCAGGCATAGTAGCAGTATAATTTATAGGGTTAGAGTTATTTTTTATCATTATTTGTTTTTGGTCATCACTCAAATTTAGAAGAATATTATAATTTAGGTTATTATATCCTTTTAAGGTTTCATTCAGCTCACACAAAATTTTACCATCTACTTTTAGCGTACCACAAATAGAAATTAACCCTTCTGTTTGATATTCTGATTCAACTTCAACATAAACTACCAAACAAGGTGTTAAAGTATCAGATTTTGGCTCAATAGTTACTTTTCTTATTTTCATTTTTTTTGTTTTAGTTTTTAAAGGTTAGGGCATAAATATTTTTTAATCTTCAAACATTTTACCATTTTCATTAGAAATCAATTCTTTTAATTTGGTTACTGCTCTGTACTCAACATTAAAAGGTGTAAATAATGCAAAATGTTTTTTACCACAATCAATTTTCATATTTTCATAACCTCGCAAATTTTTCTCTGAAAGGTTTGATTTGGTTTCTGCTACAAAATATATTTTGGTGTCATTTTTAAAAACCACCGCCCAATCAGGTGTGTAATTGCCTATTGGTGTAGGAATTTTAAAAGCGCGAGGAAGTTTCATAAAAAACTTTATTTCATCTTGTGCTTCGCAATCTTTTGCAAATTTTTCTTCTGTCGTACTCTCCACATGAATATAATCAAAAAGCGTTTTTTCGGGAACAGAAACCGCAAATAAATATTCTAAATCAACGTTGAGTTTCTGGTTTGTAATCATTTCCATTTTATAACTATCTTGTGTAAATTCGTATTCAATACCTCCAACCAGCAATTCATCAAGAGTTTCTTTGATACAAGATATAACAGTTTCCAAATATTTTTTTGGGTTATTTTGTAAATATTCCAAATTATTAACTTTTGACAATATTTTATAAATCGTGGTTCGTGTAAGTTCTACTCGGTTTTGAATGTAGGCATACACATCAGGAATAGGATATTTTTTTATTTCTGTGTGTTCTATTTTAGAATTTTGTAAATCTGTATCTATACCAAATTCTGTGTAGGTAATTTTGGCGGTTTGAATATCTAAAACAGGGCGACTAATTGGGGCAATACTATTTATTTTTTTGATGGCATTGTTTATGAGTTCTTGGCTGTCATAGTTGATATTATAAATTGTTTTTTTGCTAATTCTTTCCCAGATTTCAAAGAATTCAGGATAATTTTCTTTTGTAATGTCTTTGTTGGGTTGAGGTGTTTTTTTCTTAGATGGAAGATTAGCATTTTTGATACGATTGAAAAATTTTACGCTGGTTTCTTCTTCAATTTCTTGCTGTAATGCTTTCGCAAAATCATCATAATGTTCATTTGGGATAATGGTAAGTACATTTATATTTTTGTCGTGTACTCGTCTGCCTGTGCTATCCACACATAAACGTAAACCTCTGCCAATTTCTTGGCGTTTTTTGAGTTCTGATTTTGTATCGTTGAGCGTACATATTTGAAAAACGTTAGGATTGTCCCAACCCTCACGCAAAGCAGAATGTGAAAAAATAAACCTAAGAGGCTCATCAATGCTCAATAATTTTTCTTTATCGCGCATAATCAACGCATAAATACCTTCGTCATCTTGACTATCGCCTTTGGTGTCTTTTATTTTTCCTTTCTTATCTTGTGCGAAATATCCATTATGCACTTTTTCTGTTTGCCAAAAACCTTTGGGAATTTCGGTATCGTGTGCTTTTTCTTTCTCAAAAAAGGTATTTTTAGGTGCATTTGTAAATAAATCCGCATATTTACCTTTGTATTCTTTGACACATTTTTCAAATATTTCCTCAAACCAAATGGCAAATATTCCTTTGCTTGGATTGCCTTGTGCATCATACTGGCGATAATTATGCACTTTATTGATAAAAAACAAAGTAATTACTTTTATTTTGCCATAGCCTTTTGTTTTGCCCTCTTGCCAAAGTTTTATTTCTTTTTCAAAATGAATTCTTATGGTGCGTTCTATTTGTGTTTTAAGCACATCTTCAGTCATATCTGAATGTGTGCCACCTTCAGTTAGCATTAAACCATTCAAAAATTTAATTTCTTTTTTATTAAAATCAATTTCCTCAACAATAAAATTATTTTTATAAGTTTCTCTGCCACCAGAAAGGAACAATAAATCATCTGTATTTTTTACCCAAATATCTTTGTGGCTTACTCCGTGCAAAGTGTTTGCTTGGATAGTTATTTTTGCTTGGCTTTTTAGTTTGTCTAATTTTTGAACGTGTATGTAAGCCCCATTATAATTATCATTGGCAGTAATTCCGCTTACTTGTATTTGTTTTACCAAACCCAAATCATACGCTTGAACAGGATTAAGCGAATATACCAAATTATACAAATTGCGGTGTGTGGCACTATATCGCAACACAAAAAGTGGATTGAGGTTAGCAATGGCTTGCTGTCTTATATTGGTTTCAAAATTTTGTGGCTCATCTATAATTACGATAGGTTTGGTTTGTTGAATGTATGTAATAGGTTTTATGCCTGTTTCTCGCATAGTGTTTATTACATTGTTATCTTTGGAAAAACTATCTACATTGATAACCAATATCTCAACTGCATTAGAAACCGCAAAATTACGCAAACTACTCAAATTATTGCGGTCATACATCACGCTTTTTATTGAAGGGTTATTGTACAATCCTTGTAAATGTTCGTGTGTAACTTGTAGGTTTTTCATTGTACCTTCTCGTATAGCAACGCTTGGCACTACAATTACAAATTTTTTGAAACCATATATTTTATTTAATTCATAAATAGTTCGTAAAAATGTGTAACTTTTGCCTGTCCCTGTTTCCATTTCAATAGTAAAATTTAAGCGGTTAAATACCACATTTTCATTGTCATTTTTTACAGATTTTTGTTTAGTATTTTTGCCATTTTCAGCACTAAAAACTGCAGGTACTAATGTTTTAGATATTTTTATGTTGTTTTTGGCTTGTATTTTTTGTATATTTTCTAATATTTGGCTTTCGCTTATTGCCAAATTATTTGCTACACCTTTGTCGTGCAGGGCAAGGCTTCCATTTTCTAATTCAAATGATACTTCAAAATCACCTTGTGCCAAAGGTTGCCCCTCAAATATACTCATCACAGCATCAATGGCTTCAAGTTGGTAAGGCTCGGTGGCTGAAAATTGTAATTTCATATAAGTATGAGGTTTATATCTTCATTATTAAGATAAATTTTTAGGTTGGTAAGTGCCACATCATCATCAAAACTACTATTGAGCATATACACTTCTTTCGGTGATTGCTCTAATATCATAGTTTTGTATTCAGGATGATATTTTGTAAAACAAAACCATAATGCACCTTCCGAAGTATTTATTTTATAAAAATCGTCTTCTTTGGTATAAGTCATATTAAAACCCAAACCACGTTTTAGGCAAAGTTCTATGAGCATATTTTCTTCGTTGCCTTCTGTGGGTGAAAGTTGCGAATCTTGAAAGTCAAAAAGGTTTTCTTTAAATTCTTTAATGTTTGCAATATCATTACACCACGATTTGAAATTGCTTTTGCCTAATTGATACACTTGGCACTTAGGCAAGGGTTTGTTAGCAAATTCTATCTTTCCCTCACGTTGTTTTTTGATTTTTTCTACTACTTTTTTTATGCGTGTCTCTGTTATTTCAGAAATATTTTTGTAACCTGCTTTGTATGCCTCGCTTGTTTCTTCTACTTCTTCTTCTAACTGCACACATATAAATTTTCTATTGCCTCCATCCTCTTCATTTAATTCCATAACCGCTTGGGCGGTTGTGCCTGAGCCTGCGAAGAAGTCGAGGATTAGGGCAGATTCGTCTTTGAATGTTGAAATTTGTAAAAATGATTTTATTAATCTTACAGATTTAGGATTTTCAAAAAATTTCTTTCCCTCAAATAAAGATTTTAATTCACTATCCCCATGTGGATTCCCTCCAACCTCATCATAATAAAAAATACTTTTTGGTACTAATCCGTCTTGAACTTCTGTTAAAAATCTTTTTATCATAGGATAACTATTTCCTTCGCCCCACCATAGTCTATTTTCTTTGATGTATCTATTTATTGTTTCTTCGCTCAATCGCCAATAATTATTTTTAGGTTTTTCTAAAACAACTCCATTTGGTTTTGTAATTGTATAGTTTGCATCATATTTATGATTGGCATAAATAGGTATGGGTATCCAAACACCTCTTTCATCTTTATCTGGGTTTTTATATGTTGATGTGTCTGTTCGTGGAAGTAAATTTCTTTCCCAAAGATTTTTATTTTTACAATAGATTAAAATATGGTCGTGTGAATCCGAAAACCATTTAGCAGAGTTTTTTCTGATTTTTACTTTTTCCCAAATGCCATTTACTATAAAATTCTCCTCTCCAAACACTTCGTCGCAGAGTAATTTTAGGTTACTTGCTTCATTATCATCAATAGAAATAAATATCACACCATCATCACGCAGGAGTCCACGAGCTATTGAGAGGCGAGGAAGCATCATAGAAAGCCAATTAGAGTGAAAATGTCCATTTTCTCTTGTGTTTTTTTTCCAAATACTGGACACATTATCAAGTTCTGTGCGTTCCAAATAATCTTTTTTATTTTCTGCGAAATCGTCTGGATAAGTAAAACAATCATTGCCTGTATTATAAGGTGGGTCAATATAAATCATTTTTATTTTATTAAAATATGATTTTTGTAAGATACGAAGTACTTCCAAATTTTCGCCTTTTATAAGCGTATGCGTGTTTGGATTATCCAGTGGATTGAGTGGAGAACAAGGCTTGAGTGTTTGGGTAGTAGTTTTGTAGATATTCGCACGAGCTTGTGATTTGCCTGCCCAAGAAAGCTGATAATATTCATTTTTTGCGATAATATCTTTGCCTAATATTTCTTGTAATTTATGGAAATCTATTTGGTTTTCTGTAAATATTTCAGGGAATAATTCTTTAAGTTGCGTAATTTTTTCAGAAAGAATATTTAAAGAATTGCCATCCATTGCTAATTATAAAATTGATTATTTTTTTAACAATATTAAAATAAAGTTGTAATAATAAAAATTTATAAAAAAAAAACAAATTTTTTCATAAGGAATTTATAAAAAAAATAGAAAAATACCAAATAAGTAAATAAAAAATCAATAATCCAGTAAATTATTCCATAAAAAATGTAATAATATTTATAAGAATTATTTTTGCAATTTGTATACTTCTTAAACAAAAAAATCCTCCCAAAAAAATGGAAAGGATTTTTTATCCCAATTAAATACGATTTTTTATTCGTTTTTAGCGTCTAATATTTTTCTTGCTCTTTCTATAAGTTCGTCATTCACCACATCAGCATATTTTTGTGTCATCAGCACGTTGCTGTGTCCCAAAAGTTTTTGCACGTCAGTAATGGCAAGCCCTTTTCCAAGCATATATGTGGCGTAACTATGTCTTGCACTATGAAAAGTAATTGCATCCCAAAGCGGAACAATTTTTTCAATTTTATTAGTACCCACATATTTGGTAAGTTTTACTTCTGCTTCAAAAAGTTTAGAATTTTCAAGAATTTTCTTTAAAAATGAGTTATAATCGGTAGTTCCTACATTTGCTTTTGGAATAATTTTGATATTGTTGCCTGATTTATATCTTTCAATTGTTTCAAGACAAATATTATTAAGCGGAATTTCTATTGCTTTATTTGTTTTTTGACGTGTAATCAATAGTGTATTTTTTGTAGTGATGTCAATAATTTTCATATTATTTATTTCAGTACGAGCTAAACCTGTATAAAATGAAAATATGAAAGTATCTATAATTTTACGGAAATTTTTTTTTGTCAATTTATATTCTCCAAAAACAATTTTTTCTTTTGGAAACCCAATTTTATACAATCCAACCGCCTGTTCTTCTGAAAAAGTGATATGTTTTTCAGGTGGAGTTTTTAAGTTTTTCCAAAGCCTAAGTTTTGGATTATCCTTAATAAAATCTGTATAATCCAAAAAATACTGAATAGTGGTTTTTATTTTTGTGATGTAAATATTTATTGTGCTGTTGTTAAGTCCTGTTTCCACGAGGAAATTTAAAAAAGGGACATAAAAATTTTCGTAATCAATATTTTTTATTTTATGTTCATTTGAAAATTTTACAACCAAATTTTTAACAGAAACGTAACTATCAATACTTTTTTTCTTTAATGTATTTTTTTGTAGGGCTACATATTTGTCCAACAATTCAGGCAAAGTAAAATTGATTATTTGATTTGGGTTACTATTGCCAATCTTTTTATTAAATTCATTTTGCCAGTCTTTTGTATCAAAATTTTTAAAACCAGTTTTAATAGCTTGCATTTTGAGGTCTCTTGCTGTTTCATTGAGTAGATTTTGGATAGTATCAATATGATTATTGATTTGGACAGCCTTTGTAGTCGTACCTCGCATACGCTGAGTATTAACATTCCAATCTTTTGGTGCAATTTTTTCAGAGAGATAATATTTGAATTCGCTTTTTCCATTTTTGCACCTCGCAAAAATATTTTGTTCGGAAACATTTTTCTTTTTTTCCAAATAAAAATTGATTGTTGCCATATTTTTTATATTTTTGTGTTAATTTGTGGTAAAATTACAAATTTTTGAACAGAAATAAAAAAATAGGGCGTTATTTGAAATTGTTTATTAAATAATAAATTTAATACATTGATATTCAATAATTTATAAAAAAAATGTATCTTTGATAAATTAAATTACATAATTTTATGGAACAAAATGTAGTTTTGAGTGGCATAGAAGCGGTTGTTGGTGCTTTTTCTGTTTTATTTGATAGAAAAACAGGTAAAAAAACTGATAAGACTATTTTGAATCTTGCGAAAAAAAGTAAGAAAAGTGATAAAGATGCTGCAAATAGTTATCTCTCTTGGGTTAGAGAGGCTTAAAACCAGAACAAGGTAAAATATTGAAAGTTTTGCTAAATGTATTCTGGATGACAAATATGGTAAAGATAATTGGAAAAAAGGAGCAGGTTCAGAATTTTCACAAATAAAAAAAGGATTTACCTGTAAAAAATAAATATGGAAAAAGAAAAAAAAGATGTATATTTAATGGAATTAAACATACATCAAACTAAAAATCCGTTTTACTTCTTATACTTTATCGGAGAGGGAAATTGTGTTGATTTTGTTTTAAAAAGAAAAAATAAAATAGTCTTAATACAAAGGAAAACAAAACAATTTTATTCTTTTTTATTAAAGAATTTTGGTCACAATGATATTCAAAAATGTTTGTGGATGAGCATAGATATACAACAATCTTTTGATATAGTGTTTAAGGAATACATGAGCAAAAGAGGTATATTCATAGATATCTGGAATACTATTTTCGATATCATTTCTATTGAAAATTCTTTTATACCAATAGAATATAAAAACGAATTATATGACTTTATGGATTTTATGACGTTTGAAAGCAGCAAAACAATAACAATGTTTGACAAATCTAAAAATTCATTTACAAAGGAGAAAATATTGGATGCTATGTACTGGTGCATTGGTTATCTTGTATCAAATTCAATATCATATACTATTCAAGAATTAAATTCAGAAATGTTTGATAATTTTTCAGATAATTATGAGTTAAATTTCATTTGTGGTAATTAGTCCTGTCATGCTTTGGTCGTAGTTTTTAGCTTATGCTCAATTTTAGTATAAACTGATTACGCTCACTTGCTTATGATATTTAATTTTGTTAATCTTAAAAACTTAAAAAAATAAATGGAAAATTTAAAAAATAAACTTGTGATAATTTTTATTAGAGGTTTAGAACCAGTGAAAGGTATCTTACTTGAAATATCTGAAAAATGGGTTTTATTAGCACACAATCCAGTTGATTATGTAGTGGAAGGATATTTACTTTTAAATAAAGAAAAAATTAGGAAATGGGAAATAAATGAAGAAACAGAATTTACTGAAAACATAATAAAAATGAAGCAAATGCCTATATTAAAACAATCCGTCAAATTTAATTTAATTGGAATAGAGCCTTTTATTTTTTTTAAGGAAAATTCTATTATGTTAGCGATAACTTTTCATAAGGAAAATGTTTTTTATGTTGGTAAATTAAAAAATATTGACAACAAAAAAATAGTTTTAGAAACTTTAAGTACGAAATGTAAATGGTTGGGAGATGAAAAATTTAATATTGAGAAGATTAGGTATATAAATTTTTACGATGATTACACTTTATCTTTAAATAATTTTTTGATATCCACCTCTCGTCCCATTTAGTCATAATTTTGTAAAAAAGTTGTAGCGTCATACTTTGGTTGTAGCACACCATGCAAAAGCTGATGAATGGGGAAATACTGGAAAAAAGCATTTGCTCCCTCTTCGGTTTATGATTACAGTAAAAGCGTAATAAATGGTAAATTTGCAGATGATTGGAATTATATTGTTTGTTGGTCTGGTTTAATTTTTAGGTTTGGAGAACTTATATCAAGAGATGTATCCGCTGACCCTAATACTACAATTCAAGTAGGGGTTTCTTATTTGACCGCTCAGGCAATAGAACAAATACTGTGTTGGTTTTTGGGAAGAAAAAAACTAAACAAAGTGACACAGGTAAAAATGATGGTATTAGAAATGAATATTCGGATTTATCAGATAACGATTTAAGAAAGGTTTATAAGGATAATAAGAAAAATTCACAAGTAATTAAAAAACTTAAAGCAGAAGCAAAAAGGCGTGGAAGGAAACAAGGGGATAATAAATTTAACCTAAAATGAAAAAAAAAATTTCCGAAAAATTATTGTCTTTCATGGTAAAAAAAAATGCTAAAAAATTTGATATAATAGACAAATATATCAATAAAGGATATGTATTTTCTTTGGAAGAAATAGATACTATATTTTCTGATAGAGAAACAGGGTATTATTTTATTGATGAATGGGCATCAAAATACACTTCACAAAACAATGATGAAAACATAATACAAAAAATAAAAGATTTTGTATTGAAATATTTTTTGATTGATTATGACGATGGGTATAATTTAGAGTTATTGAAAGCAGTAAAGGAATTTGATTTTTGGGAAGATTTTAAATTTTTTTGAAAAAAAATTAATTTCCCAAGATTATCAGAAATATCTCAGTTGTATTACTCTTGGTTTATTTTAGAAAATTTCGATTGTTTTAAAGGAGAATATTTGGAGGAGATTATGTATATCTTATCATCTGAGTATCTATTGCCTCAATTCTCTGTATATTTAATAGGGTATTTTAATAATCCCGTAAAATATGAAGAAAAATTAATTTTATTTTTTTGTGATAATATCAACAAAGAAAAAAAAGTGTTAAGAGAATATATTATAAATTTATCTTATACTTTGCCTTTTAGTATCAGAGAAAAGATTATCTTGTTGATATCCACATTTTTTAAAGATTATATTAAATATTCTTTTGTTAAAAAACATTTGAAAAAGGAGTTTAATAGGGGCAACATTGATGATTATAGTTACACCATAAAGGAATATGATATTTTGAAGTAATTAATTTCCCCCATTTTGGTCATAACTTTGTAAAAAAAAGTTCCTTTTGCTCGTAGCGTCATGCTTTGGTCGTAGCTTTTAGCTACAAGCTACCAAATTGCAAGTGAGACACTTGCAAAATGCAAAGCATTTTTATGAGTAGTTTTTAGGTCGATGGAAAAGCATTCCTGTTCAAAAGGGGGATGTAATATTTACGACTTGTGATGCGTTTTTTGAGCGAAATACACAAAACACCAACATAGTGGCATAAATTAAAATGCGTTTTTGTTTTTGAATCCGGATTATGCTTTGAACAATGGTGAAAACATGATGACACCAAATAATAATTTGGTGGGAATAGGCATATTGCCTACATTTGGGGGCAATAATCCAGAAATTCCAAAAGCGTATTCAGTTGCCCAATTTTACAATGCAGATAATCAACCAACCCAAAGAAAAGTTTTGTATGTAAAATTTGAAAATTATTCTTGGAACACACCCACAGGTCAAGGGCGTATACCAAATGAAAAATATCAAGCATATTATCAAGGAAAAAACCTAATGGAACGTAGCAAAATTAATGGAAAAGGTAATAATAACGCAGGGGTAAGGCTTATACCCGCACAAGTAGGTTTCCTGTTAGACGCTTACAATAAAAAAATGCCAGGTTACAATATAAATGGTGGAGGACAAAAATATGGAAAATAATTTTTTTCTTTTTCTTCTAATGTGTGTATTTGTTAATTCCACATTAAAAGAACGAAATTGTTGCTATAATATAAATATTGGAGGGGATTTTCAAGGTCAACCAGTAAAATTTTTTATAAATGAGGAGCAAATATTTTTTTCTCCCCTCAATATGAATTATGCAACTGGAGAAAATGACTTAAATCTTCGTTTAATAAAGGAGACTGACAGTACTTATTATGTAGCAAATACTTATTCACAAGCAACCCATTATGTCTTGCCAAATTTGGATTTGTCAAATAAAAAAAATCTTGATGTTTTTGCTAAAAATAAGTTTGACTTCTTTTATATTGATATTATGGTTTCTAAAAAAATGTTCTCATTTAAAGTTGATAAAACGAAAGGCAACCATATTTATTTTTATTACAAAAAAGATGACCAAAAAATAACACTTTCACAAAGGTAAAAAATATAAATCCCTTTTGTAACAATTAATATTTATTAAAAAAAAATCATTATGGTAAAAACCAATATTTATTTGTTTATATTCATTTATTTTTTTGCAATTTATACAATAAAAGGGCAAAATTGTTATTATAAAATAGATTTCGAAGGTGAATTTAACCTTGAAAAAACTAATGTTTTAATTGAAAATGAATCTATTTTTATTTCCCTGTTAAATAGGTTGGTGTTTAGGGAAATGTAAGTTAGCGCAAAAGTAAAAAATAACTTCCAGAAGCAAAATTCATTTTTCGTCCCCAACAAGTCAGCGAACAAACCTATTTCGTCCCAGTCTTCCTAAAAATACACACGGTTTAGTTCAAGATTTCAGTCTTGGACTTGTTTTTCTGAAAATTCCCCGACTTTCTGCCTGTAGGTTTTACACTACACAATATTCCGCAATCGCAAAAAAAAATTAAGGATTACAAATTAGAAAATTTGCTTTTCTAATTTGTAATCCTTAATTCCTATTTTTTTTTACGCATCAACTTTTGCATATTTTGCATTTTTTTCTATAAAATCTCTGCGTGGAGGCACTTCATCACCCATAAGCATAGAAAAAAGGTGGTCAGCTTGTGCTGCGGATTCAATGCTAATTTGTTTCAAAGTACGCAAATCTGGGTTCATAGTTGTTTCCCAAAGTTGTTCAGGATTCATCTCACCAAGACCTTTATAGCGTTGAATATGCACGTTGTCCTCTTTACCGCCTTTTGCAACTTCTTTTACTGCTTCAGCACGTTGGTTTTCAGTCCAGCAATAACGTTGGTCTTTGCCTTTTTTGACCAAATAAAGCGGTGGTTGGGCGATATATACATAACCATTTTCAATTAATTCACGCATATACCTAAAAAAGAACGTCAGAATCAATGTGCGAATATGCGAACCATCAACGTCAGCATCAGTCATAATAACGATTTTGTGGTAACGCAATTTTTCCATGTTTAATGCCCTATCTTCGCCATCTTTGCCAAAAGTAACGCCCAAGGCAGTAATCATATTTTTGATTTCCTCATTGTCATAAATGCGATATTCTTGTGCTTTTTCTACGTTTAGGATTTTACCTCTAAGCGGTAATATTGCTTGAAAAGCCCTATTTCTACCTTGTTTGGCACTTCCGCCTGCACTATCACCCTCTACGAGGAACAATTCGCACACTTTTGGGTCGCTGTCTGCACAGTCTGCCAATTTACCAGGTAAGCCACCGCCTCCCATGATACTTTTACGTTGCACCATTTCCCTTGCTTTGCGTGCAGCGTGTCGTGCTTGTGCTGCGAGAATTACTTTATTGACGATAGACCTTGCTTCTTTGGGGTTTTCTTCCAAATATTTGCCTAATACTTCGCTCAAAGCAGTATCTACTGCCCCTCTTACATCAGAATTGCCAAGTTTTGTTTTGGTTTGTCCTTCAAATTGTGGTTCAGCTACTTTTATAGAAATTACTGCAGTAAGCCCTTCTCTAAAATCATCACCTGTGATTTCCATTTTATGTTTTTCCAATAGACCTGATTTATCTGCATACGCTTTTAATGTGCGTGTGAGTGCAGACCTAAAACCTGATATATGTGTGCCTCCTTCGTGTGTATTGATGTTATTGACATACGAAAATACATTTTCAGAATAAGAAGTATTATACATCAAAGCTACTTGAATAGGAATACCTTGTTTTTCGCTTTCTACATAAATAGGTTCTGGCAGGATAGATTGGCGTGTTTCGTCCAAATATTTAATAAATTCTACCAAACCACCTTCCGAAAAAAATTCTTCATAAACATCTTCATTGGTTTTTTCGTCTTTTTGGCGATGGTCTGTTAATTTGATTTTGATGCCTCTATTCAAAAAAGACAGTTCTTTCAAACGATTTACAACGGTGTTAAATTTATATTCGCTTGCGGTAAAAATTGTTGTATCAGGCTTAAAATGAATAATAGTGCCTGTTTTTTCAGTAGTGCCTATTTGTTTTACATCTGCTTGTGGCACACCAATATTATAAATTTGTTGAAAAATTTTGCCTTCTCTATGCACAGTGGCTACAAGTTCTGTAGAAAGTGCATTTACGCAAGACACCCCAACACCATGCAACCCACCTGATACTTTGTAAGTATCTTTGTCAAATTTTCCGCCTGCGTGCAATATTGTCATTACCACTTCTAAGGCAGATTTGCCTGTTTGTTGTTGGATACCTGTCGGAATGCCACGCCCATTGTCGGTTACAGTAATGGAATTATCTGTGTTGATTTCCACGTGAATCGTGTCGCAATGTCCTGCAAGTGCTTCATCAATGGAGTTATCCACTACTTCCCAAATGAGATGATGCAAACCTCTCTCGCCTACATCACCAATATACATAGAAGGACGCATACGCACCGCTTCTAAGCCTTCCAATACCGAGATATTATCTGCGGAATAATCGCCATTTTTTTGGGGCGCAATAGGTGTAATTTCTGCTAATTCACTCATAAGTTCAGGGGTTTAATATTTCAAAAAATTTAAACAAAAGCATTAAAAAAATAAAATTAGAAAAAAGCATTTTTTTTATAAAAAATTTGTGCTCCTTTCCCCTAATATTTTTTACAAAAAGGCTTTAAAATTTGAAAATTAAACGGTTTATTTGATAAAATTTACCTTTTTTTAATGTATTTTTCTTTATAAAAAAAGGGTTGTTTGAAAGTGTAAAATTAAGCATTTTTTTTTAAATTTTCAAAATATTTATCAATTTTTTAGTGGTTTTTTTTCAAAAATTTAACTTAATTTTTGGATTATAGATTATGAATTATAGATTATAGATTGTTTTTTAGATTTTTGTAAAAATCTTGTTACATTTTTTCAATTGTTAATGTGTAAGGAATAAAATACTTGATAATCTGAAAAAATATCGTAGTTGAACTGCAAATATTAAATTTTTAATTATATTTTTTACCTAATTTCTTAGTTAATTGAAGTTTTATGTTTACCTAATTTTTTTAGTTTATCTATTTCTGCAAAAAATCATTATTTTTGCTTTTGTGTAGTTGTGTGCAGAAGTTGCCCTACGGGCAGAAAGTTAGTAAACTTTTGGAAAAGGAAAACCCAAAACGGAAGTTTTGAACTAACCGAATTTTTATTATTTTTAGACAAAATTTGGACGAAATGGGGTAAATAAAATTTTTAATTGCATTTTTAATAGAAAAGCAAAATATGAAAGGTATTTAAAATACACCAAAAATCAACATCAAATCAGTATTTTTAATACTGCGCCAACAACGGAAAAAAACGGGTAACTCAAAAACCGACAACTTGAATTATTTTTTTTATAAAATTTCTTTTAATTTTACTATTTTTAGGAAAAAAAAGTAATTCAAATTCATTTTCTTAAAAAAAAATCTATTTTTGTAATCAAAATTTTATTTAAGATTCTTTTTTTTTAAAAATTACCTCAGATAAAGTTAAAAATATATTCAATAATCAATTTTCAAAACATGAGATTTTTTTTACGGTATTTATGTTGTTTTGTTTTTATGGCAACATTACTCTCCAAACACACAGCCAAAGCCCAAGATTTTTCCAATGCGGAACTTCTACAAGGCTACGCACAACGAGGCGATAAATGTTTTTTCATCTTTGCCCCCAAATATTATGACAATGTAAAACCCAAAAAAGTGGGCGTTACAGGCAGTTTTAGGGGTTGGAGTACGGATATGCAAGATACTAAATGGCTACTTACAGAACGTAAGGATAAAATTTGGGCAGTTTCTTTTGAAAATCCCAAATTAGAAATTATACCACCTTCTGCGGAGTTCAAATTTCGCATCAACGAAGATGGGCAATGGCTTAACCCACCCGCAGAAGCTACGAATACACAAGGCGGAAACTTGGTTTTTTTGAAAGGCATAAAACCACCTTCACTCTCCGCAGAACTTACAAGAAGTGGCACAATCTACGCTTATGTAGAAGGTTTTGAACGCCCACTTTCACCCAAAGAATACCGACTCACCAACGCAGAAGGACAAGAAATCGCTATTACAGAAGCAATGCCTTATAATGCTGTGCAAACATTGTTAAAACCTGCTAAATTTATTGACATCAAGAGGGTTTATTTTTTGGAAATTCCAAACCAAAAACTCAAATGTACGGTTTCGTGGGACGCCTGGTGGCGTGAATTGTATTCTGATAAAGAACTTGGGGCAAATATTGCTTTGGATAATAAAAGTACAGCTTTTCGTATTTTTGTACCAAGGGCTGAAATGGTAAAATTATACCTTTTTAAAGGGGCAAATGACAAAGAACATTACCAAATGTTTGACCTCAAAGCTGATAATGATGGCGTATGGAGTGTAACAGTACCAGAAAATTTGAAGGGTATTTTTTATGATTTTACGGTGCATGGTGCTAAGGACAAAGGGAATTATTTTTTTGAAACGCATCCTGTGCATATTTCTGACCCTTATTGTAGGGTAAGTATAGATAGTTGGGGTAAATCAATGGTCTGGGAACGCACAAAACCTGCTTCACCTTTGAAAAATGGTCGCCCAAAAATGCAAGATGTTATCGCGTATGAGGTGCATGTAGAGGATTTTACAAACCTTTTGCCTGTACCTGAAAACCTAAAAGGTACACTTCCAGCTTTTACAAAAATTGGTTTGAAAAATAGAAAAGGTCAGCCTATTGGTTTTGATTATTTGGTTAATCTTGGCATAAATGTAGTGCATTTGATGCCTATCCAAGAGTTTTTGCATTGGAAATCGGAAGATTGGCAAGCATCATTCAAAGATGATAAATTCATGCAAGAACAAGGCATTGACAAAGAATGGTATGAATGGGGCTATCGCACTTCTCACGCTTTTGCGGTAGAACACCGTTATCGCCAAAAAGGCACACAAATAGGCGAAGAACGCAACCAATTTAGGGACTTGGTACAGGCTTTTCACAACAAAGGTATTGCGGTGATTATTGATATTGTGCCTAATCATACCGCAGAAAATATGGACGGACAAGACCTTTTATTTCATTTCAACGCCATTGACCGCCAATATTATTATCGCACCAAAAATCTCAACCACATAGGCGAATATGGAAACGAAGTAAAAACCGAAAATCGTCCCATGACACAGCGTTGGCTTATAGACCAATGTACGCATTGGATTAACGAGTTTGGTATTGATGGTTTTCGCATTGACCTTGCTGGACAAGTAGACCAACAAACCTTGAAAAAAGTACGTCAAGCAGTAGGCGAAGATGTAATCATATATGGCGAGCCTTGGATTGGCTCTAATGACCCAAATTTTGAAGCGAATCCTGATTGGGATTGGTATAAAATGGATTCTCCAATTACTTTTTTTCAAGATGATGCACGCACTGCTTTCAAAGGCACTGTGGGCAATCCTACTGACAAAAAGAAAGATAGGGGATATGCAGGTGGCGATTTTTCTATGAAAGAAAAAGTAAAATTGGGACTCACGAAGAAATTTCCAGAAGAAAAAAATCCTTTGAGTGGCATCAATTACCTTGATATTCATGATAATTGGGCATTAGCAGACCAATTTGCCACCAAAAACTGGGACGGTAGAATGGGTGTAGATGAAGATAATTATAAAATCGCAACAGTGCTTTTGTACACTTCGCAAGGACCTATTGTAACACATGGCGGAACGGAAATTATGCGTTCAAAAGGTATTGCGGAGTTGAAAGAAACCGTAAAAGTAACACAAAGTGGCATAAAAGTATATATGCACGGAAAACGTGACACCTATAATATGCGTACTTCTAACCTTTTTCTGTGGGAAAATGTAGGCAAAACGATTGGCGAAAAAGATGTTTATTGTGATTTTAAAGGTATGTATGCGTTTTGGCAGGGACTTAATAAATTTAGATTAAGCGAAAAAGGAAAAATATTCCGCAATTCAGAGGCAATTCCTGCGGATTATTATCAATGGATTGAAACCCAAAACCCTGCACAACTTGGTTATGTAGTCAATAATCAAGTGCTTATATTGATAAATGTTGATGATAAAGCCAATAATTTTAATTTTGAACTTCCTGCTGGGAATTGGAAATTGATGGGCAACAATCAAGCAATAGACCACATAAAAGGCGTAAAAGACAAAAATAAATCTCTTGAAAAACTACAAGGAGGCAAAGCCCTCAAAGTAGAAATACCTGCGGTAAATGTAAAAATTTGGATAAAAGAATAGCCCCCTAACCCCCAAAGGAGAATTTTATACAGATTTTCAAAAGAAAATATTTATTTTTGTCATGTTGAAAAAATCTGGGTGCCAAAATCAATGATTTTGGTAATCAGATTTTTTTTTATTAAAAAATAATCGTTTAAAAATAATTTCTTTATTTTTGCTAAAAATAATTTATAAGAAACATGAAAATATCTAAAATTTTTATTAAAAACTTTCAACAATTCCAAGATGTTGAAATTGATTTTACCTACCCCAAAAACCATCCTACAAAAGCAGGAAAACCATTAGATAAAATTTGTTTTATTGGAAAAAATGGCACAGGTAAAACAATGATTTTGGAGCTAATAAATTATTTTTTGAATAATGATCGTTTGAAACTTCGTTTTAGTATTTCAGATTTATCCCTTGATATAAAATTACATTTAAAAATATATTTTGAAATAGATAAAAATCAATACATTGGTATTTTGTTAGGAAATTCAAATTTGGGTAATCATCATGCAATTTTAAAAGCAAGTCATTATGAAAAATTAAATCAATTAGAAGGCTACAAGAATTTATTACCTTTTATTCAAGAGAATATGATGCAAGAACAGGAATATAAAGATGTATTGTCAAAAATAAAAAACACCTTACACGTTTATATTCCCTCTGAAAGTAGTGAAAATTCGCTCTTGACTACGGAATTTATCCCAAAAACTGACCTCAATAATGCACTTACTTATTTTAAAGAAATCCCAAATTATCACGAAATATCCTATCAAAATGTAGCTCAGTTTTGGAATTTGGTTATTTATCAAGTAAAACACAGAGAGGAAATTCGCTTAAATTTGCTTGAAAAAACTGAAAATCAAAATAAAACACTACAGCAATTCCGACAAGAATTTGAGGAACAATACCCTGATTTTTTGCATATATTGAGTGAAGAATGGAAACGTATTTTAGACCGTGCAGGTCTTTATTTTGATTATGCAAATGCAAAAAATCCTGTTCAACTGAATGATAATTTGGAGGCATACATCAAAGATAAATCCAAACATGAAAAAATAGCATATTATCAGCTAAGTTCTGGAATAAGACATTTTATTTTTAAGATTGGATATTTGAAAGCGTTATTTTTTAACAGACAAATTCTTTCAAGCGTTGTCTTGATTGATGAGCCTGAAAATAGCCTTTTTCCAAACTTTTTGTATGATATTATAGATATCTATCAAAATACCGCCACAAACTCCCAATTCTTTTTCGCAACACATTCACCTATAGTTGCCTCCCAATTTGAGCCTTGTGAGCGCATTATTTTGGATTTTGATGATGAAAAAGGGGTAGTAGCACACAAAGGAAAAGCCCCAGAAGGTGATGACCCAAATGATTTGCTGGTAAAGGATTTTGGAGTGTCTAATCTTTTGGGTAAAAAAGGAAAAGAGCAACTAACACGCTACATAACACTCAAATCGTTGATAAAATTTTCGGATAATGAACAAGAAAAAGAACAATATCTTAGAGAGTTTTCTGAAATCGGAAACCTATATGGATTTTAAATATTTTTACCAAATAAAATGCGAAGAATAGAAAAAAAACAAGACTCTGAAATCATTACAAAAAATCTTTCTTATGAAAAACAAGGCAACCGACCAAAAATCAAAGAAATTTTGAAAAAAGAACAAGCTAATTTTTGTGCTTTTACAGAGGAATTTATAACCGCAGGTTATACTGACAGTATTGAGCATTTTAATCCCTATCTCAAAGATACACCAAGTGACAACTATGAAAATTGGTTTGTGGCAAGTCAATATTTTAATCAACTAAAAGGTACAAAAAATGCAAAAACAAGATGGGACGAACATCAACCTATTATTTCGCTGGCTGATGAGGAAATAAACAACATCATTTATTTTGAAAATGGGGACTATATTGTTCATCCTTCCAACACAGAAGCAATAAATTTGTTGAGTTTATTGCACATCAATCATGAGGAGCTAAGAGAAACCCGCAAAAAACACATAGAAAGATATAAAGAAATATTTCTTGAACTTTTGAATGAAGATAAAAAAGCATTTGAAAAATATCTTTTAGCTGAAAAAAAAGCTGGAAAATTAAGTTTTCCTACTGCTATAAAAGCAACTTTTGGGATTGATATTCTAACCATTTAAAAAATGATGGTTTCTATGATTTTTTCACCCTTTTTGGTGTTAAAAAAATGGTTGCACAATTGCAAAAATAGTACAAAAATTAAAATGAAAAACAAAGGTTTTTATCATTACCTAAGTTTGTGTGTATTTTTGTCACCAACAAGTCAGCGAACTTTTGTCTATAGCTGTTGGTGACAAAAAATGTATTTTGCTTATGGAAGTTGTTTTTTGTTTTTGTGCTTTGTGCTTACATTTTTCTAAATGATAACTGCAAAAGAAGGTAGTACTATACCTTTTTGGGTATTTTTTACACATTTTCCAAAAAAATAAAAATATGAAACATAATCTACACCAAAAATGTATAGACACCATAAATGAAAATATAAATGTTTTGCAAAAAAACATTAATTCTGCCCAAGAAACCGCCAACGAAGATACTAAAAGTAGTGCAGGCGACAAATATGAAACGACAAGGGCAATGATGCAAATAGAAATTCAAAACTATACAAAAAGACTATTAGATGCCCAAAACACCAAAAATATCTTGTGCAATATGATTTTTCCATTGCAATATTTGGCGGTTGGGGTTGGGGCATTGGTTATTACAAATCAAGGGAGATTTTTTGTAGGTGTTGGACTTGGACAAATGTTGTTGGAAAATGAAAAATACTTTGTTATTTCGCCAGAATCACCTATCGGAAATCTATTAATGGGTAAAAAAATAGGTGAAAAATTTACATTTAACCAAAAGGAATTTGTAGTGTTGGAGATTATTTAGAGAAAAAAACAGCCAAAAAAACAATCAAGGATATTTTATAGTTTGTATTTTTATTTAATATTTTTTATCTTCCAAAAATTAATTTTTAGACTATGCACGATATTAACACCAAACACGATATTTTTATTAAAAATTACGCTCTTACGGAATTAGAACAAAAAACAATAGAAAATTTGTATGAATTGAATGAAATTATATTGTTTTTGCCAAAAAATCCTACAACTTCACAAGTACAATCATTCAAAAAAATCTTGGGTGTGCAGATTGGAAGTGGTTATTTGGATTACCAAAAATCTAACAATACATTTGAACTGATTATGCAATGGCGCGAAATAGAAGGTATTTTTGAATAAAATTTGAACTAAAAATCAATTTTTTTATAAAATAATCTAAATTTTTTTTGTTATTTTTTTGTTATTTCACAAAAAAAACGCATAATATACAATTCATAATCCATAAATAATTTTTTTTGGTTATCTTTGATGTTCTTAAAATAGAATTTTTATTGTTTTATAAAAAAAACATAAAAAACACATTCAAAAAATCTAAATTGTACCATGCAACCTCAACTTGACATTATACCTTTACATACTTGGGCAAATATTTCGCCAAAACAACCGCTTATTATTTCAGGCCCTTGTAGTGCAGAAAGCGAAGAACAATTATACGAAACCTGCTCGCAACTTAAAGAAAAAAATGTAGTGCATATTTTTAGGGCTGGTATTTGGAAACCACGCACACGCCCAAATAGTTTTGAAGGATATGGTATTGCTGCTTTGGAATGGTTGCAAAGTGTAAAAAAATCCCTCAATATTCCTTTTGCGGTCGAGGTTGCTTCGCCTGCACATATTGAACAAGCACTCAAATATGGCGTAGATGTCCTTTGGATTGGGGCAAGAACTACCGTAAATCCCTTTAATGTGCAGGAAATTGCTGACGCACTCAAAGGTGTAGATGTACCTGTATTAATAAAAAATCCTGTAAATCCTGACCTCGCTTTGTGGATTGGGGCAATAGAACGTTTGTATGGAGCAGGTTTGCGAAAATTGGCGGTTATTCACAGAGGTTTTTCTTCGCATTTAGTTTCAAAATATCGCAACGAACCTATGTGGCAGATTCCGATTGAATTGAAAACAATTTTTCCAAATTTGCCTATTATTGGCGACCCTTCGCATATAGGCGGAAAAAGAGCATTGTTGCAAGAAATTGCCCAACAAGCATTGGATTTGAATTATGATGGGCTTATGATTGAGTCGCATATCAACCCTGATGTAGCTCTTAGCGATGCTGCACAACAAGTTACACCCCAAGATTTTTATACGCTTTTGTCTAATCTTAAATTTAGAATGATTAAAAATGACAGCCTTGATGCAGTTTTTATCAACCAATTAGACCAAATTCGCCAACAAATAGACCAAGCAGATAGGGAACTTTTGGAACTTTTGAAAAGAAGAATGTCCTTAGTGGAACGCGCTTGTGAGTATAAAATTGAAAATAATGTTACGATTTTTCAGGTGGAAAGGTGGAATGAAATTTTTAGGTCAAGGCAAGATTGGGCTAAAAAATTGGAACTTAACCCAGAATTTGTTACTGAAATCTACAAAATTTTGCATATTGAAAGCATAAAACAACACACCGAAATCATGAACAAAAGTAAAGTTTAGTTTCTAATAAGCCCACTGACCAAAGGGGAGATTTTTATAACATGAATAATCAAATCTATAAGGTTTTTAAAACCTTATAGATTTAACCGTTTGCACTAAAGTTATTAGGAAACCATATTTTTTTGTATTTATTCCCCTTTGGAGGTTAGGGGCTAAATTTTAAAATCACGCAAATAATTTTGATATATGTCATTTGGGACAAATCCTTCTATGTCAGCAGAAAACTGTGGTTTTAGGCGTATAACAAAATACGTTTCAATCAAACCAATATTTTTGGCTTCTATTTTGCCACGAGGCACACAATCGAATACATCTTTGATGATATTGTACGTAATTTCGGTAATATTTACCTTGCCAACTTCTCCGCCACTTTCCATACGTGAAGCAGTATTTACGGTATTTCCCCAAATATCATACGCAAAACGGGTTTTGCCAATCACACCTGCCACAAGTTCGCCAGAATGGATACCAAGCCTAATTTGCCAATAATCTTCGCCACGTTCTTGGCGTTCAGCATGCATCCATGCTTGGATTTGGAGTGAAGCAAGGGTTATATCAAAAGGATTTGTAATATTTGCCACAGGTACACCGCCTGCACACATATACGAATCACCTATTGTTTTGATGCGTTCAAGGTTAAATTTATGGACAATTTCATCAAATTTTGAGAAACAAAAATCTAATTCTTTAATCAATTCTTCAGGTGAAACCCTTTGTGCTAAGGAAGAAAAGCCTTTTATATCCGCAAAAAGCACCGAAGCGTGTTTAAAATGCCTTACTTGTGTAATGCCTTTTTCTTTTAATTCTTGTGCAACTTCATGTGGAAGAATATTGAGGAGGAGTTGGTCAGCTTTGTCTTTTTCTATTTGAATGGCTTTGCTTTGTTCTACAATGATTTTATTTTTTTGGCGTTGTTGTTGTGCATTTCTATAAACCAAAAACATTACACCAAGCAATATCACCCCAAGTACCAAAAAAAACAGAATATTGCGTTGATTTTCTTGTGCTTGTGTTTCTTGTTCTTTTTGGGCAAATCTTTTTTCTGCGTTTGCTTTTTCTGCGTTTGCTTTTTGGCGAAGTTGTTCAGCATTAGCCATTTTGGTTTGTGCTTCTGCTTTTTCTCTGCCTTCTTGTTCTTTTTCTGCGATTGCGGTTGCCCTTGCACGTTCTGTTTCCGAAATTTGCGATTTTAATACTGCTTCTTTTTGGGCGGTTTCTGCTCTTTGTTTTGATATTTCTTTTTCTTCTCTGATTTTATCCACCAAAATAGCGATTTCGTCAGACCTTGCATTATTAAGTTTTATAAAAAAATTATAAAGACTTTCAGGCATTTTTCTGATAGGATTTTTGGAAAGGTCTAATTCGTCTAATTGTTGCAATGTACCAAAACTCGCAGGAATTTGGTGTATTTGGTTGGCATCAAGGCTTACATTTTTGAGTTCGGGCAATGTTTGCCAATTATAATTAATACTTGAAATATTATTATGCCCTAAATCTAAATAACTTAACTTGCTAAGTGTAAAAAGGCTTTCTGGAATTAGACTAAGTTTATTATTTTGGGCATTGAGATATGTTAAATTGCTTAAATTTCCAATATTTTCACCCAAATCAGAAAGACGATTATAGCTTATATCAAGGCTTTTGAGGTTTTTTAATTGTAAAATTTTTTGGGGTAAAAATGTAAATTTATTAAATTGCAAATACAATGTTTCAAGGTTTTGGAGGTTTTCAAAAGAAGCAGGCACTTGGTCAATTTCATTGTTGGAAATGTCCAAACGTTTCAATTTTTTTAGACTTCCAATTTCCGAAGGCAAAGACCTGATAAGGTTAGAATCCAAATCCAATACTTCCAAATTTTGTAAAGCCCCTAAAAATGGAGGAATTTCTTTGATTTGGTTATTATTTAATAATAATGTTTTGAGGTTTGTTAGTTGTAAAATCTCCTTTGGAATTTCTAATAAATCTTGCCCACTAAGGTTTAAAATCGTGGCATCTTTGGTATTTTCCAATGCAGATTCTATGGAAAAATAAGGTTTATCTTTTTGTGCAAAAGCCTTTTGCGTACATACAAAAGACAATATCATATACAAAAAAATAAATATATAATGCCAAAATGTAAAAACCCAAGAACACCCAAAAAATTGATATAGAGAAATACGCTGAAAAAAACTATGCAAAATCGTAGTAATAAATATTGAGAAGTATAATTGAAAAAATATAATTATTTAGCCCTCTAACCACCCAAAGGGGGAATAAATACAAAACAGCATTTTTAGAATTATAGTTAAATAATTACGAAAAAATTAGTTTTTTTTCAAAAATAAACATAAATCAAAAACAATACAAGTTTTTTAGTTTTATCTTAAAAATAAAAATCCCAATAGCCCCCTAACCCCCAAACGGGGGATAAAAGGTATTAAACTGGATTAACAAAAAAATCTAAACTAACCAACTCCTCCTCACTATTCCACATCAAATTTAATGCCTTGTGCGAGTGGTAATTGGTCACTATAATTGATGGTATTTGTTTGCCTACGCATATAAGCACGCCAAGCGTCAGAGCCAGATTCTCTACCGCCACCTGTTTCTTTTTCACCGCCAAAAGCTCCACCAATTTCTGCTCCTGAAGTACCAATGTTGGCATTTGCAATGCCACAATCAGAGCCTTGTGCAGACAAAAATAATTCTGTTTCACGCATATTCAACGAAAAAATAGCAGAAGAAAGTCCTTGTTTTACATCATTTTGGATGTGGATTGCATTTTCCACACTACCTTGATATTTCAACAAATACAAAATAGGGGCAAAGGTTTCATGTTGCACCATTTCATAATGATTTTCTGCTTCTATAATCGCAGGACTTACATAATTTCCACCCAATAATTCTCCACCTACAATAAGTTTTCCGCCTTCTGCTTGCACATTTTTGAGGGCATTTTCAAAGTTTTTTACTGCATCTTTATCAATAAGTGGGCTTACCAAATTTCCTTCGGTAAGTGGCGAGCCAATTGTAAGTTTTTTGTAGGCATTTACAAGACGTGTTTTTACATAATCATAGTGTTTTTCATGCACAATCAAACGTCTTGTAGTGGTACAACGTTGCCCACACGTACCTACCGCCCCAAAAATCGTAGAGCGAATTGCCATTTCTACATCAGCATTTTCGGTGATAATTACCGCATTGTTGCCACCAAGCTCTAAGATAGATTTGCCAAAACGCCCAGCCACCATTTTGCCCACTTCACGCCCCATGCGTGTAGAACCTGTCGCAGAGATAAGTGGTACGTTTTCGTCATTCGCAAGCCATTCACCTACTTGTCTATCGCCCAAAATCAGGCAAGAAATGCCTTCTTGGAGGTTATTTTCTTGTGCTACTTCATTAAAAATAAATTGACATGCTAAGGCTGTCAAAGGCGTTTTTTCGGAAGGTTTCCATACACACGTGTTGCCACATATCCACGCAAGCGAAGCGTTCCAAGCCCACACCGCCACAGGAAAATTGAAAGCAGAGATAATGCCTACAACGCCCAAAGGGTGATATTGCTCAAACATACGGTGTAAAGGACGCTCTGAATGAATGGTATTGCCATATAATTGGCGTGAAAGTCCTACTGCAAACTCACAAATATCTATCATTTCTTGCACTTCGCCCAAACCTTCTTGGTAGATTTTACCCATTTCAAGACTAACCAAATAACCCAAATCCGCTTTGTAGGCACGCAATTTGTCGCCAAATTGACGCACAATATCGCCTCGTTTAGGTGAAGGCACTTTACGCCAATCTGCAAAGGCATTTTTGGCAGTTTGGATTACCTGTGTGTATTCTGCTTGTGAAGTGTAACGCACCGAAGCTAAAAAATCACCATTTATAGGTGTATGAACCGCTTGAAGTGGCGAATTGGGCGAAAATCCTTGATTTTTTTGGGTAGAAAATGCGTAATTTTCTGTTTGAATACCAAATTTTTTTAAAATTTGTTGGATTTTTGGCGTGTCAAGTTGTATGTTTTGCATTAAATTGTTTTTTTAAATAAAATTAAAAAAAGAAAGGAAAAATAAAATTTAAGAAGTAGGCAAAAGGAATAACCAAATGCAAAGATAAAAAAAAGCAATTAGGAACGTAAAAATAACCGCATAATTTTTTTTAATTTTTTAATCACAAAAAACACAAAAAATAATCAAATGTCCTTGATTTTTAACCGAAAATGTAGATTTATTTAGGCTAACAACTTTGTTGATGTGTGCGACAATCAATAATTATGTGTTTAAATAACATATAACCATAATTCATGTTTTTTTTCAAAAAGTGTCAATCATATTGAAATAGATACAGATTTTTTTGTTTATTTTTGCAACCATTTTAAAAAATGGTAAAAATATAAAAAATACAAATATATGCAAAAAGAAGAATGTTATCAAGTAGGAACTATCGTAAAAACACATAATTTGAAAGGTGAAGTTGTGCTAAATTTTGATGTGGATAATCCAGCAGAATATGCCAAAATAGAAACATTTTTTTTGGAAATCAAAGGAAAATTAGTGCCTTTTTTTGTGCAGAAATTACAACTTACAGTCAAAAATAATGCTATCGTTCAATTTGAAGATATAGATAATATTGACCTTGCCAAAAAAATGGTAAAAACAGAAGTGTATTTGCCTTTGGCTATTTTGCCTGATGATGATGAGGGCGGATTTTATCTCCATGAAGTTATTGATTACCAAGTAATTGATATAGAAAAAGGTGTTTTGGGGACAATTACCAATATATATGAAGGCGATTTGCAAGATTTATTTGGCATGACCTACAAAGGAAAAGAAGTGCTTATCCCTGTGGTTGATGCGTTTATTGTACAAATTTTACATGAAACCAAAATCATAGAAATGAACCTCCCAAATGGGTTGATTGAGTTGTATGTGGGAGATAACCTCCTAAATCCCGAAGGGGAACAAACAGCCCTGAATTGAATTAATCGAATGAATAAGTTAAACGTTGACCCTTTTGCATTTTTGACCTCTTTAACCCCTTTTAACCACTCGAATTTTCTTGAACTTTGAAATAAAACTCCCGATTTTTGAAGGCCCTTTTGACCTTTTGCTTTTTTTTATTGAAAGGGAAGAATTGGATATTTATGATATTCCGATTGCACGCATTACCAAAGATTTTTTGGATTATATTCATCAATTAGAACGCATGAATATTGAGGTTGCAAGCGAATTTATATTTGTTGCTGCGACGCTTATGCGTATTAAAGCCCAAATGTTGTTGCCCCAAACGCCCCAAGAGCCAAATGCAGAGGGCGACCCACGCAAAGATTTAGTTAATGCCTTGCTGGAATATCAACGCTACAAATCTATATTGCCTGTGTTGGAAGATTGGGAACGCAAACAACTCCAAAGAGAAAAACGTGGTAATATCATGGAAGAAATGTCTTCACTGGCACAACTGCAACAAACCGAAATGGAGTTGTACAGATTGGATATGTACAAACTCCTAAAAGTATATGAGCAAGTCCTCCAAAAATATGATATTCGCCAAAAACAAGAAAATGCAGTTCATACGATCGTGCCTTATCCCTATACGATTGAAAGCCAAAAAGTATATTTATTAAAACTTTTGGAAACAAAAGAACACGTTACTTTTTGGGAAATTATACAAAATATTCCACTCAAAATTGCCATTATTTATAATTTTTTGGCAATATTAGAACTGCTACAAAACCAAATGGTGTCTATGATATTGGGCAATGATTACAATGATTTTACATTGACATTAGCCACACACGACCAAAATATTGCATTAGAACAAGCGTAGAACGGTTTTTTGTTTAAGTATAAATCAAAAATAAACTTGCAAAACAGATAATTTTAAAAACTGACTACTGAAAAACTGATAACTTGTCTTTTTGTATTCTTAACATCATTTAACACTTGTTTTAACATTCTTTAACGCCTAAAATTTCCGTAATAAATATAGTTTTCAGATTTTTGTAACGTGTTTAAAAATAACGTTTCAAAGTAACGTTTAAAGCACAATACTTTTTATCTTGGTTTTTATATTCAATAATTTTTTAAAAACAAAAACAACTATCTTTTTATGAAACGTTTTAGCATTACTTTGAAACTTTGGTTTATTGTTTTAACTTGTTTGGGTGCTTTGGGAATTATGCTCAAACCAAAAAATACATCTAATTGTGATATGCAACTACACAAAATACAACTACACAAAAAACAATTAACTGAAAAAATATAGCATTTGAAAATGATTATGTGTATATTTTGTTTGAAGTATTTACAATTTCAGGAAAAAAATTCCCTAATCCTTTTCCAGCATTTGATTATTGGCGGGTAAAAATCAAAAAATATTTTTGGAACAAAAAAGGGAAAAGTTTTGTAAAAAATACAAAAAAAATGCTTCTTGAACCTAAACCTTTTTATTGGTAATTTTTCATTATATACAAAGTTGTTTGTCAAATATGATTTGAAAGAAATCATGGAATACGTAAAAAAAAATCAAATAATTAGTTTTTTTACAAGAAAAGAATATCTTTCTTTTTCTTTGAAAGGATAATATCCACACACAACAGATGATTATAGAGATAGCACATTTGTAACAAGTTATGCTTTTGTCTTAAAAAAACATCAATTATAAAAGGTTACACCAAAATTGATGATAAATTGCGAAAAAGAGATATGAAATATTTTGCACAAATAAAAACTTTCAAATGTTATAAGTTTTCAATTGGTGGGGAATTGGATATATAATGGTTCTTTATCATTTCGCATGAATCTGGTTATTGAAATCAACAGCCATATTTCTGCGAAATGACAAATTGTTTATTTTATTACTTTTTATTCACTAACCATTAAAAACTAATTACTAACTTTTCCTACACACCAACACAAGCGTTTTGTCGTCAGGTTCGTTTTTGAGTTTTTCGTTGCCTGCGGTCAAAAATTTTGCCCAAAGTGCATTTATTTCTATTTGGGTAAGATTTTGGGCGTTTAGATTTTTTAAAATATCAAGGTTTGGATTAAAAAAAGGCGGATAGGGAAGATTTGGGTCATGAAAAACTTGTTTTTCTTCGTCATACAAATTGCACAAAAAAGACGCTTTTTCACAACCATCAGACATCAAACAGAATGCTTTTATGGGATTTTCTGGATTGGTTAGTATGACATTGACAGACACAAATGTTTGTATTTGTTGTTCATTTGTCCAAAAATCTGAAGTTACAAATACGGTTTCGTTTGCTTCTTCGCCCCTAAAAGGAGTCATGAGTGCGTGCCATTCGCCTGCCCCATCGCAATAGCCTGCTCTGCCGTCGCCTATGTGCATGAGCAAAATACCTTCCTGCCAAGCTATCGCCATGATAAGCGTACAAGCTAAGGATTTGAGGGGGAGGTCAGCATTAATTGAAAAATTTTCTATGTCTTTTTTAATATTTTTGGCAATTTTTAAGGATTCATGTTGCCAAAAAAGCGAATTTTCTTGTAGATTTTGGTACAAATCTGTTGGGCTATTTTTTGAAACAAAATCACTCAAATAATACATTGCGAATGCACTTACTTCCTTTGCCCCAATATGTGAATTATCTGCAGAACCTGCTCCATCACACACAATCGCCAATATAAAATCTTGTTGTTCTTCTACTCTTGCATAATCTTGGCAAGGAATATTGGTGGCTATGTGGCTATTGCCTATAACCGAAGCCTCTGCGTGTATCCAATTTGACATATTAGAAAGTTTAAAAGGGGTCAAAGTTTAAAGGTCAAGGTTTAAAAGGGTTTAAGTAGTAATTGATTTTTTGTAAAATAGTTTTAAATTTTTAGTTTTTTCAGTTTAAAGTTATTTTTACTGGGGGAACTGATAACTGACAACTAATTTTTTTAGCTTAAATCCTTCACAGCAAGCCAAGCCATCAAGCCTGCACCTACTTCAAGGGCGTATTCATCAATATCAAAAGTAGGCGTATGCACGCCAGAAGTAATATTTCGTTCATTGTTGCGTGTGCCTAATCTATAAAAACACGCTGGAATTACCTGCGAATAGTACGCAAAATCTTCTGCTGCGAGCCATAAATCAAGGTCTATTACATGGTCTTTGCCCAAATATTCTTCTGCATCTTGTTGTGTTTTTTCGGTAAGTGGTATATCATTGTAAAGGTATGGATAGCCAATTTTGATGTCCAATTCACAAGTTGCACCCATAGCTTCCGCCACGCCTTCTGCAATTTTACGGATTTTTTGGTGGGCATCTTTTCGCCAAGTTTCGCTATATGTTCTAAAAGTACCTTCTACATATACATCATTTGGTAAAATATTGGTTGCACCATTGGCAATTATTTTGCCAAAAGAAAGCACAGAAGGTATTTTAGGGCTGTTATTTCTGCTTACAATTTGTTGCAATGCTACTATAATATGAGCAGTTATCAATACTGCGTCTATTGCTTGCTCAGGCATTGCACCATGACCGCCTTTGCCTTTGATGGTCATGTATATCTCGTCAGCACTTGCCATGTATTGTCCTTTTCTAAAACCTACTTTTCCTGCCTCCAACATGGGGAATACGTGTTGTCCCAAAATATTATTTGGTTTTTTGGTGTCTTTTGTAGCGTCCAATACACCATTTTTGATAAGAATTGAGGCACCGCCAGGTATTCTTTCTTCACCCATTTGAAAAATACACCTTACTGTTCCTTCAAAATCTTCTTTGCATTGTCCCAAAATCATCACAACGCCCAACAAACACGCAGTATGCACATCATGACCGCAGGCGTGCATTACGCCTATATTTTGCGATTTGTAAGGCACATTATTTTGTTCTGTGATGGGCAAAGCATCAATATCTGCACGCAAAGCTATGGTTTTGGTGTGTGGATTTTTGCCTTTTATTTCTACTATTACGCTTGTTTCTATTTTGATGGGTGAAAGCCCAAGATTTTGGAGGGTTTCAAAAATAAAATTACAGGTATTATATTCTTCAAATGATAATTCTGGATTTTGGTGTAGGTGTTGGCGAATTTGTTGGATTTTTGAAAATATTTCTTTGGAAAGTTGTTTTATTTTTTCTTTCATAATAAGCTAAGTTATAAGTTTTTAAGTTGTCAGTTTTTAAGTTGTCAGTTTTTGTAAATTTATATCAATTTATATTTTTAATACACAAAAATTTATTTCCCCAATGTTTTTTCCCATTCCCAAGCGGATTTTGTCATGTCGTCCAATGATTTTTTTGCTTTCCAGCCAAGTATTTGATTTGCTTTGGTACAATCTGCAAACACACTTGTAACATCACCTTGTCTGCGTGGAGATATAACAACCGAAACTTTTTTATTATTCATTTTCTCAAAACTTTTCACCACTTCCCACACACTTGAGCCTGTGCCTGTGCCTATGTTGTATATTTCTATTTTCTCAGAGTCTATTTTTTCATTTGTATTTTTCTCATTTTTCTCTAATTCAAAAAGCCTTTCTGCACTTGCCAAATGTGCCTCAGCCAAATCAACTACATGGATATAATCACGAATACAAGTACCATCAGGCGTAGGATAATCATTACCAAAAATAAACAATTTTTTACGTTTTCCGATAGCAGTTTGGGTAATATAAGGCATCAAATTATTGGGTACGCCATTGGGCAATTCGCCAATGGTAGCAGAATCATGCGCACCCACAGGATTAAAATAACGTAAAATAATTGCCTGAAAATGGGTATATGTTTTTTGGAAATCAAAAATAATTTCTTCACTAATTTGTTTTGTATTGCCATAAGGTGAAACAGCGTTTTTGAGCGGTGTTTGTTCTGTAACAGGCAACACATCTGGCTGTCCATAAACGGTGCAAGACGAAGAAAAAATAAAATTTTTGATTTTGTATTGTTGCATACAAAGCAAAATATTACACAAAGAATTGAGGTTGCTTTGGTAATACATGATTGGATTTTGAACAGATTCACCAACTGATTTTTTTGCTACAAAATGAATAATGGCATCAAATTGTGGTGCATTGGCAAAAAAATATTGCAATGCAGGCATATCACACAAATCCAATTTGGTAAAATTTGGCAAAATACCTGTTATTTTTTGGATATTTTCTAATATAAAATATTGTGAATTGGATAAATCGTCTAATATCCACACTTCACAACCTTGTTGTTGTAAGCAAACTACGGTGTGCGAACCTATATAACCAAGCCCGCCCGTTACAAGAATTTTTTTCATGGTTTTTCTAAAAGCCCCAATCCCAAAGGAGCAAACAAATTTATCGTATAGACTTTTTTTAAATATGTTACAAAATTATCTAACAAAAGTATATTTTTTACTTTTTTTTTCTTGGGCAAAAGTAGTTTAAATTTGCCAAAAAACAGCTTAAATCATATCATTTTAAAAATACTTGTATTTATTTATGTAAAATTCTTAATTTTTTGCAATATATTAAATTAAAAAAGGATTAACTTTGTGTTATGCAACTACGCCATAATCTTGAAGAATTAACAAGACATTTGGAAAGCAAGATACACCCAAATTTTCAGAATTTATACAATTGCTAATCTTGTAAGGCTTTATAATCTATGGTTTAACTGCGACTTTTCAAGTAAAACTATATAACGTTTCTTTTCCCATTAAAAATAAATTTAAAAAATGTATAATCTTATCTTTTTACGCATTGCCCTTATATTGGTGATGCTCACACACAGCCTTTCAGGTATGTTTGATGGCAGCATCAATGGTTTTGGTACACAATATTTGGACAAAGTGGGTTTTGCCCCTATTGGGTTGCCTTTGGCGTGGTTTATCAAACTTTCTCATATTGTATGTGCGTTGTCGCTTGCATTGGACAAATACACCAAAATCATGTCTTGGATTACAATTTTTATCTTGGTTATGGGAATTTTTATGGTGCATTTGCCTAATGGTTGGTTTGTAGTAGGAGGGGGTACGAATGGTATTGAGTATAATGTGGTGCTAATTTTGGCGTTTTTGACTATTATTTATCCAAAAATTCATATTAAAAATGTGTAAATAATGTAATGGAAATATAACCAATTTATCAATTTTTGGAAGTTCTTTTTTACTTTTGGGCTTACATTTTTCTAAATACCAACAACTAATAAAATGGGTTAAAACCCATTGAAATTTATAAAAATAAAAAAATAGTATCTGTCTAGGTTAAATCTAAAATCGTCATTTTAGGCGAACTTTCCAAAAGTTTAAAACTTTTGGAAAGTTAAAATATGATTATAATCAAAAATAATAAGCTAAACAAAAAATATTGTATTTTAACCTTAAAAATTCATTCATAACTAAACCATTTTTTTATCAAATGAATATTTTCTTATTTAATTCCATTTTTAAAGGGTATTTTCTTATCCTTTTTTTTCTATGTTTGTGTACACATTTTTCAATTTTTGCACAAAATAACCAACCAAACGTTACCACTTTTGAGGAAAAAAAAGGAGATGAAATCAAGATTTTTGCAAAAAACACTTATCCATGTGAAATGAGTGTTATGCTTGAATTTCCTACTACTGAAAATGTGTGTGGTACAAACGAAAACACCATTATTTTAAAACCAAATGTTCAAAAACAGCTTTTATGCACACTTACACCTTGCAAAAAAAACCAAAAATGGCGTTATTCATACAAATTTTTCTTTTACACAGGCAATATTCTGAATAAAAAATATGACAAAGATTTTGTGTATGAACTGCCATACAGCAAGGGCGAAAGTTATAAAGTAATGCAGGGATATTTTGGTGATTTTTCGCACCAAGAACAACATGCCATAGATTTTGATATGCCTATTGGTACAAAAGTATGTGCTATGCGTGAGGGTGTAGTGATACGTTTGCGTGAAGATTCGAACATTGGAGGCAAAGACCGCAAATTTATAGAAGATTGCAATTTTGTGTGGATTATGCATAATGATGGCTCTATTGCCAATTATGTGCATTTTAAACAAAATGGTGTGGCGGTAAATGTAGGTGACAAAGTCAAAAAAGGGCAAGTTATTGCATACAGTGGCAATACAGGTTTTAGTTCATCGCCACACCTTCACATTGATATAGGTTTGCCTACAAAGGGCAAAAGAATGTCTTTTGCTACTGATTTTTATTTGTCAAATGGTAAAATAGGACAACTCAAAAAGGGTGATAACCACAAGAAATAATATCAAATATTCAAATTTTCATCCTTAAATTTTCTCTTACTACTATACAAATTTTAAAAACACATTCAGAACACAGAAAAAAGACTTTTTTTAGTGTTTTTTACTGGAAAATAATTTGTTTCTTTGGAAAATTAAAACAAATATGATGTTTAACGTTGTTTTGAGTTTGTAATTTTTCAAAAAAACAGGGTCAGACCTCCGTAAACTATGGTACAGACCCAATTTTTTGAAAAATGACATTAAAAATATTTTGTTTAAATCGTTTCAAAGCACTTTTTTTAAATTCTAAAAAGGGGTATAGTAGTAAGAAATTTTCCATTTTATTTTTATTTTTTTCAAAAAATAACTATTTTTGAGGCGTATTTTACCAAATTCCTTTATTTAATTAAAATATTTAATTCCCCAATTAAAATTCTCCCTTTGGAGGTCAGGGGCTTTTATTTCCACTTTTCCATGCAACTTCACCTCCAAAACAATGTTACTATTTGGATAGAACCCAAGCCTTTTGCACAAGGCGGTGAGGGTGATTTGCACAAAATAATCAAACCAATAGAATATAGCACATTCATTGTAAAACTCTATAAAAAAGAAAAATTAACACCAGAAAGGGAAAGAAAAATACACTATCTTGTGCAAAATCCGCCTCGTTTGCAGGTAAATAATGGACATCATACCGTTGTGTGGGCAAAGGAAATGGTGTATCAAATGGGTAAATTTGTAGGTTTTATGATGCCTTTGGCAAAAGGTGAAAAACTTGAAATGCTCTGCCATGCCAAACTCCCAAATACGCTTGGGACGGATTGGCAAAAATTTAGCTTGGAACACAAAGACGCTTTTAATGTACGCCTAAAATTATGTTTTAATATCGCTGTAGCACTTTACCAAGTGCATGAATTGGGGAAGTATGTGCTTGTGGATATGAAACCTGATAATATCATGGTGCAACCTAATGGACTTATTTCCCTAATTGATGTGGATAGTGTGGAGGTATTGGACAATGGAAAACTCATTTTTCCAGCACCTGTTACTACGCCAGAATATACGCCTTCGGAATATTATCAAGGTATTTCAATGGAAAAAATAGGTGTAAATGACACTTGGGACAGGTTTAGCGTTGCAGTTATATTTTATCGTTTGTTGTTTGGTATTCACCCTTATATTGGGACATGTATTTCACCTTTTGAAAATTGTAATGATGTAGCAGACAAAATAAAAAATGGGTTGTTTGCCAATGGAAAAAATGCAAAATTCTTTAAAATAATTCCTCCGCCACACAAAAGTTATTATCAATTATCGTCCAATCTTCAAAAACTTTTTACACAATGTTTTGATGAGGGGCATAACTACCCCAATTTTCGCCCAAGTGCTGACGATTGGTGTAGGGCATTAGCACCACAAATCAAAGTACAAGTAATGCGCGCATTGCCTTCGGAAGGTATAAAATTTATTTTTGAAAAAAAGTTATCCCAAATTTCTTTTATCCCAAATACAGATATACAAATGCCAACTGTATATTTTTTGAATTTGGATATGCCTAAGAATAATTTTGGAGAGCGAATTTGGCAAATTATTGCAGGAAAAAATCAAAAAGATATTTTGCAAAAAAATATTATCCAAAAAGAAAATGAAATCAAAAATGTGTTGAGCCAAAAAAATGCCTTAGAACACGTTTTGAAAATGATTGTGGTAAATTTTAGCCAAAAACAAAACCAACTTGTTCAACTTTTTCAGCAAGACATAAATATTTTGTATGACAAAACACTTATAGATATGGCAAAATTGGATACGCAAAGCAAAAAAATCATACAAACCGAAATAGACACACTCCAAAATTTGTACCTCACGCACACACAACAACGACAAGATGTAGAGAAAAAAATAAACACACAAGTACACTCGCAAGCCCAAAGCCTAAGCCAAATACACGAAAAAAAAACAACAGAATTGCAAAACCAATTGTACCAAATCCAAAAACAAGAAGAAATTGGATATCAACGCATTGAAAAAAATGCACAAACAAGCATACAAAATCTACAACAACATATCCAAAATCTTGAAAATCAACAAATTGGAAAATTGGAACACGACCTTCAAGAAAAATTAAGGGAAATAAGTGTCCAAAAAAGAGATATTGACAGCAAAGAAAACGAAGAAAAAATAGAAGTTTTGAAAATTATCAATGCAGAAAATTTTAAAATTGCAGACTATGCCATGCACATTTTTGGCGATACCAAAGCCTCCCAATTTGTATCTGCATTGCATACATATAATATCAAAACTGCTAATGATTTGGTTGATGTAAAATTTTCCACAGGCGAAATCAAAAACCGATTTAACCGTTGGATAAAAGTGCCCCAAATGGGAGAGGTACGTGTGCGGAAATTGTGGTCGTGGAAAGATGAAGTAAGCGTAAAAATTAAAAAAACGCAACAACAAGAATTTGAAAACATTAAGAAAAAATATGAGCCAATTTTAGCCCCATTTATCCAAAAAGAACAGTACGCACATACACAAGCACGCCAACAAAAAAATGAAATCTTGATACATATCAACGCCCAAAAACAAGAAATTTCAATGCAAGAAAAAAGAATTTTGCAACAAGCACAAATACAAAAAAAAGAATTGAACGAAAATCTTATTTTGCAAAAACAAGATATTCAAAAAGCATTTCAAGAACTCCAAAATGAGTTTTTTCAACACAATACCATCATCAAAGCAGAGATGGAACAAAAGAAAAATCTTATCCAACAACAACAAAATGAACTTGTGTTGCTATATCAAAAAGAAGAAAACCAATTCAAACAACATTTTGAAATAGAACAAAAAAGCCTCACACACAAAGCCCAAAATCTACAACAAAACTATACCCAAATGGCAGAACACATTTGGCAAATGTACCATATAGAAATCAATAAAAATTACCAAAATACCTACGAACTTTTTAAAGAAAAAAAACAAGAAATTGCAGTATTTATGAATAACCTGCAAAGAGAAGTTGATGCACTCAATCAATTACAACAAAAATGGCGAGCAGAATAATAATATAGTTTTTTCAGTAGTCACTTTTTTTCAGTTTTTTCAGTAATCTTGGTTTAATGTTGTTAGTTTCTGTTGATATCCTTTTGGGATTCTGGACTTTCAATTCCTAATTTTTAATTCCTAATTAAAATAATTTGCCTTTTACAAAAAAATAGCGTAGCTTTGTTTGTATATTTTGGCACAAAATTTTATAAACTATTTTATAGAAAAACCTTTGTAAGAAAAAATATAAAAAATCATCAATTTATTTTTAAATCATCAAAATTTTTTGTGTAATTTGTTTACACACCACTCAAATTAAATGGAATTATCTTCAAAACGTACAAAGATTGTCGCAACAGTAGGTCCTGCGTGCAATACCAAAGAACAAATGTTAGAATTGGCATTTGCTGGTGTAAATGTATTTAGGCTCAATTTTTCGCATGGTACACATGACGATCACCAAAAAGTAATCAACATTATCAGAGAAATCAATGCAGAATACCAAACATTTAACCTTGCTATTCTACAAGATTTGCAAGGACCTAAAATCCGTATTGGTTTTGTGGAAGGAGGCAAAGAAAATAAAGACGCTTTTGTGGTATTGGAAAAAGACAGTATCGTAACCATTTCTACTGATGACTACGAAAGTACCGCTACACACCTTACAACAGTGTATAAAGCATTGCCCAAAGATGTAAAAACAGGCGACCTTATTTTGCTTGATGATGGTAAATTGGAGCTTAAAGTGCTTAAAACTGATGGTTTTGTGGTAACAACCCAAGTGAATTATGGAGGCGTTTTAAAATCTAAAAAAGGTATCAATTTGCCTTATACCGCAGTTTCCGCACCATCTTTGACCGAAAAAGATGAAATTGATTTGCGTTTTGGATTGGAAAATAATGTAGATTGGATTGCACTTTCGTTTGTGCGAAATGCAATTGATGTGGAAATATTAAAACACATGATAAGGTCTAAGGGAAAACACGCTAAAATTGTAGCAAAAATAGAAAAACCCGAAGCTGTAAAAAATATTGACGAAATTATAGAAGCCTCTGACGCTCTTATGGTGGCACGTGGCGATTTGGGTGTAGAAGTAGAATTTGAAGATGTACCCACTATCCAAAAAATGATGGTAAGCAAATGTAATCGTGCTGGAAAACCTGTGATTGTAGCTACCCAAATGATGGAAAGTATGATAAGCAATCCACGCCCTACACGTGCAGAAACCAACGATGTGGCAAATGCAGTAATTGATGGGGCTGATGCGGTAATGCTTAGTGCAGAAACTGCTTCGGGTATGTATCCAAAACTTGTAGTCGAAAGCATGACACGCACTATTTTGAATGTAGAACAAAAAATTGACATCTACAAAAAAAATTTAATTTTGGATAAAGATTCCCCTACATTTTACAATGATTCAGTGATTGCAGCAGCCAATTATCTGGTTGATGACGTGCATGCTACTGCAATTATTGGCATGACTTCGTCAGGTTATACAGCGTTTCGTATTTGTTCGCACAGACCAAATGCTAAGATTTTTATTTTTACGTCCAATCGTCAAATGATGAACCAATTAAGCCTTTTGTGGGGAGTACAGACGTTTTTTTATGATAAGTTTGTATCTACTGACCAAACTTTTCAAGACCTGCAAGATTTTCTTTTGGAAAGCAATTTGGTTGAAAAAGGTGACCGTATTATCAACCTTGCGAGTATGCCTATTGACCAAAAGTTGAGGACAAATGTAATTAAATTGTCTATTATTTAATTTAAAATTGTCTATTATTTAATTTAAAAAAGCGGTTCTTTTAACATTTGTGCGGAGACCTCGAAATACATCAGTTTGTCGTTTTTGTAAAAAGCCTTAAAATCCGTTTTAATCCGTAAAATCCGCGTTATCCGCGTGCTTTGTATTGTAGCTTCCCGCATAAACTTTCTAAGAACCAAAAAAGTTTATCAAAAATAACTAAAAATATAAAAACATTTGATTATTTTTTTATAAAATAATCAAATGTTTTTTTTTGCAATAATTTTACTTTTGTGAATGTTAAAAAGTTATATTCCGTCAAATTAAACCTGATTTTTGTAAATTTTATGTGGAAAATATAAAAAATATAAGTTTATTTGTGTCATTAAAAAATACTTTTTCTAATTATAAATTTAAAACACACTTAAAAATGAAAAACACACTACTACCCTTTCTCTTTTTGTACTTATTGGTACAATGTGCCTTCGCTCAAAATGATAAAATGATTATTGGAAAATGGAAATTGGCAGACATTATACCGCCCACAGAACAACTGAAAAAAATGACATCTGAACAAAAAAAACAGATGGACGAAATGAAAAAAGTAATAACCAAAAATTCATATTTTGAATTTGCTGACAAAGAAACCATAAAAGTATTAATGGACATTGGTTTTGGTAATCCTGAAACAGCAACTTCGTCTTATAGTTTTACTGATGCAAAAAAAAATATTGTCCATATAAAAGCCACAGAAGCAGGCAAAACTCCAAGTATCACAGAAAGTAAAATGAAAATTGATAAAATTTCTAAAAGCGAACTTGTATTAGTATCTACCGAAGAAAAAACCAAAGGTATGGTCATGAAATTTGCACGCATGAAATAAGTTTTTTTGTTTTTTTTTTGCTAAATGGCTAAAATATTTGCACTTCAAGACACTGTAATTGGAATAAGTGTATAAATTGACGTTTTTAAAAAACCCCTCTCCAAAGGCAGAGGGGTTTTTAAAGGCACTTCTTCAGGTAATTTTTTATTTACAAAAAATATAAATTTACTTCGGTTACACTATATTCATTCAATTACACTATATTCAATCTATTCTTTAAAATATACCCATGAAAAATATTGTATTTTTTCTAAAAATTACGCTGTATTTATGGTGTTTTATCTGTGTGCAAAATCTGCAAGCACAAAATAAAAAAATAACGGATAGCTTGCATTTTGCTTACGAACACACAAAAATTGATACCCTCAAAGTCATCATTCAGCTTGAATTGGCATACAGACACCGCCACAATTACCCTGATAGCACGTTGGTATATGCCAAAAAAGCCCTTTCATACAGCCAAAAAATCAATTTTTTTAAAGGGGAAGGACAGGCTTGGAACACGTTAGGATTAGGGTATGTGCGCAAAGAACAATACCAAATCGCCCACGATTATTATGCAAAAGGACTTGCTTGTTTTGAAAAAAACCGTTACGAAAAAGGAATTGCCACCACATATACCAATATAGGCGTATTGTATGAGCGTCAAGCAAATTTTCCAAAAGCTTTAGAATGTTATCAAAAAAGTTTTGACATAGAAGAACGTGCCAACAACCGTTATGGCATGGCTAAAACTTTGGGTAATATGGGGGTTTTGTATGAAAAACAAGGCAAAAATGCTGAATCTTTAAAATACCACCTCAAATGTTTATCTGTGTTCAAAGAAATTGGTACGCAAGATGATATAGCGACTGCTTTGGGTAATGTTGGAGTGGCATATTATTATCTCAATGATTTGAACAAAGCAGTAGAATATTATCAAAAAGGATTGGTTATTTACAAAAAAATAAACAATAAACAGGGCATTGCTTACCAACTCAATAATATAGGCGAAGTATATTACAACCAAGAGAATTTTCCAAAAGCCATTGAATACTTACAACAAAGCGTAGAAATACACCAAGAAATAAACGATAAACAAGGGCTTATCTATCCGCTTACATGTTTGGGAATTAGCTACCAAAAACAAAAAAATTATGATAAAAGTATTCAATATGCCCAAAAAGCCTTTGATATTGCACAAGAAATACAAGTGTGGAATGAACTAAAAGACGTAGCAAAGGTATTGTATGAAAGCCACAAACTTAAAGGAAATTATGATAAGGCATTATTGTATCATGAAAAATATAAATCAGTCAATGATTCCATTTACAATAAAGACAAAGCAAAAGCATTTGCCAAAATAGAAGCAAAAGCAGAACTCGCCCAAAAAGACAAAGAAGTTGCCATATTTAAAATGGAAACAGAAAGGGAAAAAAACGCAAGACTTGCCTCTGAAAAACAAGCAGAAGCAGACCATTTTCTAAACCTTGCCCGTGAAGAAAAAGACAAACGCAAAGCGGATAGTTTGTTATCGCTTTCGCAAAAAGCACAATTAGAATCTAATATCCTAAAAACACAAGAAAAAGTACTAAAAGCAGAAGCACAAGCCAAAAACGCAGAAATTACCAAAGAAAAACAAGCAAAAGAATCTCAACAAAAAATAACTTATATTATTCTGTTAGGCTTAATAGCAGTTTTGGTGCTTGCTTATATGATTTATAGAGGACAACAAAAAGAGAAAAAAGCAAAAGAAGAAATCGCAACCCAAAAAGAAGAAATCCAAACACAAGCAGAACAACTTGAATCTTCTAACAAAATGAAAGACAGAATTTTTGCAATTCTTGCACACGATTTGCGTAATCCAATTATGGCATTTCAAGGTGTAGCAAAACAAGTAGAAATGTTTTTAAAAAAAGGAAAACCTGAACGTGTGCTCTCTTTGGTGGAAACCATAGATAAATACAGCCAAAACCTTAATAACTTGTTGGATAATTTATTAAGTTGGGCATTGGTACAACGCAACGAACTTACTTTTTTGCAAATTCCTTTGGAAATAAAAAAAGAAATAGACATCTGTTTAAAAGGTTTTGAAGCATTGGCAGAAGCCCAAAAAATCACCCTGCAAAACGAAATTTCTGAGACGCTTGTTATTTACATAGATAAAAATGTTCTACAAACAATTATCCGAAATTTGGTAAGCAATGCCCTTAAATTTACTCCTGAAAATGGCAAAATCACCATAGGGAATACAGAAAAAAAACAAGAAAACCAAAAAAATAATTGGCAATTATTTGTAAAAGATACAGGCATGGGCATTTCGCCTGATGTATTGCCTGCATTATTCCAAATAGAAAACAAACAAAGTACACAAGGCATACGTGGCGAAAAAGGCATTGGCATTGGGCTTAGTCTTTGTTATGAATTAGCAAGATTAAACCACCTAAAAATTAACGTAGAAAGCACTCTAAGCGAAGGAACAACCTTTTATGTTCAAAATATTTAAGGTTTAAAACATCAAATTCGTAGTTGAGAAGTATAAAAAGATAATTCAGGAGTACAAAAAGATATTTATCTGTTTCCTGACCTTAAAAATAGCTGTTTATTTATCATTCATTATTTTTTATGAAAATTCTCATTGCAGAAGACAATCTTATTTTTGCGAATACCCTTGAACTCATTATTGAAGAACTTGGCTACGAATTGGCAGGCATTGCAGACAATGCCAACGACCTTATGCATTTGCATATTGCGATGGAGCCAGATATTGTATTATTGGATATTCAACTCAATGGCACAAAAGATGGCATTGACATTGCCAACCAAATCATGGAATCAAAACGCCCTGTTCCTATTATTTTTATGACTTCTTTGCAGGACAATGCAACTTTTGAACGTGCAAAAGCCACTAATCCATTTGCATATTTGGTAAAACCTTTTGATGCACTATTACTACAACGCACCATAGAACTCGCTTTTTATAAATACGAAAAAGGCATTTGGGAAGAAGATAATTTTGTGGGTTGGGAAAAAGATATGGTTGTAAAAGATTGTCTTTTTGTGAAAGTAGAACAACATTTGGAAAAAGTAATGATACAAGATATTGCATATATTGATGTATTGACCAAATATACAAGCATTCACACCACCAAACAAGAATATTCGCTTAGAATGTCATTGAAAGAATTGTATGCCAAACTGCCCGCAGGTATGTTTATGCAAATCAATCGCTATACTTTGATAAATGTAAACTATATTGAAAAAGTAGATTTACAAGACCTTAGAATAAAAATATCAGGAAAATTTTACCCTATTAGCAGAAATTACAAGGATTATGTATTGGGCAGGTTGAATATTGTTTAAAAAATAAAGGATTTGGAACACCAATTCATTTTTTTGTATTCTATACCACAAAATAAGCATTTGATACCCTAAAACATACCACTTATACCATTTTTCAAAAACATATTTATTTTCTCTTTAACTTGCATCAAGTTTTAAATACGAAACTATCTTTTTACACACAATTATAATTTAATTTTTTAATTTTTTATTTCTAATTTTTAATCAAATTTTTCTTTTATGAAAAAATCAATTTTATTTCTCATAGCCTTTATGCTTTTGGGTTTGTCTTTCGCAAAAGCACAGTTTAAAACAGGCATTACTAACAGTGCCAGATTTTGGAATGATAAAGCAAAAATGTATTTATCTACTGAAGACACAGATAACCCTTATACTTTTTTAAAACAAAGAAGGGGCGAAAACTTAAAATTTGCTAACCAGTATTGGGAGTTGAGAGATGCGCCTGGTGGTGGTTATCAAATAGTTAAGTCACGTATGGGCAAAGAAGGGTATCTTACTGTAAATCCAAATCAACGAGATTTATCTGTAACACCTAACGCTAATGGTAATTTTTCTGTTTGGACTTTTGAACGACAACCTGACGGGAAATATTGCATTATCAACAAAGGAAGTGGTACGTTTATAGATGTGCCACGTGGTAGCACTAAAGATTTTCAACAAATTATTCATTTTAAAGGTAATAGAGATGAAAACCAACGTTTCATTATTTTTGACCAACAAGGAAATAGATATTAAGCCTTTCTCAATACTTGGAGGGGCTAAACCCCTCTAAACGTTCTTACGAAAATTTTTGTTAATACTACACTTTAATTTACAACAATGAAAAAATCAATTTTCACACTCGTAGCCTTTATGCTTTTGGGCTTATCTTTTGCAAAAGCACAATTAGTAACAACGTATGATTTAACATTCCAACGCCAATACTCCCGTAATAATATCAACGTATCAGAGTTTCAAAACACAAAATCCAAGATTCTCATTAATGCAAATTTACCCAAGGATAGAAGTATTGCTTCTCCTTTCATGGCTTTGTTTAATCTAACTATAAATGAGGTTTCCACTGCTTTGGTAAATCCAATTATAAATAGCGGGTTCAAAGGAACTGCATTTAAAATAGGTAACCGCACCCATGTGATTTCTTGGAATGAGAAAAACAAAAAGTGTTTGTATGGTTTTTTTGATGACCAACCTGATACTAAAGGCGGTCAACCTGATCCTAGAGACGAGTATAACAAAATAGCAGAACAAAAAGGCTTTTAAGACGCTTCAACAAAACAGACACAACCCCGAAAGTCTTTAAAAACAGTGGCGAATGCTGAAAAGCCAATGAGTAAGCACAATTTTTAAATTTTATCCAGATGAAAAAAACAATTTTATTCCTCGTAGCCTTTATGCTTTTGGGCTTGTCTTTCGCAAAAGCACAGTTTGAAAATGGTAATTACACCATTGCACCTGAAAGTAGGGGGTATGCTAACAGAACCACGAAAGTATCTCTTATGCAAGATAAAGGTTTTCTAATGATATGGCATGGTGGATATGATAGAAGTCTTGAGATTAGAAATGAAGGAAATGGATATTATTCTATCATGTCTGGTGGAAATTATTTAACTGCAGAGGGTAATATGGGCGACAAGGTTGTTTTCCGAAGTACAAAAAGTGATTATTCGCTTTGGTCATTCCCAGAAAATAGATTTTGGGATACAGGTCAAGGCAATATCAGAATGAGAACTCACAGCATTCTTAATAAAGCAACAGGCACTTATTTGGACGCACCTCGTAGTAATGTGTCGAGTGGCACATATCTCATACACTACAAAGAACAACGTAACCCAAATAGTAAAACAATGGACGCAAATCAATGTTGGTTTATACGAAAAATATAGTGTTAAGAAAATAAAGTAGAAAAGTAGAAAAGATTTTAATTTTCTTTGTATGTTCCCCAAGTTTTACTTGGGGTTATTCATAGTTTAACCCTTTCAGGGTTATAACACAGAAAGGTAAAATTATTTGGTAAGCATTTCAAACTGTTATAAGTCATTTAATTTGCGTTCCTTAAAACAAAGAGAAATTACTAAAAAATCTCAGTTACACACAATTCTAAAATTTTATCAAAATGAAAAAATCAATTTTATTTTTCACAGCCTTTATGCTTTTGGGCTTGTCTTTTGCGAAAGCACAAAATAGACCCCCAATAATAAGTAGTACAGAAGCAGCGAAAAAAAAAGCAGAAAAAAGACTGAAAGATATACAAACTGTATTGACTCAATATCCACAAGGACTAAGAGGTTTTGAATATTCTGACCTCTCAAATACTTCATTTGTAAACATCAGGTTGTACGGTGCGATGCTCAGAGGCACTAATTTTAACAATACTGACCTCTCAAATGCTGACTTTCAACAAGCTAACTTGGATTTTGTTTCTTTTATAAATGCAAAACTTATAGGGGCTAATCTTGTAGGGGCTTATAACCTTGAAACTGCTAGGTTTGGAGATGCTGACCTCACAAATGCAAAGATTACTGCTGCTCAAGAAAAAATATTGAAAGGCAAAAATTATAAAGGCACGCCTATTGTAGTTAAGTAAATTGATTTACAATTCTTTTATTTTAAAACCCTCCAAACGTTGTGAGCGTTCTTACGAAATTTTTGTTAATACTACACTTTAATTTACAACTATGAAAAAAACAATTTTATTCTCCATACTCATGGCTTGTATGCTATTGAGTACAAAAGCCTTTGCACAAGACCAAATGATTGGAGAAATTCGTCCTTTTGCGGGGAAAGTCATTCCTGAAGGTTGGATGTCTTGTGAAGGACAATCATTACTTATCGAACAATATCAGGCATTGTTTGCTATTTTGGGTGCTACTTATGGGGGTGATGGGAGAAAAACCTTTGCCCTGCCAGATTTGCGTGATAGGGTAATAGCAGGCACGCCTGAAAAAGGCAATCCCAATTTTATCAAATTAGGTGAGAAAAAGGATATTAAGATAGGTAACACAGGTACAAGTACGCCTAATAAATTGGGTGTAGTGTATATCATAGCTGTTTCGGGTGAATATCCTTCACGTAATTAAAGTGTTCAGTTAGGCAAGTGTGGGCGTTGTTTACAAACAGGAACTATTTTAGCACATTTTTTATCTTTTTCACATTTTCCCTTTATTTTTTATGAAAAAAGTAATTTTATTAGTTACCCTTCTTTGTTTATCTGTTTATCACAACCTGCAAGCACAAAACATTGGTGATATACGTATATTTGCGGGAACATACGCACCCAAAGGTTGGAAATCTTGCGAGGGACAACTCTTGCCAATTTCACAAAACCAAGCCTTATTTGTTGTTTTGGGTACTACTTATGGGGGTGATGGGAAAACAACCTTTGCCTTGCCAGATTTGCGTGATAGGTCAGCTTCAGGTGGAGGTGCTTATGCTAAAAATGCACCTGCTACAGCAAGTACAATCAAATTAGGTGAAAAAAAAGAAACCAAAACAGAAGGTACAAGCACAGAAGAACCTCGTAGGTTAGGTTTAATTTATATAATAGCTGTAACTGATCCTGAAGACCTTCCAATACTTGGAGAGGTTCGTGCCTTTGCGGGAGGCTTCGCCCCGAGAGGTTGGATGTCTTGTGAAGGACAATTATTAGCATTATCACAAAATCAAGTATTATATGCTGTTTTGGGTACTACTTATGGTGGTAATGAAAAAAAAAACACCTTTGCCTTGCCTGATTTGAGTGATAGAGCTGTGGCAGGTGCCCCTCTTGAAAATACTGCTGGAATGACTAATCCCATTAAATTAGGAGAAAAAAGAGGCATTAAATCAGTTGCTAACGCAACTCCAGTACCTCACAAATTGGGATTGACATTTATGATAGCTATACAAGGAGTATATCCTAAGAGAGAGTAGTATTGCTTGTGCGCAGTGCGCAATTTAGCAAAACTATGTAGAATAGACCTCCTGCGAAAGTTTGGGTATTTACTTTTGCAGGAAGTTTAATTTTTTTATGTGTCTAACTCATTCTTTTAATGAAAATTTTAAGAATCAAAAAAATAATAAACCAACTAATCAAAAACTAAAATGAAAAAATCAATTTTATTTCTTATAGCCTTTATGCTTTTGGGCTTCTCTTTTGCAAAAGCCCAACTTGTAACTATGTATGATTTAGTGCGTAAAGACTTAAAGATTACAAATGAGAGTATACTTGGAAAAGAAACAAAGCGATATTCTCTTACAGTGCCTAATCAAAATATCAGTCTCACTTTTAGTATATTTGAAAGGGTAATATTTGAAAAAGGAATTTCAGAGAAAATGTTATCTCTCTCAATGGACAACGTGGGAAAGTTTAATGTTAGAAACACAGAAGATGGTCTTTGGACAGCGAAAGTAGGTAACCGCAATCATTTGGTACGCATTGATTCAGGAAAAAATAAATATGTGTATGCTTTTTTTGATGACCAGCCTAATCCTATGGATGAGTTTAATAAAAAACTACAAGAAAAAGGCTTTTAATTTTTAACTAAAATATTTTTTTATGAAAAACTCAATTTTATTCCTCGTATCCTTTATGCTTTTGGGCTTCTCTTTTGCAAAAGCACAAATAGTTACTATGTACGATTTGGTATTAGAAACAAAAACTGGAAGTGAAAACAAATACAAAGTGTCAGGTCAAAATATTTTTTTTTATTCCAAAGAACCTGGAGTAAAAATGCTTACTATTGACAAGCAAAATATTATATTGGAACAAACCACCTCAAACGGGGCAAATGTTCTTAAAGTAAAAAATAATGTCTCTATAAGAGAATTTTCAAAAACTACCTCTGGACGCACACATTTCGTATGTATATCAGGAAACAAAGCTGTGTATGCTTTTTATGATGAACCTAATCCTATGCGTGAATATGTACAAAAACTCCAAGAAAAAGGCTTTTAATTTTTTAAACACTTAATTTCTTAAAAAATATGAAAAAATCAATTTTAATTTTCGTAGCCTTTATACTTTTGGGCTTGTCGTTTGCAAAAGCACAAATTCAAGAAGGTATGTATATGATTGTCAATGAAAAAACAAAGAAGGCTTTAATTTGTCCTGTTGATGGCTTGCTTAGGCAGGTTGCTGAAAATCCTAATGAGCCACGACAAAAATGGAGAATAGAAACTACTCAGACTCAAAACGGTGGAACAGTATATAAAATAAGATATGGTAATAACGGGGTAGAAGCTAAATATATAACCCTCACACCCAGTATAGAAAATATTTTTCTGCAAAATGTGCCTGTGTATGGCGATAGTCACTGGCGTTTTGAAAAACAAAGCAACGGTAATTATTGTATTTACAACAACAGAACTAACACTTTTATAGATGTGCCACGCGGAAAATCAGACGAAAACCTTGCAATAATTCATTTCAAAGGCAATAGAGATGACAACCAACGTTGGATTCTTAAGAGAATAGGCAACTAATATTCATTTAAAATTTATCCTTTTAAACCTAATTTTCTTTTATGAAAAAATCAATTTTATTCCTCGTAACCTTTATGCTTTTGGGCTTCTCTTTTGCAAAAGCACAACAAATTCAAAATGGTGTTTATTTGATTATAAACGAAAAAACTAAAAAAGCATTGACAGATGAACCTGGTAAGGTAACGCAAACAACTGTAAGAAATGGACAAGCGAATCAAGAATGGAGGATATCAGACTATAATGATGGTGCAAAAATAATATCACCTGCTAACAACAATGCAACTGATAAAGATGGTAATTTTCGTACCTTAGTGAAATTTGAGGTATCAACCCAATCAAATAAATTGCGTGTTTCATATAGTAGAAATTCATCTGTATTTATCAATGGTGGAACATGGGTATTTGAATTACAAAACAATAAAAATTATTGCATCATCGAAAATAAGAGTAGAAAATTTATTGATATTCCACGTGGAAAATCTGATGAAGGTATAGAAATACAAGTTTTTAACGGTAATAAAGATGATAATCAACGCTTTGAATTGCGAAGAATAAGGTAAATAATTAATTAAAACGTAGTCCCCTAAAAATATGGGGGAAACAATTTTCACACTCGTAGCCTTCATGTTGTTGTTGGTATTTAGGAAAATGTAAGCACAAAAGTAAAAATAATTTCCATTTTTGCGATTGTGCAAGTATTTTTTAAACACCAACAAGGAGCGAAAATTTATAACACATATCTATATCTTTTTTACAACTCTCCTACCGCTTTTTGGTATTTAAGTTTTGCAAGCAAGAAGTTATAGTATTGCGTGATTAAGTTGTTTTGGGCAGTTTGTAGGGCGTATTCTGTGTTTTTGAGTTCTGCTGGTGTGATTTTGCCTTCTTTTTGGCGTGTATTATCTACGTCAAGCACTTTTTGGGCAAGCAAAATATTTTGTTTGGCATTTGTGAGCTTTTGACTGATGTTTTTGAGTTCTGTCAAAGCACTTTGAAGCTCGTAATTATAGTCATTTTTGAGTTTTTCCTGTGTATTTTGGCTTTGTTTGATTTTCAAAAAATATTCTTCTTTGTTGTATTTCCTTTGAAAACCATCAAAAATATTAAAATTCACTTTTGCACCTATATAACTGAACGGAAACCATTTATCCACATTAAAAGGTTCAAATTGATTGCTCAAATTTTGCAAATTAAAATTACCATATAGGCTTACAGTAGGGAAAATGCTTTTATTTTGCTTGTTGATATTTGCCTCAAATTGTGCAATGCGTGCTTTTTCTTGTTGAATTTCTATGCGATTATCTGTGTTTTTGGGGTCAAATTGTAAATTTTGTGTGGTGATTTGGGTTATAAATACCGACATATCTTCGCTTATTTCTACTTTTTCAGTTGTTCCCATTTGATTTGCCAAATATTGTTTGCTGAGTTCAATATTTTTCTCGTCTTCTGCCATTGTCAGGGCTACATTTTCCACATCAAGCGTCAATTTATCCAAATCCGTTTGTAGTATTGTACCATTTGCTTTTTTTACTTCGCCTTCTTGGAGATATTTTTGCGTTCTTGCTTGATTTTCCTTTGTAAATTTTAGTTTTTCTTGGTTTAAAAGCACTTGATAATATGCCTGTGTGATGCTTTGTTTGATGTCTATTTGTGTTTTTTGGATATTTAGCTTTTCAGTTTCAATATTTTTCAAAGCAATTTCTTTGTCTGTACGCACATTCGGGTTATACACGTCATAAGTCGCACTCACGCCCAATAATGTATTAAAATCTGTCCCAAAACGTACATTTCGGGCATCAGCCCCAAATACGCCTGCGGGAATTACACTCGTTTGTAGTTGTGTATTGTAGCGTGTATCTAATGACGCATCAACTTTGGGCATATTTCTGCTTTTTATTTTTTGGATTTCATTTTCCTGAATGGTTACAGAAATGGTTTGATTTTGCAAATCTTTTCTATTTTTCAAACCAAAATCAATCGCTTGTGCCAATGTATAGGTATTTTGTTGTGAAAATGTATTTTTTGAAATACAAAATAAAATAATAAGGAGGAGATATTTCATAAAAGATAAAAGGGTGTTTTAAGCACGCGGATAACGCGGATTTAGCGGATTGAAACGGATTTTTTATTTTTAAATTTTGTTTTTTTTATTCCCCCTTTGGGAGTTAGGAGGCTTTAAGCCCTAAAAACCTGTGCGGGTTCTACGCTTGTGATTTTTCTAATCGCAAAAAGACTACCGCCAAAGGCTATAAACAAGGTAATAAAGAAAAAAGAAATTTTGAGCCACAATGGATATTCAAAAATAGTCCCAGCATTAGCAATTCCACTTCTAAAACCTTCCATCAAAAGATACCCAATCCCAAAACCAACTACCGCAAACACCAATGCTTGCATCAAAATCAATTTTCTGATATAATTATTGGTTGCTCCTATTGCTTTGAGCGTGCCATAATCTTTTATGCGGTCAGTTGCAGACGAATATAAGGTAAGCCCAATAATCACAAACCCAGATATTACCGCAAAAATCAACAATGTACCTATTGAAATCGCAATCCCAGTAGAACCCAATACTGTTGCGATTGTTACCGTTTCAAAATCTGACGCTTTCCAAGCCTTTACGCCTGTAATACCTGCGTTTATGCGTGCTATGACTTCCTCCTCTGTTGCACTTCCCTCTTTTTCTATCAAAAAAGCACTTGCTTTGTTGGGGGACATTTTTGTAAGATACCTTGCGCGTTCTATTGTGGTAAATCCATACACTGCTCCAAAACCTCTTACGCCTTTTGTTTGTGCAGCGAGATACATTTTTTTGTTATTTATTTCAAAATTATCCCCAAGTTGTATATCTCCAAGTGCTTTTGTATCAAAATAATCTGTAATAATGGCATTTTCTTTAAGCATATCTTCTTTTGTGCCTTTGCTCATTGCCCAAGGACCGCCTACAAAATAAGGTGCTTGTGAGCCAATAATATTGATATTGGCAGATTTACCATTGTTAAACTTTGCACTTCCGCCTGCCACCACCAACGGATAGGCTTTTTTTACGCCTTTGATAGATTCTACTTCTCTACAAAGTCGCATATCTATTGTAGAAAGGGCATTTACATTCGTTGTTTTGCTATCTACCACCCAAATATATGCACTGTTGTTATGCACAAGTGTTCCCATGCCATTGGTCAGGAATATAAATATGCCAGATTGTTGCCCTATCAAAAAAACAGATATTAATGTACCTGCCAACGCCCCAATAGACTTTGGTTTGTCGTACCAAATGAACTTTAACGCAGTTAAAAGCATATTTTTTCTAAATTAGGTTTTAAAAAAAGGAAATAAAAAAAGGCATTTTTGTTAAAATATAGCATTGCTAACACTCAAAACACAGTTCTTAACACTCAAAACACAGTTCTCAACGCTCAAAACACAGTTCTCAACGCTCAAAACACAATTCTCAACGCTCAAAACACAATTCTCAACGCTCAAAACACAATTCTCAACGCTCAAAACACAGTTCTTAACACTCAAAACACAGTTCTTAACACTCAAAACACAATTCTTAACACTCAAAACACAGTTCTTAACACTCAAAACACAATTCTTAACACTTAAAATACAATTTATACTACTATTGTAACATAAGGTTTTAGGCTATGTGAGCAAATAATACACAGACTAAAAGTCTGTGCTACAGGCTAAAAGTCTGTGCTACAGTATTACAACCTATATAGTGCTTTAGAGGCTAATTTTTTGTCAAAATCACACATTCAAGCCTACTTCCAATCAAAACCTTTGCATTTGGTTCTAATTTTACCCTAATTTCCCTTACCCTGCGGTCTTCCATATTTTCAGCTTTGTCTGCAAAGAGTGATTTTTTCTTTAAATAAGGCGAAGTAAATACGACTTTCCCTGTTGTAAGTTTTTCATTGGAGCCTTGATTACGCACAAAAGCACTTTGATTGAGTAAAATCTTATCTGCAAAAAGCTCATCAACTTCAACCACTGCCATTAATGCCCCTTCTGGTGCAAATTCGCCAAGACTTGTCGTGTTGCTGACTGATGCACCTATTTTGGTGTCCATAGCGAGGATTTTGCCATTCATAGAGGCTTTTATAAATTTCCTTTGCAATAATGTTTCATAATATTGAATATCTGCTTGTAATTCATTTAAGCGACTTTCTTGTTGAGAAATAGTAGCTTGCAACGCATTAGCATCTTTTTGGAGTTGTTCATACAAAAACCTGCTATCATCTAATACTTGTTGTGTAGTGGCGTTTCCTTCAAAGAGTTTTTGATTTCTCAAAAAATTTGTTTTTGCATTTTCTACACGCACCTGCGTAGAAGCAACATTTGATTTGGCAGTATTAATGATTGCCTGTTGTGTTCCGAGCTTGCTTTTTGCTTGTGCGAGTTGTGATTCTTCCACTGCATAATCCAATGTGATAAGCATTTGACCTGCTTTTACAGTATCATTTGCCTCCACAAGTATTTTTGTAACAATGCCATTAGTTTCTGCATTGATGGGCAATATTTTTCCTGTTGGTTCTATATTGGCAATACCTACAACCTTATCTACTTCTGCGGAAACTTGTGCATTGGTAGGGGGTGGTGTTTGTTTTTTGTCCTCTTTTTTCTCTCCACATTGCGTCAAGAGCATAAAAATTAAAGCACAATATACAAAATTTAATAATTTCATCATAAAAAAGAAAAGGGTCAAAAATTTAAAAATAAACAGATTAAAGCTGTTTGCTCCCCCTTTGAGGGCTGGGGGGTTATTAATGTAAAAAATTATTTTCTGTATTACTTTCGGTAGCAATGCCATTATTTACTTCAATTACTTTGTGTGCATATTGTATTAGGCGAGGGTCATGCGTTACAACTGCAACCGCTTTGCCTGCATCAGCAAGATTGCGGAGTTCTTGCATTACAACCGAGAGCGAGTCTTTATCAAGCGAAGCAGTAGGCTCATCACATAGGATTAGTTTTGGATTGGTAACAAGCGCCCTTGCGATGGCAATGCGTTGTTGTTGTCCGCCAGAAAGCTGTTTGGGCATATTGCGTTTTCGGTTGGTCATGCCTACAATTTCGAGGGCTTTGGCGGTGCGTTCTCTTGCTTCTTTGCGTGGCACACCTTGTAAGTTGAGGGGCATTATTACATTTTCCTCTGCGGTGAGTGGTGCTATAAGATTAAAATTTTGGAATACAAAACCAATCGTATTGAGGCGTAATTTTGCTAATTGGTTTTCATTCATTTTATTTACCTCTTTCCCATCAACCCAAAGCGTGCCTTCTGTGGGATAAATCACGCAACCAAGCAGGGATAAAAGCGTGGTTTTGCCCGAACCCGAAGGACCTATAATCAATAAAAGCTCACCTTCATTGACTTCCAAATCGGTTTTTTGCAAAGCAGTAATCACATTGTCACCTACTTTATAGATTTTATTTACTTGTTCTAATTTTGCAATAATGCCCATGATAAGGAGATAAGTTTTAGCGTTTATAAACTATGTTTTCGTACTAATTTTATATTAATGTGGTGCAAAATTATATATATCATTTTAAAAAAACAATTTTTTTCTAATTATTTTAAATAAAAATGATAAAATAATAATAAAAATACTATGAAAACATAGTAAATTAAGATTTTAGGTATTTAAAAATATGTAGAAAACTTATGAGAAATAAAAACTTATGAAAAAATACAAAAAAACACCCATATAAATTCAATAAAAATGTATGTGTTATATGAAAAAAGCCTAATTTAGCATTTAAAATGATTACAGCACTTGGTTATAATGTATGGGTGTAATAGTACAATGACCAACTTCACAAAAACAAAAATGATAACATTGAAAAGAACCAACGCTGAAAACAAAGATTTTCAGGTACTTGTGCAATTATTGGACATGCACTTAAAAATTAAAGATGGTGATGAACATTTATTTTTTGCGCAATTTAATAAAATAGATATGATTAAATACGTCATAGTAGCCTATGAACACGAAATAGCCATTGGTTGTGGTGCAATAAAAGAATATGCAGACAAAATAATGGAAATAAAACGTATGTTTGTCACAACAGAAAAACGTGGAAATGGAGTTGCTTCCTCAATATTGCAAGAATTAGAGAAATGGGCTTGCGAATTGGGTATGGAAAAATGTATTTTGGAAACTGGAAAAAGACAAACCGAAGCAATCCAACTTTACAAGAAAAATAATTACAACATTACAGCAAACTTTGGACAATATGAAAATATTGAAAGTAGTGTTTGTTTTGAAAAAGAATTATAGACTTTATTGAAACCTATTACAAAGTCATATAAAAAAAATACAATTTTTGTTTTTTAAAATTGAGCAAAAATAGCCTAAATTTGCTAAAAGATTTCAAATTTCTTATTGTAATAAATTGGATAAAAATCTATAAAAAAATAAAAATACCAATGTTTTTTTCTAAGAAAAATCCTAAAAACTTTAAATAAACCCACAAATACATAAACCCACAAATACATAAATATGTCTGAACGCCTTGATACTTTGTGGAAAATGCAACAAGAAAACCCACAAGACCCTTTTTTTTTGTATGCCATAGGATTGGAATACCAATACAACACCCCACAAAAAACACAAGAAATATGGGAGAGTCTTGCTAAAAATTTTGCAGATTATTTGCCTACCTATTACGCATTGGGCAAATTGTATGAAGACATTGAACAATACGAATTAGCCAAAAATACCTATCAATTAGGTATAGAAATCGCCAAAACACAAAAAAACGACAAAATTTTAAAAGAACTTCAAAATGCTTTATCAAATGTTGAATTTGTGTAAAAATTTTTAGTTTAAAATCTTTATGTTTTCTTTATGTTTATTATATTTGTTTTTTTTACACAAAAGTTATAAACAAACTATTGTAATAAAATCAAAAAACTATACATCAAAAACGATATACTATCAATTATAAAAAACCTGGAAGTAAAAAAATATGAAAATAGAACAAAATAAATGGTCTGCAAAAAAAGGTTGGAAATCTGTAAATGTTGTGGAAAGTAGCCAACTTGTGCTTGGTTTTGGGAAACGTGAAGTATTTGAACAAAAAAATATGTATGAAGAAATAAAAAAAATGTATCCCAATGCACATATTCTAATGGGGTCAAGCGCAGGCGAAATTTTGGATACCGAAGTTACAGATGACACTGTGGTTACTACTGCGGTTACTTTTGAAAAAACACAAATAAAATGCTTTTCCACCAACACCAAAGATAAAGATAGCAAAACAGTAGGAGAGGAACTTGCGTTGCTTTTTCCAACAGAAAACCTAAAACATATTTTTGTACTTTCAGAAGGCTCTACTATTAATGGTACTGCATTATTGGAAGGATTAAACGGTGTATTTGGGGGTAAAGTATCTATTACAGGCGGTCTTGCGGGTGATGGGGCACAATTTCAAAAAACGGTGGTAGGGCTTGATATGAATCCAGTACCTTTTCAAGTAGGTGCAATAGGTATGTATGGCGATGCCCTCACAGTAGGATATGGCTCGTTTGGCGGTTGGGAAACATTTGGGGCGGAAAGGAAAGTAACCAAATCAATCAATAATGTATTATATGAATTGGATGGAAAACCTGCTTTGGAACTCTACAAAACATATTTGGGCGACAAAGTAGCAGAACTTCCTGCGTCCTCTTTGCTTTTTCCGCTTTGTATTGTCAATGAAAACAATGCAAATCTTTCACTTACACGTACTATTTTGACGATTGATGAAGAAAACCAATCCATGACTTTTGCAGGAGATATTCCACAAGGAAGCAATGTAAAACTAATGAAATCAAATCATACCAAACTTGTGGAAGGTGCAGAAATTGCCACCGAAAACTGCAAAAATATGATGCAAGAAAAAAGCACTTCGCTGGCAATATTGGTAAGTTGTGTAGGACGTAAGTTGGTACTTGGACAACGTGTAGAAGAAGAAGTAGAAGCAGTACAAGAAGTTTTAGGCAAACAAGCTGGTATAATAGGTTTTTATTCTTATGGCGAACTTGCACCTATTATGAATGGCGGTGATTGTTATCTTCACAACCAAACAATGACCGTAACACTTTTGCATGAGTAAAAAATAGTTAAAATTCCATTTAATCCACTTGTATTCATTATTCAAACAAGCTAATATTTATATAATGTTGGTCTGTTTTTAAAATTATTTTTTTACAAAAAAAACGCAAAGAAAATATACAACACTAAAAAAATAAAACAATACTATGAATTACACAGCATATAATAAACTATTAATAAAACAAGTCAAAAAAAAATTAGGCGAAGAATATTTGGAAAATGAAAATTTTTTGGGCTTTCTTGATACTATCAACGAAACGTATATACAATACGAAGAAGACAGGGCGATGCTTGAACGTACTATGGAAATAAGCGGAAAAGAAATTACAGAATCTTACGAAAAACTTAGAGAACAGCAAGCACAATTAGAAGAAGCCTACGAAGAATTATATGCTACAAAAGTACAACTTGAAGAATCAGAAAAATTTGCCCAACTTTCCCGACAATTACAAGAAGTAAATGATAAACTTGTGTCTGCACAAGAACATGCAAAAATTATCCAAAAAGCAATCTTAGGTACAGAAACCCAAATATTAAACTATTTTGAAGATGCTTTTTTGCTTTATGAGGCAAAAGACATTGTATCTGGTGATTTTTATTGGTTTTCAGAACAAAATTCATATAAAATTATTGTAGCAGGCGATTGTACAGGGCATGGTGTGCCCGCAGCATTTATGACAATTATGGGCTATAATATTCTCAATGAAATTGTAAACAAAGATAAAATATTCACACCTGACGAAATATTATACGCATTGGACAAAAGAATTATTAATACTTTTCATAGAAAAGGTTTTGAATATGACATCAATGATGGCATGGATATTTCTATTTTGGTATTTGATGAAGAACAAAAAAGAGTTTCGTTTGCAAGTGCCAAAAATTCACTTGTTTTAATACAAAAAGGTAAAATACACCATATAAAAGGTTCAAATTTTCCAATTGGGGATACAAGATATGAATACAAATCTTTTGAAAAACATACTTTTTATTACCAAAAAAATGACATTTTTTATATTTATACAGATGGTTATCAAGACCAATTTGGTGGTAAATTTGGAAAAAAACTTATGAGTGCTACTTTTAGAAATATGCTTTTTGAAATACACACAAAACCTATGAAAGAACAATCAACATTTCTAAGAAATTTTATATATGATTGGTGGGGAGGCAACAAAGAGCAACAAATTGATGATATCTTGGTCATTGGCATCAAAGCAACGTAAAATTAGGGTTTAAAAGTTTAAAGTTTAAAAAATCAAAAGTTTAAAATAGTTATTTTTATAAAACAAACAAAAAAATAAAATGCACTTAAATTACCATTTTCTTCGCCATTTTTCGCAAGCATTAGCACAAAATTTATCTACAAATTGGGCATTGGGTTTGACTGAAAAAGAGGTTTTTTTGGCAAAAAATGATTCACTCACCCTTTTAACCATATTTTCACAAAGTAAAGACGAAATTATCTTTGGCTTTGGCAACAAAGAAAAAGATGTGTATTTGCGTGCCACACTCAAAAGCGAACTTACAGGACTAAGCATAAGCGATAGTTTTGCAAGGGCAAAAAAAAATAGTGTCAATCTTTTTCCGCAATTATTGGATTTAAAACTTCAAAAAATTGTGCAATTTCAAAACGAAAGGGCTTTTGCGTTTTATTTTGAGCATGATTTTGTGCTTTTATTCAAACTTTTTGGCAGGAGGACGAATGTTATTCTTTTTCAAAAAAAAGATATTCATACAAATAATACGAATGAAACCGTAAAATATACACCAGAAAACACAGAAAAAAGCCCAACAAAAAGTTCTGATTATAATTTTATAATTGCTTTTCACAAAAAAATGTTGGCAGATTATAATATTGTGTTGGAGGACTTGGATAGAATAATTGACCAAAACAAAGCAAATTTTATACAAGAAAATGGCGATACCAAGATATTATTCCCCACTTTTGGCAAAGAAATTAACGATTTTTTGAAAGAAAAAAGTGATGACAAAAATGGTGATGATAAAAGCTATTCAGAAAAAAATATTGAAGAAAAATGGCAAATAATTCAAGAAATTTTGCAACAAATTGCACAAAAAAAAATAACTGTTTTTCAACGTAGCGAAGACAAATTGCCCGAATTTACTTTACTTGTGCCACCAACAAATGCCAAAATTTTGTATCAAAGCAATAATCCATTAGAAGCAAGCACACAATTTTTTTACATTACCGCCAAAACCGAAGGACTTGCCAAAGAAAAAACAGATGTTTTGCGTGAATTGCAACGACAACAAAAACAATCAAAAAGCTACCTCCAAAAAAATAAAATACGACTTGCAGAAATTGATGAGGCTTCACAATATGAAAATATTGGGCATATTATCATGGCTAATTTGCACGCAATACCGCCACACATTGATAAAATAGAACTTTTTGATTTTTTTGAAAATAAAAACCGAATCATTACGTTGAAAAAAGACCTTTCGCCTCAAAAAAATGCAGAAAATTATTACCGCAAAGGAAAAAATGCAAAAATTGAAATAGAAACACTCAAAAAAAATCTTGTACGAAAAGAAACAGAATTGGTAGAATTGGAAATTCACCTTGCAGAAATTGAAAAAATTGACCAAATAAAAGTCCTTAGAAAGTACCTTTTGGACAATGAATTAAAAAAACAAGACGAAGAAAAAGCCATCAACCAAAATCTTTTTAAAAAATTTTTATACAAAGGATTTGATATTTGGGTAGGCAAAAATGCCAAAAATAATGACCTCCTTACCCAAAAATACAGCTATAAAGAAGACCTTTGGCTACACGCAAAAGATGTAAGCGGTTCGCATGTCATCATCAAATACCAAGCTGGAAAACCTTTTCCTGTTGATGTGATAGAAAAAGCGGGCAGTCTTGCAGGGTATTATTCTAAGCGTAGCACTGATACACTTTGCCCTGTGATTGTAACACCAAAAAAATTTGTACGCAAAACAAAAGACCTTGCACCTGGTCAAGTAATTGTAGAGAAAGAAGATGTTATCATGGTCGTACCTGAGAAATTTTAAAAAAAAATAAAAAATTTTAGTAGTTTTTCTGGTTTTTTATTTAAAAATTTCAAAAATTTCAAAACATAATAAACAAAATAAAATTTTGTTTTTCGTTATCAGAAGAATTTTATGATATTAAAAAAATAAAAAAAAAACCTTTACAAGCACAAAAATTTATAAAAAAGGTAGCAAAAAGGTAGCAAAAAGATAATAAAAAAATAGAAAAAGTAAGAAACATAGTATAAGAAATTTCTTAACAATAAAATAATATTGTTTTTTTTGGTAAAATAAACCTTTGTGGCGTACATTTGCACAAAATTATAGGTATTTTTTATCAATTTTATATTTTTTTAATCATTATTATCTTATTTATGAGGAAGAACTTACTTTTTCTCTTTATGTGTTTGTTGTGCGTTACTTCCCAAAGATTATTTGGACAAGGTGTTACAACTTCCACACTCGCAGGTGTAGTGCGTGATGCTACTAATGCACCTGTAATAGGTGCTACAATATTGGCTACACATACACCATCAGGCACACAATATGGTAGTGTAACCAATGATGAAGGACGTTATTTTATACCAGGTATGCGTATTGGTGGTCCTTACGAAATTTTGGTACAATTTGTAGGATTTGCAGACAAAAAAGAAAATATTGGAAGCCTTACATTGGGCGAAACAAAAACTTTTGATGTCAATATCGCAGAAACTTCCGAAGAACGTGAAGGCGTAGAGATTGTGATTACAAAAGACCCACTTGTAAATGCTGACCGTACAGGGGCATCTACCAATATTGGGGCTGAACAAATCAAAGCACTGCCTACGCTCAACCGTAGCCTTTCAGATTACACACGTCTTACGCCACAAGCTATTACAACAGGTGGTAACCAAAGTAGTTTTGGTGGTAGAAATGACCGTTTCAACAACTTTACCATTGATGGCTCTGGTTTCAATAATTCATTTGGACTTTCGGGTTCTATTGGTGGTCAATCAAATGCAAACCCAATCAGTTTGGACGCTATTGAGGAGGTACAAATCAACCTTGCTCCGTATGATGTACGCCAAGCACAATTTACAGGTGCAGGTGTGAATGCAGTTACAAAAGCGGGTACAAATGAGTACAAAGGCTCTGTATATTATTTCTTGCGTAACCAAGACATGGTAGGCAAAAGACTTGCAGGTGCAGAAATCATACAAAGTGATTTTAGCCAAAAACAATACGGTTTTAGAGTAGGCGGACCTATCATCAAAAATAAATTATTTTTCTTTTTAAATGGGGAATCAAACCGCAGAACTGAGCCAGGCTCAAATTTTGTAGCAGGCAGACCAGGTTTATCTGGGGATAATGTTGCAACAATTGATGCCAATTCTTTGAACACATTAAAAGATTTTTTGGTAACAAAATATGGCTATAATCCAGGTGATTTTGAAGGTTATAATGCAGAAACTTTTGCCAATAATTTTACTGCACGTTTGGACTACAATATCAACAAAGACCACAAATTAAATGTGCGTTTTAATTATCTACAATCATATAGAGATGTAGCCCCTTCAAGTTCAGGCGTACAAGGTTCAAGGTCGCCAGGTCGCAATTCATTGCCTTTTTCGGGTAGTTGGTATCGCATCAACAACAATATGACTTCTGTGGTTGCAGAGCTTAACAGTCGTTTTGGTAACAATATTACCAATACTTTTTTAGTTGGTTATACTGCTATGCGTGATTATCGTCAAAGCACAAGCGGTGATTTCCCATTGGTAGATATTGAAAATGGCAACAACCAAAATATTACTTCTTTTGGATATGAAGTATTTTCACCAAATAACATATTGAACACCAATATCTTCCAAGTTTCTAATAACTTGACATATTTCAAAGGGAAACATACTTTTACAGGTGGTTTTGCATTTGAATTTTATAAAACCCAAAACGGTTTTATGCCAAGTTTCTTTGGACGTTATAGGTTCAATACCTTAAATGATTTTTATGCGAGTGCAAATAGCGGTGTATCCAATGCTACACAATACGAATTGCGTTATTCATTGCAACCAGGCAATGCGGTACCTCTTGTAGAATTGAAAGCTGCTTTGTGGGGTTTTTATATTCAAGATGAGTACCAAGCAAAAGATAATTTGAAAATTACTGCTGGTTTGCGTGTAGATGTGCCTACGTATGACAATAGTGTATTGCCACAAAATGAATCACTTGCACAACTTACATTTAGAGAAGGAGAGAAAGTAGATGTAAGCAAGTTTGCCAAAACGGTGCCTTTATTCTCGCCTCGTGTTGGTTTTAATTGGGACGTGATGAAAGACAAAACGTTACAAGTACGTGGTGGAACTGGTATTTTTACAGGTCGTGTTCCTTTTGTATGGATTTCAAATCAAGCGTCTAACAATGGTGTGATTTTCGGAACAGAATTAACAAATAATCCAACAAATAGACCTTTTGACCCTTCTACCAATCCTACTTGGAGACCCGTGCCTACACAAGCATCTGTGGCAAGTACATACAACGTAGCAACAACTGACCAAAACTTTAAAATCCCACAAGTTTGGCGTACAAATATTGCGGTTGATTACCGTCTAAAAAGTGGTTGGGTTGCTACATTTGAAGCAATTTATACCAAAGATATAAATGCAGTATATTACAAAAACCTTAACTTGCCTGACCCTACAACAAACGCAGTAGGTGCAGACAACCGCCCTCGTTATACAGTCAATCGCATCAACAATCAAATCGTATCAGCAGGCGATGGTGTTATTCAATTAAAAAACAACAACCAAGGTTATCAAATGAGTTTGACTGCCCAAATCCAAAAAAACTTTACAAATGGTTTTTTTGCAATGGCAGCCTACAATTTTGCGGATTCTCGTGATTTGAGTAGCCTTTCTGGAGCATCAGTTGCTGCATCAGCGTATCGTGATAATCCGATTGCACTTGACCCTAATGCACCTGTATCAAGTTATTCTACTTTTATGCTTCGTCATAGGCTGATTGCTTCATTGGGTTATGAAAAAGAATATTTGAAAAACTATAAAACTTCAATTTCTTTCTTCTTTGAAGGTCGTCAAGGTGATAGGTCATCTTATACGTATGGTGGTGATATGAATGGTGATGGTTTTACCAATGATTTGATGTTTATACCTGCAAAAGCAGAAGATATTAAACTTGTGCCAGCAACTTCTCCAACAGGTGCAGCACCTGACAATCGCACAGAAGCCACGATATGGGCGCAACTTGACGCTTATATTTCACAAGACCCTTATTTGAGTGCCAATCGTGGCAAATATGCAGCAAGAAATGGCTTGGTAGCGCCTTGGTACAACAGAGTAGACTTCCGTTTGTTGCAAGATTTTTATGTGCATGTGGGCAAATCAAAAAACACAATACAGTTGAGTTTGGATATTTTTAATGTAATGAATATCTTGAACTCTGCTTGGGGTGTAGAAAGAATTCCAATTCGTACACAATTGTTGACTTTTACGTCTTATGACCCAGAAGGTAACCCACGTTATAGTTTCCCTTACCAAAATGCATTTACACAACAACCAATGACTTCTACTTTCCAAAATAGTACAGGTTTGGCTTCTCGTTGGCAAATGCAAGTGGGTGTAAGATACATCTTTAATTAGAAAAAGCCCCTAAAATGCCCCCCAGCCCCCAAAGGGGGAGCAAATTCTAAAGGGAGAATTAATACGCTTATTGTTTTTTTTATTTCCCAAAACAAATAAATGCTCCCCCTTGGGGCTGGGGGGCAATTTTTGAACTTTTTAATTATATGAAAAAAATTATATATCTTGTAGTTTCTTTTTGTGCAATCATGTTAGGCACTTGGGCATGTACGCCCAAAGATGCTGATGTAACACCAATCGTGTATGGCAAAACGGTAATGGAATATTTGCGTGGTGATGCACGTTATTCTACACTTGTAAGTGCAATTGACAGAGCAGGTATTGCAGATGCTTTTAGCAGACCTTTGAGTAGTGCTGCAGCAGAAGGTACACCAGGCGATTCTATTACATTGCTTGCACCTGACAACACCGCATTCTCTTTGGCAGGCATTACTGATGTCAACGCAGTAGATGCAAATGTTTTGAGGGATATTTTACTTTATCATGTGCCTTTGGCTGGGCGCAGCTTTGCTGCTACAAGTGCTACAACAGGCGCTATACAACGCAACGTACTAAATAACTGGGTAGATTTGACACAATTAGCACCAAATGGGGCATATTTACGTATGCGTAATGCTGTTTCAGTTGTAGAAACGCCTACCGTACCTACTAATAACACGAACCGTATTTTTATTAATAGGGCAGGTTCTGGAGCCATCAACAGCATAAATGGCATTGTACGTGTTAATTTTCCAAATATTTTTTGTAATAATGGAATTATTCATGGGATTGACCGAGTGATGATGCCACCAAGCACTACTGTTACATTGTATGATGTGATAAGTGCTAATCCAAATTATGCACGTTTTAAATATGCAGTGGACAAACAAGCATCGCTTGTAACCGACCTTAAAAATGCACAATTAACGCCTCGTACTTTGCTTATTCCTACTAATACTGCTTTTGACAATGCTGGCATTACAGAGGCATTTATTGATGCAAATACTACTGCGGTAAATGGTGTTATTAACTATCATATTGTAAATGCACGCTCATTTTCTACCAATATTGCTAACGGAACGATTATCCCAACCACAGGTTATGGCATTATTCCTGCTGCGTCAGGAAGTGATTTTATTTTAAATAATAACCCAAGTGCAAGAATCACAGGGGTAACAAATAGAGCAGGCAAAATAGACCAACTCGCAATTAATGGCGTAATCCATGAAATTAATGCGGTTTTAACCCCTATTACAAGTGCTACGCAAACCGTAGAACAAATAACTGGTGCTAATGCAAATCTTAATTTGTTTCCGCAAGCACTTACAGCATCAGGTCTTACACTCACAGGAGCAAGCATTGGTACGGTAGCACCCACTGGTACGCCTAATGCACCTGCTGCGTTTGCAGGGGCTTATGGGGTATTTGTTCCTACAAATCAAGCATTTATAGATGCTGGTTATGACCAAGCACGTATTACTGCTATTGCAGCACAACCTGCTGGGAGTGCAGATAAAATAACATTGGCTAATATTTTACGTTATCATGTGTTACCAAATCGTTTGTTTTCTGCAAGTGCAAGCAATGGTTTGCAAAACTCTTTATTGTGGAATGGTGTAGCTTTCTTAGCTGCTGGTGGTGGTGCTCCTGCTGGTACACCAAACCAAACCAATTCACCATCAGTACAAAATTATCGTCAAGTTACTGTTAGTGTATCTGGTGGTATATTCTCTGTGAAAGGTGCAAGCAACACAGAGGTACAAGCGATAGATGCCACTTTGAGAAATCAAATAGGCTCAAACGGTGTGTTTCACGTAATACCAAAAGTTTTGACGTTTTAAAGCCTCAGCCCCAAAGTAGCAAAGGTAAAAAATTAAAAATAATTGGCATCAAAAAAGCCTTGTATTTGCAAAAATACAGGGCTTTTTTGATGTTGAATAGAAAAAAGTATCTCAGAGATACTAATTAGTATCTTGGATAGAGGAAAAAGTATCTCAGAGATACTGATTAGTATCTTGAATAGAGAAAAAGCACAATTTACGCCTAAAACAACTCCACATCTTCAATATCTTCTCTGATTTTGGCATAAAAACCAAAAAAAAGTTGATGCACATTAATTGATTTTTCATCTTCTTCTGGTTTGATTTTATGATAATAACCATCTTCGTGCATCATGTAGGCATTGGAATTGTCTTTAAGATTGAAACTTAGTATGTTTTTAAGTTGTCGTTTTAGATAATCTGTTACCACCATAAAAAGCGATTCAATTCTTTTGTCAAAACTTCGCACCATCATATCCGCACTGCCTACATATATGCGTGGATTGTCTTCATTTTGGAAATAAAAAATACGCATATGTTCCAAAAAATCGCCCACAATAGACCTTACGTGAATATTTTCGCTTAGTCCAGCCCTTTGTGGTCTTAGGCAACAAATTCCTCTTACAATCAACTCAACTTTTACGCCTGCTTGTGAGGCTTTATAAAGTTCTTCAATGATAATTTGGTCTTCCAAAGAATTTATTTTAATAATAATACCACTTTTTAAACCCTGTTTTGCGTGTTCTGTTTCATTGTGAATAAGTTGCACAAGCGAATTACGCATATCTCTTGGGGCGGTGATAAGATTTTTGTAGCGTGTAGGCTCTGAATGACCTGTAATTGCATTAAAAAAATCAGACACATCATTTGCATAGACTTCGTTTGTGGTAAGCAAACTCAAATCTGTGTAAAGTTTTGCAGTATTTTCGTTGTAATTTCCGCTTGAAATATGCACATAACGCACCACACTATTTTCCTCTTTACGCACAATCATCATCATTTTTGTATGCGTTTTGTACTTAGAAATGCCATGCACCACAAAACAACCTGCTCTTTGTAGGCGTTCTGCTTCTTTGATGTTGTTTTCTTCATCAAAACGTGCTTTCAATTCAAACAATACAGATACATTTTTACCATTTTCTACTGCTTTCAAAAGGGCATTTGTAATGCGTGATTTTTTGGCAAGGCGATAAATGGTAATTTTGATGGCAAGTACATCAGGGTCTTCCGCAGATTCCTCCAACAGTCGCAAAAGTGGCTCAAAAGAATTGTAAGGCTGATGTAGGAGTATATCCCTTTGTTTAAGTAAATCAAAAAGGTTTGCCTCTATGTCGTCCATACCAAAAGGCAACACCGCAGGGGGCGGAATAGCTACTGCGTCTTGAAATTCGTGGTGTGCAAAAATCTGCGAAAGACACGTAAAATCTAATAAATTTTCGGTAATAAAAATATTTTCTTCTTCTACATTCCACCTTTTTTTAAGAATTTTCATCATAAATTCCGAATAATTTGGCTCGATTTCTATGCGGATAACTCTTCCCATTTTACGGGTTTTGACTTTTTGTTTAATTTCATTGATAAATTCATCTTCCAAATCATCACTCTCTTCTAAGGTAAAATCACCGTTGCGTGTAATGCGGAACAAATCAATAGAAATTACTTCAATATTTTTAAAAAACTTGTCCATTTTTCGGACAATAATTTCTTCAATAGGTAAAAAAAGTATATTTTCTTTTCTTTTTACTTCATAAAACCTTTTTATATTTTGCGGAATTTGTATAAATGAAATTTTCTTTTCGTCTTTATTTGTACCCATACCTTTGGCACGTGTTACCACGCCAAAAATAAGTAATTTGTTCATCAAATTTGGAAAAGGACGATAATTATCAAAGCCCATTGGAGTAAGGGCTGGGAAAATCATTTTTGTAAAATATTCTAAGGCATCTTCTTTTTCTTGCTCGTCTAAATCTAAAAATTTGACAATATCAAACTCATTTTCTTCAAAAAGTGGTTTTAAATCTTTGAAAAAAACCTTGTTTTGTTGGTTAAAAAAATGCTGTGTTTCCCCCAACAACATTTGACAAAAAGGCTTTGCACGCAATCCTGAATAATCTATACGGTCTTTGTCATAATCTATATAATTGTAAAGGCTTCCCACACGTATCATAAAAAACTCATCAAGATTGGACGCTGTTATCGCCAAAAATTTGAGCCTATCAAAAATTGACCTATCCGCAGACCTTGCCTGGTCTAATACACGCCAGTTAAATTTGAGCCAACTCAAATCTCTACTGATTAAATTGCTTTGTTCTACTAAACTGCTATTTTTTTCGCTACTTATCATTTTTTGGATTATGGATTAAGATTATGGATTAATCTAAGTTGTCAGTTATCAGTTTTTTAGTTGTTAGTTTTTATAAATTCACGTCAATCAATTTATATTTTTAACACAGAAAATGATAAAAGAAATGGTTATTATGCTTAAAAAACATTAAAATTTATTTTTTTTGTAAAATAATAACACGCAATCTGGATTATGGATTATGTTTTTTGTAAAAAGTAAAATATAAAAAATGTCTTTTTTCAAATATAAGGGCTTTTTTTTATTTAAGAAAATTTTTTGTGGAAAAAAAATGTTTAATTTTAATGTGTTTTGGCATTATTAACCTTAAAAAGCTAAAAATCTTAATTCCTAATTATTCTGTATCTTTTATTTTTCAAAAGTCCTTAAAATTAAATATTTTTGCAAAATTAAAACCAATTTATTGGAAAATAATTTTAAAATTAACACAAAAACTAAATATACATAATATGCCAGGTTCAGAATTATTTGGTGCGGAAGAACGCAAAGAAGTGCAAGATGTGCTTGAAACAGGGGTTTTGTTTCGTTACAACCATGATGCTTTGCGTGCAGGGCATTGGAAAGTGCGTTCATTTGAACAAGCATTGGCAAAATTTAACAATGTAGCATATTGTCTTGCATGTTCAAGTGGTTCTACTGCGGTAGCTATCGCAATGGCAGCAGCAGGTATTGGCGTAGGTGATGAGGTGATTGTGCCTCCATTTACATACATTGCTACGGTAGAAGGTGCTTTTTTGGGTGGTGCAATTCCTGTTTTTGCAGAAATTGACGAAACCCTTTGTTTAAGCCCAGAAGGCATCAAAAAAGCTATCACACCACGCACCAAAGCGGTTGTACTTGTACACATGTGCGGAAGTATGGCAAAAATAGAAGAAATCAAACAAATTTGTGATGAACACAAAATCCTCCTTATAGAAGATACCGCACAAGCACTTGGGGCAAGTTACAAAGGCAAAATGGCAGGAACTTTTGGCTTAATGGGTTGTTTTTCTTTTGATTTTTTCAAAATAATTACTTGTGGTGAAGGCGGTGCAGTGATTACAAATGATAAAACCCTCTACGAAAGAGCTGACCAATTTTCTGACCATGGGCATGACCATATTGGCGACAATCGTGGTGCAGAAGGACACCCTTTGGTTGGGTTTAATTATCGTTTAGGTGAAATGAATGGTGCGGTTGGTTTGGCTCAAATCCGAAAAATAGATATAATTCTTGCTAATCAACGCAAAAACAAAGCGGTTTTACACAAAACTTTGGCACAATTTTCACAAATTTCTTTCCGTCATTTCCCTGATGCAGACGGTGATTGTGCTACGTTTATGGATTTCTTTTTGCCTGATGAAACCTCTGCACGTGCTGTGGTAAAAGCATTGCAAGAAGAAGGCGTGCCAGCAATTACAGGTGTGCAATATTGGTATGACAACAATTTCCATTATATCAAAAATTGGGAACACCTCCGCAATCTTACAACTGCTTCCAAAGTGTATGCCCAAACGGTTGAATTGCCACAAAATTATAGCGATTATAAAATACTATTGCCAAAAACCGAAAATCTTATACAAAGATTGATTTCGCTTGTGGTAAAAGTTGCTTGGACAGAGGAACAATTAAATACACTTTCCCAAAAAATTACAAGTGCATTGAAAAAGGCATTGAATAATTAAAAATTAAGCATAAAAAAACTGTTTTTTTTGGTTGCCTTTAAATCGTTTGTATAAAAAAAATGGTGTTTATGGTGTTCAGTGATTTTACTTGATAATAATTTTGGAACACGCTATTTTTTTCATAGCGAAAGGTTTACAAATCTTTCGTTATGAAAAAGTACAATTTTATTGTATTTTCAAGTAAAATTATGTATCGCCAAATAAAATTACTTTATCAAAAACGCAATTCTCCTATTTTTGCATTTGTTTTCGGGAGAGTCATTTTCTGCGAGCGGTTGTGCATCTGTTTAGGTTTTAGTTAAGAACGCTATGGAAATAGTTTTAAGAGAATTTAAACCCTAAGGGTTTAAACTGCACAGGTGGCGGTTT
>JANPJR010000014.1:0-1530 GCA_031425615.1 Cytophagales bacterium
TAAGACTGGAATGAATTGAGAGACGATCGAATATTCATTATTAGCGAAAGAGAGAGAGAAAAATAAATCATAATTCGTAGATATTAAGTTCTATAAATTGTCTTTGTATTAAAGTATACTAATATTTTATAGTGTCTAACACGCTTTAAAGCGCTGGGTTAGATCGATCATATTCCCGGGCAATACTACGTTTGCTCAACTATTTTCTTGTGCAATACTTCGTTTGCATAATCATCATAACCCGCTTCCTATTTTGTGGTAGCAATATCGATTCTTCGTTCGATATATTTTTTTTATATTATTCTTACGTGAAAGACGTAATAAACTAATCAACGTTACCTTCAGAATGAGTATTTGGCAAATCAACTTAGCAACATTAAAGAAAGAAGAACACTACCGTAAACGAAAAGCAGAACGATATTTACAGGATAAAGCATACTTTGAGCCAACACATAAGACACCGAAGGAAGGCTTCGTCCTAGACCCATCCGTGGTGGACGAGGGCATCGTTTTCTACTACGACTACGAGAAGGAGTATTTCAATTCGAGAAAGAAACCTCGAGTAGTAAAACCGATAGAACAGGACACGCCGATTGAGAGTGCTCGTAAGGCCGCAGTGGAAAAGGCGGGTGTGCTAGTAGATAAGATCAACGGTATTAAACGATTGAAGGATCATCATAGGTGGTGTGTATTACCGAAGTCAGAGTCAGTTACGATAGAGATACCTTTGACCGAGTACGAGAACAACGCATACGGTAAAGAAGTAGTACAAGAGATCGGGCACGTGGCCTGGCATAAGGCATATTTCCACGTGGATAAGCGAGTGTACGAGCCAGAAGAAAAGACCGTTAATATTAGACAAGTCTTGAATAAAGTAGAGGCCGTACGACTACCTCGTTGGAAGAGAAAGGACGGTAGCAATCGCCCTTGGGATCTCAAATTCATCGGAGCTATTGAGGTACCGGGTACTGTGTTCTGTACCGAGAAGGAAGTACTCAAGAAAAGAAAGTTCATTAAAGGTACCAAGCCAGATATAGTACATCAGAGAGACGTCTCACACGAGACTAGAGGTACTGGTTGTTCGGTGTTCCGAAGACATCAACCACCCGGCTGGACTTATCACAGACAACCCGACGAAGAAGAGAACGATAAAATCTGGAACGGCTTAGAGGACCGTAATCAGTGGGTGTTCTCGTTGTTGTATCATATTTGGGCAGGTGAAGAGAGACAACCTGGTGACGATTGGAGAGAACGTGTATATTGGACGGGTCCAGCACAGCACTACCAACGTAACGAATACTTAGAGTGTCACTTCCCACCTTACTGTGTAGTAGTAGAGGACGAAGTAGAACCTGAGGAGATTGAAGTAGGCGAGGAAGCTGAAGCTTGGTATTACTATAGTACTATATAATTACCAAACTTCAAGTTCCTCGTCTACTTCAATCTCCTCAGGTTCTACTTCGTCCTCTATTATTGCACAGTAAGGTGGGAAGTGACACTCTAAGTATTCGTTACGTTGGTAGTACTGTG
>JANPJR010000015.1:0-372050 GCA_031425615.1 Cytophagales bacterium
TTTTTGATAATTATAAAATTATGTAGAAAAAATAGGAAGCAAAAACTATGTCTAAAAAGCAAAAAAATTAAAATTTATAATTATTTTTAAAATTCTTAAAAATTTATCAAAAAAAATTTGGAATTGTCATAGGAATCAAGAAGATAAAAGCTGAAATACTTGAATTTTTAAAATTATAAATGGATGTGGATTTATAAAAACTGACTACTTAACGTGAGTTCGGTATAATAATCTATAAAAAACTGTGTTTATTATCTCCAAACAATGTTTTTATATAAATTTTTTATGGGATTAAAAAAAAGATAAAAAAGCATCATTTAATGCGATTATTGGTTGTTTCATGAAAAACCATCGTTGGTTTATTGGCGTAAAAAGCATAATATAATTGTTTAACCAATGATTTTCTTGGTAAGAGGTCATTCTTGGTAAGAATCATCTACTAAAATAAATATTTCTACTAATTTTAAAATGTCTTGTTTTGAAGAAGTTTCTGTATTTTTGTGGTTCATAATCAAATAAGGATAAAGTGTTGATTTTTTTTCAAATTTATACATTTTTATCCCGAACGCAGATTACTTAATAACTGCTTACTGATAACTTGATTTTTTTAGAAAACACTAAATATTTTTTATCTCCAAAATATAATATATATTTGCTAAGGCAAAATTAAAATTATAAAACCTACAACCACCAAAAATATGCGCACTTTTCCACGAAATCCTTTATCATTTTTTACTGTTCTTTGTATTTTTGGCACATTTTTAAATACATTTTTATTGACAAGTTGCACCGAAAATACGAAAAAAGATACCAACCAAAAACTAAAAATTCTTTGCACCACAGGCATTCTTGCTGATGGCATTTTCCAAATTGTAGGACAATCTGCAGAAGTGCAGGCACTTATGGAAGCTGGTACAGACCCACATTTATACAAAGCAACTCCAAACGACCTTACTAAAATGCGTGAAGCGGATATTATCATGTATAATGGATTGCATTTGGAAGGTAAAATGGCAGAAGTGTTGGAAAAATTTGCAAAACAAAAACCTATCCTTTCAATAGGTGATGCCTTAGACAAAAAAAAATTAAGACTTTTGGACGAAAAATCTAAATCTTATGACCCACATATTTGGTTTAGTGTGCCTCTTTGGGAACAAGGTTTGCAAATAGCATTAGCATTTTTGAACGAAAAAAAGCCTGAAAATGCAAAAATATTTACCCAAAATTTTGAAAATTATAAAAAAGAACTCCAAAAACTCCACGAAAATACAAAAAAAGAACTCCAAAAAATACCCAAAAATCAACGTGTTTTAATCACTGCACATGATGCTTTTGGTTATTTTGGACAAGAATACGAAGTAGAAGTACGTGGATTGCAAGGCATTTCTACGGTTTCAGAATTTGGTTTAAAAGATGTGACAGATTTGGTTAATTTTGTCATTGCACGCAAAATTTCTGCAGTTTTTGTGGAAAGTTCTATTTCACCCAAATCCTTAGAAGCGGTTATTGCAGGTTGTAAATCCAAAAATCATAAACTTAAACTTGGGGGTACATTGTATTCTGATGCACTTGGTTCAGAAAATTCTGGTGCAAATACCTATATCAATATGTTTAATCATAACCTTAATACGATTGTGGAAGCATTGAAAATACCTTAGTTATTAGTTTTTTTCAGTTGTAAGTTTTTCAGTAAAACAACTAAAAAATAAAATCACCAATGCCATAAAACAATCAAAAAAACTAAAAAAAATAATGTGTAAGGAAAATATCATCAAATTAAAAATAAATAACTGAAAAACTGACAACTGAATTAACTGGAAAAACTAAAAAATGAACAATATCGCTATAAAAGTACAAAACCTTACTGTTGCCTACAATGAAAAGGCGGTTTTGGAGAATATAAATTATGAATTGCCTGCTGGCAAATTGATTGGTGTGATTGGGGCAAATGGCTCAGGTAAAACAACTATGCTCAAAGCTATTATGGGACTGTTGCCTATAAAAAGCGGTGAAGTAAAAATTTTTGATAAAAGTTTGGCAGAAATTCGCCAAAAAGTAAGCTATGTACCCCAACGCAACCTCGTAGATTGGGATTTTCCTGCAAGTGTGCTTGATGTGGTATTGATGGGGAGAATAAATCCAAGTAATATTTTTAAAAATGTTACTGCACAAGACAAAGAAATTGCACAAGAAGCTATCCAAAAAGTAGGCTTGCAAGACCTCACCAAAAGACAGATTTCACAACTTTCAGGCGGACAACAACAAAGGGTTTTTTTGGCAAGAGCATTGGCACAACAAGCAGACGTATATTTGCTTGATGAGCCTTTTGTGGCGATTGATGTGGCTACTGAAAATACAATTATTGATTTGCTCAAAGAAATGCGACAAAATGGTAAAACGATTGTGGTAGTGCATCATGATTTGCAAACGGTTACACAATATTTTGATTGGGTTGTATTGCTCAATACAACACTTATTGCGTCAGGCGAAACCATTAGCACTTTTCAAAAAGAAAATTTGCAAAAAACATATAGCGGAAAACTTAATTTCTTTTTGGAAAAAATATAATAAACCAAAAGAATAAGGAATAAAAAAAATGCTAAAAATATATTTGTTTTACTCATTTTTTTCGTTCATATTTACGTTAGACAAACAAAGTTTACTAACTTATTGCTAACTTAAATAATTTAAAAATAAACCTTTAAAATTAAATGTATGAAAATTATAAATCTAAGCAACAAAAGTATTTTTGTGTTTTTTTTATGCCTATTTGTTCATAGTTTTTCGTTGGCACAAGACAGTAAAAAAGCAGAAAAATTGCTCAATGAATTTATGAAAGCTATGACACTGACAGATTACGACGAGAGTGCAAAAGAAGTCGCAAAACTTTGCCATAAAAGCCTTCTAAATGATAATGGTGAATTGACAAAAGATATTTATTCTTTTAGCTTCAAAAAAGCCTATAACAATTCAAAGTATTACCAAAATCCTGTCAAAATTGTACGTGTGCGTGCAAAAGAAAGTACATACACAGGATATGGCGAAAACAAGGAAGAAGGGAAAATTATAGATTATTTTATAGGGCGAAAAAATACAAAAACGGGTATGCCTGCCCCTGTGCAAGTATTTTTCCCATCTAATGGTGATAATCCTTCGTTGGTGTATTTAGGAAATTTGTAAAATTTTTATTGGAAAAATCTGTTTAAAAAATGGGTCTGTATCGTAGTTTACGAAGGTCTGACCCTGATTTTTTGAAAAATTACAAACTGAAAACAACGTTAAACACAATATTTGTTTTAGTTTTTCAAAAAAAAGTATTATTTTTTAGTAAAAACTATTTAAAAACCCTTTTTCCTGCGTTTTGAATCTGTTTTTTTAAAATCTGTATAGTAGTGAGGAAAAATTTAACTTATAAAAAAAAACTTTTATTTGATTATTTCAATAAATTAAACGCCAATAAAGCCCCCAAATACGCCAATACACTCAAATACATAAGTTGTGCAATCGTCCATTGATAGCTTTGGGTTTCACGATATACAACCGCTATTGTACTCATACATTGCATAGCAAACGCATAAAAAACCATCAAAGAAATACCAACTGCAAGCGTATAACGTGGTTTTTGGGTTTCAGGATTGATTTCTGCTTTCATTTTTTGACGCAATGTTTCTATTTGTGTATCACTTTCACCCACGCTATAAATTGTAGCCAATGTACCCACAAAAACCTCTCTCGCAGCAAAAGACGTGAGCAATGCAATGCCAATTTTCCAATCATACCCAAGCGGTTTTATAAGTGGTTCTATGGTTTTACCAAACATACCAGCATAAGAATGTTCAAGTTTGGCGGTAGAAATAGCGGTTTCAGTTTTGGATTTTGTCCATTTTTCGGTTTTTGCTTGTGCTTTTAATTGTGTTTCTGCTTGTTCCATTTTAGCAGTATCACCATAATTGGCAAGTACCCACAAAATAATTGAAATGGCTAAGATTATTTTTCCAGATTCTAATACAAAAATTCGGATTTTTTCCCAAATAATGTATAATATATTTTTAAATAAAGGGATTTGATAGGAGGGAAGCTCTAAGAAAAGATATGATTTTTGGGTATTTTTCAAAAAAAGATGCAAAATAAAGGCAGAAATCAAGGTCATGACCACACCCAACAAATACATACCCAATAACACCAATGCTTTGGCGTGAAATATGCCAAAAATCCACATATCAGGCACAACCAACGCAATCAAAATCGTATAAACAGGCAAACGTGCTGAACAACTCATCAAAGGCGTTACAAAAATTGTAATCATACGTTCCTTCCAGTTGTCGATCGTTCTTGTAGCCATGATAGCAGGCACAGCACACGCTACACCTGACACCAAAGGCACAACACTTCGCCCATTCAACCCAAAATTTCGCATGATTTTATCCATTAAAAACACAACCCTTGCCATATAACCAGATTCTTCCAACACTGCCAAAGCCCCAAAAAGCAATGCGATTTGTGGAATAAACACCAACACACCACCCAAACCTGCCAATACACCATCAGCCAATAAGTCAGTAAATACACCTTCAGGCAAAATAGCCTTTACGCCATGTTGTAGCCCTGCAAAAATACCTTCTATCGCTTGCATAGGATACTCCGCAAAAGCAAAAATTGATTGAAATATTATTAAAAGCACCATTAGGAAAGTACAATATCCAAAAAAACCATGCAAAAACCATTTATCCAATAATAAAGTATTAGATGAATAGGCGTTTGAAGGTTTTTTGAGCGTATTTTTTAGGAAATCATTTGTAATTTCGTATCTTGCTGTGGCTTCTTTTGCTTGAAATTCTAAGGTATTTTTTGGATATTTTTCTTGGATTTGTACTATTTTTTTGGTATTTTCTGGGGACAAAAAATTTGATTTTTCACCTTGTAACCAATATTGAAATGCGAGGTATGAATTATCTATTCCAAAAGCTCTTTTTGTGTCATTAATGGCATCTTTTGCCCAAAAATCTACTTGTAAATATGGTGTAAAATCGGGTTTTTTGGCAGAATATAGCATTTTAGCTATTTCTTCCTTTAATTGTGCAATACCTTCATTTTTTTTTGCCTGCATAGCAATAATTTTTATGCCAAGCATTTTAGAAAGAGCAGGAATATCTATATGAATATGGGTTTTTTTTGCCATATCCATCATATTGAGTGCAAGAATTGTGGGAATACCTAAGTCATGTATTTGCGTATAGAGCAATAAATGTCTTTGCAAATTGCTTGCGTCAGCCACTACAACTGCGATTTTGGGTGCATTAGGACTAAGTAGTGTATCAAGTACAATTTTTTCTTCAGGAGATTTTGGGTAAATGCTATAAGCACCTGGTAAATCTAAGATTTCTACTTGTAAATCCTGAGAAATATTGCAAATTCCTGTATGTTTGTCAATCGTAACGCCATGAAAATTGCCTACTTTTTGAGAAAGTCCTGTAAGTTGGTTGAATAAAGTAGATTTTCCTGCGTTGGGATTACCTACAAGTGCAATGGTGTGCATAAATGAAAATCCCCCAGCTAAAGCCTCAAATGGGCATAGGCTAAGGGTGTTTATTATTTTTTTTGAAAAAAAAATTATTTTATACTTAAAAAATGATAACTTATAACTTATAACTTATGTTAAAATATTTACCCATATTTTTTCTGCTTCTTCTTTGCGGATAGCAAGACAATAATCTAATATTTGTACTGCCAAAGGGTCGCCCAAAGGTGCTATTTGCATGATTTGAATAGGCGTATCAGGCAAAAAACCCATTTCCAAAAACTTTACAGATATTTCTGCATGTGCTTCCTCAAAAGAATGTATCACTGCTTTTTGCCCTTTTTTGAGTACAGATAATTTTTGCATTGATTTTTTTAGATTATGGATTATGGATTATGGATTATTTTTTCATAAAAAAAATACTTTTTGTCTTTTTTACTAAAAAAAAACTGACAACTGAAAAAACTAATTTAATTTTATTCTGCCTTAAAATAACAATATCCTTGCGTAGAAGCACAACCTTTGCCTCTGAGTGCGATTTTATTTTTATCTTTTACGGTTGCATTATCAAAATAATGCAAAACAGTTTTATTTTTCTCCTCGCTAATGAGTATGAGCGTAGTTTTGGTAATAGTCCATTTGCCTTTTTCGGTTATTTCATCAGAAACATGGTCAGTAAGTGTATAAGTATTATCAGGCATTATTTCAAGTGTAATACCACCCATTTCCATACCATTCCACCACTTACCTATGACCAATTTATTGGCTTTTTGTTGTAATTCTTGTGCTTGTTGTTCGGTGTTGAGGGCTGATTGTGCGAATAGATTTTGGTTGTATGGTAAACCCAAAAATGTAAAAGCAATACAAAAAAATATTTTTTTCATAAAATTATAATATTTGAATACGCAATAAATGATAACTAACAATAAAATCATTGGTCTTAGCAAGACACTAAGACCAATGATAGCTAATTTTTAGAAATTACTTCCTGGGAAATACGCATTTTCACCCAATTCTTCTTCAATGCGAAGGAGTTGGTTGTATTTTGCCATACGGTCAGAGCGAGAAGCAGAGCCTGTTTTGATTTGTCCTGTGTTTAATGCAACCGCCAAATCTGCGATAGTAGCGTCTTCGGTTTCGCCTGAACGGTGCGACATTACACTTTTGTATTTATTGCGTTGTGCGAGTGTAACAGCGTTGATGGTTTCGGTAAGTGAGCCAATTTGATTTACTTTTACCAAAATACTATTTGCTACGCCTTGGTTAATACCATCTTGTAGGCGTTTTACGTTGGTTACAAAAAGGTCGTCCCCTACGATTTGTACTTTTTTGCCTATTTCGTCTGTGAGTTGTTTCCAGCCAGCCCAGTCGTCTTCCTGCATACCATCTTCAATGGAAATGATAGGATATTTTTGCGACCATTCTTTCCAATACCCAACCATTTCAGAAGAAGTAAGTTTTTCGCCTGTTGATTTTTTGAAATGATATTGTTTGGTATCTGCATCATAAAATTCAGAGCTTGCTGCGTCAAGTGCAATAAACACATCTTCACCAGCTTTGTAGCCTGCTTTTTCAATCGCTACAATTACAGATTCTATAGCTTCTACATTTGATTTAAAATTTGGGGCAAAACCGCCTTCATCGCCTACATTTGTAGCAAGTCCTTTACTTTTGAGTACAGATTTCAAGTGGTGGAAGATTTCCGTTCCCATGCGTAATGATTGTGAAAAAGTTTTAGCTTTTACAGGCATAATCATAAATTCTTGGAAATCAATACCATTATCTGCGTGAGAACCGCCATTCAAAATATTCATCATAGGTACAGGTAATGTATTTGCATTTACGCCACCAATATAACGATACAAAGATTGTCCCAAAGATGCTGCACCAGCTTTTGCACACGCTAATGACACACCCAAAATAGCATTTGCACCCAATTTACTTTTGTTTGGTGTGCCATCTAAGGCAAGCATGATGCGGTCAATCGTTGCTTGGTCATACACATCTACGCCAATAAGTGCAGGAGCAATGATACTATTTACATTTTTTACTGCTTGCAAAACGCCTTTTCCAAGATATACATTTTTGTCATTATCACGCAATTCTACTGCTTCATGTGTGCCTGTTGAAGCACCAGAAGGCACTGCAGCACGCCCCATATAACCATCTTCGGTATATACGTCAACTTCTACAGTAGGATTTCCACGAGAATCCAAAATTTGGCGGGCATGAATTTTTGCTATGCTCATAATATTTTTTTTTAATGTTTTTGGGTCGTAAAATTACTTTTAAATTATTTTTGATACTAAAATTTTGATATTAAATATTTGATACTAAAATTACGAAGTGATTTTACAAAATGAATTTTACAAATTGATTTAATTACTGCAAAAATACATTTTTTTGAAAAATAAAAAAAAGTATTTTAGAATAATTATAAATAAATTGGATAAATTGGAGTAAAGTTATAAAAACTAATAACAAACAAAAACTGACAACTATTTTTAACTCGCACTTGTACCACCATCAACCGTAATAGCTTGTCCTGTGATAAATCCGCAAGCTTCGCTACACAACCAAAGTATTTGAAAAGCAACATCTTGGGGCGTACCAAAGCGTTTCATAGGGATTGCGTTTAATAATTTTTGTTCAAAATCAGGTTTTTCCACAAAAATATTTTCTACTAATTGTGTACGTACATATACAGGACACACTGCATTAATGCGGATTTGGGTGCGGGCATATTCCAACGCAGTGGCTTTTGTCATGCCAATTACTGCATGTTTGGACGCGGTATAAGGGGAATTACCTTTGATTGGACGCAAACCTGCCAATGAAGCAATATTGATGATATTGCCTTTTCCGCCTTGTGCAAGCATAGCTTTAAGTTGGTAGTGCATACCATAAAAAACACTATTTTGATTTACTGCGATAACTTTTTGGTATTCTTCCAAATTATATTCTGCGGTAGGCGTAATACTTCCGCCAATACCTGCATTATTAACTGCAATGTCTAATTTCCCAAATGTATCAATGGTTTTTTGCACCATATTTTTCACTTGTTCTGCTTGACTTACATCAGTTTGCACAAAAGCTACTTTGTGTCCTTGTGCTTGTAATTGTTGGGTCAATGCTTCACCTTTTACAGTATCAATATCTGCCAACATGAGTGTAGCACCTGCTTTTGCAAATTGTAAAGCGGTTTCTTGTCCTATGCCTGCACTTGCCCCTGTGATTAACACAACTTGGTTTTGAAATTGGAAATTTATCATAATAATAATTATTAAAAAAAAGCCCTCAGCCCCAAAGGGTGAGTAAACAGTTTTTTTTTATATGTTCAATATATTTTATTTATGTATTTGTTCCCCCTTTGGGAGTTAGGAGGCTAATATTGCCTTTACGATTTTTTGTCCATCAAAACGTCCATTTTCAATAAAAATCTTTTCGGTTTGTGTACCACAAACTACGGTACCTGCCACATACATACCTTTTACATTGGTTTCCAATGTATCAATATTAAATTCAGGGATAAGATTTTCTTTGAGTGCAATGCCAGAGTTTTTGAGCAATACATCATCAGGCGTATAACCGACCAAAAGTAATACAAAATCAGCAGGAATAACAACTTCTTCTATTTTTTCTTTGGTTTTTACCCAAATTTTACCACGTTCTATTCTTCGTACTTCTGCATTAAATCGTACTTTAATTTTTTCTTCCCTAATTCTATTTTTCAAATCGGGCAAAATCCAATATTTAGCAGTAGGTTTAAAATCCTCTTTTCGCACAATCATTGTAACATCTACGCCATGTCTATACAAATCTAAGGCACATTCTACCGCAGAATTGCCTCCACCTGCAATCACTACTTTTTTATGCACATATTTAAAAGGTTCATCATAATATTTGGACACATGTGTAAGTCCTTCACCAGATATACCCAAAGTACGTGGGCAATCAAAATAACCAGTTGCAAAAACGACATTTTTGGCAAATAAAGTTTCTCTATTATTTGTATAAACTTCTATAATATCTTTTTCTTCTATTTTTTTGGCATAAGTTACTTGTGTATATAGTTGGATATTGAGCCTAAAAAACTCTGTTACTTTTCTATAATATTGCAATGCTTCCACCCTGTTTGCTTTGTGTGCAACCGTGCTAAATGGAATGTAACCAATTTCAATGTTTTCAGGAGTAGAAAAAAATTGCATAGAAATAGGATATTTCCGTATGCTTTCTGTCAAAGCCCCTTTTTCCAATACCAAGTAATGCAACCCTTCACTTTGTGCTTCTATTGCACACGCAAGCCCACAAGGACCTGCACCTATAATAATAATGTCGTAAATTTTTGGATTCATATTTTAGCCTAATGTAGTCAGTAGCCAGTTTTTGAGGTATTAGTTTTTGTAAATTTTGCTTTAATGTGTATTTTTATTTTTTTTAAGAAAAAGACATTTTTTGAAAGGTGTATGTTTTTGACTTTTGCAAAAATAATAATAAAAATTAAAAGCACGTTAAAACATTTTTTTCCTCAAAACGATTTTTTTTGTTTATTTTTGCAAAAAAAACTAAAAAACAAATGTTTAGTACAACCGAAATTACTTCTGAAGCAATTACTTCTGACAATCCAGTTCATCAACGCCTTGTATTTGCGTATGCACATACTGCTCCTTTGGTAATAGGTGATGTGTTGGAGGTTGGTTGCGGTTTTGGGCGAGGATTAGAATGGATTTTGCAATACGCAAAACATTATACTGCCATTGATAAAAATAAAAAACTTATCCAAGAATTACAAATAAAATACCCTGAAAGTACCTTTATACCGCAAAACATACCGCCTTTTAGTGATATTGCAGATAATAGCTTTGATACAGTAATTTCTTTCCAAGTCATAGAACATATACAACATGACGATTTATTTCTCAAAGAAATTTACAGGGTTTTGCGTCCTGGAGGCAAAGCGTATATTACTACGCCCAATCGTTTGTGGTCGCTTACACGTAATCCTTGGCATGTGCGTGAGTATGTGCCTTTTGAATTGGAAACTTTGTGCAAAAAATATTTTTCAAATGTGATTATGCAAGGTGTAGCAGGCAATGAAAAAGTAATGTCTTATTATTTTGAAAATAAAAAAAGCGTGTCTAATATCACTAAATGGGATTTTTTTGGGTTGCAATATGCACTTCCACGTCAATTTTTACAAATTCCTTATGATATACTCAACCGTTTGAACCGCAAAAAACTCCAAAAACAGAATACAGGTCTTGTAAATGAGATTGATTATGTAGATTATTTTGTGGAAAAAAATGCAACAGAAGCCCTCGATTTGTTTTGTATTTTGACAAAATAAAAGTCTTCAAAATTTCATCAAAACATGAATTTTAATGGGTTTTACTCTGTTGTATGTTGTTGAATATTATTTTATTTTTCCAAAAAATCAATATTCCTTTTCAAGCCTGAAAATTTTGTCCTCTTAATAGGTGAATTTTTAAAAACGGTTTTAAAGACTTCTTCTGTGAGGTCTTTCCAATCATTTTTATTAAAATGTTGCCAATCTTTTGGGGCAAAATTTGGCGTGCTGTGTGGATAAGCAAACCTATTCCAAGGGCAAACTTCTTGACAAATATCACAGCCAAAAGCCCAATCTGCAAATTTACCTTGCATTTCGGTTGGAATTTCTTTTTTGAGTTCAATCGTAAAATATGATATGCACTTGCTTCCATCTACTATGTATGGCGAAGCAATCGCATCAGTAGGACACGCATCTATACATTTGGTGCAAGTGCCACAAAAATCACCTATTGGCGAGTCATATTCCAATGGAATATCCAAAATTAACTCTGCAATAAAAAAAAAGCTCCCCATATTGCGATTTATCAAGTTAGAATGTTTGCCTATCCAGCCCAAACCTGCTTTTTTTGCCCATACTTTATCCATGACAGGGGCAGAATCCACAAAACATCTGCCATCTACTTCGCCTATTTCCCCACGTATCATGTCCAAAAAAAGTTTTAACTTTTCCTTAATGACTTCATGATAATCCTCTCCATAAGCGTAAGAAGCTATTTTATAATTGTCTGGGGATTGGATTTTTTTTTCAGGGAAATAATTTAACAACAAAGAAATTACGGATTTACTCCCTTCTACGAGTTTGCGAGGGTCAAGGCGTTTATCAAAATGATTTTCCATGTATGTCATTTCGCCATGTTGTTGTGTGTGTAGCCAATGCTCCAAACGAGGTGCTTCTTCTGCCAAAAAATCTGCTTTGGCAATACCACAATAATCAAAACCGAGTTGTTTGGCAGTTTGTTTGATAAATTGTGTGGGGGATAAAGGCATAATTATTTAAGTTGGGCAGTTTTTAAGTTGGTCGGTAGTAAGTGATGCGTTTTTCTAAATTTTTTATCAAAAATAATTAAATTAAAAAGTTTTACCAAAAATAATTTAGGCAATAATGAAAATTTAGATAAAAATTTATGTGTTCTCGTAAATTTATACACGTTTTTTTTTGTTTATGAAAAAGTAACGTAATAATGATTAACCTTTTAATGATTAAAAAGCCTTAATTATTTAAAAAGACATCAAAAAATTATCTAAAAAAAAACTTTAAAAAAAATCTCATGCTTTCTTTTATAAAAAAAAACACTTTTAATTTTATTCTTTTTTCGGTTTTATTTTTTTCTATAAATAATATAAAAGCCCAAAATCCTACTGAAAATTCCACAAAAAATATAGAAAAAATTTCACTTCAAGATGCCATAAAAGAGGCTTTGGACAAAAATCTTGATATAAAAATCCTTACACAACAAAAAAACATTGCCCAAACACAAGATAACTGGGGCATTGCAGGTGCATTGCCACGCGTTGTGGGTAATGTAGGCTACAATTTTTCTAATACCAACATCAAACAAGAGTTTTCTAATGGTAATATTATCAATAATGCAGGCAATAATACAAGTGCCATAAATGCCAATATTGGGGCGAGTTGGGTAGTTTGGAATGGAAATCAAATGTTTTACACAAAAAAAAGACTTGGACTTCAAACGGAATTGGTAGATGTGCAAACAAAAAATCAAATTCAAAATACAGTGTTTGCGGTTTCGGAAAATTATTTCCAAATTTTGAGGCTTCTACAACAAATCAAAAACGTAGAAACGTTTATAAAAATCTTGCAAACAAGAGTGGAACTTTCACAAAAAGCCTTTGAAATTGGTACAAAAGATAAAACTGATTTTTTGCAAGCAAAAATTGACCTCCAAGAACAAGAAGTATTGCAAAATACCCAAAAAAACCAAATCCAAGCACTCAAAACGCAGTTTAACCGCCTTACATTACGCAATCCTGATGTGGATTTTGTGCTTGCGGATAGCCTTTTGTCGCCTTTGCCCCCTTTGGCAGATTGGAAAAGTTTGGAAAATCAATACGAAAAAAATATACAATTTTTATTATTGAACAAACAAGCAGAGATTTTGGTGCAAAATAAAAAAGAGATTCAAGCACAAAATTATCCTACTATAACACTCAATGCCAATTATAATTTTACTAATTCACGCAATAGTGCTGGTTTTGCATTACTCAATCAAAGTTTAGGTCCTGCGTTTGGTGTCAATGTGCAAATTCCGATTTATAATGGCGGACAAACACGCACCAATACACAAGTGGTAAAAATCAACCAAGACATTAACCAATTACAACAAGAACAACTAAAAAATAACCTCAAAAATGACCTTTTTGTGGCATATCAAAGCTATCAAAATGCCTTAAAAAATATTGAAATTGAAAACCAAACGCTTATACTTGCCCAAGAAAATAATAAAATTGCAGAAGAACGTTTTAAAGTTTTGCAAATCAATTCCCTGCAACTTCGCCAAGTACAATTAAGCTATGTCCAAAGCCTTACACGACTTACAAATGCCCTTTTTGAAGGTCAAATGGCAGTGATTAGGGTAAAATTTTTGGTGGGAGAAATGAATAATTAGAAATTAAGAATTGGGAATTAGGAATTTTCCTTTAAATTGTAAAAACTAATCAGCCAAACCCAATAAATGTTTTTTTATAATATCATAATGTTGCCAAGGAATAAAATGATTAGCATTTTCAATAATGATTTTGTGAACTTTTGTATTGTGGGTTAATTTTTTTTCACCATACGCTACATTTTTTACGGTTACAAGGTCATCTTTATTGCCATGAATAAACGTGATGGGCATTTCCAATTTACCATACAACTTATCCAGTTCATACAAATCTTTTTTAAAATAAATAATTTCATCATTGGAAGGACGCAAAGCACCAGGCATAATATATCTGAGCGGAAAATAATAAAATATATAACGCCAATTTTCTTTGGGTTCATCTATTGGTGAGATAGAACCCGCCAAAATACTCAAAGAGGCATACCATTCTGGATTATTTTGTGCCAACTTTACAATTACAGGCCCGCCAATGCTATGCCCTACCAAATGAAAAGGGGCTTGGTGACGTTCTTTTTTGATGATTTCTGCTATAATCTCACATTGTTGAGGCAAATTCATAGCATACCCAAAATTGCTATACCCAAAACCAGGTCGGTCAATGGCTATTAACCTAAATTTTTGGTGTAAATCTTTGTCTAATAAATAATCTTTGAAAGCGTCCCAGCTACCAGGTGAACCATGCACAAAAAAAATAGTAGGCAAAGAATCTTGTCCTATTTTGACATAGTGCAATTTTCGTTTTCCTACTGAAAGGTTAATAATTTTAAGCGATAACCCTTTTTGCTTGAATATTTGCATAGCTTCTTTGTCATTAGTACGTAGTCGCATACAAGATTCCAAAAAAAACATTAAGGCAAAAACAAGGAAAAAAGAGATTATTTTGATTTGGAAAGGCATTTTTAATATTTTGTGAATATTTTTTATGGTTTCAAGCGTTAGTTTACTTGCATTAATTTACTTGCGTTAATTTAAAAATCCCTCAAAAAAAACTCCAACGCATTATTTTCATTGTTGCTGATGTCTAATTTCTTTTTGAGGCGATATTTTGCCATTTTGATGCTTTTTGGGTCAATATTCAATAGTTTTGCAATTTCTTTTGTGTTCAAATTGATTTTTAAGTAGCTTAATATTTTCAGGTCATTGTTACTAAGGCTATTATATTTTTGGGTTAATTTTTGGAAAAAAAGTGGGTGTACTTGTTCAAAATGTATTTTGAATTTGTCCCAATCTGCATCTAAATTTAGGTTTTCGTTCAAATTTTTATTTATTTCCTTAAAATCTTGTCCTACTTCTCCGTGATTTTCACTAATTTTTTCCAGTTTTTTTTGGATTTGATGGATAAAGCTATTTTTTTCATAAATCTGCAAACTTGTAGTTGTCAATTCTCTTTCTTTTTGGTCTAAATCTCTTTGCATTTTTTCGTTTTCCAATTCGTGTATTTTTTCTTGTTGCGTAAGCATTTCTTCAAGGTATTGTTTTTCTTGGTTTTGGAATGTTTGCTCAAAACGTAATTTTTGAATTTCAAGCAAATTTTCTTTGGATTCATCATCTAAAACTTTGTGTTTGTAGCCCATAGCCAAAGAAAGCACTACGATTTCTACGATTGTACTCATTTGTAAACTGTGTCCTGTAAAAAAATTGTATGGGATAAAATCCCAATTACGCCCCACAACTAAGACCAAACCAACCACATACGCAAACCAAGCCAACGCAAAAAATGGTGCAAAACGATTGCCTTTTCGCCAAAAAATAATGCCAACTGACACCAAAAAAAGGCTATAAATCGGATTGCAAATGAACATATATAAGGTAATGTTCGGAAAAGTCAAAATAAATGACAAAATAATAACTGACACCCCATAAAAAGAAGCATAAAAAAGTATATTATTCCAAAACTTGGAATGCGTGGGCAAATCTAAGAAATAACGACAAAAATTTCCAGCGCAAATATTGACCAGCCCAACCCAAATATAAATGCCATTATTATTAAAAAAAGGTATATTTGGGAAAAAATATTGATAGGCAAACCCATAAGATGTAAATTGCACCATAAACATTGCTCCTGCAAAACACACATAAAACAAATACGCGGTATCACGCAAACGCACCCAAATCACAAAATTGTACGCCAACATCAAGAAAATAATACCATAAAAAAAACCATAAAACAAAGTTTCTTGTTGGTCGTGAATATCAAATGTATCTTTTTCCCAAATCGTCATATACAAACGAACACGTGTAATGCTTGTGCATTTTATATAAATCGTTTGTGTGGTATTATAAGGGGCATAAAGGTCAAATAAAATATCTCTATGCCAAATAGGGCGTGTATGAAAAGGTTTTCGGTTGCCTGTATGAATTTTTTGCCAAGAATTTGTATGGTCTTTTTGCCAAAATTCAAGGTCATCAATATTATTTGGTGCGTCTAATAAAAAACGATTTTTTTGGCTTTTATTTTCAAAAGTAATTTTTACCCAAACTGGATATTTTATAAAATTAAAGTTCTTTTTTGTTGTTGCAGACTCAAATTTTTTGGTTACAACAACTTCAAATAATGCTTTTTTTGTGCTATCTATATAAAAATATAAGCCAAAACTTTCACTTTTTTTGAAGTTTTTATCTAAAATAAGATGTTGGGCGTGAATTTTTTGCGTGCAAGTCCAAGATAAATGGATTAAAATAAATAAGAAAAATGTAAAAACAGTTGTGAAAAAAGGTGGTATTTTGTGCATTGCTTTGTGTTATGTTTTTTTCAAACAAAGATATAAAAAAGTTTCTGAAAAAATCAAAAAAAATATGAAAAATTACATATAGAAAATTACATATAGAAAATTACATACACTATGCTAAAAATATAAATTGCATAAACTTATAAAAACTGACAACTGAATTGACTGAAAAAACTAATAACTGAAAAATCTGACAACTGAAAACTTGTATATATTTCTGCTTTTGCGTTATTAAGTACGTCATTATTATCAATTTTTGTGATTTAAGTTGCTAAAATCAATATTTATCAAAAATAAAGTATAAAAAACACGTAAAAAATTTTAATTAGTTTCCTAATTTTTTAATTTTGCTTTTTTTTAATAAAAAGATAAGCCTTTAAAAATAAAAAGAGTTTAATAACCCAAAAAAACCTTACGCCTATTGCCTACATTTATCTTCTTATTTGGTTTATAATTCTTTTCACTTAACAAAATTTCTAATCGCCTTGATTTCGCTCAAATATTTTTTACCAACAGGTTTTTCATTGTTGTTAGGCTGGTTTTTGTTGCCTGATACAGATGCAAATACCAACGAAAAAAAAGATAAATTTTTATACAAAAAACATTCGTCTACACGTGTATTAAATCATAATACGCCTACAAAAACAAAAAGTACATCAGAAAATCACATATCAAAGAACATTCCTACGATTGATTCTATGATGGCGTTTGCACCTGTGATAGATACACCTCGTTACAAATCTACACGATTTCCCACCTTTCGCCCAAAAGACCGATTAAGCGACCCACTTTCTTCGGGCAGTGGAGGAGGACACCCTTTTGGTTTCAAAAGATATATCAATACAGATATTCAATATTTTCCTGATAGTTTGGGGGGAGGATATTATTTTAATGAAATCATCAATGGCAAAAACCGTTATCGCCCTGCGTCCAAACTTACCATACAAGAAATGTCTGCCCTGCGTCAGCGTGAAGCAGAACAAAAACTTTTGCGTGATTTGGCTATGGGTGAAAATGCAGAAAGTGCTACTTCTGGGCGTGGGCTTATTCCTAAAATTCCTGTGGAAAGTAAGTGGTTTGACCGAATTTTTGGGGGCAATGCGGTTGAATTTAAGCCTGTTGGTTTTGTCAATATGGATTTTGGCGTGCAATACCAACGTGTAGCCAATCCTGCTCTGCCTATTCGCCAACAACGTAACACCAATTTTAATTTTGACCCACACGCCAATCTGAGCCTTGTAGGGAAAGTAGGAGAGAAACTTAGGGTAAATGGGAATTTTGATACCAAAGCAAGTTTTCAATTTGAAAATCAGTTCAAACTTGAATACAAAGGTTTTGAGGAAGATATTATCCGAAAAATTGAATTTGGGAATGTAAGTTTTGCCCTCCCAACAACGTTAATTCAAGGTGCGCAAAATCTTTTTGGAGTTACCACCGAATTACAATTTGGTAGGCTTAAACTGCGTTCTGTTTTTTCTAATCAAAGGGCAAGAGCAGAAGCAATTACACTCAAAGGAGGTAATCAACGCAGAAATTTTGATATTGTGTGCGGTGATTATGAGGACAATAGACACTTTTTTTTAGGGCAATTTTTTAGGAATAATTATGAAAGGTCATTGCGTACCTTGCCTATGATTACCTCTGGTGTACAAGTTACACGTTTGGAAGTGTATGTTACAAACCGTACCAATAATACTGCGGATTTGCGTAATATTGTTGCATATTTGGATTTGGGTGAGCCTCAACCTTCAAGGACAACATTGAATAATAATACAACCAATTTGGCTACACGCAATGATGCAAATAACCTGTTTAATGTGGTAGGTGGTTTTTTGAACGCAGACAATGCTACCACAGAGTTACAAGGGGTAGGTTTTACCAATGGTACAGATTTTACGGTGTTGCGTGCCTCCAAAAAACTACAACCTTCCGAATTTGTATTTAATCCGCAACTTGGTACATTGTCATTGCTTACGCCTTTGCGTAATGATGAAATTCTTGCGGTTGCCTTTGAATATACACTCAACGGACAAAATTATAAAGTAGGCGAATTGACAGATGATTATGCCAATCGTGATGCCAATCAATTAGTCAGACTTAAAATGCTTCGCCCACCATCTATTCGGTTGGATATGCCAACATGGAATTTGATGATGAAAAACGTATATTCATTAAATGCTACCCAACTCACACGCAATAATTTTTTATTAAGAATTATTTACAAAGATGACCTTACAGGTATTGACAATCCTACACTACAAGAAGGTGTGCGTATGAAAGACCAAGCACTTTTGCGTGTGATGGGTTTGGATAAATTAAATCCACAAAATGACCCACAACCAGATGGAAATTTTGACTTTGTAGAAGGGGTTACAGTTGATACACGCAACGGAAAAATTTATTTTCCTGTGTTAGAGCCTTTTGGGAGCAATTTAATTGGCAATGCAAATTGGCAAAATGATACTGAACAATTAAAATTTGACCCTTTGAATGAAACAGGACTTATCAATAAATATGTGTTTGATAGGCTTTATAATTCTACCAAAGCAGACGCTTTGCAAACTTCGGACAAAAATAAATTTTTTATTTCAGGTAATTTTGAGGGGAATAGTGCCTCTGATGTTACCTTACCAGGTATTAATATTTCGCCAGGTTCTGTCAAAGTAACCGCAGGTGGTATCCCTTTGCAGGAGGGAGCACAATTTACAGTGGATTATGCCACAGGAAAAGTACAAGTTACAGACCAAGCAGTATTAAATTCGGGAAAAGACATCAAAATTGACTATGAAAAAGCGGATTTATTCAATTTTCAAACCCGAAGAATGTTTGGTACAAGGGCAGAATACGAGTTTAATAAAGATTTTATCATAGGTGGAACGCTTCTCTCGCTTTCAGAACGTCCTGTCATCACAAGGGTAAATACAGGCGAAGAACCAGTAAATAATACTATGCTTGGTTTTGATGTTACTTACAATACAAAATCACGTTTTTTGACCCGATTAGTAGATAAATTGCCTTTTATTCAAACAAAAGAAGAATCTTCTTTTAATTTTTATGGCGAATTTGCACAATTATTTCCAGCAGGTTCTAATCTAAGTGGCAAAATATCGTATATTGATGATTTTGAAGGCACACGCACCGCTTTTAACTTAGGACGCGCCCCACAAATTGCTTGGAAATTGGGTGCTACACCACAATTATTTCCAGAAGCCATAAGCCTTGATATAAACTACGGTTTTAGGCGTGCCAAAATGTCTTGGTACAATGTGGATAACCTTTTTTATAGAGATGGTACCGCAGGAGGCACAAAACCTGCCAATATTGATATTAAAAACCATTATGCAAGAGCAGTTATTCCACAAGAAGTATTCAAAAATAGACAGCGTTTGCAAATTCAAACCAATGAAACCATTTTTGATGTAGGATTTTTTCCAGAAGAAAGAGGAAGTTATAATTATAACCCAGATTTGACAAGTGAAGGACTTTTGAAAAATCCACGCCAAAATTGGGGGGCTATCACAAGAGGTATTGCGTCTGATATTGATTTTGATAACCAAAATATGGAATATGTAGAGTTTTGGCTTATGGATCCTTTTCTTTCAGGCAATAATGGAAAAGTGCTTGATGGACGTTTAAACCAAAATAATACCACAGGTGGAGATATATATTTGCAGTTGGGGAATATTTCGGAAGATGTAATGCCTGATGGCAAACACGCTTTTGAAAATGGATTACCTGTGCAAGGTGCAAATGCTACAAATGCTACCCAAAATACATGGGGATTTGTTACAAACCAACAATATTTGAATAATGCTTTTGACAATGACCCTAATAACCGTGTAAATCAAGATGTAGGTTGGGACGGATTAAAAGATGCTGACGAAGCAACTTTTGGCTCTTTTCAAAATTTTGTCAATGCTATTAATACTACTGTTACAAATCCTGTTGCAAGGGCAAATCTACTCGTTGACGTTTCAGGTGATAATTTTAAATATTATTTGGGGGCAGATTTAGATGGTGCAAATGCGCAAATTGTAGAACGCTACAAAAATTTTAATGGATATGATAATAATTCGCCTATTACCTCAGCCACAGGAGGATTTACGCCTTCTTCCAGCACTACGCCTGATAATGAAGATTTGAATAATGACAATACCATTAGCAATTTGGAAGGGTATTACCAATACAAAATTTCAATTAACCCTGCCAATTTGCAAGTAGGAAGCAAATATATCATTGACCAAGTAAGTAATGAAATAGATGGCGAAAAGGTGTCATGGTATTTGTTTAGAATTCCAATTAGAACTTTTGACCAGAAAGTAGGGGCAATTGATGGCTTCAAATCTATTCGTTATTTGAGAATGGTTTTGACCAATTTTCAACAACCTGCTGTATTGCGTTTTGCACAATATCAATTTGTAGCAACACAATGGCGTAGATTTACAGGTGATTTGAACGACAAAACTTTTGGATTGCCTATTGAACCGTATGATGCAAAATTTAATGTATCAGTAATCAACATTGAAGAAAATGGCTCAGTAGAACAAGGCGTTACGCCCTACACATTGCCACCAGGTGCAATTCGTGATAGAGATGTTACTAATATTAATAATCGCCAAATCAATGAACAATCTATGCGACTTTGTGTAGATGGTTTGAGGGATAGAGATGCAAGGGCTGTTTTTAGAAATTATAGCTTAGATTTATTGAGTTATAAGCGTGTGCGTGCTTATATTCATGCGTCAAGCACCAACGCCAAAGATGGCGAATTGTCTGCGTTTGTACGTTTGGGAACAGATTTTACAGATAATTATTATGAGATAGAAGTACCTCTTTACATGACACCAGAAGGTACAACACTTGATACAAAAATTTGGCTTGAAAAAAATTGGATTGATGTAGAATTTAAACAACTTACACAAACCAAAGTAGAACGTAATCTTTCTGGGCAAAGCGTTGTAATTCCTTTTAGTAGAATTATTGACGGATTAGATGGCAATAAATACCGCATTACAGTTGTGGGAAATCCGGATATAAGTGCAGTGCAAGTATCTATGATTGGTGTGAGAAATCCAGACCAAGCCATTTTTGGGCAAAATGACGACAAACTGCCTAAATCGGTCTGTATTTGGATTGATGAATTTAGGATTACAGATTTTGACCAAACCGCAGGCTGGGCAGTGCTTGCACGTGCAGGGCTTAAATTGGCAGATTTTGCACAAATCAACGCTTCCATGTCTTATACAACTTTTGGTTTTGGGACAATAAGCCAACGCATATCCGAAAGAACACGTAAAACGACACTTACTTATGATATTACTGCAACAGTTGCCTTAGATAAATTTTTGCCTAAAACATGGGGCATCAAATTGCCTTTATTTTTGGGGTATGAAAGACGAAGAATTACACCAAGATACAACCCTCTTGACCCAGATGTAGAACTCGCAAGTTCGTTGGAGGGTATTGCGGACCAAAGTAAACGAGATGAATATCGGAAACTTGTAGAAGAAAATTTTTCAAGAAAAAGTATCAACTTTACCAATGTACGCAAAGTCAGAATGAAACCTGATAAAATCCCCCTGCCTTTTGACATAGAAAATTTTGCTTTTACTTGGCTCTACACCGAAGAAAACCGCACCGACATCAACACCGCCCAATACCTCAATACAAACGAGAAATGGGCGATTGCCTACACGTATGCCCCAAACCTAAAACCTTGGGAGCCTTTCAAAAATGCAAAAGCAAAATGGCTCAATAAATCTGCTTTTACATGGCTCAAAGAATTTAATCTTGGGCTTCTGCCAAGCAATATCTCTGTAAGAGGTGATATTGATAGAAGATTTACAAAAACGCTTTTTCGTGCAGCAGACCGCACTACCAATGGCGTTGCTCCTTTGTACCAAAAAACTTACACCTTTGCACGTGTGTATAATATGCAATGGAGTTTGACCAAAAACCTTAGCTTAAATTATACTGCTAATGCCCTTGCAATTATTGATGAGCCTATTGGCGAAATAAACACAAGAGAAAAACAAGATTCTATTTGGACAAATATTAAAAATTTGGGACGTATGAAAAATTACACCCAACAAATTCAATTAACCTATAAAGTGCCTCTTGATAAATTCCCAATACTCAACTGGATGTCTGCTGATGCAGGTTACAATGTAAATTATAATTGGATAGCAGGCGCTGCACGCCCTGCACCCAATGTGCTTGGACAAGCTGATACATTGGGCAATATCATCAATAATAGTAGGGACAGAACTTTGCGTGGTAGTTTGGATTTTTCTAAATTATACAAAAAATCAAGACTCCTCAAAGAACTTGAAAATCCAACCGCACCCAAAAAAGACAAAGACAAGAAGAAAGATGAGAAAAAAGATGGTGTAAAAGATTCCCTAAAAAAGAAAGAAAAGGATTATTATATGCTCAAACTTGCGTTAAGACCGCTTTTGATGTTGAAAAAACTACGTTTTAATTATACAATGACAGAGCAAACTGTATTGCCAGGTTTTAAACCTACCCCAAAATATTTTGGTGCAAGTGATGACGCAAGCAATGCACCAGGCTGGGATTTTGTATTAGGCGGGCAAAATGGTGAAGATTTGAAAAATAATGTTATCCAAAATAATTGGCTCGCAACGAGTTCATTTATTACTTCACCTTTGACACAAACCAAAAGGGAAAACCTTACCATTACCGCAGAACTTGAACCTGCACCTGATTTCAAAATTCAAATTGATGTCAAACGCACAAGACAAGCAAATTATTCGGAATTGTTTAGGTTTAATCAAAATGGACAAATAGAAAGCCAAAATCCTGCACGTACAGGTAGTTACAGCGTATCTATCATAGCGTTTAATACTGCGTTTATAGGCAGCAATACAGGTTTGGAATCAGATTTATTTAACAAATTTCAGGAAAATAGAAATATTATTCGTGATAGACTAAAACTATTAAACCCAAATGCTGGTGAATATGGCTTAAATTCGCAAGATGTGTTAATTCCTGCATTTTTGGCAACTTATACAGGCAACAGCCCAAACAGTCAAAATCCTTCGCCTTTTCCTAAATTACCGCTCCCAAATTGGCGTATTGATTATACAGGACTTACAAAAATGGATATTTTTAAAAAAATATTTCAATCTGTAAGCCTTAACCATAGTTATAATGCCAATTATACAGTCAATAATTATACGTCATCTTTGGAATACAAAAGCAACGCAATAGGACTGAATACCAGCGAAACAGATTATCCAATTCCTAATCAACTCAATGCAGAAGGGAATTTTGTGCCTGTGTATGTGGTGGGTCAGGTAACCATTAATGAGAAATTTGCACCACTTATTGGCGTGAATATTCGCACAAAATCAGGCGTAACGGTGCGTATGGACTATAACCGTGATAGGGATTTGAGCCTTAATCTTTCTAATGCACAATTAGCAGAAATGCACAACAAAAGTATTGTGTTTGGGTTTGCTTTTACCAAGAAAAACCTAAAATTACCATTTAGAGATGCTGACCGCAAGCCTATTATTTTGCCTAATGATATAAATATGAGGTGTGATTTTACGATAAGGGACACAAAAACCATTCAACGAAAACTTGACCAGCCAAGCGTAATCACCGCAGGTAATACCAATTTTCAGATACGCCCTTCTATTGATTATCAATTTAATCCACAACTAAATTTAGCAATTTATTTTGATTATAGCATCAATACACCCCAGATTTCAAGCTCTTTCCAACGTGTGAGCAATACAGGTGGTGTGCAGTTGAGGTATAATATTACACAATAAGAGGGGATTAGGAATTAGGAATGAAAACAACCAAAATGCAGTTTTGTAGTTTGGTTGTTTTTTTTTGTAAAAAAAAATAAAAACTGTGATTTTTTAATAAAAGTTGCGAATAATTAAGAAAATTAAAATTTATTTAAAAACCCTTTTTACCTTAATCATGAACAAAATCACAAAATTGGTAAATAACAGGACTTACGCACTTTTTTCAAAATGGTTCAAATTGTTGTTTGGCGGTACTGAATGGCAAGCTGTCATACAATCTTTGACATTGCTTGCACAAATAAAAGAATATCAAAAAGAAGAAAATTAGGAGGATTATGGATTAAAAATAAATTCCTTACACACAACTAAAATCCGTTTGCACCAATGCCCTGATGTCAAAATGTTGTGTTGGGGAATAAATATGTCCTGTTTGCACCTCAAAATGTACTTGTTGTTGTACCCAATCCTGCAAAGTTTGGTTTGCTTCCAAAAACAAATTAACCGAATACACACCTTTGTGTAGACGCAAGGGCGAAATTTGAAAAATATACGCTTTTTCTGCTTCAAAATCCCATTTTTTATCCAAAAAAACATTATTTAAGTGGTAAATTCTTTCTTGGAATTGGTTAAAAATGGCTACGCTAATTGAAATGTCTTTAACATTTATATTTTCATCTTTATCCAAAAAAATAGAAATTTGCCAAACATCACTCGGAAAATAAATATGTTGGTTTAGTTGTACTTTTTTTATTTGGACATCATTTTTTAAGGTTTTTGGGTTTGTTCTTTGAGCGTTTGAAAGGTCAAAATTTGTATTTTGGGGCGTATTTTGGTATGCGTTATGAATATTATTAGCAGAAATTTGCTGAAAAAGGTATTTTTCAATGGCAATTTGTGGGCTATCATCACATTGGATTTCACCTTTATCCAACCAAATCACACGTGTACAAAGTTTTTGCACGAGCGAAAGTTGATGACTTACCAGCAGAATTGTTTTTTGATTTTCCTTAAAATCTAATATTTTTTGAATACATTTTTTTTGAAAAGCATCATCACCCACCGCCAACACTTCGTCCAAAATCAAAATATCACTATCCAAATGTACCGCCACCGAAAATGCCAAACGTATTGCCATTCCAGACGAATATTGGTTGATAGGCATATCAATAAACGCAGAAAGTTCAGAAAACGCGACAATTTGGTCAAATTTTGATTGGATTTCAAGATAAGACATACCCAAAAGCCCACCATTGAGCCAAATATTTTCCCTGCCAGTCAAATCTTGGTGAAAACCTGTGCCTACTTCCAACAATGATTGTAATGTACCTTCCAAGATTGCTTCGCCTTCGGAGGGTTTTTCAATGCGTGAAAGGATTTTTAGTAATGTGCTTTTTCCTGCCCCATTTCGCCCAATAATGCCTAAGATTTCGCCTTTTTTTACCTCAAAACTAATATTTTTTAAAGCAAAAAAATGTGCTTTTTCTTTCTTTTTTGAGGAAAAACCATTAAAAAAACCACCAAAAAATTTTTGTAAAGAATCTATTTTTTGAGAAAATTTATATTTTTTGCTAATATTTTTTACGCTAATCATTTAGTTGTCAGTTAATTCAGTTAAAGGCTGTTAATTTCCCCTTTGGGGGTTAGGGGGCTTATTTCCACATTCATTTTTTCTACTTTTTCGGTAAGTTCAATTTTATATTTTTGCAATTTTTCAAAAATTTCAGGAGAGGAAGTACCTAATATTTGCAACGCCAAAATGCCTGCATTTACCGCTCCATCTAAGGCAACTGTTGCTACAGGCACGCCTGCAGGCATTTGTAATATGGACAACACACTGTCCCAACCATCAATAGAATTGCGAGATTTGATAGGCACGCCAATCACAGGCAAAGGCGTAACAGATGCTATCATGCCAGGCAAATGTGCTGCACCTCCTGCGCCTGCGATGATGACTTTGATGCCTTTTTTGTGGGCTTCTTGTCCGTATTGTATCATTTTGAGTGGTGTGCGGTGTGCTGATACGATGGCAACTTCATATTGTACCCCAAATGTGGCTATGATGTCTATGGCACCTTGCATAATTTGTAGGTCAGAAGAACTGCCCATAATGATTGCTAACATAGAGATTATGAATTATGGATTTTTTGGTTATCAAAAAGTTTTTACGAAATGTGTTTTTGTCTTTTTTGTTTTTGTCTTTTTTATGTTTTTTGTTTTTCGTATTTTATTGTTTTAAAAGAACTTTTTAAATCACATTTAATTTTCAAAAATACACAAAAAAAACCCAATTCTAAAAGAATTGGGTTTTTTGCTAAAAATAATAAAGTGTTGAACAGGTGTTATCTATATAAAAATCTTTTTTCTTGTTTGCTACTTTTTATACTGATACCACTGCAAACGTAACCGCAATGTGAAGAAAAAATTAAATAATTTTTAATAAATTGTGTATTTTTAGATAAAATATTTATAAAACACTGGTAATCAATGGTTTTGTTTTTTAAGTTTTTTAAAAAAATAAAATTATTTTGCAAAAATTTTAAAAAACTTCTTATAAATGGGTTTTCTGTATGCAAATTGTAAATACATCATAGGGTAAAGCAGATAATCCAAGAGCCAAAAAGGACTTTTATACGAAATGTCATCAACAATAATAGTACAATCGTTTTCGGTTTTTTGTAAAATATGTTTATGTTGCCAATATTTGAGAAAAAAAGGGAGTTTTTTGCCTTCATCTACAAAAAAAATTGCGTTTTCATTGGTTTCTTGTTGTACAATATGGCTTTCCCAAATTTGCGAAAAAAATACAAAACCAAGTTTCAATGTTACCACATCACCCACTTTGCACCCATCAAAACGCAAAAGTGTAACAGGCGGAAAAGGCGGTGCAAGTTGTAAAAAAAGTTCTCTATTAAAATGTTGCCAAACGTACATGATTGGAGCATTTACAGTGGTTTTGAGGGTAATATTCATATATTGACCTAATTTGCCAGTTTTTAAGTTTTCAGTTGTTGGGGATTTACCACAATATTTTTCTTGAAAAAAATATAACCCACAACTTTGATTAGCATATTACTAACTTTTTTTTTAGTTTTTTGTTTGAAAAAATAAAATTTGGTAATACTAAAACGCACTTGTTTTTGTATTTATTCCCTTTGAGGGTTAGGGGGCTATAATTTTACTGCAAGCACTGTAATATCATCACGTTGAGGCATGGTATCCGCATACGCAGACAACGCCAATTCAAATGTTTCTAATTGTTGTTGTGCAGAAAGATGTACGGTTTTTTGCAACAGTTCTTTAAAACGTGTTACACTAAATGTTTGGCGTAATGGGTTGAGTTGATTGATAAAACCATTGGTTGTAAGATACAAAGAATTGCCTGTTTTTACTTCAAAAGTTTTGCTTTCAAAATTTACCATTTTTGCCTCAAAATTTCCACCAATTGGGCGAGAAGTGCCTTGTATTTCACATATTTCCCAACCATTTGCATAAAAAAGAGGTCTATTTGCACCAGAAAACGTAACCAATTTATAATTTTCTTTTTCAGGGTGTTGTTCTATTTTACAAAAACAAACGTCCATGCTGTCATCATTTTTATATCTATTTTGCCCAAAAGCCATTTGTAACTCTGTATGCAGTGTTTCAAGAATTAAACTTGTATCTGTAATGCGTTTTTCATTCACTATTTTATTTAAAAGTGAATAACCAATCAATGACATCAATGCACCTGAAACGCCTCGCCCTGTGCAATCCACTACCGCCACATACGAAGTGCCTTCAATCTCAGAAAACCAATAAAAATCCCCAGAAACGGTAAATTGTGGTTTATAAAAAAGGAAATAATTTTTGAAATATATGCCCAATTCATAATCAGGCAAAATAGCTCTTTGGATACGTTGGGCATAATTTACACTTTCCATGATGATGCGGTGCTTGTCTGCAATTTTATCCGATTTTTCTTGGATTTCAGACATACTATTTTGCACGGTGCTTACCAAATAAGAAATATCTTGCGAAAGTTGTCCAATTTCATTTTTACTATCAATTTGAATAATTTTTGGATTTTCGGTCAGGTTGCTTTCTACAATTTGGTGTATCGCCCCTGAAAGGTTTGTAATGGGTTTGGTCAAAAGCCTTGTAACATAAAAAGCCACCACCAAAAACAAAATCAAACCAATCACAAATACAACTAAGCGTGCTATTTCGTTTTGAAATTTGAGTAAAATTACTTCTTTTTTTACTTGTTGATTGATTTTGTGGTTGATTTTATCATTATTTTGTCCCAAAAGAAAAAGTTGTTTTTTTAAACCTTCTTTGTCTGAAAGCCCTATTTTTTCCTCAATCTGGGCAAAAGATTCAAATGTAATTTCGTATTTTTTGAGTAAATCCAATAAAACAGGGTTATTTTTGAGGTCAAATCTTAGACTGATGACGGTTTCTTGCCATTTTTTTAGATATGATTTTTGTTTTCTTAGCATAAAATCCTTTTCATGCCTACGAATGGTTAATATTTTTACCAAATCTAAATTTGCATTTTCCAAATCATGCACATATTCACGCATTTTGCCTTCTAAGCCATAATTTTTAAATCCTTTTTCTTGCACAAGACGTATAAATTCTTTTAGCACTTGTTCATAATGCGAAAATTGGTAGTTTAAGGTTTCTATACTTCTGCGAATTTCCTCTGATTGGAGTGATTTTATTTTTTGCAAAAAGAAAAATCCTTCTTTTATTTGGCTAATATGTTCAGCCCTTTGTGTCAAGATTTCACTTTTTTGTGTTTTATAAAAATCCTCGTTGATGGTTTCGTCTGTAAAAAAAACGTATTCCAACCGTTTGGCAGTTTGCGTATTGAGGTCTATTTCTTCTAAGGTTTGTAAAATGTATTGCGCCCTCGTTTCTTTGCTTTCAAAATAATAATCTGCTATGAGGATAAAACCACCTGTAAAAACCAAAAATGTAAAAAAAGAAAATAAAATTTGTCCACGAATGGTTTTTAAATACGAAAGTAAAAACATATCCAAATGAAGTTAGAATTTGATGAAAAAAAAACTTTAAAATGTGTATTTTTAAATAACATTTTAATTCCTTTGCAAAACTAACTTCGTATGTTCAATAAATATTTACCTAAGTATTAAGGTTTTATTAAGGTTTCCAAATATTTTTTCTAAATGTATATGAAAACCATAACATAAATTTTTTTATTGGGGAGTTAAAATAATTTTAACTTAGATTTCAACCATAATAAACGCAATCCAAAAATTCTTAATTCTTAATTATTTCTAATATGCTCTTTCAAGGGTTTTATTCATAAAATTGACAAAGGCTTGATTTACAACTTGATTTCCGCCACCAGTAGGATAATCACCTGTAAAATACCAATCGCCAGTATGATTTGGGCAAGCAATGTGCAAGTTTTCAATGCTTTGAAAAATGATTTGTACTTCTGCTTTTATGTTTTTGCTTACGATTTGAGAGATTTTTTCAGAAATTTGTTTTGTAGGGAATAACCTATACAATTCTTGCACAAAATTTTGGGTATGTGCCATATTTTCATTGATAGCAAGGCAACATTTATCATAAATTTCTTGCAAACGATACACCTGTTCTGTGTCTTCGCAAAGTGCTTTTACAGCCCTAAACGCAATAAATTCGCCAATTTTGGACATATCAATTCCATAACAATCAGGGTAGCGAATTTGTGGAGCAGAGGACACAATCACGATTTTTTTTGGATTTAATTTATCCAACATTTTCAAAATACTTTTTTCTAATGTTGTACCTCTTACAATAGAATCGTCTATCAACACAATCGTATCAAGGTTTTTGCGTACAATTTCATAAGTAGTGTCATATACACTTGCAACCATTTCATCACGATGGGCATCATCAGCAATAAAAGTACGAGATTTTACATCTTTAATAGCAAGTTTTTCTACACGTGGGCGAAAAGAAAGTATTTTTTCAAGTTCATCATCACTTAATTTTTTATTGAGTATTGCTTCTTTGCGGGTTTTTACCAAATAATGGTCAACGCCTTTCATAAGCCCCAAAAATGCACTTTCGGAAGTATTGGGAATGTAGGAAAAAATGGTATTTTCTAAATCATAATTTACCGCTTGTAATACTTCTTCGCATAAAAGTCTGCCAAGTTGTTTGCGTTCTTGGTAAATTTGTGGGTCGTTGCCACGTGAAAAATAAATACGTTCAAAACTACAAGATTTTTGGATACTTGCCTCCATAAAAGGCACTTCTTTATAGTTGCCTTCTTTGTCAATAATCAAAGCGTGTGCGGGTTTTATTTCTTTAATATCATTGTAATCCACATCAAACGCACTTTTTATGGCAGGTTTTTCAGAAGCAACTACCAATATTTCATCATTGACATAATAATATGCTGGGCGAATACCATGTGGGTCTCTTGCGACAAAAGAAGCCCCAAAACCCAATACGCCTGCAATCGCATATCCGCCATCAAAATCTCTACAAGCACGCGACAAAATCTTGCAAATGTCTAACTCTTGTTCTATGATTTCGGTAATTTCTCTGCGTGTGTGCGTTGGTTTATATTTTTCAAAAAACTTTAAATTTTCTTCATCTAAAAAATGTCCAATTTTTTCCATTATCAACACCGTATCTACTTTATCTTTTGGGTGTTGTCCCAAGTCCATAAGTTTATCAAATAATTCATCTACATTGGTGAGGTTAAAATTGCCTGCACACACAAGATTTCTGCTACGCCAATTACTTTGACGCAAAAAAGGGTGGCAATTTTCCAAACTATTGCCTCCATGTGTGCCATATCTTAGATGCCCAAGATAGACTTCACCCATAAATGCAACATCTTCTTTGACTTGTTGGGCGGTTGTCCAATCAAAATCTTTTTTGTGTAAATCTGAACTTATTTTTTCCTCAATTCTATTAAAAATATCTTCAATAGGCGTTTCCAAAATAGACCTATAACGACTGATATAGCGTTTTCCCGCAGGAGCATTGATTTTGATGCTGGCAACACCTGCACCATTTTGTCCTCTGTTGTGTTGTTTTTTGAGCAAAAGATACAATTTTTGCAAACCATAACGATACGTTTTGTATTTTTCTACAAAATAAGGAAGTGATTTTCTAAGACGAATAAGGGCAATTCCACACATAAAAAGGGTTAAGGTTCAAAAGGTTTAAAGTTTAAAGAGGTTAAAAAAAGTTCAAGTATATTTTACTGAAAAAAACTGAATTAACTTATCTCTAAAATCAAACACAAAATTAAACAAAAAAATGCCAAAAGTGGAAAGAATAAAATGTATTATTTTTTATTTGTAAGGGTTTATTTAGGTATAAAAATTTCAAAAAATAAAATAACCCATTTGTCATTCCGAAGAAATACTTAGAAAAAATATTTTTATCAAAATCGTAGCCAAAAAGTATCCAGATTTTTCAAAATGACAAAAATAATTTTTATTGCGTTTAATGCCCTTTTTCTTGTGCACTTTTTACCATACTCAACACCATTTTTCTGGGCAAAAATTTGACTAAACCAGCTAAAAAGTTGTTTTGGAAACCATGTACTGCCACAGATTTTCCTTTCATCATGGCTTTGATGCCAAAGACTGCTACTTCTTGGGCGGTTGGCAATTTTTTACCTTTTACCAATTTAGATTCTTCCAAAGATGCAGCAGCTTGAAAACCTGATGTTGTAGGCCCAGGACACAAAGCAGTAACCGTTACGCCTGTATTCTCTAATTCTTTGCCTATTGCTTCTGAAAATGACAATACATAAGATTTGGTAGCATAATACACCGCCATTAGCGGTCCTGGTTGGAAAGATGCAGTAGAAGCAATATTCATGATTTTGCCATTTTTTTGTGCAACCATTTTGGGTAAAAATAAGTGTGTGAGATGTGTAAGTGATACCATATTGAGTTGCATCATTTCATTTTGTTTTATCCAATTACTTTCCACAAAATCACCAAAATCACCAAACCCAGCATTGTTAATCAATATTTCAATGTTTTTATCTTGAAATGTAGTAAAAACTGCTTCACAAGCAGATGCTTGACTCAAATCTTGGGCAGAATACAATACTTTTATATTGTTCTTTTGGGTTAATTCGGTTTGAATTTTTGCTAATTTTTCTTCATTTCTTGCCACTAATATTAAATTATAGCCCATTTGCGCTAATACGACTGCAAATTCGTAGCCTATTCCTTGTGATGCGCCTGTGATTAATGCGTATTTTTCCATTGTTTTAGTTTTTTTGATTATTTGTTAAGTGCTTTTTTTATTTATGTTTTTAATTTTTACAATATTTATTATTTAAACAACGTTGCAAAATTAAACACTGTTTTTTATTTTAACAAATGTTTTTTGCAATTTTTTTATTTTTCTTAAAAACCTTTATAAAATCAATTTGTATTTTATATTTGCGATTGGCTTAACCAAGTAATTACGTTTGGTTGAAAATAGGTTATTATTCAATAAAACATTAAAAATATCAATTATATGAAAACATGGGTTGTAGATACCTATCACAGTTTTGTGCAATTTAGTATTCCACACATGATGATAGCAACCGTAAAAGGGTTTTTTCAAGAATTTTCTGGTAAAATGGTTGTTAATACGCCATCTGATTTTTCTGATGCAAAATTAGAAGGCGAAATTGCTATCAAAAGTATTCAAACCACAATTCCTGCGAGGGATACACATTTGGTTTCCGAAGATTTTTTTGATGCAGTACGTTATCCTACAATGGATTTTAAGAGTTCTTCTTTTCTTAAAGTTACAGATAAATTGTATATCGTAAAAGGTGATATAACCATTAAAGGCATTACTAAATCTATCAGTCTTGAAATGGTGTATATGGGAAAACAAGCTGATATGGAAGGAAAACTACGTATGGGATTGGAACTTTCTGGCAAAATAAAAAGAACGGATTTTGGGCTTGTATGGAACAAAATATTGGAAAATGGTGCGTTTTTAATTGGTAATGATTTGTCTTTTACCATTAGCACAGAACTACTTGCAAGCGAGTAAATTTTAGTTTATTCAGTTGTCAGTTTTTCCAATTAAATGTTGCTATTTCCCGTTGGTGCAGGTGGCTTTTTTTAAATATAGGCTTATCAATTTTTTTAAGATTGGTAAGTCTTATTTGTTTTATATAATTTTACCAAAAATAAACTCCCCATTCCTAATTCTTTTGTGTTTTCTCCCATTAATTCCCTAAAAAATCTCTTGGCGCAACGCCAATCAGAAGATTTATTGCGAAAATTACCTGAATTTCATGCTTTTACGCCCGAGAGCATTGATTTTTTCTCTAACGATTATTTGGGATTTGCTCAAATGTCAGTTTGTAGCGAAATTATTGCTCAAAAATATACAGCATTACACGCCCAAAGCATCGAAAATTACGCCCAAAAACACCTTCCAACAGGCGCGACAGGCTCACGCTTGATTTCGGGCAATGTGCCTGAAGCTATGCAAGCAGAAAAATACATTTCAGCGTTCCATAATGCAGAAAGTAGCCTTATTTTTAGTACAGGATATACTGCAAATGTAGGACTTTTGTCGTGTTTGGCGACCGAAAATGATGTTTATTTGTCTGACCAACTAATTCATGCGAGCATGATTGATGGCGTGAAGTTGAGCAAAGCCCAAAAACTACGTTTTAGGCACAATGATATGGCGCATCTTATGCAACACCTGAAAAATATTCAAAAAAATAGGTTAGAAAATGCAGAAACCCCACAAAAAACTGGGTTTACGTATATTTTGGTGGAAAGCCTATATTCAATGGACGGAGATATAGCGCCTTTGAAAGAGATTTATGCCCTTGCAGAGCATTATGAAGCATATATTATTGTTGATGAAGCACACGCTTTGGCGGTATATGGCGAAAAAGGTAAAGGTTTTGCCCACGAATATGCCCAAAATCCTTATACTTTTGCCCGAATTTATACATTTGGTAAGGCAATGGGAACGCATGGGGCGGTTATTGTGGGGAGTGAAACCTTGAAATCGTATTTGGTTAATTTTGCGAGGTCGTTTATTTATTCTACTGCATTGCCACCTGCTCAATATCTGCATATAGAAGCATTGTATAGGTGTTTGGAAGAAGATTTTTTTGGAAATGAAAGACAAAAATTAAGGGAAAATATTACTTTTTTTAAGGAAAAAGCTAATGATTTTTTGGATTTTTTTAAAAATAAAAACATTAATAAAGAACCCAATAAAGAAATTAATCAAATTCCCATAGTTTTGCCTTCTGATACTGCCATTCAAACGTTGATAATTGGCGGAAATACACAAACACGAGCAATAGAAACCTATTTACGAGGGCAGAATTTTTTGGTAAAAGCGATTGTCAGCCCAACTGTTCCCGCAGGGACAGAGCGATTAAGACTCTGTTTGCATAGTTTTAATACTTTTGGGGAGATTTCTTTGCTTTTTGAGGTGTTGAAAGTGTATTTTAGTAGGTAGTTTTTTCAGTTGTCAGTTTTTTCAATATTTTTTTATTTATAATTGCAATTAAAAAAATAGGCTCTAAGTGATTTTACTTGATGGGAAACCCCACCCTAAATCCCTTCCCGAAAGGGAGGGACTTTAAAGTACCTTTTTGTGGTTTTTTCTCCCTTTCCCTTCTGGGAAAGGGTTGGGGATTGGGGTTGAAAGTCAAAATCAAGTAAAATCATTTAGTACCAAAAAATAATAACTGAATTAGCTGACAACTATTTTTTAATCTTCCTTTATTGCATTTTGATTAGCAGTATTTATGGTTGTATTTGTGTTATTATTGGTATTGGGTAATATTTGGGGTGTTGTGTCTTGTGCAATTTCGCCTCTGCTTACACTCAAAATAATCCCAAAAGCAAGTCCTGTAAATAAAAGCGAAGTACCACCCATACTTACCATAGGCAGAGGCACACCTGTAATAGGCAAAATACCTACAGCTACACCCATATTGAGAAATGCCTGTAATACCAAACTAAATGTAAGCCCTGCGGAAAGTATGCCTCCAAAAGCCTGATGACTATCCGAAACCACCATTACACCCCGATATAATAATGTGAGGTACAACGACAATAATACAATACCACCAATTGCCCCATATTCCTCTACAATAATGGCGTAAATAAAATCAGAAAAAGGATTTGGTAAAAAATTGCGTTGGTCACTATTTCCAGGACCCTTGCCTACTAATCCGCCTGTACTGATAGCAATATTTGCTTGTTCTGCTTGAAAAACTGCTTCTGTACCAAAAAACTGCGTCATTCTGCTTTGGGCAGTACCAAACCTTTGTCCCAACATCATAGCCATACCAATTGCTAAAACCCCCACCAAAAGCAATATACCTAATTGTCGTGTAGGAATACGCCCAATAAACATCAACAAAAAACAAGTAATAAACAATAAAATAGAATTGGAAATATTTGCCAAACCTATCAAACCACATATCAAACCTATCCATATCAAAATAGGTAAAACCGTATTTTCAAAATCATCTACATTGCCCTGTCTTTTGGAAAGCATACTTGCTACGTTGGCAATCAAAGCCAATTTTGCAAAATCAGAAGGCTGAAAAGTACGCCCAATCAAAGGAATTGTTATCCAACGATTTGCTTCATTGACATTCACACCAAACAACCACGTAAAAAGCAACAAAGGCACTGCCACCAACAACGCCAATCTTGACAAACGTGCATAATAACGATAATCCAATCTGTGGGCAATCCAAACCGCTATAAGTGCAGTAAAAATCGTGATTAAATGCTTAAACAGATAATTATCTGCTTCCCTTCCCTCCGAAAATGCCCTAAATGACAATGTACCTGTGGCGCTATATACGCCCAAAACACTAAATGTACATAACCCAAAAATAACAAGCCAAATATAAGGGTCTCCCTTGAAATATGTTTCAAAACGTGCATACCAAGGACTTTCTTCTGCTTGCATGATGTCATCTTGTGACAAAGTAGGTTGTAAAGTATTTTCTGCCATGTTTGATAAATGAAAGCTCCCAGCCCCTAAAGGGGAGTAAATGCAAGGGGAATATAAATCAGAAATTATAAAATTGTTTTTAATTCTTGGTTTTTTCTTAAATTTTTTATATTAATTCTCTTTGAGACTTGCTCCCTTTGGGACTGGGGGCTTTTTTTTAGTGGTTTTCCAATTTTTTTCTAATATCTTCTACTGCGGTTTGAATGTCTTTTTTTTCAGCCACCATATCACTAATCGTTTGAATAGCGTGTATAACGGTGCTATGGTCTCTACCCCCCAAAATAATTCCGATAGATTTTAGGGAATTTGGGGTAAATTCTTTGGCAAGGTACATGGCGATTTGGCGGGCAAGTACAATTTCTTTTTTGCGACTTTTTCCTTTCAACTCCTCAAATGAAACCGCAAAATAATCTGCCACAGCTTTTAGCACATCATCTACATTGGTTTCACGTGTAAGCGTACTTTGGATTAAGTTTTTAATCATTTGTTGTGCCAATTCTACATTTAAGGTTACACCATGCAATGAATTATGAATGAGCGAATTTAATGCACCTTCCAATTCACGAACGTTACTATCTACGTTTTGCGTAAGATATTCAATCACATCAGGCGGAAAAACAATGTCTTTTTCTTGTAATTTTCGTTGAATAATTGCCATACGTGTTTCCATATCAGGTTGTTGCAAATCTGCAGAAATTCCCCATTTAAACCTTGACAACAAGCGGTCTGCCATGCCTTTTAGGGCAATAGGAGCGCAATCGCTGGTCATAATAATTTGACGACCAGACTGTTGCAAATGGTTAAAAATATGAAAAAATATCTCTTGTGTGCTTTCTTTTCCTGTCAAAAATTGAATATCATCTAATAATAATAAATCTACTTGCTCATAATATTTTTTGAACGTTTCCAAATCGTTATTTTTGAGCGAATTAACAAATTGGGTTGTAAATTTATCTACTGAAACATATATAATGCGTTTTTCGGGTGAATTTTTCTTGATATAATTACCTACTGCCTGCATAAGGTGTGTTTTGCCAAGCCCTACACCACCATACAACATAAGCGGATTAAAAGAAGTAGTACCAGGTTTTTGGGCTACTGCCCAACCTGCTGAACGGGCAAGACGGTTGCAACCACCTTCTATAAAATTCTCAAATACATAATTTGGGTTAATAGGGCTTTCTTCATAACGTTCATTAAATTTTTGTTCTACTAATTGTTGGCTACGCACATGGTTGAGTTGCGCAGGCAACCGCACACCTTCATCTTTGTCTTGTATTGGAAATACATAACCAATTTGGGCATCTACACCAAGCACCCTATCCAACGCATCACGCATTGGTACAACGAAATTAGCCTCTAAGTGTTGATAAAAATGTTCTTCTGGTAAGAATAAAATTAGTCTATTCTCCTCCAACCTTTCAGGTTTTATAGGAATAAACCAAGTATTGTAATCATGTCCAGTAATCTGTTCGGAAATGATTTTTAAACATTTTTGCCAAACTACAACCAGATGCTCGCTATCAGTAGTTGGGAGAAGTGAATCCATATTAACTTAAATTTTTTGAAATAAAGCAGGATTGCAAAGTTAAAGGTTTTTATCCAAAAAGCAAATTATAGCCTACTAAAAAGCAAATCTTTGCTTCTAAATTATAAACAAAAAAAATCATTTTTTTTCTTGCAATTTAAAAAAAATAACCAAAAATGAGGTATTTAAACAAGGCTTTTGGATTTTTTATGTAAAAATAAATGTTAAAAAATGTTGAATTTTTTAAAAAAAACGTAATTTTTCTTTATTTTTGTTTACCAATATAATTAAAATCACTCATAATACTTTAAAACAAAATTTAGCACCTAAAAAACAAAAATCATGTATATTCCGCCTATCAATCGCATGGAAAACCCAGAAGAAATACGTAAATTTATTACGCAAAATGATTTTGGGATTTTGATTAATACAAATGCAAAACAAGAAATTTTTGTTACACATATTCCTTTTATTCTTACCCAAAATGCAACAGGCGAAGATGTGCTAAGGGGGCACGTTGCAAAAGCAAACCCACAATGGAAAAATTTTGCAACAAATAACATCAAAAATAACCCTGAAAATAATAGTCAAAATGAACATAAAAACCAAGTTTTGGCAGTTTTTTCTGGAGCACATAGTTATATTTCACCTTCTTGGTATGATCATTACAACGTGCCTACATGGAATTATTTGGCTGTTCATGTAGAGGGTTTATTAAGAATTGTAGAAGAAGAAGAAATGTACGAACATTTGAAAGAATTACTAAACCATCATGAGCAGTTTCAAGACAAACCAATGTCAATGGAGGATATTCCTGAAAAAATCTTAAAACCTGACCTTAAAGGCGTTGTTGGTTTTGAAATTCTGATTACAGAAATTCACGCCAAAGCAAAACTTTCACAAAATAGGGACGAAAAAAACAAAAAACGTATTATTGATGCCTTAGAAAAAACACAAAATCCAAATGCCCACGAAATCGCAAAAGAAATGAAAAAAAGTAAAATTTGAAGTATGAATAAATGCTTTACAAATTATGGCACAAATACCAAATAAACCTGTTATCAACCTCTTTACAGGTTTTGGTTTCATTGGACAAGTTGTTATACCTTTTTCAAAACATGGAAAATTTTGACAAAATACCACCAGAAGAAGATAATCAAATATTTTTAAAATTTTTTGTGCAATGTGAAATTGCCAAATACAAACCTAAAAAATAGACCAAAAAAATAGACCTAAGTATGTATGAAGAAAGTTGGAAGCGTGCAAACGTTTTGTATGTAGTTACGCAATACGCCAATATCGATAAGCAAATTAACTAAACTTACTGTTGCTGAAATTGAAAAAATCAGAAAAGAATTAGGTATTTAATCAATTTGTTTCTACATAAAAAATGCTAAAACTTTTTTATGCGTATGCACTTTTTGTGTTTATTTTTTAATGATTTAATTTTTATTTCTGTTTTTTTTTAGCAATTTAATTATTTTTGGTAAAAAAAATATATTTTTGAGGAAATTTTTTTGTAGATATTTTTAGCATAAACAAAAAAGCATCAAACTGATAAACTTATTTCTGCTAAAAATCAATTCCTCTAAAATCATTTTTTCTAAAATTATTCAAACACAAATAATCAAAATAATATAATCAAATGGCATTAGAAAATCAAAATCCAAACGAAGAACCCACCGCAAAAAAACGTGGAGGACGTAAAAAAACAGTAGCAACCGAAGAAAATTCGGAAAAAAATGCTGAAGTTGAAGTAACTAAAACTTCCTCAGAAGAAGTAGAGCAATCACTCGTAGAAGGATTGGATGCACTTATTTCAGGTATTACTTCAGAAATTGAAAAAATTGACTTTTCGCAACTTCTCAACAATGCAGAAATTCAAAATACACAAGACTTTCAATTTGATGATCATACGCCATTATCCGAATTGAAGGAGAAAAGAAAACAAGCGAAAGAAAAAATTGAGGCACTCCAAATTGACCTTGCACAATATATTGAAACTGCACTTACCAATATTGCAGAAGTGAAAAAACAAGCAAAAAAATTAAAAAAACAAATTAAGAAAAAAAGCTAAGAGGAAAAGCTAAAAATAAACACTGATGATAAATAGTAAAAATAAACAGTAAAAATAAAAAAGATTTCCTACTTATTTTTTAATTAATAAAATTTTGTAATAAGTAATTTTTACAAAATTTTTTTTGTTTGAATATAATACATTGTGGTTTTGAAAATAATTGTTTTTTAATAAAACTGATAACTCAAAAAACCGACAACTTCAATTAAACGTATGCCCCAAACCTTAAAACTTCGCAAACCTGTTCAAATTGCAATAGTCGTAGCAATTATTGCGGTTATTATTTTTGGCATAGAAATTTATCACCAGCGACAAACCGTAGGCAAAATATACATCAATATCAAAGCCCCCAAAGAACAACAAGGCATATTGGACACCAACGAAATAAAACGTTTGCTTACAGATAATGGAAAAGAAGTATTGGTAGGCACTTTTTTTAATAAAGTTTCCATAAAAAATTTAGAAGCAAGAATAAAAAATAACCTTTTTGTGGATAAATGCGAAATAGCCAGAAATCTTAAAGGCGATTTATTTGTAGAAGTATTGCCTGCTCGTCCAATAGCAAGGTTTATGCGGGAAGGAAAACCTGATTTTTATGTGGATAGTACAGGCAAAGTAATGCCTATATCACCCAAAAATCAAGTGCGTGTAATGCTCGTAACACGCCAAGATACGCAAGAAGTGGATTTTTCAGATTATGATAAACCACTTTTATCGCTTATAAATGCTTTTGCAAAAGATAATTTTTGGAAAGCCCAAATTGCCCAAATAGATATTGACGACGACCAAGATATTGTGCTTTATACACAAGTAGGAGGGCAATCTATTATCTTTGGGAAAGCACAACAAATACCTGAAAAATTGAAAAAATTAAGGATTTTTTACCAAGAAATTATCCCAAGAAAAGGCTGGCAAGCATACAAAAAAGTAAACCTGAAATTTGATGGGCAAATCGTTTGTGAATAGCATAATAAATAAAATACAGCCAAATTATATTATTACTAATGAATAATTTAAAATTAACATAAAATAGTTGCACATGCAAATAACGCTCTGGGAAAAAATATCACAGCTTGGTATCAAAAATACACAACCAATTTATGAGCAAAAAAGTATTATATTGCTTAACCAACTCTGTGTAGTGGGCTTTCCTATAACACTATTAATGGGTTTTATGTTAGGGGGCGTCTATAAAATCCCCTATGTTAGTTATGCATTGTATTTCAATGCTGTATTATTTGTAGTTATATTATACTTCAATAAACATTATAAAACCAATCTGTCAAGAAATTTAATCAGCACTATTCCGCCTGTCTCTCTTCTTTTGTCTTCTGTGTATGCCAAATCGCAAGGGTATTCCTATTCCTTTGGATTTTATATAGCACCACGTATGGGATTATTGATTATTTCTACCATTATATTATTTTTATATGCGTTTAGGGGCTGGAAAAAACTTTTTTTAGGTATTGGTGTATGCTTATTATGTTTTATTGCTTTTGATGTAGTACATTTATTGTTTGGTATAAATGTATTTGTATTGCCACATATCCCAACTGATTATCCTGCGTTGTTGGTAAGTTTTTCGGTGTTACTTTTTATGATAATTGTGCTTGTATTGCTTCTGGGTAATATCAATAAAACGTATGAGATGGAAATCGAAAAGCAAAAAAATCAAATAGAAAAACTCCTCCACAATATTCTCCCAGAAGAAATTGCCCAAGAACTCAAAGATACAGGTATTGCTACGCCCAAAAGTTATGCATTGGTATCGGTTCTATTTACAGATTTTAAGGGTTTTACAAATATTGCAGAAAAGCTCTCGCCACAAGAAGTAATTGAGGAATTGGGCAAATGTTTTTTGGCTTTTGATAATATTTGTGAAAAATATAACCTCGAAAAAATTAAAACCATAGGAGACGCTTATATGTGTGCAGGCGGATTGCCTATTGCCAATACTTCTAATCCAATAGATACAGTAAAAGCAGGATTGGAAATGCAGGCTTTTATGGAAATTTGGAAAAAAGAAAAAATTGCCCAAAATTTACCTGTTTGGGAATTACGTCTTGGTATACACACAGGCGAAGTGATAGCAGGTGTAATTGGTAAAAATAAATTTGCGTATGACATCTGGGGTGATACTGTAAATCTTGCCTCTCGCATGGAAAGCTCAGGCGAAATAGGTAAAGTTAATATCTCTGAAACCACTTATAATCTCGTCAAAAATAATTTTTCGTGTGAATACAGGGGTTATATTCAAGCAAAAAATAAAGGAGATGTAAAAATGTACTTCGTGAATTAAAATTATTGTATTTTTGCCTATGATAATCCATAATCTATAAATTTTTATGTCAAAAAAAATACAAATCATCAATGGTGCAAATCTAAATCTTTTGGGGAAAAGAGAGCCAGAGATTTATGGAAAAATGTCTTTTGAAGAATATTTTGAAACACTAAAAACAAAATTTTCAGATAAAAATATTGAATTGTATTATTTCCAATCCAATCACGAGGGCGAACTTTTGGACAAAATTCACGAAGTTGGGTTTAGTTTTGATGGTATTATCATCAATGCAGGTGCTTATACACATACTTCTATTGCGTTGGGTGATGCAATAGCAGGTATCCAAACGCCTGTTGTGGAGGTGCATATATCCAATATACACGCAAGAGAAGCATATCGCCATCATAGTTACCTCGCCCCAAAATGTGTGGGAAGTATTGTAGGTTTGGGGTTGAAAGGTTATGAATTGGCGGTAATGTACTTAAACCAATAATATGCCTCCTAACCCCAAAGGGGGAATTAACAGCCTTTAACTGACAACTGAATAAATTGACAACTGAATAAACTTGAATTATGATTACAATTATTGGTGCGGGCATTTCTGGACTTACATTGGCGTATTTTTTACAAAAAAAAGGCATTGAATACCAACTTTTAGAAAGTAGTAGCGAAGTTGGTGGTTATCTCCAAAGTAAAAAAATAGATAATTATTTGTTAGAATTTGGGGCAAATTCACTCCTTGCAGATACAGAAATACAAGATTTTTTGGCAGAAATAGGGCTTGCTGATGCGATATTAATGCCTGAAAAAGTAAGTGAAAATCGTTATATTTTTAAAAAAGGGAAATATCGTGCTTTGCCCGCCAAGCCACAACATTTATTGTGGAATACGTTTTTTTCTTGGCATACAAAATATAAAATTTGGCAAGAAACCCGCAAAAAATCAGAAACCATTGAAAATGAAACATTAAGCCAATTTTTTGGGCGTAGATTTTCGCAAGAAATTGTGGATTACGCACTTAATCCGTTTATTGCAGGAGTGTATGCAGGCAATCCAGATGAATTATTGGTTAAAAAAACTTTTCCTATCTTGGCAGAATTTGAGCAAAAATATGGCTCTGTTATCAAAGGTTTAATCAAAAATAAAGGCAATGCAAGGCGAATTTCTTTTACATTTAAAGAGGGTATGCAACAATTTCCAAAAAAAATTGCGTTACACTTGCGACATATTATTTTGGATTGTCAAGTTTTAGGTTGTGAAAAACAGATTTCTGAAAACGCTGAAAAATACATTTTAAAAACCAATAAAGGTGATTTTCTAACAGATAAAATTATTTTTACAACTTCTGCTTTTCATACTGCTAATATTTTAGAAAATTTTAAAGGAAATACAGAAAAATCAACAGAAGTTACAATACAAAATTTTGCTCAAAAACTTCAACAAGTTGATTATCCGCCTATTGCGGTTGTGCATACTGCATATCCAAAAGATAAAGTTTTACGCCCTTTGAATGGTTTTGGTGGGCTAAATCCCCAAAAAGAGCAACTCTTTTCACTTGGAAGTATTTGGACAAGTAGTATTTTTCCTGATAGATGCCCCAAAAATGAAGTTTTGTTCACAACATTTGTAGGGGGTAGCAGAAACCCTGATTTTGTATTAGAAAATATGAAAGACACCGCAGAAATTGCCAAAAAAGTACATACAGAATTAGAAAAATTATACCAAATCCAAGGAAAACCTATTTTTCAACAACATTTTATTTGGCAAAAATCCATTCCACAAATGAATGAAAAAGTGCTTTTTATAGATGATTTTTTGGCAGATTTTGCTAAAAAAGGTATATTTTTTTGTGCTAATTGGTACGAAGGTGTAAGTGTAGCGGATTGTTGGCGAAAAGCTAAGAAAATGGGCGAAATGATAAATAACGGATAAATTTTATTAATTTAGTATTTAAAAAATGCCTATCCAATCCAATGCTTCTTCATAGTGGCTAAAATACTGCACTTGGATTTTTTGTCCTTCTGTTTCTCCCAAAACCTGTTTAATGGCGAGTTGTCCTATAAATTCTTTTGGTAAAATAACTGCCATTTTTTTGATAATTTTATTTGTTTTAGCGCTTATTTCGTTATCTACCCAAATTTGGAGGGCTGGTGCTATCGCAAAAGCAAGTGTTTCCGCATTTACAATTACGTATGCAGGTTGATACAAATTTATAACTTGCAAATATAGTAAAAGTGCATTTTTGAAGTCATTTTCAGACATTTCATGTTCTTGGTTTACCCAATAAAATTCAACCAAAGATTTTTGGTTTTCTAAAAAAATCTCTGAAAATTTAGTTTTTTGCGCTTCTAATGGTTGCTTCATGCGTTTAATTTTAATATTTGTCTCTGTATAGTTATTTTGAAAAAACAGGAAACCAGAAATTATTCTGCTTTTTTGGATGTTTTGCCAATTTTGATGTAACCAGGATAGCCAATGCGTATGCCAGCAATGCGAAAACGTGGTTTTATTTTGAGGCGAATACGCGAATCTTCTTCATTTCTGCCTTGTACGAGTGCAAAAATGCCATCTAAACTGCCTTTGCCTAATATTTTTTTAATATCAAAAGATGTTGTAATAGGCAAAACATTGGTTGACAAAGGTTGTACTTCAAATCTTTCGGTAGAAGTGCCATTAATCACATCTTTGTTATCCACTTCCAAAATCCAATCCATACGTTCTAATGCAGCGAGTTTTTCATGGTCATTTTTTACTTCTACATTAAAGGTAACCACGAAAGGCATTTCAGCTTGTTGGCTGAGTTTGAGGGCGATTTCGCCTGCTTTTATAAAATCAACGTCCTGAACGCTGTTGTAACGCAATAAATTCAATCCGCCAATTTCCATTTTGCCAAAATCTTTGTTGCGAAATTGACATTTACTCAATGCACCAAATTCACGGAACGTACGACAACCTGAAAAAGTCAGAAATATTGCGATAAAAACTACACTAAAATTTAAAGCAAGGAAATGCAAAAGGTTATTTTTTTTCATTTGATAAAAGAAATGATTTTGTTGAATTATTAATTTTGGTTATTTAATATTAAAATATTTAAAAATTATACCATAGCAAAAAAAGCATCAATGCTTTCGTTTTCTTTTTGTCGCATAATCGTTGCCTCTTCTTCGGATTTGTCGCCATAACCCAACAAATGCCACAAACCATGTGCTAACACACGACAAAATTCGTTTTGAAAATCCTTGTCAAAATTCTTTGCATTTTCTTTAATTCTATCCACACTCACATAAATATCGCCTGCGATTTGGGTTTCTTTTTCTGCGTTGTCAAATGTAATAATGTCTGTATAGGTATCATGTTGAAGATATTCCATGTTGATATTATATAAATATTCATCATTGCAAAAAATATAATTCAAATCACCAAGCGTATGGTTTTGGCTTTTGATAATATTTTTGAGCCATGTTTTTAGCTTTGTAATGTCTTTTATTTCAAATTTTATTTCTTCTTTAAAAAATTGAATAGGCATATTTTTTTAATAAAATGTTTTTTTGTACTTGTTCTAATTTTAGGGATTTATATTAGGGATTTATAAATAATCCCACATCATATTGATTTTGTTTTTCATTTTCAAGACTTGACACACGCACAATTACATCATTAAAAGTAGCGTTTTTTACGCTTAGATTTACTATTTTAATCACATTGCCACATTTTCCGTTGCCATTAATGACTAAACTTTTGTCATATTGGAGCGTAATTGTGTGTGAAAAAGGGATATTTTTGCGTGTACCTTCAAACGTATATGTGGTAAAATTGCTTGCAGGGTTAATATCCAACAGCAAAAAATCCGAAAAATTAGTTTTTGGCGTTGTGTCTGTTTTGCCAATATCTGTATAAGTAACTGCTGTAATGTTGAGTGTATCTTGTTTGTTTGTATTTTTTTGTAAAAATCTAAAATTTACTTGATTTTTAGCAATAGGCTCACAATCATTTTGACAAGCACCCAAAAAAACCATAAAAAAAAACAAAATTCCAAGCTCAAGTAAAAAAAATAGGGGTTTTGATAAAGTCATTTTTAATTTAATTTTTTTTGTAATATTTTCCACAAAGATAAAACAAAAAGCACTTTAAAAAACAAAAATTTTAGGTTTAAAAAAAAAACCAAAAAAAAATGAAATATTTTTTGGATATTTAGTTTTTTATAAATTACTTTGCATACCAAATGGTCGGTTTATGGAAAAAACAAGGGAACATATTTTAAAAACAGCTTTAAAATTATTTTTACAAAAAAATTTTAAAGAAGTAACCATGCAAGAAATTGTAAAAGAAACAGGGCTTTCAAAAGGTGCTTTTTATCATTATTTTTTGAATAAGGAGCAGGTTTTTTTGGAAGCAGTAGAAACTTTTTATTTCGTAGAAGACATCAACAACGATTATTCAAAATTGCCTACACATTCTTTGAAAGAATTTTGTGCAGAAATGCTTGGATATATGAAAAAAATGATTGAATACATAAAAAATGCACTAGGAATGAAGTTTGAAGAAGACGATAATCATACAAATATAAGCTATTACACACTCATTTTTGATGCAATAAGACGGTTTCCCAATTTTAGGGAAAAAATGAGTTTGTTTTACCAAAGGGATTTGAATATGTGGGAAAAAACAATAGAAAATGCGATAAATAGTGGGGAAATTGAAACGAAAATGGATATTAAAATGGTGGCTTTGATGTTTCTCAACACAATAGATGCTACTTTTATCAATTATATCGTGCAAAATAATTTCTTAGAATCGCTTAATGGCATCAAAATAATTTGGGACAATTTTTATATGCAACTCAAAAAATAACAAAAATAAGCTAAAACAATGAGTATTTTCATTGTTTTATTTTTTACAAAAATTACATACCAAACATTCGGTATGTTTTATAATTTTCAAATTAAAAAAAAACTAAAAACATGAAATTTTTTCAAAAAACTTGGAAATTTGTATTTGCGATAATCATTTTTGTAGGTTTGTTCTATATCATCATGACAACATTAAACCATAATGTAAGCATACAAAAAGCACAAGCACAACAGGCAAAAAGTACGCCTATAACGCGTATTGAAACGATTGTATTGGAAAAAACGATTACCAAAAATCCGCTTGTGTTGATTGGCACGCTGAAACCCTTTGATGTGTTGGAATTTCTTTCAGATACAGAAGGCAAGGTTACAGAAATATTTTTTGACCTTCATCAGCAGGTTACAGTAGGGCAGATACTCGCCAAAACTGACACAAAACTCAAACAAACGCAATCAAATATTGCAGAATTGAATTTTAAGAAAGCCAAAAGAGATTTTGAGCGTTTGGAGGTACTTTATCAAAATAAAAATCTTTCAGCAGTAGATTTTGAAAATGCAAAATTTCAAATGCAACAAGCAGAACAAAACTTTATACTTACTCAACAAACGATTGATTATGGCATTATCAAAAGCCCAATGAATGGTAATATTACCCAAAAAAGTATTTCAAAAGGGAAATATTTACAAATGGGAAGTCCTATTGCTACAATTACAGATGTGTCGCAGTTTAGGCTTATGGTAAATGTTGCCCCACAAGATTTATATAAAATTTTAATTGGGACTTACATTCCTGTTAAAATTCAAGATTTTAAAAATAATTCAGAAAACAACTTAAAAGGTTTTGTAAAATCAATCAGTGTGCAAAGCAATGAAGCAGGGAGTTTTCCTGTGGAAATTATTATTCAAAATACGCATCATAATAATAACAATAACATTCTGCGTGCAGGTATGCAAGCAGAGATTATTATTGAAGGCGAAAATACACAAAGGGAAATGCTTTTAATTCCTCGTACTGCGCTTGTAGGCGAAGATGTTTTTGTATTGGAAAATGGCAAAAATATTCGCAAAAAAATTACGCTTGGCAGAGAATACCAAGAATTTATAGAAGTTGTTGCTGGACTCAAAGAAGGCGATAAACTTATTGTGAAAGGACAAAATTAGCCCAGCCCCAAAGGGAGCAAGTTCCAAAGTGAATGAATACAAATCCTTAAAAAAATGAGATTTATAGCATAAAAGTACAAATTAACAGAATTGCAAAAAAATCATTTGCAAAAAAGTCATTTAAGGCTATAAATCAGCGAATTGTAGCAAAATCTTTTAAAACATTAAACTTTAAAAACTGCCTTTTTTTCCCTTTGGGGATTAGGGGCTTATTTCTCCATGACCGAACTATCCATCAAACGCCCTATTTTGATTATCGTATTTTTTTTGATAGTCAGTTTATTAGGTTTCTTTGCGGTAACACAATTAAAATATGAATTGTTGCCCAAAATCAACGCCCCAATCGTTACGGTATCAGTGATACACGTAGGGGCATCACCTGCGGAAATTGAAAATGGCATCACCAAAAAAATAGAGGACGCAGTAGCAGGTGCAAGCAAAGTAAAACGCATTACTTCACGCTCCAATGAAAATTTTGCGGTAATTACGATTGAATTTTTGCAAGATACAGATTTGGATAAGGCATTACAAGACATACAAAGGTTTGTAAATCAAATATTACCTACATTGCCAAGTGGTGCAAAAACTCCTGTTGTAGATAAATTTTCACTGTCAGATTTGCCTATTTTGAGGATTGCAACAACTTCCAAACTTTCAGAAAGTGATTTTTTTGAATTATTAAAAAATCAAATAAAACCACAAATTTCTCAAATAAAAGGCGTAGGACGCATACAACTTATTGGCGGACAAGAAAAAGAAATGAAGATTTTTTTAGACGAAAAAAAATTAAAATTTTATAAAATATCGCCTCTTATGGTTGTAAATGCGCTCCAAAAAGCAAATTTAGAAATCCCAATTGGTGATATAAAAGACAAAGATGCACAATTTGGTTTGCGTATTAGTGGGAAATTTAGCCAAATACAAGCCTTAGAAAATTTAGATATTGCAGTGTTGCATGATGGAAGCAAAATTCAACTAAAACATATTTCCAATATACAAAAAAGCATCAAAGACATAGAAAATATTGCCCGACTTAACCGAAAAAGTGCAGTAGGTATTGTATTGCAAAAACAATCAAATGCAAATGCGGTAGAAGTAGCAGAAAAAGTACGCCATGAATTAGATAAAATTGCAGAAAATTATAAAAATGAAGGCATAACATTTGAAATTGCTTCGGATAGTTCCGAATTTACCATGAAAGCCACCGAAACCGTTTTTCATGACCTTATAATTGCGATTGTGTTGGTGGCGTTGGTGATGTTGGTATTTTTACATTCATTGCGAAATGCGTTAATTGTCATGATTGCGATTCCTGCTTCGTTGGTTTTTGCGTTTATTGGTATGTTTTTGATGGATTTTAGCTTGAATATCATGACACTATTGGCAATGAGTTTAGTTATTGGGATATTGGTAGATGATAGTATTGTAGTATTAGAAAATATTTATAGGCATTTGGAAATGGGCAAAGATAAACGTACTGCCTCGTTAGATGGGCGAAATGAAATCAGTTTTTCTGCTATTTCTATTACGTTGGTTGATGTGGTGGTGTTTTTGCCTTTGGCTTTTGTGCCTGGTATTACAGGCGGATTGGTAAGGGAGTTTGCGTTGGTTATTGTGGTTTCTACGTTGGCGAGTTTGTTGGTTTGTTTTACGCTTACGCCTATGCTTGCCTCACGTTTTGCAAAATTGGAACATCTTTCTAACAAAAGTTTGTTTGGTATTGTGATTTTATTTATAGAAAAACAAATTAAAAACTTAACTGCTGGTTATGTATATTTATTAAAAAAAGGTTTAAAAAATCGTTGGATAGTGTATTTATTGGCTTTTGGGTCGTTGATAGCATCTTTTGAGTTGGTTTCGCAGGGGTATATTGGGGGTGAATTTGTGCCAAGTACCGACAAAGGCGAGATAGCGGTAACAGTAGAATTGCCACCAGGCATAAAATTAGAAGAAACAAATAAAATTTCGCAAAAATTGGAACAACAAATGGCTAAAATCCCAGAAGTAAAACGTATTTTTAATACCGTAGGACTTGCCAATGACCCTATTTTTGGCGAATTGACCACAGGCAATGTCATGGAATTTTCTATTTTATTGACAGAAAAAGAAAAAAGAAATAAATCAGTATTGCAAATGTCAAAAGAAATCAAAAATCTTATTTTACAAGAAGCAGGCACCAAAGTAAAGGTTTCACCTATTGGATTGATTGGGGCAGAAGCTACACCTATCCAAATAATTGTAAGTGGTAATGACCGCCCTCAAATCATGCGATATGCAGAAAAACTAAAAATCGCTACCCAAAAAATGGAAGGCACTGATGATGTAAATCTTTCTATTGCTTCTAATAAAACCGAGTTGGATATTCAGATAAACCGAGAACGCATAGCAACATTAGGATTGCATTTGGAAGAAATCATGATGAGCCTTAGAACTGCTATGACAGGTTTTGATGATTTGAAATTTAAGCAAGGAAATACTGAAATTCCGCTTAGAATACAATTACAACAAACTGACCGTGCACAAACTTCACAATTAGAAAATCTTAGTTTTCTTACTTTAAAAGGTGAAATTATTTACCTAAAACAAATTGCAAACATCAAACGCACACAAGCAGAAAGTGCCTTAGAACGTAGAAATAAAAATGCCTCTATTATGCTCACTTCAAAAGCCATAGGAAAATCAGTAAATGAAATTGGGGAAGAAATCAAGCATTTTGTAGCCAAAAATCCTCCTCCTGTGGGTGTGCGTGTGAGTTATGAAGGGGATTTAGAATTGGCTGATGATTCATTTTTGTATCTTGGTTTGGCGATTTTGGCTGGGATAACTTTTGTATATTTAATCATGGTAGCCTTGTATAATTCGTTTTTGTACCCTTTTGTGGTGTTGTTTTCTATTCCAGTTGCTATTACAGGGGCATTATTGGCGTTGGCTTTGACCATGAAAACCTTAAATGTTTTTTCTATTTTTGGGTTAATTATGATGCTTGGTTTGGTGGCAAAAAATGCTATTTTGATTGTAGATAGAACAAATGAACACAAAAATCAAGGGCGAAATGTGCTGTATTCGCTCATGGAAGCAGGTCAAACCCGTTTGCGTCCTATTCTGATGACAACGCTTGCAATGGTGATTGGTATGTTGCCTTTGGCAATGCAACAAGGCTCAGGAGGCGAATATAATTCTGCGTTGGCGTGGGTGTTGATTGGTGGATTGACAAGTTCTATGATTTTTACGGTGTTTTTAGTGCCTGCAATTTATTTGGAAATAGAAAGAATTAGGCATTGGAAATTGGGAATTGGAAAATCTAAATCCATAATCGTTATTTTTTTCTTTTTTTGTATAAATATTTTATTTGCAAAAAATGCTTTTTCACAAGAAAAAACCAGCGAAAAAATCAACTTCGTAGACATCGAAACCAAAATAGATGAAAACCCAGAAATCAAAATCCTGCAACAAGAAGAAATTCGCTTAATGTATGCTTTGCGTGAAGCAAAAGGAAATTATTTGCCTACCGTGAGTCTTTCAGGCAATTTTAACCACAACATAAAACCATTGGTTTTTTTCTTGCCTGCCAATATTTTTGACCCAACTGCTGACGCTGGCGTTTTTAATGCTGTGCCTGCGTCTGCCAAAAATGCGTATCAAGGCAACATAAATATTAGTATTCCACTCTTACAAATGGAAAATAAACCGCTCATGGATTTGGCAAAAAATAACCAAAAAATCGCAAAATATACCACAGACGCAAAGAAAATTCAGAAAATTGCAGAAGTACAAAAATTATATTTGCAAGCAGTTTTTTTATTGGCACAACAAAAATTTATCCAAGAAAATATACAACGACAACAGCAAAATCTTGCAGAAATTCGCCAAAAATTGCAACAAGGGTTGGCAATTTCATTGGATACACTTACCGCTTTTGTGCAATGTGAAAACCTAAAACCTTCGCTTATAAAAGCCCAAAATGCCTACAAATTGGCAGAAAATAACCTAAAACTTCAACTAAATATCCCACAAAACAAAAGCATTTTATTAGAAGAAAATGTTTTTGAGGGTAATTTTTTTAAAACCGAAATAAATAAAAAAAACAACGTTTCTTCCAATAATATAATAACACCTTTTAGCAAAATAAACCCTGAAAAACGCCCAGATTTATTACAAATTCAAGCCCAAAAACAGGGTTTAATTTTTGCCAAACAAGCAGAGAAAAACCGATTAATGCCCAACTTGCAAGCGATTTCTCAATTATCTGCTATTACCCAAAGCGAAAATTTTAACGTAGGCAAATATCATTGGGTCAATACTGCTATGATTGGTTTGCAGTTAAACGTGCCACTTTTTAACGGATTTAAAGTCAAAAACCGCTTTTCTCAATTTGATATTCAAGCACAACAAACCCAAATGCAATACGATTATGCACTTGCACAAAGCCAACTTGAAGCAAATACGTATCAAGCCCAAGCCTTAGAACTTGCCCAACAAATCCAAACCCAAAATTATGTGGTACAATCTGCCCAAAAATCGTATCAACTCACGCAAGACCGTTGGAAACAAGGACTTATCAAGCAAAATGAACTGTATGACGCAGAATTGGCATTGCAACAAGCCAAATTTAATCAATTGGAACTCCAATACCAATACGCAAATATACAAGTGGAATTGATGAGGATAGCTCCAAACCCTTAAAAGAGCGTTAAATAGTTTGAAGATGGTTTTATTTGAAAAATTTTAAATTGAGAAATTTTAAAAAGTGCGTCTGTACTTCGTTTAGTACAGACGCATTTTTTTAAACATTTAAACAATTACAAAAGTTTAAATCAAAAAAACGTGTTTATAATGTTTTGAATTTTTTATTTCAATATAAAAATTATTATTTTTGCTTTTTGATACTCATTCCAAAACATCTTTATATGGCGACTTCTCCGCCCAATATTGTTATTTTTTCAGCCCCATCAGGTGCAGGTAAAACTACGATTGTAAGACATTTATTGCAAAATTTTTCACAATTTGGCTTTTCAATATCTGCTTGTACACGTCCAATGCGTGTGTATGAAGTACATGGCAAAGATTATTATTTCATTTCATTGGCAGAATTTCAACAAAAAATTCAAGAAAATGCCTTTGTAGAATGGGAAGAAGTATATGCAGGGTCATTTTATGGCACACTTAAATCCGAAGTAAAACGTTTGTTGGATTTAGGTAAAATCGTGCTGTTTGATGTAGATGTAAAAGGTGGGATTGAACTTAAAAAGTATTTTAAAGAAGATGCACTTTCTATTTTTGTGGCACCACCTTCCTTAGAAATATTAGAAACACGCCTAAAAAATCGCAATACAGAATCTCCTGAATCACTCCAAAAACGTCTTGACAAATGCAAACAAGAAATGAGTTTTTCTACACAATTTGATGTAATATTGGAAAATAACATCTTAGCAGATACGCTAAAAACCGTAGAAAAAATGCTTTTGGGTAAATAAAATAATTTAAGTTGTTAGTTTTCCACTAAAAAAACTTAACAACTAAAAACTGACAACTAAAAAACTGATAACTTGAGTTAATCTTTATGTTTCCCACACAACCACAAAATACTACCAATAAAATACAATATATTTATTCCCCTCAACATCTCGCCAACTCGGAGCCAAACAAATTCGCAGAAAATTCGCTTAAAAATGGCGAAATGTCTGTGAATTTAGGCCCTCAACACCCTTCTACACATGGCGTTTTGCGGTTGGAAGTATTGACTGATGGCGAAATCATCACAGAAATAGAGCCCCACATAGGGTATTTGCATAGGTGTTTTGAAAAACATTGTGAAAAACTAACCTACGCCCAAATAATCCCCTATATTGACCGCATGGATTATGTAAGTGCTATGAATAGTGAACATATTTACGCAATGGCAGTGGAAAAAATGCTTAATATTACCGAACAAATACCCAAAAGGGTGGAATATATCAGGGTTTTGGTGGCGGAACTTAACCGCATAGCTTCGCATTTTGTAGCGATTGGTACGTATGGCGTGGATATTGGGGCTACTACGCCTTTTTTGTGGCTTATGCGTGATAGAGAACACATCTTGAGGTTATTGGAATGGCTCACAGGGGCGAGAATGTTGTATAATTATATATGGGTTGGCGGGCTTTATTACGATTTGCCTATTGGTTTTGAGGAAAAATGTAAGGAATTTTTGGATTATGTATTGCCAAAAATCAAAGAAACCGAAAATCTAATGATAAACAACAAGATTTTTGTGGTACGCACCGCAAATGTGGGTGTTATTTCGTTGGATTTGGCGGTAAATTATGCACTTTCTGGGGCAGTCATGCGTGGAAGTGGGTTAAAAATGGATTTACGCAAAAAAGATGCCTATTCTGTATATCCTGAATTGGATTTTGATGTGCCTGTAGGGACTGGAGCAATGGGAACGCAAGGTGATTGTTGGGACAGAACGTGGGTAAGGCTACAAGAATGTTATGAAAGCATAAAAATCCTCTACCAATGCGTAGAAAAACTACAAAAAGAACACAAACGCACTACTGATTTTAATCCGCAGGCATTTGTCCCAAAGAAAATCCGTCCTGAAAAACAATTTTTATATTTTAGAGGGGAAACGCCAAAGGGGGAATTGGGTTTTTTCCTGCAAAGTGATGGTAAATCCGACATTCCTTTGCGTTGTAAGGTGCGTTCTCCTTGTTTTGTCAATCTTTCAGTATTGCCTGCCATTGCCAAAGGCGTACTTTTTTCGGATTTAATTGCAATAATTGGGTCGTTGGACTTTGTGATGGGTGAAGTAGATAGATAATTTTTCCAAAAACTATTTTTTCAATAAAATTTTGATAGCATTATTATTTTTTTTACCTTTTATAGCCATTTTTGCCCTTGCTGGTGTGTATGTGGAACGCAAATTAGCGGGTTTTATACAAGACCGTTTGGGACCTATGGAAACGGGCAAGTTTGGGCTTTTGCAAACAGTTGCAGACATCATAAAACTGCTTACAAAAGAGGACATTATTCCCCAAAAAGCAGATAAATTTGTATTCAAACTTGCTCCTTTGGTGATATTTGTGTCTATTTTTGCAGGTTTTGCGTGTATTCCGCTTACTGCTACGATGGTTGGGGCGGGTTTGTCGGTGGGTGTTTTTTATGTATTGGGGATTATTTCCTTAGATGTTATCGGAATTTTGATGGCGGGCTGGTCTTCCAATAGCAAATACGCACTTTTGGGCGCTATGCGGGCTGTTGGACAGATTATTTCGTATGAAATTCCGCTTGGTTTGGTGGTATTGTGTGTGGTAATGATAAGCCAAAGTCTTGATTTACAGGAAATTAGCTACAAACAAGGCATTTGGATAGGTACAAATGGATTTTATTTTTCTGCACAAAAAATATACTTATTTGGTATAACACCCATAGATATTACAAAAGTAGGCGGTTTTTTGGCATGGAATATTGTGCAAATGCCTTTTTTATGTATTGGTTTTGTGATTTATTTTATTGCCTCACTTGCAGAATGTAACCGCGCACCTTTTGATATTCCAGAAGCAGAAAGTGAATTGATAGCAGGTTATCACACAGAATATTCGGGTTTGCGGTGGGCATTTATGATGTTGGCAGAATATGGCATGATGCTCTTGACTTCGTTTTTGGCAGTAATTTTATTTTTGGGTGGTTGGAATACACCTTTGCCTAATATTGGTTTTTTGGCGTTGGCAGATTGGACAAGTGGTATGCCAAATACGATTTTTGGGGAAATTACTGCGATTTTTTGGATATTTTTCAAGGTTTTTTGTTTGGTATTCGTTCAAATGTGGATTCGTTGGACGTATCCTCGCTTGCGTGCTGACCAACTCATGTATTTATGTTGGAAAGTGCTAATTCCTTTTTCGCTTGCGTTGGTTATGCTCTGTGCTATCTGGCGGATTTTGATGTGAGATGAATGCAAAATTTTATACAACCATTTTTATTTTTGTAAAAAAATATTATAAATAATACAAATGTGTAGGCAAATAAATGAAATATAAACCACATTTCGTTCAAATCTTCCTAAAAAAACAAACCAATAATTTATTTCAATCTTTAAGTTTGAAAAATTTTATTTTTAAATTTGTAAAATAGACGTAAAGCAGTCAGGTCATAACAACCTAATAAATACAAATAACTTATATAAAAAAATGACAACAAACAGACAAGTAATATTATACATAGCAACAAGTTTAGATGGCTATATTGCTAAACCAAATGACGACCTTGGATTTCTTTCTATTGTAGAACAAGAAGGACAAGACTATGGCTATGCAGAATTTGTAAAAACTGTAGATGCGGTAATTGTTGGACGCAAAACCTATGACAAAGTAATTTCTATGGGTTTTGACTTTCCACACGCTGACAAAGATGCGTATATCATTACACGAACACCAAGACCCAGTATTGGTTCAGTAAAATTTTATACAGACGACCTCAAATCGCTTATTGGTAAACTTAAATCGGAAAATGGGAAAAATATATTTTGTGATGGTGGAGCAGAAATAGTTAATGAACTTCTTAAAGATGACCTTATTGACGAATTTATTATTTCTGTCATTCCAATATTAGTAGGTAATGGGACAAAACTATTCAAAGATGGAAGACCTGAACAAAAATTAGAACTTGTATCAATAAAACAATTTGACAAAGGATTAACGCAACTTCATTACAAATGTGTAGGCAAATAAATGAAATATAAACCGCATTTTGTTCAAATCTTCCTAAAAAAACAAACCAATAATTTATTTCAATCTTTAAGTTTGAAAAATATTTATTTTTAAATTTGTGAAATAGACGTAAAGTAGCAACACACTAAAACGAAAATATGAACATAGCATACAGTTTTGAAAAGCGACCAACAGCAGACCAAATAATTGAACTTTACGACAATGCTGGTTTGCCACGACCAACTTACGACAAAGAAAGAATACAAAAAATGTTTGACAATTCAAACCTTATTGTTACTGCGTGGGACAACGATTTATTAGTTGGTGTTTCTCGTTCTATTACTGACTGGGTTTGGGCTTGTTATCTCTCAGACCTTGCAGTTAGAGAAGACTACAAAAAAGAAGGCGTTGGCAGACAACTCATAAACCTAACAAAAGAAAAAGTTGGTAACCAATCAATGGTTTTACTTTTATCTGTTCCAACAGCAATGGACTATTATCCAAAAGTTGGATTTAAAAAACAAGAAAGTAGTTTTATAATTGATAGAGCAGAATGGAAACTGCCCCAATAGTTTTTTTTCCAATAAAAAAGCAATTAAAAATACAATCAAAATACTATAATTAGTATTTTGATTGTATTTTTGTTAATATTTAGCGTGTAAAATAAATTCATCAAAGTTTATATAAAATAATTACCACTATGAAATCCAACCGTTATATTATTTCTTTTGTGTCAATTTTGTGCTTATTTTATATTTCCCTATCTTTATCATTTTGTTTTGCCCAAAAAAAAACGCAAAAAATAACAATAGACACCATTATCACACCTGATAGTGATGGGAGATTTACGCTTGGTACAAAAAATTTTAGGCTTATGTATGGCTATCCATATCCATATTCTACTTCGCATTTTATCATCAATATCAACAATAAACTTGCTACTAATCGCCCTTATCTCAAAAATATTACATATCTCAGAGGAGATTTAAAAACGTATTTTATAAATAATGTACCAGCATCTACCATTACATTTATGTTTGAGGGTTTTCGCATTATTCAAACATTAACACCTGTAGATAAAGCATTAAACGAAGTGCAAAAAAATACAAGTACACAATATTATCATGTGTCATACAATATTGAAAACATAGACAACAACGACAAAACAAAGAAAAGACTTGCATTGCTCATGCTTTTTGACACACAAATTGCAGAAAATGATGCGTGTATTATGCAAACTTGTAAGTTTGATAATATTAGAAAAGGTAAAAACTTTTTAGATAAAATTTTATCGTTATTTTCGTTTGGCTCACAAAAAAAAGAAAGACTTTATAAAGATAATGATACACCAGAAGTAGTATTGGTATTCAAAAGTGAAAAAAGACACAAAGACATTACAGGAGCGTTTATCTTACAAGAAAACAAAGCCACCAAACCTGACGAAGTACTAATAGGGCGTTGGACTTTTTATAAAAATATGCGTTGGGGATATGCTGACCCAAATAGCAAAAATATAGAATATGATGACAGTGCGTTAATCCTCAAATGGAAAGAACGTGAAGCCAAACCTTTTGAAAAACATTTGTTTGCTACATATTATGGCGTGTTGGATTTGGACACACTCAAAATGCAACACACAAAACCACTCGAAAAAATAGCAACAACTTTCAAAGTCGTGCCTGATACCATATATGTGGGTGATACCGCAAAACTTGTGTGGGAAACAAAAAACCCTATCAAAGCAGATGTTTTTATTACAAGCATTAAAAATAAATTATCCAACAAAGGAACTTTGGATATTATGCCCACCAAAAGTCAAACGTATACGCTCAAACTTATATTACAAGGCAAAGAAATAGAAACACAAGAAGATTTTTTGACCGTACTACCAAGAGGTGATAAACCTAAAAAACAGGAAAATAAAAAACAAGAAATCACCAAAAACACAACTATTACCAACAATAAAACACAAGACGATAAAAATAAAGCACAAGACGATAAAAAATTTGATGGCAGATTTACGATTGGACACCAAGACAAAAACATCACTTTTGGCTATCCTTTTCATTTTTCTACCTCGCATTTTGTCTTAAAAGTTACAGATAAAGACAATAAAAACGAAAAATGTGCTTCAAATTATGACCATTTAGGTAAAAATTTTAGTTATATTGCAGGAAATATTACATCTACCAATACAAAAGGCTCAACCAAAACACAAGTGATTTATACGTTTGAGGGCATTGATATTATTCAAAAACTTATTCCTTACACCAAAAAAAATAATGCCTTAGAACCCACCAAAGATAATAATTGGGGACAATATTATTGGGTAGGATATACTTTCCAAAATAAAAGTAATGCCCCAAAAGAAATTTATTTTGCTTTGATGCTTGATGTCATGATTGGTAAAGATGACCAAGCAAGCATTTTATTAAACAATAAAAAAATATCGCTCAATACAAAAATCAATCAAAATGAATTTTCTGAAAAAATGTTTTTAGTAGAAAATTTTGAGGAAAATACAAACGAAAATCCAACAAACTTGAATGCAGATGATTATACAGTATTGTTTTTTGATGAAAAAAAATCACAAAAACCACAAGAAATTTTTGTTGGCATTTGGCAATATCTCAATACTGCAAGTTATGATGTATCTGCGATTCAAAAACCTTTTACTGATGATACTGCTTTGCAACTCAAATGGCAGAAACAGACAATCAACCCAAAACAAAATTCGGTTGTTGGGTTTTACATTGGCAATCCAAAAGCCAATATAACCGCTTTACACCACCAAAAAAAACCTTCTGTACAACATAATATTTTTTTTGAACTCAATAAATTCAACCTAACAACTACAAGTAATCATACATTAGAGAAATTTATCAAACAACACATTCAAAATAAATCTTATACCTATTTAGTTATTGAAGGTTTTACAGATAAAATTGGTACTGCAAAACTAAATTATGAACTTTCGCAGAATAGGGTAAATACAGTAAAAACATTTCTTGTAGATAATGGCGTGCCTGAAAACAAGATTTTGATAAAATCTCATGGACAATTTTTTGCAGGCAAAAAATCTGATGAACAAGAAAGGCGTGTAAGCATTATGATTTATGAATAAGCATATAAATTATGGATTATGAATAATTGAGTGAGTGTCTCAGGGGCTATACATTCCATAATTTATAATCAAAAATCCATAATTCCTTTTAGTACAAAATTCTAAATTTAATGGTATTAGGTACGTTTTTGAGGGCTTGGATTACGCTTGGCTCGTATTCTTGTGCAATATCTGTAATCACATACCCAATTTGTTCATTTGTTTTGAGGTATTGCCCCAAAATATTGATGCCATTTTGGGCAAGTGTTTTATTAAGTTCTGCCAAAATACCTGCGGTATTCTTATGTACGTGTATAAGTCTGTGAGATTTTTGTTGTTCGGGCAGTTGTAAATTTGGATAATTGACACTTCCAAAAGTATCGCCACGATTTACAAAATTCAATATTTTATTTGGCACAAATTGCCCAATATTTTCTTGTGCTTCCTCTGTACTTCCGCCTATGTGTGGTGTAAGAATAAAATTTGGCAATCCACGCAATTCTGATTCAAAAACTTCATCATTGGTTTTGGGTTCATAAGGAAAAACGTCAATCGCACCACCACGGATTTTGCCTGATTTTACTGCTTTCACAAGTGCAGAAATATCCAATACAAAACCACGACTTAGATTAAGGAAAATCACGCCATTTTTCATTTTTTCAAAATGTTTTTCTTGGATAAAATGCTTATTTTGTGGTCTGTCATCAATATGCAGGGAAATAACATCTGATTTTTCCAATAATTCGTCCAAAGTACGACAAGGTGTAGCGTTGCCAAGTGCCAATTTTTCTACTACGTCATAAAAAAACACTTTCATACCCAAATTTTCAGCCAAAACAGAAAGTTGCGTACCAATATTGCCATACCCAATAATACCCAAATTTTTACCTCTGATTTCGTAGCTATTTGTGGCAGATTTATCCCATTTTCCTGCGTGTAGTTGTTGGCTTTTGTCAGGAATATTACGCATAAGCATAATCATCTCGCCAAGTGCAAGTTCTACCACGCTTCTTGTATTGCTGTAAGGTGCGTTGAATACCACAATACCACGATTGGCACACGCATTAAGGTCTATTTGTGTAGTGCCTATGCAAAACGCTCCAACCGACATTAGGCGGTTGGCATGGGACAAAACTTTTTCGGTAACTTGTGTTTTGGAACGAATACCTAAGATGTGCACATTTTTGATTTTTTCGCAAAGTTCATCTTCGTCCAAAGCACCTTTCAGCGTTTCTACATGATAACCTTCTTGTTTAAAAATTTCTTGTGCGTGTGGGTGTATATTTTCCAATAACAATACCGAAATTCTGCTTTTGGGATAAGATATTTGGCTTGGGAGTTTATTTACATACAGAAACTCCTCCAAATTGGGTGTAATATAATCTGCTTTTTCCACCACTGTATTGCGTTCTACGTTTTCTGTAAAAGCAAAAAACTTATTTGCAAGACCAGCTTCACGTATTTCGTAATCTGTGTAACCATCACCTATCACATATACATCACCTTCAAGTTGTAAGGTTTTTAGGAGTTTTACCTTTCCTTTGTCTTGTGCGAGGGGATTTTTTTGGTCATATCCTGTGATATTATTTTTGTGGTCATATATAAAATCATTTGCAAAAATATTTTTGGGTAAAATGCCAAATTCTGTAACAATAGGTGCAATAAAATCTCTAAAACCGCTTGAAATCAAAAGGATATTTGGTGCATATTTTTGTAAAAATGCTTTATTTCTTTTAAATGAATCTGATATTTGTAAGTGAAGATACGCTACAAGTTCTTGTAAATGTGTTTTGTTTGCTTGCAAAAGTGTTACACGTTCTTGTAAAGATTGTGCAAAAGATATTTCGCCTTGCATACCTTTTTGGGTAATTTCTCTTATTTTTTCAATATTTTCTTTGCCTTTTGGGTGATTTTTTAGGGAAATATGAGCGAGTTCGTCTAAGCCTTCTACTTTTGTAAAGGTACTGTCAAAGTCAATGATGATATACATTATTTTAATTAGGAATTATAAATTAGGAATTTGGAATTAAACAGCCAAAAGTGTGTTTTTTAAGCGTTTTTTGCATATTTATATTTTATAAGAAAAAACCTAAAAGCAAATTTTTCGTAAAAATTCCGTTACAAAAATACGTAAAAATGGTTGTTCTACATATTTTTTATGTGATTTTTACTAAAAACCGCCATTTGACTGCTTGCACCAAGCAATTCATCTACTTCACCTATATCAAATAACTGAAAATCATAACCAAAATTTTCTTTGATTTTCATTGCCCATGCTTTAAATTGTGGTCTTGTCCATTCAAAACGGTGGTCTGTATGGCGAAAATCATCTTCTAATAAAAATTCATACTTTTTATTATACTCTGCATTTGGTGTAGTGATGATAACATGGTTTAATTGATAATATTCAAAAATATTTTTTTCCAAAGCGGGCAATCTATCCTCGTCTATGTGTTCAATTACCTCCACTAATACACCTGCTTCATAGCCCAAAAGCCTTTTATCTTTGTATGTGAGTGAAGATTGGAGCAATGTAATACGTTCCTTTTGTTTTGGGGACATATTATCAAAGTGTAGTTTCTCTTTTGCTTTTTGCAATTCACCAAATACCACATCACAGCCTAATATTTGTGTAAATTGTCCTTCTTTCAACAACATTTTTAATAATTTTCCCTCACCACAACCCAAATCAAGTATTTTGGTGGCATTGGTTTGCTTCAATTTTTCTAATGCAATATCAAGTCTTTGCTGATGCAAGGAATATCTTTTTTCTTGTATAATTTTTTGCTTTTCTGTGAGTTCTTGGGTTTCTTTCTCTAAGATATTTATGTTTTCAATATCGTCTTGCAGATTATTGAGTGCAACTTTCATATAAGCACTAATATTTTTCAAATATCTGCGTGTAATCCATTCTTTTTTTTGGTGTGTATTAAGCCAACCTTCGCCTTTTTTCAATAAAACTTGTACTTCATTTTCATTTACCCAATAATGTTTTTCATTGTCAAATACAGGCAACAACACAAATATATGTGAAAGCATTTCTTTGAGCGTAATGCCATCATGTTGTAGGGTAAGGCTATAATAATTGCTCATGCCCCATGCTGTAAATTGTGTATCAAATGGGTGTTGTATATATGAAATATTGTAACCCAAAGGCTCAAAAATCTCGTGTAACATTTCTTTTGGGGCTTTGAGTTTGATAACAGAGATTTTGACCTCAAAAGGCATTTTTATATCCAAAAGTTCAGGATGGTTTTTGCAATTACCATTCAAAGCAGAAGAATATACTTGTGCGATGGCACTGCTCATAAAAGAGGAAGCAGTGTAAGGACGGTCATTGACATATTGTTGCAATGAAGCAAAAGGGAATTTATATAATCTTACCAATGACACAGTATCTATATCCAATACTAATACTGCGGTGCATTTATCAGGATTTGATTCAGGATAAAATACGTGTGCTATGCCACAACTTGTGTTAAATTTTTGTATTTTATCAGGGTGTTTGTGCAATAAAAACCCTAAATCAGTAGCTGGTTGGTGCGTGGTGGTAATGGAAAGAAACATATATTTTATTTAATGCAAGTTATTAGTTTGTTTGGTGTTGGTTATCAGTGTTTTTGATTTTTTATAAATTTGTTTAAAATAATGATAATTTTATCATTTTTATCAAACATTTTCTATAATTTCCACTTCCATAAGTCCAGGCACTCTGTATTCTTTTTTGGTTTTTATGTCCATACATTTATATTTTGTTCTGAAAATATCAATCTTTTGAAAAATATGTGTGTCATTTTTTATTTTAAAAAATGCTTTCATAGGAATATCACTCAAAAACAAACACGTTTTTTCATCATAATTTTTCAGCAATTTATAAAGTTTATCATCTCTACAAGAAGACGCTGATATATCTTGTTGATAATTTTTGATGGCATCTTGTATTTCTAATGGGTAATATTGATATGTTTGCGAAAGCATATTGCTGAATATTGCCTTCCATTCTTTGCCATGCGATTTAATTTCTTTATCCTGATAACGAATTCTTACTTCCATGTGTGCCAATTCATGCACAAGTGTAAATAAAAAATTATATTTATTCAGGTTATGGTTTATCTTAATCGTATGATGCCTTGAAGAAAAACAATACTGGTGCGACCCTAATACAGTTTTTCGTTCACGAACAACTTTAAAAGTAAAAGTTTTCCCAGAGTTCCAAAGATAATCCATGACATAATCTATGGATTCCAAAGGGATATATTTTATAAAAACATTGATAAAATCTTGTTTTTCCATTTGTTTAATGGGTTTTGATTTAACAAAAAAAACCAATAACTGAATAAACCAATAACTGAAAAAATTGATAATTTTTTAAAAAATAAATTCCCCAAAAGGTGTTTTTAAGGTTAATTTTTTAGAAATAGTAACATGTTGATTAGTATTTTGGTTAATTCCTTCTAATGTTTCTGTTCTGCCTATGATTTGGGCATGAATATTATAATTTTTGGCAATATTTATCATTTCTTGGGCAGATTGTGCGTCTGTATATATTTCCAAGCGGTGTCCCATATTAAAAACTTGGTACATTTCGCGCCAATTTGTTTGGCTTTCTTGTTGTATGAGGTGGAAAAGTGGCGGAATTTCCAAAAAATTATCTTTAATAATATGGATATTTTCAACAAAATGCAACACTTTTGTTTGTCCTCCTCCCGAACAATGTACCATTCCTTTGACTTGTGGGCGGTATTTTTCCAAAATAGCTTTTACCAAAGGGGCATAAGTACGTGTAGGCGAAAGAATAAGTTTTCCCACACTCACATCTTCATTTTCACTAATTTTTATCTTATCAGAAAGTTTTTTTGAGCCAACATATACCACTTCTTGGGGTAAATTTTGGTCAAAACTTTCAGGGAATTTTTTTGCATAATGCTTAGAAAGCACATCATGCCTTGCAGAAGTAAGCCCATTACTCCCCATACCGCCATTATATTCATCTTCATACGTTGCTTGTCCATAAGACGCAAAACCCACAATTACCTGTCCTGCTTGTATATTTGCATTATCAATAATTTGGCTACGCAACGCTCTTGCAGTAAAACTACTATCCACAATCACAGTACGCACCAAATCGCCCACATCAGCAGTTTCGCCTCCTGTATTATAGATATTAATGCCTACATTTTTCATTTTTTCCAAAAAATCACTTGTTCCATTGATAATTTCCGCAATAATTTCCCCAGAAATAAGGTTTTTATTTCTGCCAATCGTGGAAGAAAGCAAAAAATCATCTGTAACGCCCACACAAATCAAATCGTCCAAATTCATCACGATAGCATCTTGGGCAATACCACGCCAAACAGACAAATCGCCTGTTTCACGCCAATACAAATACGCCAAAGAAGATTTTGTGCCTGCACCGTCTGCGTGCATAATGTTGCAATAGTCTGGATTTTTGCCCAAAATATCAGGAATTATTTTGCAAAATGCTTTCGGAAAAATGCCTTTATCTAAGTTTTTAATGGCATTATGCACATCTGTTTTACTTGCAGATACGCCTCTTTGGTCGTATTTCATGGAAATATTAGCCTCCTGACTCCCAAAGAGGGAATAAAAGGCATTGGATTTTTAAAATTTGGTAAAAAAAAATTTGTATCAATTCCCTTTGGAGTTAGGGGCAGATTTTACTTCGTCAAAGGCAATTTCACAACGGTTTTATCCCATGCAAAAACCATATTTACGCCATTTTCTACGCTTTCAAGGTTAATATTAAAACGCTCTCTTACAGTTTCTGTGGTAGTTACAGGCACATGTACACGCAATATGTCATTTTCTTGTTTATACGAAAACGCACCCCAATCGCCTATAGTTTTATTGATGATAATTGTCCATTTTTCTGCTGTAGGAATGGTAAAAAGTGAATAAGTGCCTTTTTTGAGGTCTTTTCCTGCGAGTTTAGTGTCCTGTTCAAAAATTATGGTGGTAGAAGTATTAGCCCCTGTACGCCAAACTTTGTTGTATGGTACCAATTTCCCAAAAATTTCTCTCCCATTTTTGCTTGGTTGGCAATATTCCACTTTTACGTTGATGCCATTTTCGGTACTTATTACTGCTGTTCCGAAAGGGCTTTTGGAGGTTGTATAAAAATACAAACCTGTCATTACAATACCCAAAGTCAAAATTGTACCGAGTACAATATATGCAAATCGTTTCATAAAAAAATTGCCTCCCAGCCCCAAAGGAGAAAAAGACATTAAATTATTTAAAATAAAAAAATATAAAACTGTATTAATTCCCTTGAGAACTTAATATAAAAGCAACAACACCACAAATGCAAACACTATGCGATAATAGCCAAAAAACTTAAAACCGTATTTTGTAAGGATATTCACAAAAAAATTAATGGCTAATATTGCCACTAAAAATGCTAATACATTGCCTACTGCCAATAATTGCCATTCTTGCGGTTGTATCGTTTTGTAGCTTTTGAGGAGATTATAGGCGGAAGCTAAAAACATGGTAGGTACTGCCAAAAAAAATGAAAATTCTGCGGATTGTTTCCTGCTCAAACCCATAGACATACCCCCCAAAATACTGGACGCAGAACGTGATAAACCTGGCAAAAGCATTGCCAAGCATTGAAAACAACCTATTTTGAAAGACATCAAATAGGAAATCTCTTTTTCGTGGTTTTGTTTTTGTTCTTGGTTACTTTGCAAAGATTCTTGTGGTTTTTCAGGGAAAAAATTATCTACAAATATTAATAAAATGCCTCCCAAAAAGATATTTGCAACAATCAGATACAAAGATTCAAGGTTTTTATCAATAAAATCTTTGAACAAAAGCCCTAAAATTACCGCAGGCAATACACCTACCATAAGTTTAAAATAAAATTCAAAACTTTGAAAAAACCTTTTGTAATATACTGCAACTACCGCCAAAATTGCCCCAAATTGTATATTTACCTCAAATATTTTGGTAAAACCTTGTTCAATATTCAAACCCAAAAACTTAGCCCCAATGACCAAATGTGCAGTGGAAGATATAGGCAAAAATTCTGTAAGCCCTTCTATCAAGGCTAAAATCAAAACCGCTAACCAAGTCATTATTTTTTAGTTTTTTTAATAAGTTTTTGTAAAAAAATGTAAAAATACACCAAAAATAAAAGAAAACAAACCCAATAATCTTTAAATAATGAATGAGATATTTTTTCCCATAAAAAAGTTATATCTTTGTCATAGGAACATTAGTTTTGCTATAACACAACTCATACATAACTTAGTAATATAACTCATAATATAAATTATGGCACAAAAAAAACGTTTGGTTGTACTCACAGGGGCAGGCATTAGCCAAGAAAGTGGCATAAAAACTTTCAGAGATATGGGCGGGCTTTGGGAAAATTTTGATGTGATGGAAGTTGCCTCTCCCGAAGGTTGGAAAAAAAATAAAGAAGCAGTTTTGAAGTTTTATAATGAAAGAAGGCTATTTGCAGGGAATTGCGAGCCAAATCTTGGACATTTGGCATTGGCTGATTTGGAAAAAGATTTTGAGGTGTGCATTATTACCCAAAATGTAGATGACCTTCACGAAAAAGCAGGTTCTACCCAAATTGTGCATATTCACGGATTACTCAACCAAGTGAGAAGTACGCTTGACCCTACGCTTGTGTATGATTGGGCGTATGACAAACCACTCAATATAGGCGACAAATGTGAAAAAGGTTCGCAACTTCGCCCACATATTGTATGGTTTGGTGAGGCGGTGCCTTTGATAAATGCTTCCGTAATTTTGGCGAGTGAGGCAGATATTTTTGCGGTAATTGGTACATCAATGGCAGTATATCCTGCTGCGGGTTTGATTGATTATGTAAAAAGTGAAGTACCCAAATTTATCATTGACCCAAATATTCCTGATACCAAAAAATACAAAAATCTCCACAAAATCGCAGAAAAAGCCAGCATTGGCGTACCACAATTTGCAGAAATTCTACGGAACGAATATTTGTAAAAAAAGCCCTCAGCCCCCAAAGGGAGGAAAACACAAAAAACACATAAAAAAACTTCATTTTTCTATTAAAATTTTTCACACTTTATTTGCCTTTTGTTCCCCTTTGGGGTTGGGGCTTTCTAAATCCATGAACTTCCTCCAAACAATAGAACACACCAAACTTTTGCCTACAATGACCTCAAAAGATGTAGAAGATTTGGTAATAGAAGCAAAAAAATACGATTTTTTTGGGGTTTGTGTGCCACCTTTTTGGGTAAAAAAAGCTAAAAGAGAAATTGCAGAACAAAATATTGCCCTTGTTACAGTTATTGGGTTTCCTTTGGGGTACAACCGCACCGAAATCAAAGTCGCAGAACTCCTAAGCACAATACGCGATGGGTCTGATGAATTGGACATGGTGGTTAATATTTCTGCAATCCAAGAAGGTGCTTATGACTGGATTAAACCTGAAATTGCACAAATGGCGCAGATTGCCCACGAAAACGAAAAAATACTCAAAGTTATTTTGGAAACTGCGTATTTGAACGATGAACAATTACGGATTATGTGTGATATTTGTGCAGAAGCTGGTGCAGATTTCGCCAAAACTTCTACAGGTTTTGCCCCAAAAGGGGCAGAGGTAGAAACCGTATTGAAAATGCGTAAATTTTTACCGAAAAATGTAGGCATCAAAGCCTCTGGTGGTATAAAAAACTACCAACAAGCATACGACTTGATACAAGCAGGGGCAGAACGCATAGGCACATCTGCAAGTGTTGCGATTTTTGAAGAATTTAATAAGTTTGTTCAGTAAAAAGTTGTCAGTTTTTTTTTCAGTAAATAATAGTTGTTATTAGCAGGACACTAAAACCAAAAATGTTTAATTTTAGCATTATGAAGCACTTTTATTGGTTATTTTTGGGTTTATTTTTTAGCCTTTTTTTGGGCAAATTGATGCTTATAATACAGGTGCAACCGCTCAAAGTATGGGCAATATTAGCACAACCCAAAAAGACGCTACTGCATTGCTCAATAATGTAGCAAATATTGCGATTTTTAATCAATACAAAGTGTTTTTGGCGTATGATTTACGACACAATCAGCAGGCTTTCCAGACTATAAGTGCAGGTTTTGCCATGCCTTTGGATTTTTCAAAAAGAAATACTGAAAATACCGAAAAAAATCCCCAAGAAACCAATACAAAAACCACAGAAAAACAAATTCAGAAACCAAAACCACCCAAATATGGCGTGGTAGGTGTAGCATTAGGGCGTTTTGGGGATAATTTGTACAATGAGCAAAAAATTTCGCTGATGTATGCAACCCAAATAGAGGGAGCAAGTATAGGGCTGAAAGTGCATTATGTTCAACAATACATACAAAATTTTGGGAGTAGAGGCAATTTTGTGGTGGAAATTGGGGGAAATGTGCAACTGAGCAAAGATTTTCAAGCATTTTTTTCTGCGTATAACCTCACAGGAAGTATTTTGAAATCAGATTTTGGCGAAAACCTGCGTATTCCTTCGCTTGTGCGTGTGGCATTGCAATACCAACCTTCGCAAAGTCTTCGCATTGCTTTAGAAGTGGAAAAAGATTTGAATAATAATCCCTTTATAAAAATAGGCACAGAATACCAGCCAATACCTTATTTTTTCTTGCGTACAGGCGTACAAACTACCGAAAATGTGGTTTTAAATGGGGGTTTTGGTGTGCAAGCGCGCAAATTTCGTTTTGATTATGCGTTGGCTTCTCAAAGCATTTTAGGGCTTTCGCATAGTCTGGCGTTGCAATGTAGTTTTTGAAAGGAAGGGTTTAAAAAAAAATTTTTATCAGTTTATAGTTTTATAAATAAAAACTTGGGCGAAAATTATCTCTATCATTCAAAAAAATAGGAATTATAGAATTATATTTATGATATTGAAAACCCAATCAATAAAATATCATCAGTTTGATTTTCTCTGCCTTCCATTTTCCAATCCTCAATAATTGTATCAAGTTGGTTTTTTTGTTCGTCAAAAGGCTTTTGGTGAATAGCCAACAAAGTTTCTCTAAGCTTACTAATCATAAATTTTTTATTGTTTTTCCCACCAAATTGGTCTTGAAACCCATCAGAAAAAATATAAAACGTAGTTTTATTTTCGATACTAATTTGGTGTTTTGTAAATATTTTTTCTTGTTTTTGTTCCCCTCCAATATGTTTATTATCTCCTTTGATATGGAATAATGTTTGGTTTTGAATGTAAATAAGTGGATTTTTTGCGCCTGCAAATTCAGCTATTTTTTTTTGTTTATCAATCACAACCAACGCAATATCCATTCCATCACGATTTTTTGTTTCTTCTTGTCTTAATATTTTCCTAATGCCTTTATTCATTTTATTAAGAATTAGGTCTGCCTGTTTTATATTTTGGTTGATAATAATTTCTGTCATCAAATCATTACCCAAAAAACTCATAAAAGCACCTGGTATGCCATGACCTGTGCAATCAACCGCAGCAATAAATATTTTTTGATTATGCTCAGTTATAAAATAAAAATCTCCTGAAACAACATCTTTTGCTTTGTATAAAATAAAACTTTCAGCAATAATTTCCTGAATATAATTCATAGGACTCATCACTGCTTCTTGTATTTTTTTGGCATAATTTATACTTTGTTTGATTTCACCATTTTGAACCTCTATTTTATTTTTTTGTTCAGAAACAGTATCAACTGTAGTAGCTAATTCTTCGTTGAGCTGACTTAATTCTTCATTCAGTTCTTGCACTTGTGCTGTTTGAATTTTTAATTTAATTTTTGAATTTTTGAGTGAATTTGTTCTAAAATGCACAATATAAGCCAAATAAATAGGATAGAGTAATGTAAAAATGCCACTTACAGCACTCAATTCAAAAGAAACATTTTCAAAAAAATGGAAGCCAACCCAATAACTAATGAGTAATAAATTAAAAATAGATAATGTAAAACCCACCAAAAAAAAACGCAAACCATGTCCCAACATAATATTGGTCATTGTCAGCATGAAAAACAACAAAGATGGGGCAGAAAATATCGCAATAAAATTGCCAAAAATACCTGAAATACCTGCATCTAATAACATACAAAACCTTTCATGACGTTCATTAAAACCTGTCTTGAGGTATTGTATCCAAAATACAAAATGCGGATAAATAAGGCATAAGCCTAATAAAATATAACATGAAGATGGAATTGCAATATTTTGTTGATAATAATGTACTACTAACAAAATAAATGCTATCAAATAACTAACGATAGCAGAAATATAATAAAACCAATGAATAAACAAAGGCTTTTTAAATGTATTCATTGAAAAATATAATTATTTTGTAGAAAATATAAAATAGTAGACAGTATTTTGATTTTTACAAAACTATCATATTATTTTATAAGTTCCAAACTTCTTAGCCCTCCAAACATCTCGCTTTTAAAATGCAAAGCGTTTCTATATTTCGTCCAAGTTTTCCTAAAAACACACACGGTTTAGTTTAAGACTGAGGTTTTGAACTAAATAATTTTTCGTTTTTGGGGGGAGGCTTGGACGAAATGGGGGCTACGACCAAATGGGGGAGAGTGGCAGGATAATCACACTTTCATTAATTTTATTTTATAGTTTTTAGGATTGATAAAAAGCTTATCAATTTTATTTTTAGTTTCCAAAACTCTGTGATTTTTTTTTTCAATATCTTGGTTAGTAATATAAGGTAAATTTTCATTGATTATTTTTATTTTTTCAATAATTTCTTCATCCCTCATTACAAACCATTCACTTTTAGAAATAAAAAAATCACAATTATGAATAATTCCCACAAATAAAGTTGTTGAAAAACTACTCAAATAAAAAATTTCTTTTACCTCCATGTATATATCATCATTCATAATTTTTTTTGAGTTTCTCTAATATTTTTACATCTTCATTACCTAATCCAAGTAATTTTTGATGCCTTATCATAAAATCCTTTACATGCTATTCCGTAAAATTTGTATCTTGCGTACCTTTTATCATACCCAATATGCAAGTTGAAAACCTCTAAAAAAGACAGTTCCAAGTTATCACTTCGCTCGGAAACTTGAAACATAACCGCACTTTTTACCAAAAATCAAACCTGCGAGAGTGGGGGGCTTGGGCGAGTGGGGAACATCCACATTATAATTTGAAAATATAATTTAAAATTGCTATTTGTATTTTATTATCTTTATTATTTTTCAAATTTAAGAGAAATTCTTCTTCATTCATATTAAAAATTATATTAGCAAAAGAAGCAAAATAATCTGTCTCGTTATTTGAATCAATCATATATTTTTTTATTTTTGTAATATCTAAACATATATTTTTATGTCTATAATTATACGAAAATATAAGTAAGACGCTTATAATATCATCTTTGATATTATTTTCCACAATAAAAAAAAGTCTATCAATTTTTCAAACGCTTTTTGAAAAATATGGTTATCAAGTATCAATATTTCATTATTTACAGAATAATATGTACTATAATGAGATAGTTCCGATATAAAATAAGTTATATCATCCAAATCAACAGAATTTAACACATTTAAAATCAGTTTCTCCATACTTTTTATTGTATTACTGGAATATGACAATCATTTGCTATATTTTCGTCATAGGCTGGTGAACTATGGTGGAGTTTGTAATTCAATATCATCATAACAAGAATACCATAATTTTTCTAAGGATTTGGCTATTTTTTTCGCTTTTCCAACATTGTTGTACTATGATTTTTTTAGTAAACCTGCCCATTCGTTTAACCAAAACCATGTAGAAGGTGCATTATTACCTTCTATTTTTTCTGCTCCTGTAGCCCCTTCACTTACTAATTTTTCTGTGATTTCTTCAAAACAAAAATAAATAGCTGTTTTTTTGCCCTTGTTTGGTCTTAGCATCTCGCTAAGACCAAACAAACTGGAAGCGTCCCGCTCAATGCTGTCAATTTAAGAAAAAAACAATATTTTTATGTTGTTTTAAAGTCAAAAAATAAAACATTTTATTTGTTTTTGTAATATTTTTTTATGACAAAATAATTAAGTTGACAGCATTGAGCGTCCCGCTAAGACAGCGAAACGCCAAGGGCTAAAACATTTTTTAAACTTTTTTAATTCGTCATTTTCTGTCTTTCTACTACTTTCAATACGCCACTATTTGCATAGGAATAATAATTTGCATTGTACATCGCATCAGCACTTACCGCACCGAGTTGGAATGTACCAAGTGAAACTGCCCTTGCGAGGTAATAAAAATGTTGTGTTTTTTCGGTAACATTTACAAAAAGATGCAAACGGTCATCTCTGATGTCCATATTATCAGGAGCATTATAATGGCGTATCCACGCAAAGGATTTGGATTGTGTAAGACGAGGATTTTCTATTTCGAGTCCAGCAGGGAGCATATCCGTAATCACTACATTATCCACATTGCCACGAATTATTTCGGTATTAATGGATATTTTTACGACTACAAGGTCATTTTGTCTAAATACTGGGTTGCGTATAATATTGCCTTGTTGGTCATAAAAACTGCGTCTTACTTTCAAATAATTATCACGCTCAATCGTTTTTCCTGTTGCACTTAATCCATTTTGCGACCAAGCATAATACAAATTTCCTTCGCCTTCTGTTTTGATTTGGAGGTTTCTGCCTGCTATGTCGCTCAATGTAAGGTCTTTTCCTGCGAACAATCCTAATGTTTTCGCTGTTTGATTTGCACCTTGGTTTTGGTCAAAAATTTGTGCATTGATTTTGTTTTTTTGTGATTTTTTGGCAATTTTTCCCATTGCTAACAACGACATCGCAGATTCCTGTGTGGTAATGTTGGTATGATTTGCCAAGTTGTCGGTAAGGGCTTGTGTAAGTATTGGGATTTGTGGATTTTTTTCGTCAGTTTCTATCATAGCATTCAAGGCCAGTGCCATATCACGGATTGGCGAATAAAAACTATCTTTTAAATCATTTTCAGAGATTTCGCCTTCAAATTTTGTAGGCAAAATTTCCCTATAAGCATCTTGATTGCCCACCAACAAATAACTACAAGCCAATAAATATTTGCTATCTAAGGCAAGATATTTGACATTTTCTTTAAAATAATTCATGGTTGCCACATCACTTTGTCCTGCCAATGCCAACACATACAAAGCGTAAAGATGTTCTTTTTTGAAAATATCTTTTTGGACTTTTTTGCCTTCCAAATTTGTAAAAGTATATTTTGTACCCTTGTTGCGGTTTGTATTGATTTTATTGCCCAAAAATTGCAAGGCAAGTGAAATACTTTCTTCATTGACTTGATAACCTGCTTTGCGTGCTTCCAACCAAAAATGTACTGCGTAGGCAGTTCCAAATGTATGTGTATCGTTGCTCTCAGCCCAATAGGTAAGCCCACCTGAATAATTTTGCAAAGATTGGAGCTTAATAATGGCGTTTTCTATGTTGTTTCTGATGTCTTGTTGATAAGCATCTACATTTTTAACATTCGGATAAAGTGTTTTGTATAATTCCTGCACGTATAATTGCGGGAAAGCTGTAGAAGTAATTTGTTCTAAGCAACCATGCGGATAACTTACCAAGTAATCCAATTCTTTGGCAAAACGCATCAAAGGCGAATGACTAAACCAAATCTTACCTTTCATGGTGGAAGTAACCCAATTTTTTGCCATTTCATCATTACCCAAGTTCAATGTAAAATTTTTGTTTCCTTCTATTACGCCTGCACCTGCCATTTTTTGTAATCCTGCTTGTGGGCGAATATTAATATCTAATATTTCTGTGAAAATCCTCCCCATTGCAGACACTGTAATTGTTACTTTCGCACTGTCAATTACTGGTTTTGCCTCCAATTCAAAGGTTACTCTGTCGTCTTGCTCTGGTTTCAGGGAAATTTGTTTTTCATTTTCCCCCAAAATATTTAACTGTGAAGTAGTAGTAATAGAAATTTTGGCGGTATTCGCTTGTGAAGTTGTATTAAATAAAGTAACAGGCACCGTTATTTTGTCATTTGGACTAAGAAAACGAGGCAAACCTGTGGAAATCACAATAGGGTCTGCTACCAGCATAGATTTTTCTGCGCTACCAAACCTACCATCTTTGTACGCAACCGCCATAATACGCAAACTTCCTGAAAATTGTGGTATTTTGAGGTCATAATAGGCTTGTCCTTGTGCATTTGTTCTTAGAATACCACTCCAAAACCTGACCAATTTAACCCTATTATTGACCATTGGGCTATTTCTACCCATATTTGCATCACCATCACCACCTGTTGCCATGCCTGAAAGCGATATTTCAGGAAATAAAAGTGGGTATACATCAAAACCTGTTACAGTTAAAGCCCTTTTTTGAAAAAAGAAATCATAAATATCAGGCGTTTTGTAGTTTTTGAGTTGTAAAATGCCTTCATCTACCACTGAGAGGGTTACTTCTATATCGCTTTCTGCGCGATTTGCTTGTACAGTTATGCGTTGATTTTGGTTACTTTCTGTTTTTTCTATGGCTTGAATATCCAATTTTAGAGCATTTTCTGGATTTTTTACTGAAATATTCCTAAAACCATGTGCTACTGTAAGCGGGATTGCACCCTCACTCATTGGGCGAATAAGCGTAGCAGTAATATATACATTGGGGAGGTGGTCATTTTGGAGCGAAATATCACAACTTGCCCCACGATTTTGGGTATTAAGGTAAAAATATTGCAAAACTTTGTCCCTTTCTATTGTTACAAGTATTTTTCCATCAAAAGGTGCGGTAAATAATACCTTTGCAGTTTCGCCTGTAAGATAATTTTCTTTATCTAAGGCAATGTTTATTTTACCATTTTTATCAATATTAAAGGAATTTTGGTCTGTAAATCCGCCTTTATAGGCATAAAATGTGGTACTTGTGTAATAATCACTATCTTGTAACCTCAAACGGATTTCATATTCACCCGAAAGTGTAGGTGTATAGTTAAAAACAGTTGCAAAACCTGCATCTTGTTGTGCATTTCCTATAGCGGAAAGGGTTTCAGATAGTAATTCTTCTTGTTTTTCGGATACATATTTCATGTTTCCATTGTAATCACGCCTCAAAACTGTCTGCCAACGGTGGCGAAATACTTGGATTTGTGCTTGTGCAATGGTTGGGTTTTCTTTGGTATCCAATGCAATCATGCGTACAGACATTGGTGTATGCGTGCTTACGTATTCGCTGTTATTTTGTATGCCCAAAAAGGAAGGTTGCGTAAAAATAGGCACGCTTATATTGCGACTTACGCCCCTGCCTGTTTCGTCAAAAACAGTAGCATACAGTTGTGCTTGCAACACCCCCATTAGTTTGTATTTTTGGTTTAATACAAAAGCCTTTTTAATCATGCCTTTGTCGTTTGTTTCTTCTTCTAATTGTTGCGATTCCAACATATATTCTACTACTTTTTCATTTTTATTGTTGGTTTTGTGCAATTCAAAATTATATTCTTGGTATTTTTTTGGCGAAAACAGACTTTTATTTAGAGAAAAAAACAAATCACTATTTCTACGTGTAGCTGGCGAACCAAAAAGATTTTGGGCAAATACCAAAAAACGCAAAGAATCATTTTGGTATAATAATTTCTCTGTTTTATCCGCAGTTTGATAATCTTGTTGCGTATTTTTTAGGGTAACTTTCAAGCGGTCAGGCATAAATTCTTCTACTTGGATAGGATTACTCTCCAATAAATTACCTTCTGCGCTATACAATTCTGCTTGGTAGCGTCCTGTGGTAATATCTTGTGGTAATTTTACTGAAAATTCACAAGCACCTTGTTGGTTTGTATTGGCTTTTAATATGGTAAGATGACGACCATTTGGCATTTTTAATTTAAAAATCAAAGGGAAGTTTGCTACTTTTTCCCAATTTTTATTTCTAATTACACTGTTGAAATACATCGTTTCATTGGGACGATACAAATCCCTTTCACCATACAAAAATGCTTGATACGCATTATTGGCAGTATATCCACCTGTTTCAAAAGCAGATTTATCCACTTGTGATTTTTCAGAAAGAAACAAATAATTAAAATCTTTTTGGTGCATGGCAGTCAAAAGTTTAATATCTGCATCTGGATAATTGCGTTTCACATCTTTAAAAATTGCTACGCCCTCTGCGTTTGTTTCTGCACGTGCTACGGTTTGGTTATTTTTTGCTACGAGGCTTATTTTTGCTTTTTCCAATGGTTTTGCGTCTTGTAATCCATTTGCAAAAACCAAAATATCGTCTTTTGTTTCACGCACAATAAATCCAATATCAGAAATAGACACGATTTTAGCATCATTCAGATATTGTTTTTCGGTGGAATTGACCTCAATACCATATACACCTTTTGTATCACTCAATTCATCAAGGTCAAAATGCAATACACGCGAAAGTTGAACCATTGGCAGGGATTTAGTGTCATAAATTCTATCCACAATCAATTCCCCAAATTCATCAAAATTACGATTGCCATTATTTTCGTATTGGTATTTGTTGGCTTTTAAAAAATATAAAAGGTTATTTTCATAAATTTTATAAATTTTTACCTGAATTTTTGGCACATTTTGAATGTTGATGGCGACATTTTTATTGCCTTTTTTTGCCAAATAATTTGCTTTTTCGTCCAAAAAGCGAATTTCAGGTGTAAGGTTTCCAAGTGCAACTTGTTGCGAAAATGCTTTGTTCAATTTACCAAAAGCCCCCATAATTTCAGGCGAAAGTTCCACCGTATAATTGGTATATTGTTGAAAACGCCCTTCAATTATGACCTCACTACCCAATATTTTTATTTCGTGGGGTACTTTTGGTGTGAGTGCATATTTTTTGTTAAAAGATTCTTCGGTTTCGTTTAGATTTTGGCTAAATTGGATTTTGATAATGCTTTTTTGGTTTTCATTTAGCATAGCCAAATCTTGAATTTGGAGATTTTTTTTGCTCGCAATTTCTATTTTTGTGTTCAAAATTTCATTGCTTTTGCTTTCGTTTTTTACGCATTTAATGCCTTTTTGCAACGTAATGACTACATTTTGATTTTCAAGAGGCATATCAGCACTTTCATCAATGATAATTTCTGCAAAATTGGCAATTTCACGATTTTTTACTTGAATATTTGCAAGCGGTTTATTTTGCATGGTTGCAGACACAAGTTTTGCCATGCTTTGCGGGTCAATTTCATAATTAAAATACACTAATACGTGCAACTGAGCTGTATTTTTATTATCTTGTCCCCAAAAAGATTCTGTTTTTTGAATACTTAAATAAGGCGTGTGAAACGTAAATTTTTTATCTTTGTTTATTTCAAAATCACTACTTGTAGTTGTGTTTTTGGTATTTTTATTACTGTTTTTGGCGTTATTTTTTGAATAATTTTTGCTTTCGCTTTTATTTTGGAGATACATAAGCGGTGTGTTCATGACTGCTTCGTATTGTGTAGCTGGTTGAAAGCCATTTTTTGGGGAAAAAACCAATTCTTTGGGCGAAACCCATTTGAATTTGCCCGCAGTATAAGGTCTTATCTGCATGTAGGCAGTTGTATCCCACTTATTGAGGAGCGTATCGCCAACCATAGGTCTGTCAAATGTAAATTTTAGGTTGGTTTGTGTATCAATTTCATCTTTGAAATCAGTACGTACAATGTCCAACACATTTTTGCGTGTACAAGTTGCCAACGAAAATAGCAACACATAACATAATAAGCACAGAAAAGGGAGCGATTTGTAATTCATGTATAATTTAAAGTTCAAGGTTTAAAGTTCAAGGTTTAAAGTTCAAGGTTTAAAGTTCAAGGTTCAAGGTTTTTTTTAACTGAAAAAACTAATTTCTCAAAAATCTTAAATTCTTCTTGCAAAATATACCAATCAATATCAATTTTTAGGTCTTCAAAAGAAATTTTTAGTTGGTATTTTACGCCATCTAATACCAATGCTTTGGGTTTAATGTTGTTCAAATATGTTTGTGTAACGTGTTTTAGGGCATTTAATTCTGTTTGAAATACTAATTTTTGGGTATTTTCAAGAAAATAAAAATTGGTTGTAATGTTCAATCTATCTAAATTGTAAATTCCAAGTGTATATTTCTGAAAATCTTTTGTTTTGTGCCAAGTTTTACAGACAAGATAGCATTCATTTGTTTGTTTTTGGCATAAAAAAAATGTTTTTTCATTACCAAAATGAGATAATTCTGCATAAAAGACAAGGCAAATATCGTTATTTTCAGGTGTATAAAGCTGTTTTTGGGCTTCTTTTACCAAAATACTTGTATTATTTGTAAAACGTTCTTTTTGCATATTTTTCGCGTGTTTTTGCATAATACGTGATTTTCAAGAAATTTAAGCACTTTTTTTAGATAAAAAAAATAAAACTAAGATTTTTTTATATTTTTCTTTGGATTTTCTTTTACCTTTGTTTTATATTTTTTGTTTATTTCTAAAAAAAAAATTTACAGAAAAAAATTTTATAAGTTTATATAATTGTATAAATTTACAAAAAAAAATTATCATTTTTTGCAAAAAATCATCAAAGTATTTAATTATTGTTATCAAAAAATTTATTTATCAAAAAAAATAAAAAGTTTAAAGCTCAAAAAACTTAGAACGCTATAACCCCTTTGAATTTTTGAATCCTTTGAACATTTAAACTTTTAAATTTTCCCTTATGGCATTAAAAATCCGCAAAGAGGACGCACTTGCTTATCATTCACAGGGGAAACCTGGTAAAATAGAAGTAGTGCCTACCAAAAATCTCAGCACACAACTTGACCTTGCCCTTGCCTACTCGCCTGGTGTGGCAGAACCTTGCTTAGAAATCGCTGAAAATGTAGAAAATGTCTATAAATATACCGCCAAAGGAAATTTGGTAGCAGTTATTTCTAATGGTACTGCGGTGCTTGGATTAGGCAATATTGGACCAGAAGCCTCCAAACCTGTCATGGAAGGAAAAGGTGTTTTATTCAAAAAATTTGCAGGGATTGACGTTTTTGATATTGAAATCAACGAAACAGACCCAAAAGAATTTATCAAAATTGTAAAAGCACTTGAACCTACTTTTGGCGGTGTAAATCTGGAAGACATCAAAGCCCCAGAATGTTTTGAGATAGAAATGGCATTGCGTGAGCAAATGAATATCCCTGTTATGCACGACGACCAACACGGAACAGCCATTATCACAAGTGCTGCATTGCTCAATGCCTTAGAATTGGTAGGCAAAAAAATAGATGAAGTACGTATTGTGGTCAATGGTGCAGGTGCTTCTGCTATTTCTTGCACACGTTTATACCAATATTTGGGTGCAAAACGCGAGAATATTGTAATGGTAGATAGTAAAGGCGTTATCAGACAAGATAATCCTAATTTGGACGCTACCAAAAGCGAATTTGCCACACATTTAGACCTTCACACACTCACAGATGCCTTACAAGGTGCTGATGTGTTTTTGGGACTTTCCAAAGGTAATATTGTTACGCCTGATATGCTCTTGGGTATGGCAACCAATCCTATTGTATTTGCTTGTGCCAATCCTGACCCTGAAATTGCGTATGATTTGGCGATTGCTACACGCAAAGATATTATCATGGCAACAGGTCGCTCTGACCACCCTAACCAAGTAAATAATGTATTGGGTTTTCCATATATTTTTAGAGGTGCATTAGATGTGCGTGCAACCGAAATAAACGAAGCTATGAAACTCGCTGCGGTACATGCTATTGCCAAACTTGCCAAAGAAGCAGTACCTGATATTGTGATGAAAGCTTATGGTGATCAAAACCTTGGTTTTGGTAAATATTACCTTATTCCAAAACCATTAGACCCACGCCTTATTACCGTTATTTCACCTGCGGTTGCCAAAGCTGCAATGGATACAGGGCTTGCCAAACACCATATCACAGATTGGGAGGCGTATGAAGTAGAATTGCAAAAAAGAATCGGATTGGATTCAAAACTCATGTCTCGCATGATGGAAGCTGCACGCAAAAATCCTAAAAAAGTGGTTTTCGCAGAAGCAGATAACATAAAAATCCTAAAAGCTGCACAAACCGTAAAAGAAGAAGGCATCGCAACACCAATTTTATTGGGTGAAATTGATAAAATAAAAATCCTTATTCAAGAACAAAAATTAGACCTCCAAGACGTAGAAATTATCAATCCACTTGATAATAAAGAACGTTACGAAGAATACAGCCAATTATTTTACCAAAAAAGACAAAGAAAAGGTGTTACACTATTTGATGCACGCAAACAACTCTTAGACCGCAATTATTTTGGGGCAATGATGGTTGCACAAGGCGAAGCTGATGCCATGATTTCAGGGCTTACCAAAAACTATCCGCGTGTGATTCGTCCTGCGTTGGAAGCGGTAGGCGTAGCCAAAGGCAATAAAATAGTAGCAGGTATGTATGTGATTGTGGCACAAGACCGTACTTTGTTTTTTGCAGATACCACTGTAAATGTAAATCCTACCGCAGAAGAATTGGTGGAAATTATAGGACTTGTAAGCAAAGGCGTAAAATCTTTTGGATTTGAACCAAAAATTGCAATGGTTTCGTATTCTAATTTCGGGTCGTCAAAAGGTGATGTACCTGAAAAAACCGCCCTTGCAGTAAAATTAGGCAAAGAAAAATATCCAAACCTCATTCTTGATGGTGATATTCAAGCTGATGTGGCTTTGCGTGCTGATTTGCTCAAAGAAAATTATCCATTTAGTCCTTTGGCTGATGCTGGTGGTGCTAATACACTTATTTTCCCTGATTTAGCTTCTGGAAATATTGCCCACAAAATCCTACAATCACTCGGAAGTGCTGAGGCAATAGGGCCTATTTTGCTTGGTATGGACAAACCTGTGCATGTATTGCAACTTGGTAGCTCAGTGCGTGAAATCGTGAATATGGTTACAATCGCAGTAGTTGATGCACAAAAGTAATTAGGAATTAGGAATTTATTTAAAAAAATCATTCAAAATTTATATTTGAATGATTTTTTTTATAATTTTTGTTACTGTTTTTAACATGAAAATTCGGTTTATTCCGTAAAATCCGTGTATCTGCGTGCTTAAATCTAAGAAAAGAACGCTAAATTAAATGAATTTTATTTTCCATTTTTAATGACTATTCAACTTATTTTGTTCCCATACTTTCATTTGATTGGTAAATTTTGGGTTTAAAACAGCCAATTGATTACTTATGCTTTGTGCCATTGTTATATTTCCTGCATAATAATAAGCCTCGCCCATTGTGTCCATAAAATCTGCTTCTCCAACATGATACAAATTTAGGATTTGAGCCCATTGTACCGCTTTTGCATATTCTTTTTGTTTGATGCAACGATAAACCGTAGAATTTATCATTTGAGCAGATACTTTTTTCTCAACCAAATTATGCAAAATAGCATCTTTTTTTGACACCAAAGAATCAAGTTCATAATTTACAAAACCTTTTACAATTTGTTCCATAGGTTTTCCTCGTTGTTTAAATTCCGAAAAATACCCTTTGTTAAAAACAGGCAATTTATATACTTTTTTGTCTTTGTCAAATTCTTGCGTGAGTTTAAATAGGTTTTCCACGTCCAATTTTCTGGAAGTAATTGCTTTTTCCAAATCTGTTATTCTATCGCTGTATACAAAATCAGGGCGTTTTTTGAAGTCAATATTGTTCATGGCACACATACAAGAAGCGTGCATACTCTTGTTTTTGGGCATATAAAAAAACAAATAATCATTGGTTGGTTTATTGGTATAGTTTTCATCAAGATACAATATTGAAATGGGAAAAGATGTTTTTTCAAGAATTTTTGTATCTTTTTCCACAAATAATACTTGTTTTTCAAAGTTTTTGGTGTCCAAATTACCAAATAATCCATTTTTGACACAATATTCCCAATTTTTTCTGGTTGAAACAAGCACAGCACCTTGATTAAAAAAAGGTGTAATCCCTGAAATGCTGTGCAAATGCCAATGCGAACTCAATACATATTTTACAGGTTTGTTGTTATATTCTTTTTTAAGGTAACGCAAAAAACTTTCTGCTTTTGGTATATCTTGTGTAAGATTAGTGCTTTTATCTGCACCATGATTGACAAAAGGCAATTCTATTGCCACCAAAAAATCTGGATATTCTATAATTGTTGTTTGTGAACCGTGTGTAGTATCTACACGAACAAAAGAAATTTCCTTTGAAAATATGCTTTTTGAAAATTGTTTTTCGCCTTGTGCATACACAGAAATTGTAGCGAAAGATGTGGTAATCAATACCAGAAAAATGATATGAATAAGTTTCATAATAAGTTGTAAAATGAGTTTTTGTTAATATTTTTTTCGTCATGTTTATTATTGTATTTATTGCATACAATAATTTTTTTCAAAATTATAACGAACTCAAATTAAAAAAAACAGTACAACTTTGTTTAACAATCAGATAACATGTTAATATTCATTAACAAAAAACTCAAAAATTGAGAGGTTATATTCAAATATTTAAAAACAAAAAATCCATTCAAATATTAAATTTGAATGGATTTTTTAGAAATTATTACTTCTTGGCTTTTCCCAACGACAATCACTGTAAGTGCGTGGAAGCGTACGGTGCGTACTACTGCTCTCAAAAATTTGGCTACGCCTATCCAGGAATTTGGGCGAGCAGTAGTACGCACCGTACGCTGGAACGCACTGATTGATATTGACGTATTGGGGAAGTATGGAATGCTTTACTTCAACAGTGGCGAAACACCACTCGATATGCTAATAAATTTCTTGTTTTTTTTTCTCAACACAAAAATACGATTATTTTTTTAATTTACAAAAGTTTTGTAAAAATTTTGCATTTTCCCTTACTAACTTTTAAATCTAAGTTTCTAATGTGATTCCGCAAGTAATTCCAAAAAACTTTTGATTACTTTGTCTGCTTTCGCAAGTGTATGTGCGTCACCTACACCTATGACTTCCATACCTGCGCTTTTACCTGCTTCTACGCCTGCGATAGCATCTTCAAATACAACACATTCCGCTGGTGTTGCACCAATAGCTTTGCAAGCAGTAAGAAAGATTTCAGGGTCTGGTTTTGTATTTTTGATTTGGTTGCCATCAATAATTGCATCAAAATAATGCGTAAGCCCAATTTGTTCAAGGATTTTGTGGGCATTTTTACTCGAAGATGCTAAGGCAATTTTATGTCCATGTTTTTTTGCATAATCCAAAAACGCTTGCACACCTTCCAAAATATCGTCTTTGGTCATATTGGAAACATAATACAAAAAATCTTCATTTTTTTGCAATAAGGCTTGTTCAAATTCTGTTTCGGTAAGTGTTTTATCAAATGCTTTTAATATAATATGCAAACATTCTGTTCTACTTACACCTTTGAGTTGCTCATTAAATTGCTCGGTAAGTGAAATACCCCAATTTGCTACAAGTTTTTGCCAACTCAAAAAATGAAACCTCGCAGTATCTACAATCACACCATCAAGGTCAAATAAAAATGCTTTGTTCATGGAATTTATTTTGTGGAATGTTTTTCCTAAAAATCTTTGTTTTTATAAAAATTAAATACAAAGATAAACATTTTTGATTAAAAAACCCATTTTTTTATCTTGATTAACACAAAATATTGCTAAAAAAACAAGAATATATTTTCAAATATTTCATTTTTGTTTCCATTTTTGTTTCCATTTTTGTTTGAATATTTTAGGCAAAAAATTTAGGCAAAAATTTAGGCAAAAAATTTGTGTAAAGTAAAAAATAACTTTTATATCATCAATATACCATACAATTACATAAGTTATTTTGCTTGTTCTTTATATTTTTATGAAAAAAAAATGTGTTACTACTAAAATCTATACTAATAATATTTATGAAACTTTTACCAATGACAAAATCAACTACAAGGAATTTGTTATTTTTCTGATTTTCTTTTTGATGTTTTTGTTACAATTTTCCTTTTTTTTCCCAAAAAAAATCTTTGCACAAAATAGTTTAAACAATGGTATTTTAAACAATGGTATTTTAAATAGTGTCTTACTTAAACAAAAAAAATTATACACCAACCTTGATGAAGCCATTTTGCATCCAAAAGATGTTTTTAGGCTGAATTTAGACCATCAAAGCCTCACAGAATTCCCAAATGTAATTTTAGAATTTGAAAATTTACAAGAGTTAAGCCTAAACAGTAATAGAATACAAAAAATACCGAATAATATTTGGAAATTGCGGAAATTAGAATATTTTAGGGCTTCACACAATAAAATTCAAACCAAAAACATACCTTTTGATAGCCTTGCGCACCTCAAATTTTTGGATTTGAGCCACAACCAATTAGACAGCATAAATTTTTTACACCAAAATTTTAAAAGTTTGGAACATTTGGAATTGCACCACAATAAAATATCAGTAATTCCTGTTACGTTTTGCCAAATAAAATCACTAAAAAAAATAAATTTATCACAAAATAAATTATCCAATTTACCCAAAAATCTTGCAGATTTTTTACATTTAGAAGAATTTTATTTGTCAGAAAACCAACTTACAGAAATTCCTACGGAAATAGGCAAGTTAAAATATTTGAAAAAACTTTTTTTGCAAAAAAATCTACTGCGTACTCTGCCCGAAAGTATTGGAAATTTGAAAGCCTTAGAAGAAATAAATCTGGCAAATAACAATATCATGGAAATAGACGATAATTTTACAGAATTGAGCGAGGTAAAAAAAATTGATTTGGGCGAAAATGATTTACAAATATTACCGCAAAAATGGCAAAATTGCAAAAAATTAGAGCATCTCAACCTAAGTTTTAACAAACTCAAAGAATTGCCTTTGGAATTTGGCGAAATAAAATCTTTATTTAAAATTGAATTGCAAAAAAACCTTTTTGTAGAATTTCCTTTGGCTTTGTGCAATTTGGAAAATGTGCAATATATTGATATTCGTTTCAATCAAATTACAAAAATATTGCCCGCAATCCAAAAAAATACCAAGTTAAAAGTATTTTATGCTACGGGCAACAGCCTTGTGTATTTGCCTATGGAAATAGGTTATTTGGAAAATTTGGTTATTTTGGATATGGCTGACAACCAACTTGTGCAACTGCCTGCAAGCATTGGAAAACTCCAAAATCTTAAATCTTTGGGGCTTCGCAACAATCAACTCAAAAAACTACCTGTGGAAATTGGGCGTTTACAAAAACTTGTTTCATTGGATTTAGACCAAAATAACTTAGAAAAATTACCCAAAGAATTGGGTGAATTGGTGGAATTGGTAAGACTTTTTGCCAATCAAAACAACCTTAAAACATTGCCTGTTACCATAGAAAATTTGGAAAAATTGTCAGAATTGATGTTAGAACGAAATAAAATTAAACAATTTCCGCTCAACCTTAAAAAAATGAAATCCATTACCAAAATAGATATTTCTAATAACAGCATGCCTTTATCTGAAAGAAACCGTTTGTTGCAGGAATTTGCAGAAGTAACGATTTTATTTTAATGATGGTTGTCTGTTTTTTCAGTAATCAGTTTTTGCAAATTTGATTTTATTTAAAACAATTTCAAAAAAAATGCTTTTTTAATTAAAACAATGCTAAAAAAAGTAACTAAATCGTGATTTATCAATGATATGATTGGGCTTTAGGTTTTTTCTAAAAATTTTCTGATTTATTTAAAAAAAAATTAGGATAAATTCATTTTTTTTAGCTTTATTTGAAAAAAAATAATGAAAACGCAAAATATAAAAATAAAACAGAAACTAAAACAGAAAAGTAAAACAGAAAAGTAAAACTCAGTATACAACAAAAGTTGCAGAAAAATCCTCGTCAATTTTATAATTCCAAAAAAATATTTTAAAAACATTGTAATTTTAAACTAAAACTATGTCAAATTTCGCAGAAATAAACTTAGAAGGTAAATCTTACCAAATGCCTATATATGAAGGCTCAGAAGGCGAAAAAGCCATTGATATTAACAAATTGCGTGACCAAACTGGTTATATTACCTTAGATTCTGGTTACAAAAACACAGGTGCAACCAAAAGTGCAATTACTTTTTTGGATGGTGAGCTTGGTATTTTGCAATATCGTGGTTATCCAATTGAACAATTAGCAGAAAAATCTACTTTTTTGGAAGTAGCATATTTGTTGATTTATGGTAATTTGCCTACTGCAACTGAATTTGCAGAGTTCAAAACCTCTATCACAAGGCGTACTTTGGTAAATGAAACCATGCGCAAAATTTTTGAGGGTTTTCCTGTCAATGCCCACCCAATGGGGGTGTTGAGTTCACTAATTTCAGCACTTTCTGTGTTTTATCCAAGCCAAATGGACCCTAAAAAAGACCCTGCTGGTGTGGATTTGCAAATTAGAAGATTGTTGGCAAAAATCCCTACAATCGCAGCATGGACATACAAAAATTCACTGGGACAACCTGTAAATTATCCTTTGAACAAACACAATTATTGCGAAAACTTTTTGCAAATGATGTTTGCGTTACCTTGTGAAGATTATGAAATAGATACTGATGTGGCTGATGCGTTGGATAAATTGCTGATTTTGCACGCTGACCACGAACAAAATTGTTCTACTTCTACGGTTAGACTTGCAGGTTCTTCACAAGTAAATCTATACGCTGCAATTTCTGCTGGTATTAGTGCGTTGTGGGGTCCTTTGCATGGTGGAGCAAACCAAGAAGTAATTGAAATGCTTGAACACATCATTGCTGATGGTGGTAATGTGCAAAAATATGTAGAGAAAGCGAAGGACAAAAATAGTGATTTTCGTTTGATGGGTTTTGGACACAGAGTTTATAAAAACTTTGACCCACGTGCCAAAATCATTAAAGTTGCTTGTGACAAAGTGCTTAACAAACTTGGTATCAATGACCCTGCGTTGGAAATTGCCAAAAAATTGGAAGAAGCTGCCTTGACAGATGATTATTTTGTATCACGCAAACTTTATCCAAATGTGGATTTTTATTCAGGTATTATTTATCGTGCTTTGGGTATTCCTACCAATATGTTTACGGTGATGTTTGCGATTGGTCGTTTGCCAGGTTGGATTGCACAATGGAAAGAAATGCGTGAAGATGACCAACCAATTGGTCGCCCTCGCCAAATTTACACAGGTAGCACTATGCGTGATTATGTGGATATTGTGAAAAGGTAAATAAGTTGGTTGGTGGCAGTTTTTAAGTTGTTAGTTTTTTGTAAAAAATTATATTTTCAATGCAAAAAAAGATATAATTTAAATAATTACGTTTTAAATAATTACGTTGGAAAAAATAACACAAAATTTAGGTTAAAATACAAATAAAAAAGCAAATATCGTGAGGTATTTGCTTTTTTTGGTTTTTAGTGGCTAATTTTCTATGAAATATTTTAAGGTTTTTTAAGATAAAATACAAAAATAAAAACCGAAAAACACGTAACAAATTTGTACTTTTGCATACAAATAGGTTTTAAATGCTAAATTTAATCTTATTTTTGATGTTAATTTTTTTTTATTTTTTAAAAATACACAAAATTATGGCTTTAATGATAACAGATGAGTGCATTGTTTGCCACGCTTGCGAACCTGAATGTCCCAATAATGCAATTTACGAGCCTGGTGTGTCATGGACTTGGGCAAATGGTACAAAATTGATAGAGGTAGAATTGGAAGATGGCACAGTTATATCAGCTGCTGACAAGCAGGAACCGTATTCCGATGAATTTTATTATATTGTAGCAGGGAAATGCACAGAGTGTAAAGGTTTTCATGAAGAACCGCAATGTGCTGCGTTTTGTCCTGTGGATTGTTGTATAGAAGACCCAGATTATAAAGAAAATGAGGAAGAACTTTTGCAAAAAAAATCGTGGTTGCACGCAGTATAATAAAACTTTAAAAAAATCTATAAAAATAATTTTTCTTTTATTTTTCAAAGAAAAATCATAAAATACATGAATTATACGTATTATTTTTAATCCAAGTTATATATTATTATTCAAAAAACTTTGAATTTTGATGTTTTTTTGGTTAAAAATATAAATTGACAACTGAACACTCAAAAAACTGATAACTGACAATTTAATTTCCCTTTTGATTTTTTTTAAAAACTATATAAAAAATGAGTAAACAATCCATGATGGCTGACCAGGCAATAGACAGCCACGTACTTTGGGCAATGGGCGCAGGAGCGATACCACTTCCTATTTTAGATGTTGCTGCGGTTACTGCCATACAACTCAATCTTTGCAAAGAATTGTGTATGATTTACCAAAGTGATTACAATGAGGCTTATGCCAAAAATATTATCAGTGCATTGGCTGGGGCAAGTTTGGCAAAAATTGGGGCAAGTTTTATCAAAGCAATTCCAATTGTTGGGGCTTTTTTGGGCAGTATGCCAATGGTGATTCTCGCAGGGGCATCTACGTATGCTATGGGACAAGTATTCAAAAAACACCTTGAAATTGGCGGATTTTTGTCAAGTTTTAGTTTTGAAAATGCCCAAAATATTTATAGTGATGCTTTTGAAAGGGGAAAAAGTTATGTAACTGACCTCCAAAAACAAGCAACAAGAGCAATGGGCTACGAAGTAGAACCTGATAAACCTGCACAAGAAGAAAACCCACAAAACGCTTCGCCTACAACTGCTCAAACTACCGAAAAAACAAAAACGTATGAAGAAATGGACGCTTTTGGAAAACTTAAAAAATTGGCGGATTTGCGTGATGCTGGCGTTTTGACACAAGAAGAATTTCAAGCAAAAAAAGATATTTTGATGAAAGACATTTAAGGGAATTAGGAATTAAAAATTAGGAATAACCCAAGTTGTCAGTTTTTAAGTTGTCAGTTTTTGTAAATTTAGGCTAATTTGTAGTTTTAACATAAAAGATAACAAACTAAACGCTTATTTTTAAAAAAAAGCATCAAAATTTTACTTTTTTTAAAGGAAAGCATAACATGCAAAACTTGGTTTAAGAATACATTGATTTCTATTTCAAATTTTTATTTTTGTTTTTAAATTTTCTAAAAAAATCAATTCTACATTTCTTGGTGTAAGATTGATTTTTTTTTGCTTTTTTATTAGGTTTTTATTGCGTTTTTGTTTTTATTCCTAAAATTTTTAAAAACTTTTGTAATAAATGTTTTTCCTTTTGCACAAATAGCGAAAATAAAACAAACAGATTTTAAACAAATTTCACAAAATTTTTTCATAAAAATTTTTATAAAAAAAACCTCTCATAAAACTCTTATAAAACAATGGCAAAACGTAAAGGTTGGCAAATCTGGCAAATTATAGTAGGCGTAGTAGTTATAGTAGGCATATTATATTTTGTATTTGGCAATAGTAAAACCGAAAAAATTACAGAAATATCTATTTCAAGTGTAAAAAACGCAGACATCAGTGAACAAGTAAGTGCTTCTGGAAAAATACAACCTGAAACAGAAGTAAAAATCAGCCCTGAGGTTTCTGGTGAAATTGTAGATGTGCTTATCAAAGAAGGTGAAAGCGTAACACAAGGACAGCTTTTGGTGCGTATTCGCCCAGATATTTTGAGAGATGTGGTGGAAAATTCAAGGGCAAATTTTAACGCTGTAAAATCCAACCTTGCACAAACACAAGCAAGCCTTTTACAAAGAAAAGCAGAAATGCAACGCCTAAAAACAGAATTTGAACGTGCTAAAAAACTATTTGACCAAAAAATTACTTCTGAAATTGAATATCTACAAGCAAAAACCAATTACGAAGTAAGCATACAACAAGTTGCTGTCGCAGAACAAACGATTGAATCTGCAAGGTTTAATACACAAGGTTCGCAGGCTTCGCTTAATCAACAACTTAATAACCTTTCACGTACTGAAATATACGCTCCAACAAGTGGCACTATCTCAAAACTTAATGTAGAAAAAGGTGAAAAAGTGGTAGGAACTGCACAAATGGCTGGTACAGAAATGCTTAGGCTTGCCAACCTTAATTCTATGGAGGTAGAAGTAAATGTAAATGAAAACGATATTGTAAAAGTTCGTCCAGCCCAAAAAGTAATTATTGAAGTGGATTCATATTTGAGTTCAAACCGCAAATTTGAGGGCGTTGTTACCGAAATTGCCAATACCGCCAATGCTACTGCCACTGCTGATGCTGTAACAGAATTTAAAGTAAAAATTAGAATTTTGAATGAATCTTATGCAGATTTGATTGACAAAAATAGTAATCTTTCCCCTTTTCGCCCTGGTATGACTGCCTCTGTAAATGTGGTTACACAAGTGAAAAAACAAATCCCAACCGTACCAATTGGGGCAGTTACAACACGCACAGATGAAGAAGTCAAAGAAATGAAAGAAGATAAAAGCCAAAAAACAAATACTAAATCAGAAGCTAAAACAGAAGAAAAAACTGAAAAACGTAAATCAGAAAAACCAAAACAATATGTATTTGTCTATGACAAAAAAACCGAAACTGTATCTCTGCGTGAAGTAGAAACGGGCATAAGCGATTTTGAAAATATTGAAATCACAAAAGGATTACAATTGGGCGAAGAAGTGGTTATTGCACCTTTCAACGCCATCACCAAAACCCTCAAAGAAAAAGACAAGGTAAAAATTAAAGACAAAGACAAAAAAAAATAATTTAAGTTTTTTCAGTTGTCAGTATTTCAGTTGTTAGTTTTTCAATTATTAATCTTTCAATTATTTAGGGAAAAAAGCGGTCAATACACAAATATTGACCGTTTTTTTTGTGCGTAAAAAAAATTATTTTATTTATTTATCATTCCCAAGTTACACAAAATAACAAATTAGACAACGTAAAAAATTAGACAAAGTATAGATTTTTTGTTATATTTGACGTTTTTTAAGCACAAAAATAAAAAGCATATTACAAATACAATTTATAAACTTTAACCAAAAAAATGTATATAAAAATTCCTGAACTTTCGCTTGTGTTGCTTGTAGGTGCGAGCAGTTCGGGCAAATCTTCTTTTGCACGCAAACACTTTAAAGCAAGTGAAATTATCTCTTCTGATTTTTGTAGGTATTTGGTATCTGATGATGAGAACGATTTGAATGCAACCAATGATGCGTTTGATGTATTGGATTTTATCGCAAGAAAACGCCTAAAACGTGGTTTGCTGACCGTAATAGATGCTACAAATGTAAGACCAGAAGACCGAAAAAAACTTATAAATATCGCAAAAGATTATCATACGCTTGCGGTTGCACTTGTATTTGATATGCCTGAAAAAGTGCTTTTACAACGACACGCAAACCGTATTGATAGAAATTTTCACAAAAATATTATTATCAACCACAAAATAAATCTCCAAAAAGGGCTCAAAAAAATACGATTTGAAGGTTTTATTAATACAATTATTTTTAAAAATGAAGAAGAAATAAACCTTGTAGAAGGCATTACAAGGGAAAAACTCTGGAATAATAAAAAAGATGAAACTTCGCCTTTGGATATTATAGGTGATGTGCATGGCTGTTTTTTGGAATTAAAAGCCCTTTTAGAAAAATTAAATTATAAAATTGATATAAATCATGCCCAAAATGCTGAAGTAATTGATAAAAATATAAACGAGAATACATACAAACCATTTATTATTCAAAACCCTGACAACAGAAAAGTTGTTTTTTTGGGCGATTTGACTGATAGAGGCAATTATTCTCCTGATGTTTTGCGATTGGTTATGCAAATGGTAGAAGAGGAAAAAGCGTATTGTGTAATGGGAAATCATGACGCAAAATTGTTGAAACATTTGCAAGGAAAAAATGTAACGCTTACACACGGTTTGGACAAAACAGTAGCACAACTTGCACAAGAAACGCCTCAATTTAACGAAAAAGTAAAATTATTTTTACAAGGACTTATTAGCCATTATATCTTTGACAATGGAAATCTTATCACTGCCCACGCAGGTATTAGAGAAGAAATGCAAGGTCGTGGCTCTGCAACCGTTAAAAATTTTTGTATGTATGGTGAAACTACTGGCGAGATAGATGAATTTGGGTTGCCTGTACGTTATAATTGGGCATCAGAATATCAAGGCAAAGGCATGGTTATATACGGTCATACACCCATTCCACAACCGCAATGGCTCAATAATACCCTCAATATAGATACTGGTTGTGTATTTGGCGGAAATTTGACTGCGTTACGCTACCCAGAAAAAGAACTTGTGAGTGTGCCAGCACAAGAAGTGTATGCAATCCCCACAAAACCACTACAAACGCCTCAAGAAACCCAAAAACAACACGATAAATATGATGATGTATTAGACATTGCCCATGTATTGGGTAAAAGAATTATCCAAAATTCTTTTGCTTCGCCTGTTACCATCAGAGAAGAAAACACCATCAAAGCACTTGAAGTAATGAGCAGATACGCACTCAATCCGCATTGGTTGATGTACCTTCCGCCTACAATGTCGCCCACAGAAGTAAGCACATTGCCCAATTTTTTGGAATATCCAACTGAAGGTTTTGCATATTATAAAAAACAAGGCATTACACAAGTGGTATGCCAAGAAAAACAAATGGGCTCTCGTGTCGTAATCGTAATTTGCAAAGAAAAACAAACTCCAAAAACACGTTTCAATTTGCAAGAAGAAAGCTTAGGCGTGTGCTATACACGTACAGGAAGACATTTTTTTAAAGATAAAACCTTAGAAAATCGATTATTGGAGCGTTTAAATATTGCACTTTCAAAAGCTAATTTTTGGGAAAAACAACAAACGGATTGGGTATGTTTAGATGCAGAACTTATGCCTTGGTCTGCCAAAGCCCAAGAACTCATCAAAACGCAATATGCCTCTACTGCAACATCTGCTTATCACGCACTTGCAGATGTAATGCCTTTTTTAGAAAAAGCAAAAAAAAGGGGTATTGATATTACAGACCTTAGTAATACCATTAACCGAAAAAAACAAAAAAATGACCAATACACACACGCATTTAGGCAATATTGCAAACAGACAAATAGTATAGAAGATTACAGTCTTGCACCTTTTCACATATTAGCCACAGAAAACCAAACACATACTGATAAAACGCATGTCTGGCATATAGAAACCATAGCAGATTTTTGTCAATATGACAATATATTGCATGCAATTCCGTACAAATTGGTGGATTTGACACAAGAAGAAAGCATACAAAATGTAACAAATTGGTGGCTTGATATTACTGCAAAAGGCAGTGAAGGCATGGTCATAAAACCATTACATTTCTTGGCTTATGATGCAAAAGGACATCTTATACAACCTGCTATCAAATGTAGAGGCAAAGAATATTTGCGGATTATTTATGGGGCGGATTATGATACACAATTTGATAGGCTGAAAAAAAGAGGTTTAACCCAAAAACGCAGTATGGCTATGCGTGAATTTATATTGGGGATAGAAGGCTTGAAAAGGTTTGTAGAAAAAAATGTAATTTCACGCATACACGAATGTGTATTTGGCGTGCTTGCATTGGAGAGTGAAGAAGTAGATCCAAGACTTTAAAATATGTTTTTTAATTTTGTTATAAGACAAGAGAAATTGCACAAAAAAACCTTTGATTAAGCTAATCAAAGGTTTTTTGTGTGGTATTTTTTAGGAAATAAAAAGCGTTTTCCTTAAAATTTAAAAATTCTAATATCCTGTATTTTGCACAAGATTTGGATTTGCGTTCAACTCACGTCTTGGAATAGGTAAAAGGAGTTTTGGGTCGTTGTGTTGGTACGTAGAAAAACTGCCTTTTAACCTGCGTATATCATGAACACGATGCCCCTCAAAGCACAATTCAAGTATTCTTTCATTAGTAATATCATTCAAAGTGGGTGTTACGATTTCAGACGCGTCAGCACGGAAACGTACTTCGTCCAAATCTGCATAAGGTGTAGCACCTATGCTTGTGCCATTGCGGAAATTACATTCTGCACGAATAAGGAACATTTCAGCAAGTCGCATAAGCACATAATTTTTGGTAGGGTCTGCCCATTTCCCAGTGCACGTACTTCCAGGTCGGTTACTGCCATCTGTACTTATATAGAAAAGGTTTGACAAGCGAATATCAGCGGTTTCGTACAAAGTAGTAATATTTGTTACATCAATATCAGCACGCCCAATGCCATCAAGCCCTGCATAAAAAGTAGCAAGTCCTGCATTTGCCTGTCCTGCGTTACTTTGGAGTGTTTGTTGCAATTCAAAAATAGCTTCTGTGGTATTATTTAAGACGAAAGGTGTAGCAACATCAGTTGTAAGGCTATAATTATTGCTAACAATTATACGATTGGCTTCAACAAGTGCATTGGCATAATCTGCTTTTTGCAAATAAACTCTTGCCAAATAACCGCTTGCAGTATAAGAATTAGCCCTGCCTGCTTGTAAATTGGTGGTATTGAGGAGCAATTTCGCTTGTGTGAGGTCAGCAATGACTTGAGCATACACTTCTGCTATGGTATTGCGTTTTTGTTGTATCAAATCTTCTGGGCTTTTTGTAACTTTTATGACGATTGGAATACCGCTGTCCGCAGTATTATTCACAGTTGCGTCCCATTGTTTTGCAAATAACCTTACTAATTCAAAATGTGCAATAGCACGCAAAAAAAGTGCCTCTCCCTTGACTTGTTTTTGTTCTGCTGGGTCTGTAATGATGTTGATAGCATCAAGTATGCTATTGGTGGTATTGATTGCTTGGTAACTTCTTATCCAAATGCCTTGTGCAACGCCATTTTCTGCTACCATTCTTTTGCGGTATATATCACGATACGTTTGAAACGTACCAAGCCAATCCATGTCGTCATTGCCCGCAAGCAAATCTGCACTAAGTTGAATATCACCACCAAACATTTCAGCCTCACGTATTACGCCATAAGTGCCTGTGAGGGCAGCTTTTACCATGAGTGGTGTATTCAATGCAGTGCTTGCATCTATAGATTGTTGGGGTTGTAAGTCAAGTTGTTTGTCGCAAGCACTCAATAATAGAGTAGCACAAGCAAACAAGAATATATATTTTTTGAGTTGAAAATTCATACAAATTAAAAATTTATTTTTAAAGGTAATTTTTAAAAAAAGGGAATTTTATAGGTTATCAGGAGTTGTAGTTATATTTTCTATTTATAAAAAAAATATAAAAACTGGTAACTGACTATTTTATTATAAACCAAGACTGATACCAAAAACAAGCGTTTTAGCTTGTGGCGGTGTATAAAAATCTGCTCCTGCGATAATATTTCCGTTTTGGGTAGAAGAAGATGTATAAAGTGTGCTTACTTCTGGGTCCCAACCTTTATATTTGGTAAACGTCAAAAGGTTTTGTGCAGTGAAATATACCCTTACACTACGCAATTTTGCCTTATCAAGGATTTCTTTTGGCAAAGAATACCCAACTGTAAATGTTTTCAAACGCATATAAGAGGCATCATACACATACCTTGATGACATTCTTACGCCATTGCCATCATACAAACGTGCTTGTGGTACATCTGTAATATCGCCTTTTTGTTTCCAAGAATTAAGCTGGTCACTTGTTTGATTATCAAAATAATCACCGTTAGCAGACATAAATCCGCCAGCAGTATTATATACATCATTGCCCGATACAAATTGCAAGAAAATAGTCATATCAAAACCTTTATAAGACAATGTATTGGTAAGACCGCCAAAGAATTTTGGATTTGGATTGCCTATTTTTTGGATTGCACCTTGGCTAAAAGTTTTTGTTTTATTGCCTTGTGCATCATAATACAAAGCATCACCGTTGTCAGGGTCAACGCCTGCATATTTCACACCATACATTACACCAATAGGTTCGCCTTCTCTTGCTTGATTGACAATACGAGAAGAATTCCCTGGTGCAATAATTTGTCCATTTAAGTCTTTGATGGTATTGATGTTGCGAGAAATGTTAAAACTTGTTGTCCATTTGAAATCACCTACGAGGTTGTTTGAAACAAAAGAAAATTCAATACCTTTGTTATTCAATCTACCCAAGTTTTGGGTTTGTGTGGTAAAACCTGATGTAGCAGGCACTTGCACATTGAGCAATAAATCCCTTGTGTCTTTGTTATAATAATCAACTGTGATGTTGAAACGGTCTTTTATCAACCCAATTTCTAAACCCAAATCCCATTGTGCAGTCGTTTCCCATTTCAAACTTGGATTTGTCAAAACAGTAGGCAATACGCCTGGCGTACCTGCATAGTTATTTACACCATACAAACCTCTTGCATCAAAATTGCCAATTTGGGCATTGCCCACAAGTCCATAACTTGCACGTACTTTAAGATTGGTGATAACTTTTTGGTTTTTCATGAAGTCTTCTTCTGAAATAATCCACCCACCTGATACAGATGGGAAAAAACCATAGCGTGAATTATTGCCAAAACGAGAAGAACCGTCCATACGACCTGTTACAGAGAATAAATAGCGGTTATTATATTTGTAATTTACCCTCCCAAAATATGACACAAAGCTATAATCAGAGGCAGCTGAACTACCCGCACTAATTGTGCCTGCACTTGCAATTTTTTGGAAACTATTGCTTGGAAAATTACGCCCTTCTACATTGCTGGTTTCTTCTGATGATTTTTGCAAACTCATACCTGCAAGTGCTTCTATGTTGTGTTTTTCTGCGAAAGTTTTGCTGTATGTGAGTGTATTTGTCCACGTATAATTCACAATGGTAGCAGTTGCATAATATCCTACACCATTGGGTGCACCTGTGTTGCGGGCTGTTTTACTGCCATTATAGTTTTCTTCTGCTTGGTGCAGGATATCCAAACCAAATTCGGTGCGGAATACCAATTCAGGGATAATTTTGTAAGATGCATAAAAATTACTTAAATTTCTAAAAATTTTTGCAGTTTGTTTTGCATCTGTAATTTCCAATAAAGGATTATAATACAAAGTTGATTGGTTAGCAGAGCCATCAGCGTTATAAGCTGGTTGAAAAGAAGGCATTGCTACACCTTGCAAAAGATTAGAAAATTCGTTGTCTGAAGCAGCACGTTTGTGAGCGGTGCGTGTAAGATTCATGCTCATACCCAATGTAAGTTTTTCAGTGGCTTGGTGGTCAAGGTTTACACGTCCTGAAATGCGTTGCAGTGCATTGTTTTTGAGGATACCTGCTTGGTCAAGGTATGAAAGGTTCACATAAAATCTGGTTTTTTCGTTTCCACCCCTCGAAGAAAGGTCTAATTGTTGGAATCCACCACGTTGAAATGCTTGGTCTTCCCAATTTTCATTTACTTTGGTATAGTTGCGCCAATCAGGAATATTTGCGTCCATTTCGTCTTGCGTTTCTTGTGCAGTAAAACCTGCATTTAAACCCGCTTGTTTGATATAATCCACATACTCAGTACTATTCATAAAGCCACGTTTGCGTGTAGGCGTGCTTGACCCAAAAGAATAATTGACGTCAAATAAGGTTTTGCCTGCTTTTCCTCTTTTGGTGGTAATAAGTACCACGCCATTAGATGCTCTTGCACCATAAATAGCAGCAGCAGACGCATCTTTTAATACTTCAATGCTTTCAATATCGTTTGTATTGAGGTCAGCAAGAGGATTGAGGTCTTCGCCAGACGTATTTTGTGCATCTGAGGTTATCAAAATACCATCAACCACATATAAAGGTTGATTGCCTGCAGTTACAGAGGCAGACCCACGCACACGAATTTTGATGCCTTGCCCTAATTTACCACTACCAGATTCCACTTGCACGCCTGCAGCACGCCCTTGTAAAGCAGATTCAAAAGTTGCAACAGGAAGATTTTTAATGTCTTCTGCGTTTACGCCTGCGGTTGAGCCTGTGATTTCTTGGCGTGTTTGTGTGCCATAACCAACAATAACAACTTCGTCCATTTTGCCTTCTGTTTTAAGCAAAATATTCAAAGAAATTTGTCCATTTACTGCTACTTCTTGTGTGAGGAAACCTGTATAACTTATCAAAATAACTGCATTGTCTTCGGTTGTTATACTAAAATTGCCTTCTGCGTCAGTTACTACACCTGTAGAAGTACCTTTGATTTGGATAGTTGCACCTATGAGAGGCTCTTTGCTGTCCTCATCAAGCACTTTGCCTGTGCGGGCAGTTTGTGCCAAAATACTATGAAATCCTGCACTTAGAAAAAGGATAAAAAATAATAAAATTTTTTGCATGTTTTTAGGGAAAGTGTAAAAAAAAATTTAATTTAATTAAAACAATATAACTAAACTATACTATACATTTATTATTTCCTAATAAAACTATATTTAAAACCTATTTATTTGAAAAATTTTTATGATTTTAAGTATTTTTACGTGTTATTTTTGGATTTTTTTTAGAAAACAAAAAATTAAAGTTGTCAGTTTTTTCGCTTATCAGTTAATTAAAATTGTCGGTTAATTCAGTTGAGAGTTGTTTATTTCTCTTTGGGGCTGGGGCTTTTTTATAAATTTAAAATTTGCTGGCAAAAATCATATTCATGCACTTGATTAGAGGCAATAATACAAAGACGATTTTCCATATTTTGGGCTAAAATTTGTGTTCTATACCAATCAATACCCACTACATCGAGGTTAGATGTAGGCTCATCAAGCAATAAAAGAGGCGTTTGACTTGCAAAAGCAAGCCCAAGTTTTACACGTTGTTTCATGCCTGACGAATAAAAACGCAGGGCAGTAAAATGCCTTTTGGTAGGAATTTGGATATTATCTGCCCAATCTTTAAAGCTAATAGGCATATTTTTAAATGCTGTGTGAAATTCAAAAATTTCTTTTAAATTTAATTCTTCAATCAAATCAATATAAGGTGCTACCCAACTCAAATGATAAAAAATATAAGCTGGTGAAAACCGTTTTTTCTCTGTGGAATATAATATATCACCTTCCGAAGGGCTTGTAACGCCTGACAATAGGTGCAAAAGCGTACTTTTGCCACTGCCATTACCGCCAATAATGGCGTTTTTTTCGCCATTTTTCCAATCAAAATTTAGATTTCTAAAAATCCATTCGTATTGAAATTTTTTCCCTATATCTTTTCCAACGATATTTATTTTTAACATAATATAATCTAAGTTATCAGTTTTTTCAGTTGTCAGTTTTTGTAAATTTATGCCAATTTATATTTTTAACATAAAAAAACGATAAAAAAAGTGTCAAAAACGTATAAAAGTCTAAAAACTTTGTGGGAAAGAAAAGTCTTTTAAAATATTTTTTAATAAAAATTTGACATGAAAAATATGCTTATTTTTAGTTTTTTGGATATATTTGCGGTTTTATATGTATTTAAAAACCTAAAAAAAATACTTTTGCTAAAATTTTAAAACCAAAAAAATTACATAGAAAGCATGCACCAAAAACTATGAACGATATCCAAAAAAATGCAGTCTATTCACTTGTATTGCTAATTTTCTTTATGAGTGTGTATTATTATCGCAGTTGTGAAGCAGAAAATCAATCAAAAAATAAAACAAACAGCACAGAAAAAGTTAAAGAAAACACTGTATTTCATCTACAAGGTGTTACAATGGGCGTTGTAAAATATAATATCAAATATATAGACAAACACAAAAGAAATCTACAGCCAGAAATAGATACTATGCTCAAATATTTTAATGAATCACTTTCTACCTATATCCCTACGTCTGACATTTCAAGATTTAACGCATTGGATAAAGAAAACGAAAAATTTGTGTGGAAAAGTTATCACTTTTATCGTGTATTATTTGCCACCAAAAAAATATTTGAACAATCTGGTGGTGCTTTTGACCCAACGGTTGCTCCTTTGGTGGAAGCGTGGGGTTTTGGGCGGAAAAAACGCAAAGAAGGTTTCGTATTGCCTGACAGTAACAAAATTTTAGCCTTAAAAAAATTGGTTGGTTTTGACAAAATACAATTTGATGAAAATAACGTTTCAAAAACCAATAAAGATGTAAATCTTGATTTTGGGGGCATTGCTGGCGGTTATGCGGTGGATATTGTAACAGAAATTTTGGAAAAAAGAGGTATTCATAATTATATGGTTGAAATTGGCGGTGAGCTTTTGGCAAAAGGCAAAAATCCTGAAAATCAACTTTGGAAACTTGCTATCACTAATCCACGTTATAAATTACCCAACGAAAAACGTATTTTTGCAGTAATTGAAGTGCAAGACAGGGCAATGAATACATCGGGCAATTATGAAAATTTTTATGAAAATAAAGGCAAAAAATACGCACACACCATCAACCCACAAACAGGATTTCCTGAAAATAACTCGCTGTTGAGTGCCACGATTTTTGCCAAAGATTGTATGACTGCTGATGGATATGCTACTGCGTGTATGGTGATGGGCAAAGAAAAAAGTATTGCATTTTTGAATAAACACAAAGAACTTGGGGCATATTTGATTTATGCCAACGCAGAAGGGAAATTAGAAACGTATATTACCAAAGATATTAAGCCATTTGTAAAGGATTAGGAATTAAACAGCCAATTAAAGAATTAGGATTTCACTGGTCTTAGCATCTCGCTAAGACCTACAAAATTTTAAGTATTTCGCTTGCTTTTTGTTTATTTTTTTTATAATTGCATAAAAATTAAATACATTTTTAATTTTTTTAGAAATTCACCAAAAAATATAAATTATCATGACTTCAAAATTAAGATTTTTGCCTTTAAAAACTATTATTTTCTGTTTTTTGAGCATTGTGTTATGTTCAAAAGGAATATTTGCCCAAAAAAATAAAACAGAATGGCGTATTTTAAAAACTGATACATCAGGTTTTCCGCTCTTGACCACTACCATAGAACTCACAGGCAGGGTGCAACCCATCAAAGGTGATTTTAGTTTGCAAGATGAATCAGGCAAAAAAATAGAGATGCGTTCTTTTGAAAAAAAAGGCAAAGAAAAAGAAGGTGAAGCCACCCAAACAAGGTTAATTTATCTGCTTGTAGATGCCTCGCCTTATACTGATGGCATACCACTCAAAAATTTTAAATCTGCATCAGTTGATGCTTTGGGACAGCTTACAAGTGATGATTTGCTCAATGTAGGGTATTTTGGGACAGATGCACAAGGCTCTGTAACGCATTTCAAAAAAGAATTTGATAATAACATTGGTTTGTATGAAACTGACATCAAAAACCGCATTACAGTTAATGCAGATAGTAGTGCAAATTATATCCCTGATGCATTCAAAGCCATGTATGAAGCAATGGACATGATGAAAAAATCTAATAAAGATGGACAAAAAATATTGATTGTGCTTTCTGGGGCGATGGGTGGTGGCAAACATATATACAAACGTGATGATATTCAGGAACGCGCCAAAAAACTGAATATTACCATTCATACCCTTAATTTTAGGATAAACGAGGGATTTGCACCAGAAGAATACAAAATGATAAGTGATAGAACTGATGGCATGACCAGCAATGCCTCTAATTCTGCAGACATTAAAAATGCGTTGGGCGATTTTTTGGAAAGTCGCTCAAAAAAAACTACCGAAGACGCTACACAACGTTATATTCTTACATTTGAAGTGCCAAATACCAAAGATGGTGCAGAACATAGTTACAAAATATCTTATGCAGGCAGAGAGGAAAGTGTGCTTTTTACTGCCCCAAGTGGTGTAGCAGGTGGCGAAAAAGGCAACTGGACAATGGTATATGTGATTTTGGGTATAATTATTTTGGCATTGGTGTTGGCGTTGATGTATTGGCAATATAATGAAGCTCGCCTAAGAAAATTGGAAGAAGAAGAGGCACAAGCAGAAGAAGAAGCCCACAAACAAGCAATAATCGCCAAAAAAGAAAGAGAACACCAAGCAAAACTTAGAGATTTGGAAGAAAAAAATATACGCCTCCAAGAACAATTAAAATTTAAAGAAAAAGAACTCGCCCAAAAACCTATTATTGAAGATGTACCTACTGTTGTTCCGCCCTCAAAATTTGACCCTAAGAAAACCCAGATTGGGGCTGGCGGTGGTTCTTCGCCTATGTTACAAGTAGTTGCAGGGGCATTTAGTAAAAATTTTAGGCTCAATAAACCCACAATGACCATAGGACGAGGGGCAATGAATGATGTTATTGTGCCTGAACAAACGGTTTCTACGCAACACGCTACTATCACGATAGAACATGGCTCTTTTTACCTCAATGATTTGGATAGCACAAATGGTACTTTTGTGAATGGCTCACGCATTGATAAACAACTCCTTAAACCTGGCGACCTGATTAAAATGGGCGGTGCTAATGCGAAATTTGATATAAGCTAAATAATGCAAGTTGTCAGTTTACAATTTTTAGTTGTAAATTTTGGAAATTGATTTATTTTTTGTTTAAAAAATAACGAAAAAAATATGCTTGGACATTTAAAACCCGTTTTTTGTAATATTCAATCAGAAAATAAAGATGTTTTTTGGTTAAATTACTGTTCTATATGTGCGTCATTGCGTCAGCAACATTCTTTGCCTTATAGTTTTGCGTTGAGCAATGAAATTACATTTATCTTGGTTGCTTTTCATTGGGATATTCAAGCAGAAGAAACCGCTATGCAATCAACTACGCAATGCCCTGCACGTGTTTTTCTGGCACAAAAAAAGATTTTTAAACACCAAATTACACAAATTTCTGCGGATTTGTCAATGATATTGGCATATATCAAAACCGTAGATTGGTATGTGGATAATCCTACATTTTATAAAAAAATCATTTTAAAACGTTTGGAAAAGAAATTCAATAAAATTTTCCCAAAACTTTCTATTAATTTAAAAAACACAATCCAATCTTATATTAAAATTACCAAAGAAAATGAAAAGGATTTTGAAAAAGTGCAATTTTTTTCAGGACTACTGGCTAAAAATATTGCATTAGAAATCGCACAAAAAATAGAAAATCGCACATCTAATACAGAAATCTATATTGATGAAGTAGCAGAAATTTTTGAAAAATTGGGGCGAATAATAGGCATAGCAGACCATTTAATTGATTTTGAAACTGATTTGTTAGCACAACAATATAACCCAATTATTGAAAATAGCAAGCAATATCACACAACTTATTTAGAAGGATACAAAAAATTACTTTCTGATTTTTATGTATTGAAAAGTAATATTGGAATAGGTTTTTTAAGTGAAAAAAATCCACATTTTGCCCAAATGCTTAAAAGTGCATTATCACAACTCACAAAAAAAATAAAATTAAATACGCCAAAATCAATAATTGATGGCTTTTCAAATGAGAAAATTGTGATGTTGCACAATGATTGTGATTGTGGAGGTTGTGATGGTTGCGACTGTGGAGGTTGTGATTGTAGCGGAAATGATTGTGTTGGTTGTGATAATTGTGGAAATTGTTGTGATTGCTGTAATTCTTGTAATATTTGTAGCAATAATGGGAAAAAATATGATAAAAACAAAGTATAAAAACTTTGGGTTTAATTGTGGTTTTATTTTGTAATTTTTTAAAAAATGATTATAACTTAACAACAAATAAAAGAGTAGAAAGTTTTTTACAAAAAAATTGGTAAATTTGTGAAAAAATAATAAAACAATTTTAAACCGAAAAAACTGAATTAACTGAATTAACCGAAAATTATGAGCATAAAAAAAGCAATCCTGATAAGGGTACAAATTGTGTATTTGTTGATGTTGATAATAGGCATTGTGATTATATTTCAAATATTAAATTTACAAATTTTACAAAATAGCCATTGGCGTAAAAGGGCAGAAGATATTGGTTTGCAATATCGCATTAAGAAAGCCCCAAGAGGCAGTATTTATGCAGAAAATGGCATTATGCTTGCCACCTCTATTCCGCTCTACAAAGTGGCTATGGACGTGATGGTGATAGACAGTACCATATACAAAGAAAATATTTTAAAACTTTCAGAGAAATTAGCAGAATTTTTTGGTGATAAAACCAAAGAACAATACACCAAACTTATACATGAAGCACGCAAAATTCGCAAGAGGTATTTAATTATTAGCCAAAAATTGGTGTCTTTTACAGACAGAGAAAAATTATTAAAATTCCCAATTTTTTCAGAAGGAAAAAACAAAGGGGGACTGATGTTTGAAAAAATAGAAGAACGTACGTATCCTTTTGGTGAATTGGCTTCACGCACAATCGGATTTATCAATGATAACCAAGACGGAGCAGGACTTGAATTAAGTTTTAATAAAAACCTTTCTGGCACAAATGGAAAAGCACTTTATCAAAAAATAACAGGAGGCGAATGGAAACCAATTGGTACAGGAGCAAGAATACAACCTGTTACAGGCAATGATATTTATACAACACTTGATGTTAATACCCAAGATGTGGCACACAAAGCACTACAAGATGCCTTGATAAAACATAATGCAAAATATGGTTGTGCTATTATCACAGATGTAAAAACAGGCGCTATAAAAGCTATGGTTAATTTGGGAAAGGTAAAAGAAGGTGGTTATCAAGAAAATTATAATTATGCCATTGGCGACCAAGGGAGTATTGACCCAGGTTCTACATTTAAAACTGCTTCTATGCTTGCCCTTATGGAAGACAGCACTTTCAACCTTACTGATACAGTTGATGTGGGCAAAGGCGAGTACAAATATTATGACCGTACTATGCGTGATACACGTGTAGGCGGTTGGGGGAAACTTACTTTTCAACAAGTATTAGAACAATCGTCTAATATTGGTATTTCTAAACTTATTACCACACATTTTGGCAAACAACCTGAAAAATACCTTGCATATTTGCAAAAATTTGGCTTAAATACGCTACTTGATAGCAGTGTAAGACTAATTGGCATGGCAAAACCTTACATCAAAAACCCAAAAGACCCTACCTGGAGTGGTGTAACCCTCCCTTGGATGTCAGTAGGCTATGAATTACGACTTTCGCCATTGCAAATGGTCGCTTTTTATGGGGCAATCGCCAATAATGGTGTAATGGTTGAGCCTTATTTAGTAAAAAGTATTGGTAAAAATGATAGAATTTTACAACAATTTTCAAATAAAAATACCAATAAACCTTTTTGCAAAAAAGAATCCTTAGAAAAAATAAAAACCATGCTTGAAGGTGTAGTTGAAAGAGGCACAGCAAAGGCAATTAATACCCCAAAATACAAAATCGCAGGTAAAACTGGAACTTCCCAAAAACTCACAGAAAGAGGGCGTTATGTGCAAAAATATCATACCTCTTTTGCAGGATATTTTCCTGCTGACAAGCCTCAATATGCGTGTATTGTGGTAATAGACGAGCCAGAAGGAGCAGAACAATATGGTGGTGACGTGTCCGCACCTGTTTTTAGGCAGATTGCAGATAGATTGACCAAACAAGACCTTAATCTTGATGCGAAACCTGTGGCAAAACGTGAAACTTCGCTTTTCCCTACCGATTTACCCAACCGTGTGGGCTGGGCTGATGACTTCAAAAAGGTATGTGATGAACTCCAAATCCCTACGATAAGCACCAAAGACGCACAATGGGTTACACCTGTGGCTGGTCGTTATGAGATAGATTGGACACCTCTGAATACCAAAGCGAATACTGTCCCAAATCTGAAAGGAATGACCTTGAAAGATGCAATATTTTTGTTGGAAGGTATGAATTTGCAGGTTTTTTATACAGGAAAAGGTAGGGTAAAAACACAAAGCCTAATGCCTGGTAATTCATTTAGAAAAGGCGACCGAATTACCATCAATTTAGATGGTGCAATATCTGCCAATACCCCCATAATTGCACGACAATTACGCACTGATACCACTCAAAGTCTCACAAGAAGGGATACCATAAAACGACAAAACCCCAATACCGAAAATAAAGAAAAAGAAACCAAACCAACGATTCGCCCAAATACAAATAACAATAATACCAACATAACCACCAATATAAAACCAAATACCAACAAAAATACCAACCCTAATCAAAACACGAAACCAAAACCTAAGCAAAAAGGCATGATTATTTACCGAAAAGACAAAAAAGGGAACACTTACAAGGAAGAAAGACTACCAAATTAATTGGGGGGTTAAGGATTAGGAATTGAAAATTACCTTTAAAATAGATTAAAATTTAAAAAAAATCTTGTATTATTTCGTAGAAATTTGACTTAATGCAAAGTATTTTCTTTTTTTTATACAAAAAACAAAAAACAGTTAATAAAAAAATATTATGGATATTCAAGAAACAATCAATACGCTTATTCGCAATCGAAGGTCATCATTTCCTGCACAATACACAGGCGAAAAAGTAGCAGACAGTATTATTTTGCAAATATTGGAAAATGCCACTTGGGCACCTACACATGGCAAAACAGAGCCTTGGCGTTTTGTTGTGTTTGCAGAAAAAGGGTTAGAAAAATTTGCGAAATATCAAGCAGAATTATACAAAACACGCACACCCAAAGAAAGCTTTGATGAAAATAAATACCAAAAATTCTTTGAAAATCCAATGAAAGCCTCTCATGTAATTGCTTTGTGTATGAAAAGGCAGGAAACAGAGAAAATTCCTGAAATTGAGGAAATTTGTGCAGTAGCTTGTGCTGTACAAAATATGTATTTGACTGCTACCGCCTACAATGTAGGTGCATTTTGGAATACAGGTGGTGCAACAAATTGGCACGAAGCAAAAGAAATGTTGGAATTAGGCGAAAAAGACAAACTTTTAGGCTTTTTTTATGTGGGTGTTTTGGGTAAAATATCACCTGATGGTGTCAGAAAACCACTTAGCGAAAAAATGCAATGGGTAAAGGAATAATTCAAGTTGTAAGTTATTTTAAGTTGTGGGTTTTTAATTTTTTTTGGAAAAAAGTATAATACATAACTTAGGTTTGCATACATTTTTGGATAAATTTTTGTTTTATTTTTAGGAAATCTAAATAAAAAATGATATTTTTATTTTTTTATACGTATTTAATATTATATTTATTTAAAAAACGTTTTTAAGAAAAATAATTTTTAAATTAAAAATTTCGCAAAAAAATTGCTTTAAAAAACTAAAAAACAAATTTTATCTTTAAAAAAAATTAGAAAAATCTCTTTTTATTGAATTTACGAATTAAAAAATTCTTAATTCCTAATTCTTAATTCTTAATTCTTAATTTCCCTATGTTATCTACAAAAACTCTTCGTTGTGGTTTAGTATTATTTTTTGTATTTTTTTTTACAAAAAATATATACGCCCAAGAAATTACCATATCCAATTATTTTAGAACTGACGCAGATGGAGATGGCGTGCCTGATGTGCGTGACCATTGCCCTGACACAGACAAAAATCTCAACGGAAAAGATATGCCTGTGGAATACAAAGGCAAAATATACAAAGTGAAAATTGGAGACTTTAAAGGGAATTTGGAAATGCGTCGCAGACGTGTAATGGTTGATTATAGTCGTTTGGATAAAGAAAAAGTTGCACTCCTCAAAGCTGTAGGCAAAGATAAATCAAAACTTGATGATACTGCACGACAACGTGTGGCAGAAATTGATACTGCGGAAGTAAAAATCAAAAGAATGCTTGCTGACCTTACATACGAAGCTAAAATCAAAATAGATGGCAAAGACCAAATCGTAGAAGTGCCTATTAAAGTTGATGAATTTGGATGTTTGCCTGATAGAGATGGCGATGGCGTACCTGATATGGTAGATGATTGCCCTGACCTTAAAGGTATTCCTGCTTTGAATGGTTGCAATGATAGAGATGGGGATAAAGTGCTTGACCACGAGGACGATTGCCCAGACGAACCTGGTCTTATCCGACTTAAAGGTTGTCCTGATAAAGGGCTTGGCGATAGAGATGGCGACGGTACAAAGGATAAAGATGACCTCTGCCCTGATGTAAAAGGACCCAAAGAAAATCGTGGTTGTCCTGAACTTGTAGACCAAGAACAGAAAAAAATTGTAGATGCTGCAAGTAGGGTACTTTTCGAAGTAGCAAAAGCAGATTTGAGGGCGGAATCTTTTGTAATTTTGGACAAACTTGTAGGCGTAATCCAAGACCTCAATAAAAAATATGGTAAAATTGCTATCCGACTTGATGGACATACAGATAGTGATGGTACTGATGAGGATAATCTTGAACTTTCACGCAACCGTTCCCGTAGCGTAAAAGATTATTTGGCTACAAAAGGTGTTGATGCTACAAATATTGCTACTTCTGGTTATGGCGAAAGCAAGCCATCTGTCCCTAATACGACCCCACAAAATAAACAAAAAAATCGTAGGGTAGAAATTACGTTTAGCATCATAAAATAATTTTGGGTTATGAATTATAGATTATGTTTTTTTTTGCTATCATACACTTTTGATTGAGGTTGTTTTTAGCATCAAGAAAAAAAATCAGTTACTTAAATTTCCTAAGAAATATATATTGGAATTATACATTTTTAGGAAATTTAATATTTATAATGTTTAAAAAAAATGTAATTTTGTGAAATATTTTTTATAAAAATCATTAAATCATTATTTAAAATAATATCTAAAATAACGTTTTAATTTTATAAAATTTTAATTATTCAAGTTTTTATTTTTAATTTTGCCAGCTATCTAAAATAAAGATAAAAATTAGTATTTATGACTAAAATCCTTCAACATGAGTGATTTAAACGCAAAACAAACCAGTGATTCTATTGTATATCCAAGTTCAGACATTTTAATTCAAATAAAAAAATTGCCCGAATTGCACAATGGAGATATAAATACCATGCTAAAAGTGGTTACAAAAACGCTTGCGGAAAATCTACACGTGTCAAGGGTTGGTATTTGGCAGTTTAATCAATATGACAAAAACATAACTTGTCTTGATTGTTACGAATTGGTAACACAACAACATACACAAGGCGAAGTTATTTTTGAAAAAAATTATCCAAAGTATTTTTCTGCCCTCCAAAAAGAATCTATTATCAAAGCCAATGACATCAAAACGCACCCAGAAGTACGTGAGTTTTTAGATGAGTATTTTGCCAAATATAATATTGTAGCATTATTAGATGTGCCTTTTTTCTTGGAAGGTAATTTTGCAGGTGTGATTTGTTTTGAACAACAACACGAAGAACGTATTTGGAAAAATGAGGAAATCATGTTCACACATTGTCTTAGTAGTGTACTTTCGCTTACCTACGAAAAAATGAAATGGGTAGAATATGATACACGCCTCAAAAATCTAAACCATCAACTCCACAATTATAATAGGGATTTGATAGAAAAGAAAAAAACGATTGAAAAACAACAAAGCGAAATTCTCACACATCAAGCAGAAATCATAGCCCAAAATGAAGAATTACGCCAACAACAAGAAGAACTTGAAGCCCAAACAAATTTGCTACATAATCAAAACCAAGAGCTTGAACGTATTTATCAACTCCTAAACCTCAAAAATCAACAATTAGAAGATTTGAATGGGTATTTGGAAAGACAAGTAAAACAACGCACACAAGAGCTTATACAAACGAATGTAGAGCTTATAGAACAAAATCATCAATTAGAACAATTTGCATTTATTACTGCACACAACCTACGTGCGCCTGTGGCACGCATGGTTGGGCTTGTAAGCCTATTGGATAGAACAAAAATAGGGGCAGAAAATGAAAAAGTTATTAATTATACCATCACTTCTGCACACGAATTGGACAGGGTTATCAAAGACCTCAACCAAATACTTGATGTGCGAAAAGGCATAAGAGAACAAAAGGAAAGGGTATCATTGAAGGAGGTTTTTGAGCGTGTATTGTATGGGCTTAGAGATAATATCAAAGAAACGTATGCTGATGTAAAATACGATTTTTTTGATGCTGATGTATTTCATTGTTTGCCTGTATATTTGGAAAGTATTTTGTATAATCTCCTGAGTAATGCCCTAAAATACCGACACAAAGAACGTAATCCTTTGATAGAATGTAAATCAAAACGTGTTGAAGATATGGTTTGTATTACCATAAAAGACAATGGTATAGGCATTAATATGAGCAAATATCAACGCAAGGTATTTGGCTTGTATCAACGTTTTCATGACCATGTAGAAGGCAAAGGTCTTGGTTTGCATCTCACAAAATCTCAAATAGAAGCCCTTCAAGGACGTATTGAATTGGAAAGCCAAGAAAATATTGGCTCTATATTTAGGGTTTTTTTGCCTTTGTAATGAAATTTTTAAAATAAGATAAATGTTTTTTTTGATTTTTTTTGTCATTCCATAGGAATCTGGCTTCGTTGAAACATAACTAAAAAATAGCAATATTTTTCTCGGAATATATCTAAAATCACAAATTAGCACGAATTTACAAAAACTGACAACTTAAAAACTGATAACTGACAACTTGCTTTTAAATATTACATTTTTATAAATAGTTTTTTTTATGGCTGACAAAATAGAAGATGCTTTTGATGAGCATTTTACAGAACTCCACGATAATAATGGGTTTAATGGCGTAGTTGTAATTGCTAAAAATGGTAAAATAACCTACAAAAAGGCTTTTGGTATTGCAGATATTGAAAATGAAACGCCCCTAAAAACAAGTTCCATCTTTAATCTGGCTTCGGTAAGCAAACAATTTACTGCACTTTGTATTATGTTGCTGGAAGAAAAAGGCAAACTGTCATACAAAGATGCAATTACGGAATATCTTACCGAGTTGCCATACAATAATGTTACAATAGAACACCTTTTACACCATACATCAGGACTTGTGGCGTATGAAGAAATAGCAGAAGAATATTGGGAAGGTGATACAGAGGAGGACTTTATTACAAATAAAGATTTGCTCAAAATATACGCAGAAAACGAGCTTGAACTCGAATCTGAGCCAGGAGAAAAATATGAATACTCAAATACAGGCTATGCGTTTTTGGCTTCTATTGTAGAACATGTTTCTGGTGTGTCGTTTGCAAAATTTATCCAAAAAAATATATTTGAGCCTTTGGGCATGGAAAATTCTTTTTCTTTTTGTCGCCCAAACAAACCACCAAAAAAAGTAGTACAGGGTTTTCAAATGAATGATGAGGACGAAATGGAAGATTATTCGTATAATTTTTTTGATGGTATTGTAGGTGATGGCAATGTTTTTTGTAGTGCAGAAGACCTTGTAATTTATGCAAATGCCCTCATCAATGGCGAACTTGTAAGCAAAAAAACACTTAAAAAAGCCTTTACTTCTGGTAAAATAGCTGATGGCGAAGAAACAAGTTATGGTTTTGGTTGGGAAACTGAAAGCGAAACTTTTGTGAGCCACACAGGTTGCTGGGAGGCGTATAATACGTATTTGGGATTAGATTTGGAAAATAATTATGTTTTTGTGGTATTGGATAGTGGCGATAATGGTGATATTCATGATACGATTGATGAAGCAATGGAGGAGTTTTATGCGTAAATTATGTAATTTTTCAAGAAAATTAGGTCTGTACCGTAGTTTATGAAGGTCTAACCTAATTTTTTTGAAAGAAAGGTGGGATTAAAAATAGTTTGTTTAAACCATTTTGAAGGACTTTTTTAAAACGCTAAAAAATGTATCGTAGTAAGAAAAATTATATAAAAAGGTATTTTTATTACCTAAAAAGGATAATTTTTTTAATTAAAATAATCCTTTTTTGCCTTTTCCAGCAACACAAAAATCTCTTTACGAAGGGCAACAAGTTCCGAAATCATATTTGCTTTTTTGGAAAAAATACTCAACATACGCCATTTATCTTCTATACTATTCCAGTGATACACATAAAAAAGTGCAAAAAACCCACTTATAGGCAAACTCAACGCATATATCAACGTTATCAACCAATTTTGTAAAAAATATTGACAAAAGAATATTTGCCAAAAATAAAAAAATCCAAACGTAAAAACACCACTTACCATCATCACAGGTGCAGTATATTCTTCCATTTCAGCCCAATCGGATATTTTTTGGGCAATTTTGGAAGGAATAATATACGGAATATAATTATTTAAAAATCCATATACAAACAAAGGAAAACCAATAATAAAATAAAAAATGTTTGTAATGCTTTCTAACCAAATATTATTCTTATTTGAAGTATTTTTTTTGGTATTAAATACTTGGTCGCTCAAATGCAAACGGTGCAACATGCGAATATACAAGTCAATTTTTGGGCGAAAATCCGCTATGCGTTGTGGGTCTTTTTCCTCAAAATATTGTATTGCTTCAATAATTCCTTTTTTAATCAAAAATTTTTGTTCTTTTTGGTCTTGCGAAAGTTGGATTTCGTCCTCTAAAATTGGGGCATAAAGTTCCTCTATTTGCTTTGCAAGATGGTCTTGTGCGTCATTGCGTGTTACAATAGTGTGTTTTTCCAATCGTTCTTTGATGGTTTCTGTAAGGCGATTGATGGCTTCGGTTTCATTTTCTTCATATAATTTTTGAAAATCTTTGACCACAATAGGTTCATCAACATTTACAAAAACCTCACTTCTAAAACTTTCAGGTTTAGAATAATTTAAGCCAATCGTTAATATTTTGAGGTTTAAACCAAATTGATGTGTAGCTTCTGCACCAAGTGCTATGCGCGCAGTGCCATTTTTGAGTGTTTGCAAACGCCTTGCTCTGATGCTTGTGCCTTCTGGAAAAATCAAAATTGTACCATTTTTACCCAAATGTTTGTAACAATGGTCAAATATTTTTGTGTTGTCAAATTTCTCTTTGTTGGTGTCATGTTTCCGCTGAATAGGAATCATGTTGAGGTTTTTAAAGAGCCATTTTGTAAATCCATTGCTAAAAATGGACGCATTGGCAATAAAAAAAACTTGTGGTTTGAGCAATGAAGCTATCACAAGCGGGTCCATGAACGTATTTGGGTGATTTGCCACCACGAGCAATGCTCCTTTTTGTGGTGCGTTTTCTTTGTTGTTAATTTTTAAAGATTTAAAAAAAACACGCAAAGCTATTTTCAGGATAAATTTAAGTAAGTTGTAAAGCAAGTTGTGGAATTATGGATTATAAATTATGGATTATGAGTTTCAATAATATGGGGAATGGGTGAAATTCAATTTGAACACGCCAAAATGAAATAGAAACTGGTTTTAAACCGTTTGTATGAGTATAAATTGTTCATTAATCACAAAAAACGGATAACTGAACAAACTGACAATTGGACAAACTTTTATACGCTCAAAAGCCATTCTCTTGCTTCGGTTTCATTTTCAAAAAAATGAACAGGAAAAGTAACGGGTTTTTCTTCGGTAGTAAGTTCAATAGAAAGATTGGCTACGGAATCAGAAGAACGAATTATTGCAGATTTTTTTACATATTTTTGCATAGATGAATATTGTGTGTTTGACCAATCCGATATTTCTACATTTACCACAAAATTAGATTTACGTGCATCAACCAAAAAACGCTTTGCTTTGTTTTGCAAAGTCCAATCTACTTGCGACATCACTTCCGTTTTATATTGTTCTTCCGTCATGTTTTCGCTTTCTGTTTTCCAAACTGCGTGCATCATTTGAAATTCTTTGTCCCAAATGAGTATTTGAAAATCATTATCTTCCAAAATTTCCATAAGATTTCTTTACGTATTTTTTTATGTGTATATTTTCTTTAAAATTAAAAGTATATCCAAAATTAAGTTTTTTTCGTGAAAATACAAAAAAAATCATAATCCATAATTTATAATTCACAATCTTTTTATTCGCATTTCAATTCCTTTTCTTCAAACTGAATATTTTTGGTAAGCACAAATTTTTGAGTTTTATCTATTTGAAAAAGCCCCCATTTCTCATTTTTTTGCACTTTGAATGCGTTGTACTTATCTGCACAAAGGTTTTTGATTTGGGTATATTCAAAAGGAATTAAAATATTACCCATACGGTCAATCAAGCCTGTTTTTTGGTTGTGTTTGACTTCATTTGTCAATATATGATTTTCGTTGTCGGTAATATTTTGGGCAATTTTTTGGGTATTAAAATCAAAAAAAACGATTTTTCCTTCTTTCAAAAAAATACCATATTGCTCAACAGTATAATAAAATGTTTTCCAAAATCCCAAAAAATCATCAAATAATAAATTTTTTGGCTGTTTGGTTTGGAGGTCAATAATATCCCATTTTTGGTTTTTTTTTACCCAAATTCCTCTTGCATCATCTGGAAATCCATCACCATATTGATACAAAACGCTAATACTGTCATATTCAAAAGGTAAAAATAGCTTTCCTTGTGTGTCAAAAGCACCTATTTTTTGGTTTTTTTTCAGTAAAATCAATGCACCACTTCTTAAAAAAGATTCGCCTTGTAAGGCAAAATCTTTTTGTATTGTTTCGTATTCACATTTTATAATTTCTTTACCTTTTTCGTTTATTAGCCCAAAAAACGATTTTTCATTGATTTTTTTACACACCAAAAATCTGTCTTTTCGTATATTGTAGGCAAAAACTTGGTCATATTTTGAGAGATTTTTAATGGTCTTGCCTTTTTCATTTTTGAGGGCATATTGTATTTTGCCTTTTTTATCTATTTCTTGTGCCAAAGAAATAATTTCTGATTGTTGGGCAGAGATTTTTTTTGGTAAAAAAATAAACAAAAATAAAAGTGATAAAAATATATGATTTTTTAAAAAATTCATGGTAATAATGATAAAAAAAAGGAAAATAGTTAATTCAATCACGTCAATTTTTTGTATTTGTTTCTTGGAATTTGCAATTTTTTACCACCAACCCAATCCCCAACCACCAAATAATAGCAATAAAAACAGCACCAAAAACGCATACAACAAGCCATCTACTTGTATATATGCTTTGTATCGGTGATAAAATTCGTTAAATATTTTGAGCATATTTATTTATTTTTAAAAATTTATTTTTAAATTTCTATTCGGATATTGAATTAAACCAAAAGTCCTTCTACCACCGCAGAAGCACAAAAAGCACCAAATAATGCAGGCATATAGGAAATTGTACCAAAATAAGATTTTTTATGTGGATTATTTTCTATATGTGCAAGGTGTTCTTTTTGCGGTTGTTCCGTAGAAAAAACTGCTAAAAAATCGCCTTCTATTTTTTGTTTTTTCAATGTTTTTCGTACTTGTTGCGCAAGCGTACAATGAAAAGTTTGGTAAATTGGGCGAATTTTTACTTGTGTAACGTCCCTTTTTCCACCTGCTCCCATAGCACTCACAAGCGGAATTTTGTGCGATAAAGTATGTTTTATGAGGGCGATTTTGGGCGTAAGTGTGTCAATCGCATCTACCACAAAGTCATATTGTTGTGCATTAAAAATACTTATAATTTTGTCTTCTTCCAAATATTCTTGCACAACTGTAAGTTTTACATCAGGGTTTATATCCTTGATACGTTCAGCCATGTAAGTAGTTTTGGCTATGCCTTCGGTACTCACAAGTGCGGGCAGTTGTCGGTTGCGGTTAGTAGCTTCTACCACATCACCATCTACAATGGTCATACTACCCACGCCTGCACGTGCTAAAAATTCTGCGACAAAAGAACCTACACCTCCCAATCCAACCAATAAAACATTAGATTTTGATAATATTTCCAAATTATCTTTGCCTAATAATAACTCACTCCTTGATAACCAATACATAAAATAGTTGTAAAAAATAATTAACAGTTTAGCTCTAATTTTAAAAGTATTTTTGTATCACAATTTTTTCGCTACAAAAAAGCAACACATGTTCTAACGCAAATTGTTTTGTTATATTTATTTTTTAAAAAAACTTTAAATTTTGGCGTTTTTTTTTATAAAATAACCATTTATTTTATCGTTTTCTGGGTTAAAAATATACATTAGCATAAATTTATAGAAACTGACAACTTGCGTTTTTTTTAATAAAATTTATGCAATTCTTTTTATCAATAATACACTGTGGTCATCAAAAACTTTTGTATTTTTTTGAAAATCTTGCACAGTTTTTTTAATAAGTTGCAACAATTCGGGCAAAGGCAAATACGCATACGCTTCAATGAGCCTTTTGAGTCGGTCTTCTCCAAAATCTTCTCCAAGTTCATTGCGGGCATCAGACACACCATCAGTATAAAGCACCATAAGGTGATGTTTGCCATATACAAAGGTTTGTTTGCCCATAAATTGGCTATATTTTTTCTTGCGTACAATGCCTAATCCCATGCCACCTTCAGTCAAAAAACGTACTTTTTGTTCTGAAGGCGTATAATATAAAGTAGGACAATGTCCAGCACGTGCAATTTCTACTTGGTGTGTTTCGGTATCAATTGTTACCAAAGTAGCGGTGATAAAAGAGCTTTTTTCTAAGCAATTTGCTAAAGCAATATTGGCATAATCAAAAAATTCTTCAGCAGTAAAATTCATTTGTGCCAATACCTGAAAAATACCTTTCATTTGTGCCATGTGAAACGCTGCGTTTGTGCCTTTGCCTGATACATCAGCCATCAAAATTACAAGTTTTTGGGCAACATGATACACATCATAATAATCGCCTCCAACTTCAGACGCAGAGGAGGAGTAGGCTTCTATTTGATATTTTGGGGAAACATTCAGTTTTTTAGGCAAAAGGCTTTCCTGAATACGCTGGGCAATGTGAAGTTCGCTTTTATAACGTTCTGCTTCAATTGTTTGCTCCAAAAGTCTAAAATTGTCAATAGAAATACTTGCTTGTTTGGCAAAAGTACGTATTACTTCTTTTTTATCTTCATCAAAACCATTTGGGGTATTTTTGAGTAATACGAGATAACCCAATGATTTTTGGTTGCTGTTGAGTGGTGCATATAAAATAGAATGATAACCCCACGAAGACAATACGCTTGGTTCGTTTTGGGTATTAAATGTATTTTGAACAATATTTCTTCTGCGATTGGTGCGAATATGTTTGCGAAAAATCTCTACCGTCTCATCTTCCAAATTGTGTATATTTTGGACGTGTGGCACATTGGTTACATTTTCCCTGATTTCAAGCCAACCAGCTTGGGCTTGGGTTGATTTTATGGCATTTTCAAACAATGTTTTGTAAATATAATCTTCTTTTTCGCCCAATTCTAACGATTTTGTAAGGTTTTGAAAACTGACAATTTCCTCAATTTTTCGCTCAAAAACGGAACTTGTAGGCAAATTAAACAAAATAACCAACAAAGAAAATCCACCATAAAAAAACACAAAACTAAACATACTCAACACATAAACGCTGTGCATGAGGTCAGTTGTGAAATGTTTGATGTCAGAATGGGCAATGACCGTATAAAAAAAATAGGACGAAAATACGCCTATAAATAACAAAAAAACGATACTTTGCCATTTCTCTTTTGCACTCAAATATGCAATCCATTTCAAATGGATAGACATAAATAAGCTCAATGTTATCAACAATATACAACTAAATGTAAAAGGAATGTGGCGGAGTTCAAACTCAAAAAAATTAAATAAAAGGCTTGCCAATAACAAATATTCATACAAATCCCATACCTGAATAATGTAATGACCTTGCTGAAAAGCAACCATTTTTTTCCAATAAAAAAATGATTGATGCAAAAAAATCATCACCAAAATAATATTCAAATGATACAAAAAATTGATAAAATGTGATGTAACAGTTGAAACTTCTGGGGCTTCTACAAAATGCAATATCACTTGTAAAATTACTGAAAAACCTACGCACACTACCCCTGTAAAAAACAATTTGGATAATAACACAATGAAATTCAGTTCTTTGATTTTTTCAGTATTTACATTATAATAAAAAAAAACCACCAATAAAAAAACATTCAATAAAAGCCCTTTTGCATAAAAATACGTATCAAATACTTCATCATTGTGAAAACCAAAAAACGCAATGAGCCTTATTGCAAGCAATAAAGCCCAACTTACAAGATTGACAGACAAAAAAATATGTAATGCGTTTTTGGCAGATAACATTTTTTATAAAGGAATGGAAAATAAATAAAAGTAAAGAAAGTAGTTTTTATGATATGGTTTTTTGATGTATTTTTTTACACAAATTCGCAAACAAAGATATAACACATTCATTAAAACAACAAATTAGGGGAATGATAATTTTTAATTATTTAAAAATTATTATTATTTAATACTTTATAATAACAAAATCTTAATAAGCTAACAATACTGTTTTTTATACTGGCTTTTGTGTTTTGCTAATACCAGTAATGTATGAAAAATTTAAAACAAAAAAACTGAAAGAACTGATTACTTAAACCCCATCATTTTGAAAAATAGTACCAAATTCCATAAACATTTTTTTGAGGATTTTTTGTAGTTTTTGGGCTTTTTCTTCGTCGTATTCTGTTTCTGATGTGTCCATATAAATATCTTTGCTACGTTCTACTTGTAGGGCAAAAATACGGTTTTGTGGTTGTCCAAAATGTCTTGTCAAAAAACCACCTTTAAAAATCTCGTTGTGTGCCACGCTATACGCATGATTAAAAAAACCTTTGGCGGTTTGTGCAAAAACCGAAGGAGCGGAGTTGCCATCATTGTCACCCAAAAGTATATCTGGGAAACTTTCAGGGCGAATAGTAGGTACATTTCTGCGGATAGAATGTGCCTCATACAACAAACAAGCCCCAAATTTTTCTTTGAGATTTTCCAATAAAGATGCTACTTTTTGGTGATAAGGCAAATAATATGCTGTAATACGTTTTTGTATTTCTTCAGGTGAAGGCGGAGCATCTTTGTAAAGATTTTCGCCCAAAAAAGTAGTTGTAGGCACAAGTCCTGTCATCACACGCCCATCTTTATAAAGTGGTGTATCATCTTTGGCACGGTTGAGGTCTATTACCCAACGGTGATTGTATGATGCTATCACACCAATACCCATTTGTGGTGCAAAATTGTAAAGATTGTCTAAAAAAAAATCTGCGTCATCAAGGCTTTTTAGATGTTGTGGGTGCATTTGTTGGCTTATTTCTTGCGGAATATGTGTGCCTACATGCGGAATACTGATGAGAATAGGCAACTGTGGCGATTGTGGAGAACTGTATGCAAACATCTTTTTGGGGATTAGGAATTAAGAATGGGGAATTAGGAATTTTTTTGCTTTTTTATTTATTCTATGGAAATATAATTAAAATTTGTGTATTTTTTATCCAAAGAAAATCATTTTTAGGTTGTGTAACACAATGTATGATAAAAAAAAACAAAAAAAGTGTAACTTCCTGAATAAAAACTATAATAAGAAAAAAAGTTATGTATCCTTTTAGCTGTAAAGCAAAAATAGTAAAAAAACCTTTGGGAAAACGAAACTTTTTATGCAAGGGTTATAAAAAACAATTCATAATAGATTACCAATACAAAGTAGTAAATTATCAAATAAAAATGTTGATTATATGATGCTAAATAATTGTGACACAAGAGACGTTTCAAGAATATTGGGGATTTTCGCCTATTTTTTGTATTTATTCCAATTTTGGGTGTCAGAACGCTAAATAATTACAGGTTTTCTAAATAAAAAATATTCATATTTTTATATCTTGTAAATATCTTGTAAATTTTTGTTATTTTTGTGATTTTAAAAAAAAGGTATAAAAAAAATAAGTTAATGTCCTATAAAATCACACAAAAAATAAGTAAACATTTGCAATTTTTTTTTTAGTAAAATACTAAAAAATACCAGAATGAATATTTTTTTTATACCTCAAAACTTTTGATTAAAACCTTATGAAACGCAAACAGTGGCTTTTTGGGGGCATGATAGCCCTCATATTTTTACTTATTTCGGTAGTTTTTTATGTGTATCAAATATTTTTTACTGCCAATTTTCAAGTAGGAAATGAAAAAGCAGATAAATTTTTGTTTATTCCTGAAAAAACCAATTTTCAAGGACTTCTTACCATACTCAAAAGGGAACAAATGGTCAATGATGTAGTATCTTTTGCATTTATTGCCAAATTGTTGAATTATCAAGACCACGTAAAAGCAGGGCGTTATCTTATCAAAAAAAATATGGGCAATTATACCGCAGTCAAAATGCTAAGGGCTGGATTGCAAGTGCCTGTAAAAATCACATTTAATAATATTCGTCTCCCTATTGATTTGGCGGAAAGGGTAGGGGAATCAGTCAATTTTTCTGCAGAAGATTTATTGAAAGAACTCAAAAATCCTGAAACCGTTAAAAAATTTGGTTTTGATACCACCAATATTATGGCAATGTTTCTGCCAAATACCTACGAAGTATATTGGAACAATTCGCCCAAAGCGTTTTTGGAGCGTATGCACAAAGAATATGTAAAGTTTTGGAACGAAAAACGCAAGGAAAAAGCAAAGGCTTTGAATTTAACGCCTATTGAAGTGTCTATTTTGGCATCTATTGTGCAAGCTGAAACTGCCAAAAAAGACGAAAAATCACGTGTTGCAGGGGTTTATTTGAATCGCTTACGCAAAAAAATAAAACTTGATGCAGACCCTACTTTGATATTTGCAGCAAAAGATTTTACCATTAAAAGGGTGCTGAATATTCACAAAGAAATTGATTCGCCTTATAATACATATAAATATGCAGGATTGCCTCCTGGTACTATCAATATGCCAACAGAGGACACAATAGATGCTACACTCTCGCCAGAGAAACATGATTATATTTTCTTTTGCGCAAAAGAAGATTTTTCAGGTTATCACAATTTTGCAGTAACGTACAGCGAACACCTCCGCAATGCACGCCTTTATCAACGACAACTTGATTTGAAAGGGATTAGGTAAATAATTTTTTTATCGGTTATCAGTTTTTTAGTTTTTAGATTAGAAAAAGCCTTTATTTAAAGAAATAAAGGTTTTTTTTTACTCTACCTGACAATTTTTCAAAATGGCAAAATTGTTTAATTTTTTATTTCCTAAGTGTTTTTTGCAATATTCTATAAATCCAACCCTATTAATTCTCCTTTATGATTGAATAAGCAAGTTCCAGCATTTTTCTAATTAAAAATATCCTCAGCATTTTTCGTTTCTGGAAGTTCAAAGCCTAATTATTTTTCTAATTCAATAATTTGAGGAGGTTTTTGCATAGTTTTATAAATTATAAGAAAAAAAGTGTTTTTTGTAGTATAGATTTCTTTACAAAATCTTTCCATAATTTATCAAAACCCTTTCATTTGAATTGCCAAAGCTGATAATACGTTGTCCTATGCAACTGCCTATCGTGCAGTAGGTAAGTTGTTTAAATTCACGTCTTACAAGTCCTATATTTTCTGCGTAGGTTTCTATGCGTTTGTCCAGCGACACAAGGCTTGAATCGTTAGATTGTACCACTTGCAAAGTTTTGTCAAAAGTGTATTTATTACTGATTTTATTGGGCAATCTAAGGTTTTTGAGGGTGTAAGTATTTTTGTTAAAAGTATTAAAAAGATTGCCATTCCAAGTAGCATTTTCTTTTAATGGAAAAGTTATTTTGAGGTAAATTTGGTTATTTTCTGTCCTAAGTGCTTGATAATCAGAACGTTGCATGCTACCCGCAGAATCCAGTACCCATGCGTCATTTTCGGTTTCCCTGCGAAAACGGTCATAACGATATGCCAACTGATTATCAACGCCAATAAAAGCCTCTGAAATTTCTTCTCTAAATTGGTATGTAACTGTTTTTGGAGGCAAAGAAGGTGTATAAAAGGTTTCTTGTACTTGGTATTCTTTGAAAGTACCTACATTCAAAGGATAAAAATTATACCCTAAATCCTCTTTTACAGGCTGTTCATATTCGCTTTTGCACGAAATCAATACAAAAAAAACCAAAAAATAAAAACAAATAGGACTAAAATATGAGCTTGAATATGAATTTATAAGATTTTTCATAAGATAAAAATGGTCAATGGTTAAATTTGATTAGAAACGATTTTTAGTAAATCACTTTTAGGACAAAATTAACGTTTTTTTTGATTTTTGCTTTAAAAAAAAGCTAATTTTGCAAAAATATTCACAAAATATTCAACGAATAATTTATAATTTGTATGCTAAGTAAACTTCATATCAAAAATATGGTATGCCAACGTTGCAAAAATGTTGTAACAACCATTATACGAAAACTTAATGTACAAATTGTTGATGTACAGTTGGGGGAAGTAGAAGTATGGACAAATGAAAATATAGATTTTGAAAAACTTAATGAATTGCTTAAAAATGAAGGCTTTGAGTTGGTTTTTGATAAAGAAACACAACTTATCACACAAATAAAAACATATTTATTGGCATATTTAGAAAATATTGAACACCTTAATATTAAAATTTCGGAATATTTGAGCGAAAAAACAACACAAAACTATGTGTATTTGAGCAAGATTTTTTCTAACAAAGAAAATATTACTATTGAGAAATATTTTATTTTGCTTAAAATAGAAAAAGTAAAAGAATTTTTGACCTATAATGAATTTACATTAAGTGAAATCTCCCAAAAATTGGCATACAGTAGCGTACAAGCACTTTCTAACCAATTCAAATCTATCACAAATTTAACGGTTTCTGAATTTAAAGAAAATACAGACAAAAAACGTAAATCTTTGGACAATTTGTACTAAACAAAATCTTACACAAATTATACAAAATTTTGTAATAAATTATTTCTACTTCCTATTTACCTTTGCAATACTAAATTACACAAATAGTATAAAAAAATGGAAACACATACATTAAAAACTAATATCAATTGCGGAAATTGTGTAGCAAAGGTTACACCTTTTTTCAATGAAAATCCGCATATAAAATCTTGGGCGGTAGATACCCAAAATCCTGATAAAATCCTCACTATAAAAGGGCAAGTTACTGAAAATCAAGTAATTGAATTGGTAACAAAAGCAGGATTTCAAGTAAAAGATTTAGTAAAAGAAACCGTACAAAGTATGCCTAAAACGAATTTTTGGCAAGATGCTAATGTATGGAAAAGGGCAAGTTTTAATACGTTGAATTGCTTGATAGGCTGTTCTATTGGAGATTTTGGCATGATTATTTTTTTGCAGGCATATTATCCACATACAGCTATGTGGCTTACCATGTTGCTTGCTATTATTGCGGGTTTGATTACGTCCATTCTTTTGGAAACTGCTATTTTGCATTATAAAGAAAAACTAAATTGGTATCAATCGCTGCAAATGGCATTGGGTATGTCTTTGATTTCTATGGTTGCGATGGAAATTGCCATGAACATTACTGATTTTATGCTCACAGGTGGCAAGGCAGATTTTCATTCGCATACCTATTGGCTTGCTTTTGGTGTTGCACTTATTGCGGGTTTTTTTGTGCCATTGCCTTACAATTATTTTAAACTAAAAAAATATAATAAGGCTTGTCATTAATGGAAAATTCTTTAAAAAACAACTACATTTTACAAACTGCCTTAATGTGGCACAGTAAAACAGCAATTTTAGATAAATTAAATTGTTTTTTGAATGTAATCTTGAAAATTATTTTTTATTTATTTTTTATTCGTATTTTTGTAAAAAATGCAAACACTTACGCCTACATATCGCCAATTTATCACGTATTTTCTGATATTTCAGACAATATTGATAGCTTTTGGTGTGCCTGTGTATGTGCGCCATTGCAAAATGGTGGGTATGTCGCAAGAAATTAGCTTTTTTTCAAAAAAAGATAATTGTTGTGGCACTAAAAAATCCAAAAAACATTCAAATTCAAACCTCAAAAAACCAAAAACTTCTTGTACTAAACCTTTAAACCCTTGTTGCACATTTGAAACAAGCATTTGGCAAGCAGATTTAGAACAATCTCATAACTTTGAGGCAAACGCAATGCCTTTGTGGTTTTTGTTGTTTGTATTGCCTTCGTTTTTAGGTTTTTCACGTATTTTTTCTTTAAAAAATAACGTAAAAAAAACCTTTTCACGTTATTTTTCTTTTCGCCCACCGCCCAATATTCCGCTTTGGTTGCGTGTGAGATGTATTATTCGTTAATTTTTATAGTTGTCAGTTTATCAATTGTCAGTATATCAGTTGATAATTAGGAGCTTTATTGATGTAGTTTTATCAATGTATAAAATTTATTAGTAATGTCCATTTCTAAACAATTTATAAAAAATAACAATAACATTATGCAAAAAATCATAAAAAATAGCTTTTTATACCCTGCTAATTGGGCAGTTATAACCATGCTTTTGCTCCCCCTTTGGGGGCTGGGAGGCATCGCCTTTAGCCAAGAACTTATCAAAGGCAATATTTCCGAAAATATCAATGGAAAAAAAACGCCACTTATTGCGGTTACAGTACAATGGAAAGGTGGAAAAATAGGTGCAGTTTCAGATACTTTGGGCAATTTTCAAATTCCCCAAGAAATAGATATACAAGAAACATACAAAAAAATATTGGTGTTTGAATATATTGGCTACCAAAAAGACAGTTTTTTAGTCAAAAATCCACAAGAATTTATTCAGGTTTTTCTGAAAAATGACACAAATTTAGGCGAAGTAGTCATTCGCCAAGACCGCAATGCTGACGAAATGCAAGCAATGGAAACCATGACCGCCAAAACATTCAAAAAATCAGCGTGTTGCAACCTTTCAGAGAGTTTTGAAACCAATGCGTCCATAGATGTAAGCACTTCTGATGCAATTTCTGGCACAAAACAAATCCGTTTCTTAGGTTTAGATGGCAATTATGCCCAAATCATGATGGAAAATGTGCCTGCGGTACGTGGTTTGGCGGTGCGTCAAGGTTTGTATTTTACGTCTGGGAGTTGGATTAAAAATATTGACATAGGTAAGGGGGCAGGCTCTGTGGTAAATGGCTACGAAAGCATCACAGGACAAATCAATATGACACTCGCACAACCCGAAAACGCAGAAAAACTCCTCGCAAATGCGTATTATAATGCAGGTAATCGCTTTGAATTGAATCTAAATACCAACCATAACATCAACGATAAGTGGCAAACTACATTTATGAGCCATTATAGCCAACTGCAAAGTGCGATTGACCAAAATAGTGATGGATTTATGGATATTCCGAAGTTTAGACAGGTCAATATGGTCAATCGTTGGCACTACAACGGTGAGAATTTCCATGCGCAATTTGGTGTAAAACTTCTCAAAGATCAAAAACTTGGCGGACAGAACGAACACCAACACCCAAACGATCAAAATTTTAGTTTAAATGCACCTTATGGCGTAAGCCACAATACTGAAAGGCAGGAATTTTGGACAAAATTCGGTTGGGTTTCTGCCAAAAATCCACAAAGAAGCGTAGGTTTTATCATCACAACCGCCAATCATGACCAACATAGTTGGTATGGTATGAATTTTTATAGGGGAAAAGAATTATTTGCACACGCACAAATGATTTTCCAAACACCTTTATCCGAAAAACACAGCTTAAAAGCAGGATTTAGTGCTGTTTTTAATGATTTTATAGAGAATTTTGAGGCAAAAATCCCTCAAATTTATGTTCTTGATTTGAGTAGAAGGGAGACTTCGCAGGGTTTTTATGCAGAACACACCGCCAAATGGACAAAAACACTTACATCAGTTGCAGGCATAAGGGGAGATTTTCATAATATTATGGGTTTTCAACTGAATCCACGTTTACATATCAAATATTCACCAAAAAAATCTACACATATACGCCTTTCCGCAGGGCGGGGTATGCGTATGGACAACCCTTTGGCGAGTGCTTCGGGCTATTTGGCAAGTAGCAGGAAGATTTTGATAGAAAACTTTAACCAAAATACCCAAAATCCCAATCAAAATACCTTTTCAGAGATTGCTTGGAACTATGGCACAAGCATTTCGCATACCTTTTATGTGGGAAAAGAAAGGGAATGGAATATTACTGCTGATTTCTATAGGACAGATTTTACAAAACAAGTGGTTTTTGATGTGCAAAATACCAATTACCTAAAAATCTACAATCTGCAAGGAAAATCTTTTGCGAATAGCTTCCAAATTCAGGCAAAAGCAGAGATTTTAAATGGTTTGGACATGACATTGGCGTATAAGTATTATGATGTACGCACAAGTTTTGAAAATATTGGTTTGCAAACTGCGTATTTCACACCACAAGACCGCATTATGTACAATGTTTCGTACAAAACGCCTAATTTGAATTGGGATTTTGATGCAACAATAGAATGGCAAGGCAGACAAAAATTGCCAAATACCCAAAATTCGCCTGCAGAATTTCAGCGTCCTGCTGTTGCACCAGATTTTGCTATGTTGAACGCCCAGATTACACGCAATTTTTTGCGTTGGGAGGCATATATTGGTGGCGAAAACTTATTGAATGTAATGCAATCAAATCCTATTGTCAATAGCCAAAATCCTTATCAACAATATTTTGATGCGTCTGTGGTGTATGCTCCTATTATGGGAGCAATGGGTTATGTGGGTGTGCGTTTTTATGTGAAGTAAAAAAAGCTTTTTAATTTCCAAAGGGAAAAAACCCAAAAATATTTAACTGTCCAAAAAATAGTTATTTATTTTCTATGAATATTTTTTGATAAAAAAATAAAAAATTTTGAAAATCATACAAAAATTTATTTTTAAAGCACTATTTTTGTATAAATAAAAGATAAAATATGTTTTTTCTAAGGAAATAGATGTTTTTTTATTTCCCCTTTTTGTTTTTACCTTTTTCAAAATTTTTAATCAATAAAATTTATGGAATTAATATTGGAAAATGATTATATCAAAATATTTCATGAGCAAGAAAATGACATGATATATGTGGAACTTTTGGGTAGTATTCCATATGAAGACTACAAAAAATGTTTTATGGCGATGCTTGACAAAGGTATAGAGAAAAATATAAAATTACTTTTGGTCAATCAATCTACAATGGAAAAATCAGGCATTGATGCGAAAGCATGGCTTGTTACTACTTGGTTGCCAAAAGTTCATAAAACTTTTGGCGACAATGTAAAAGTAGCTATTTTGTTGTCTAAGAATTTTTTTACAAAAATAGGTGGAGAATACATTATAAAAATGGTGAAATCACTTACCAGAATGAATATAAATTCTTTCACAAATATAGATGAGGCAAAAAAATGGCTTTTTTCTTAAAACAATTTTTTCATATTAATTCCCTTGGGGTATTAGTGTAAAGGTTTTTTAGCTTAACAGCATTCATTGCCTTTGGGTAGGGGCTATACATCTTTTCTATTTAACAAAAAATGACCAATAGGACATTCTAAGCATAATTTGGGGGTACAAAAATTTTGATAAAGCCCCAATAATGCTTGTGCATCAAACGCATTTTTGGCTTTTATGCCTGCTTCATGCCAAGTGTCCAAAATAGCATTTTTTTCCGCAGTCAGTTTTTCCAAATCTTCCAAAGACTGTGCAAGCATATCAGGTTGATTTTTGGCTTTGCTGTATGCCACACGCAATGGAATAACCGTATTTACAAAAATATTTTCTACACTACTTTTGCCTAATTGTGGTACTTTTCCTTTGTATATTTTTCCAAAATGATAATGCGTATGCCAATATTCAGAACATAATACCGCAAATTTTTTGTGTAAATTTTCGTAATTTTCATACAACAACACAGAGAAAAAATTTCGCCAATGATGCACAAGGCTTGCAAACTGTGCTATACGTAATGTCGGAAAATTGGCAGGACGCATACGCAAAAACTGCCATTCTGAAACGTGGCTTTTTTGTTGTTGTAAATTAAATTTTTTGGCTAAAAAATCATGCTCTTTTTGCAATAATTTTGTATAATCATCTGTTGCCATATTGTCTAAAATTCCGTCCAAAAATCCAGCTTGCCCAAATAACAATGCTTCAATGCTTGTCAAATTATCTGCGTGTTTTGCCAAAACTTTATACGAAATTGTTTTTGCAAGTCTTAAAAAAGGCTCTGCATTGGTTTTAAACCCAAAATTTTTGGCTAATACTTGAAACGCAGTTTCTTCCCAATCTTGTTCATTTTGGTTTAACAAATCCCTTACAAAATCAGCTTTTTGTTCCAATCTTTGTGCAAGAGATTTGTCCAACGCTTGAAATCTATACAAATCAGGTACATTTTGGAGTTGTGATTGGCAAAGAATGGTATTTTTTTGGTTGTTGAGTGCCAAGAAATTTTGGACAAAATACGGTTTTACCCTATTTTTGAGGGAAAGCGTAGGAATTGTTGTGCCATCATGTCGCAAAATTAGATTTTCGGGTTTTATATTTTCGCTATTTATATCATCTTCCCAAACTAAATGTAAGATAACATTATTATATTGTTTATTTTTTTGGTGTTGATGTTTATGCCAATCAGATGTTTTTACATGAATTTCTATTGTACCAAACCATATTTGTTCATCAATCAATAATTTTGCATCTTGGAAATCTGCACCTCCTTGTGTATTTTGCGTGCCTATTTCCAAAATTTTCACATTTTTTTGGGTATCAGTGCGTAAATTTTGTGCATCAAATTGTTGGTTTTTCCAGATGTAATACAAAAATGATTCAGTCATATTTTTGGTTTGTTTTTTAAAATTTATAAATATCAGTTTATTTTTTTAATTCCTAATTCTCAATTCCTAATTCTCAATTCCTAATTCTCAATTCCTAATTTCCAATTATTCCATTACATTGCTCTTGCGAATATATGCTTTTTTGTTGTCCCAATATACTTCATGCCAAATATCTTTTGTGCGTGTTGTGTAAAGTTTATGTCCTTTATTTATTACTTGTATAATATCACTGCTTGCAGAGGGGGCAGACATAAGATAAGTTTGGTCTTGTGCTACAATGATATATGGCATACTTTTAAGCCAAAAACTGCTCAAAAAAAATACAAAAATACAAAAAAACAACAATAGTTTTCGTGCCAAAGGTATATGATTTCCTTCCCTTTCGTACCAAAAAATATACGAACATAATAATATACAAAAAACCATCAATGTTATCCAAATTTCATTGAAATATTGATAATATATCGTAAGTACAAAATCTTGGTCAGCATTTGCATAACCTTTTAATCGGTGTCGTTGTGCAATATTTTCAATATGTTGGATAAGTTGCCAATTAGGTTCATATTGGTAATACAAATTCAAAAAATAGAGGGCTTGTGTATAATCGCCCAAACCTTCATAAATAAAACCCATTTGAAATAACATTCTGGGCGAAAATACTTTTTCTTTATAATAAATTTGCTCATAAATTCGCAAACATTCTGTATAATTTTTTTCAAAAAAGAATCTATCGCTGTCTTTTATAAGGCTTTCTATGCGTGCTTTATCCAAAATTTGATTATTGGAAATGTCCCTTTCTGTAGAAATTTCTGTTAAATTATCTGTGTTTTTGGTGGTGTCTTTTTTTATTTCTTGGGCAAAAACATGGTTTTTTAATACCAAAAAGGCAAAAATTTCAAAAAAAAGTAAAAAATAATAAAAAAAAATACGCATTTATTTGTAAATGTTAAAAAAGTAGTTTAAATTTGCAATCTGTTTTAAAAAAATCGAAGCAAAAAGTACACAATTGATTAAAATAATTATTGTGCAAAGTTCATTTATTTATTAAATTTTCAAAGAAATTTCTAAAAATTAAAAGAAAATAAAAAATTTCAAAAATAACTTAAAAAATATTTGGAATTATAAAAAATAAAACGCATATTTGCACCACGTTTTAAATAGCAAATCAAATTTGATTCTGTAGCTCAGCTGGTAGAGCACATCACTTTTAATGATGGGGTCTTGGGTTCGAATCCCAACAGGATCACAAGTTTTTTCTTTAAAATATTTAATTCAATAAAAATATTGGAAAAAATTAAAAAGGGGAAAAAATTAAAAAAAAGAAAGTATTATATTTAAAACTAAATGATTCTGTAGCTCAGCTGGTAGAGCACATCACTTTTAATGATGGGGTCTTGGGTTCGAATCCCAACAGGATCACAAATAAAGGAGCAATTTTTTCATATAGAAAATATTGCTCTTTTTATTTTGTAAAATATTTTGATGTTTTTTGATTCTGTAGCTCAATTGGTAGAGCAAGTCACTGTAATGATTGGGTTTTGGGTTCGAGTCTCAACTGAATCACAAAAAAACAACCAAACACATATTATTTGTGTTTGGTTGTTTTTTTGAAAAAGAAATGGAATTAAAATTTTTAATTCTTAATTCCTAATTATTTTTACTTACTTTTCGTTCCTTTTCCACCTACAAGCGTCATTTCGTCAATTAGATTTTTTGCACCGCCTATTTTTTCAATGGTAAAAAGCACATAACGAATATCTACATTGATACAACGTTGGAGATTGGTTTCAAACGCAATATTGCCACTCATAGCTTCCCAGTTACCATCAAAAGCACAACCAATCATTTGACCTTCTGCGTTGATTACAGGGCTACCAGAATTACCACCAGTAATGTCATTATTTGAAATAAAAGCAACAGGCACTGTACCGTTTACTTCATATCTACCAAAATCTTTTGCTTTATACACCTGGCGTAATTTTTCAGGGATTACAAATTCAGGGTTTGTAGGGTCTTCTTTTTCCATGATACCCTCCAAAGTAGTAAGGAATTGGTAATTTACCGCATCTCTTGCTTTGTATGCACCTACTTTGCCATACGTGAGGCGAGGCGTAGAGTTTGCATTAGGGTAATAAAATTTATCTTTGTTCAATTCTCTTGTACCTGCTACATATAGGCGGTTATTTTTGCTCAAAACATCTCTGTAATCCGTTGGGAAAGTTTGTGCAATTTTCATAATACTTGCTACGATTTTCAAAGCAGGGTCATCAGCGATAGCTTCTTTGCTTGGTTTTTTTGCAAATTCATTCATTTTGCTTTCGCTTGCAAATATAGATTTGCTATAGACCATTTCAGCATATTTTGCAAAGCCCATTGATTTAGCATCTTTCAAAAAATCTGGCATCAAATCCATTGGCATACCTTCTGCAGACATTTCATATAAAGAAGCCATAATATTTTGGTCAATCATTACATTATAATCTTTAAAATGTTCTTTGATGGTGTTTGCAAGGTCATCAGTTTTACCACTTTCCACCATCATTTGCACGCCACGTGCTAATGGAAGAAGTTCAGGGGCAAAAAGTCCTTCATTGAGATATTCGCTTGCAAGACCGTATTTATTTACAGATTTGTGCGCATTTTCAAGTTCTGACAATACTTTACCATATTTTGCTTGGCGTGTTGCGTCAGCACTTGCCCATTTTGCGAATGCTTGTTCTTCTGCTTGTTTTTTGGCATATACATTTAGTCTTTTCAAGCATTGTGTTTCACCAAGCCAATTTTTCCAATAATTTGCAATGCTTGCATATTTAGAAGCATATTGCAAACGCACTGCAGGGCTTTTGTCCATGCCATCTTTCATCAACGCAAGGCGTTTATCACGAAGTTTTACCGCAGCAGGGTTACGTTTGTTGATGGTATAATCTACACCATAAGAAGTCAAAAATCTATTTGTGCGACCAGGAAAACCAAAAACCATTGTAAAATCACCTTCTTTGATACCATTCAAAGAGATAGGGAAATGGTGACGTGGTTTGAAAGGCACATTATCCGCAGAATATTCTGCTGGTTTGCCATTTTTGTCTGCATATACACGCAACAAAGAAAAGTCGCCTGTATGACGAGGCCACATCCAGTTGTCGGTATCACCGCCAAATTTACCTACAGATTCGTGTGGAGCACCTACAAGACGTACATCTTTAAACACTTCATACACAAACAAATAATATTCGTTGCCATCAAAAAAAGTGCTTACATTTGCTTCATACGTATTGCCTTTTGCTTTTTCAGCTTCTTCTGTTTCTTTTTTGATTTTTGCAGCTACTTCTCCAAATTTCTTTCTGCGGTCAGCTTCCGACATATTGTCGTTCATTTCGCCCAAAACCCTTGCGGTTACGTCTTCCATTCTTACCAAAAAAGATGCTTCCAAACCTTTATTTGGGAGTTCTTCTTTTTTGTTCATTGCCCAAAAACCATTTGTCAAAAGGTCTTTTTCAGGGGTAGAATGGGATTGAATTTGTCCATAAGCGCAGTGGTGATTGGTAAGGATAAGCCCTTCTTTTGAGATGATTTCGCCTGTGCAAAAACCACGTCCATTACTTCTTAGTTGGATAACTGCGTCTTTCAAAGAAGATTTATTTACGCTATAAATATCTTCTAATTTGAGCTTTAAGCCCATTTTTTTCATTTCATCATATTTTTTGCCTAAAAGCAATAGAAGCCACATACCTTCGTCAGCAAACGCAGGCATAGCAAACGAAAACATGAGGAGAAAAGCGAAAACTTTTTTCATAGTTTTTTATGTTTTTTTATACTGTTATTTATGTTTTTAATGCAATTTTATAAAATCGCAATAAGAAATTTTATATTGAAAATGCAAAGCAAAGATATATTCTTTTTATCAAAAACCGAATATTCTGTTTTTAAATTTTGAAAAAGATTTTATAAATTTTATGTTTATTACTTTTTCAAAAGTTATAATTTGCATTTGTATTATGGATATTTGTTTCTTAACTGATTTTGTCATTGATTTTATATTTTTCTTACAAATATTTATCATAAAAATTGTTAAAAAAATTGTTAAACCAAAATTGTTAAAAAAGCAAGTTGTAGTTGCTCACTGGCAAATTGGATTTCATAACCGTTATGAGTTGCTTATTTTTGGAAAAAAACGTATTTTTGTTTATTATTTCTTTTCTAAAACAAAGTTAAAAATTAAAAAAACGTTACAAAAAGCATGATTCATACAATTTCAGATTTTTGGATTCCGCAATTAGAACGCAAACGCAATATAAGAATTTATTTACCACCTGATTATTTTGTTTCTTCAAAAAGATATCCTGTTATTTATATGCAAGATGGACAAAATTTATTTGATAATAAAACTGCGTATTTGGGGGAGTGGAAAGTAGCAAAAACATTGGATAAAATCACAAAAGGCAAACAAAAACAAAAAAGTATTGTTGTTGGAATTGATAATGGTGGTACGCACAGAATCCAAGAATACACACCATTTCCAAATAAACATTTTGGAGGAGGTCAAGGTATTTCGTATTTAAAATTTATGGCTGAAACACTCAAACCTTTTATAGATAAAAACTTCAAAACATTATCCAATAGAGAAAATACAACTGTTTTGGGTAGTTCTTTGGGTGGATTGATAAGTATTTATGCAGGTATTTATTTTCCGCAGATTTTTGGAAAAATTGCTGCTTTTTCTCCTTCTTTATGGTTCAATCATACTATTTTTGATACACTCAAAAGCAATCATTTTCCCAATACTTCATGGTATGTCGTAGGAAGCCAAACAGAAAGTAGATACATGCAAAGTCATTTACAATCTACATATTGGTCATTGAAAGAGGCTGGTTATCAAGATGATGCCATACAAATTATTATCAGAGATAGAGGCAAACACAATGAAATATTTTGGGGGAATGAATTCCGCAAAATGTACCAGTTTTGGTTTTTATAGATTATATTATTACTATTCTTGGATATTTTTTTTATTTTCCTTTTTATCTGTATGAATGCTTATAAAAACGCCTCTTATGTGGGCTTTGTTCTTTCTATTTTTGGGCTCATAATAGCCATTTATGGGTTTTCTTTTTTGCTTGCCTTACAAGACTTAGATTTGAATGGTGTTGTAGTGAAAGGCACCGTAATTAAAATTGAAGAAAAAGCAATTTATCGCTCACCTGTTGTAAAATTCAAAACTTTGGAAGGAAAAGAACACTTTTTTATAAGTGATTTGGAACAAAATAAAGACTTATTTCCATATCAAATAGGACAAGAATTAAACGTAATTTACCACAAAGATAACCCAAAAAATGCACGCATTAATAACTTTTGGGAGAGGAATTTTGGGCAAATTTTCTTGGGTATATTTGGTATATTTCTGTTGTTTTTTGGAATGTTTGTCAGGTGGCAGTTTTTGCGAAAAGCAAAAAAATACGATTAGAAATAATTACAAGGTATGAATATTGTAATTGAGGCAGTTTTTCAAAAAAAAATTGGGTCAGACCTCTATAAATTACGGTGCAGACCCAATTTTCCAAAAACTTTTAGACATTAAATATTTATGCCATGTGAGGCACTACATTTTCATATACGCCAGCTTTGAGTTTTGGGGCAACTGCAGAAAAAGCATCAAGTGTGCGTTCTACATCTGCCAAACTATGCGCAGCAGTAGGGATAATACGCAAAATATTCACGCCTTTTGGCACTACAGGGTACATGACCACAGAGCAAAAAATGCCATAATTTTCCCTCAAATCCTTTATCATTTGTGTAGCTTCGCCCACACCACCTTGCATAAACACAGGCGTAACAGGTGATTGTGTAATTCCAATATTAAAATCTCTTTCTTTGAAACCATTTTGTATGGCATGTACAATTTTCCAAAGGTTTTCTCTGAGTTCTGGTTGTGTTTTAAGCAAATTCAAACGCACCAACGCACCTTCTACAAGAGGCATTGGAAGGCTTTTTGCAAAAATTTGAGAACGAAGATTATAACGCAAATATGTGCAAATTTCTTTCGTTGTTGCCACAAATGCCCCAATAGTTGCCATAGATTTGGCAAACGTAGAAAAATACAAATCTATACCATCTTGCACACCTGTATGTTCGCCTACGCCTGCACCTGTTTTGCCCATTGTGCCAAAACCATGCGCATCATCAACTAAAAGGCGAAAATTATATTTTTCTTTCAATGCTACAATTTCTTTTAAGCAACCTACTACGCCTGACATACCAAACACACCTTCAGTAATGACCAATATCCCTCCGCCAGTTTCCCCTGCAAGTCTTGTGGCACGTTGTAGTTGTTTTTCGCAACTTTCTATATCATTATGCTTGTACACAAAACGTTTTCCAATGTGCAAACGCAAACCATCAATGATACAAGCGTGGCATTGTTCGTCATACACTACCACATCTTTACGGTCAAGCATTGCGTCAATAATTGAAAGCACGCCTTGATACCCAAAATTGAGCAAAATACTGTCTTCTTTGCCTACAAATTCAGCGAGATTTTTCTCCAATAATTCGTGTTGGTCGCTATTGCCCGACATCATTCTTGCACCCATAGGCGTAGCAAGACCGTATTTTACCGCTGATTCGCCATCAATTTTGCGTACTTCTGGGTGATTGGCAAGCCCAAGATAATTGTTCAAACTCCAATTTAAAACCATTTTTCCACGAAAAGTCATGTGGGGGCCAATTTCGCCTGTGAGTTTGGGAAATGAAAAATATCCGTGAGCTTCTTTGGACAGGTTTCCAAGAGAACCCATATTGTTTAATACTTTTTCAAAAATATCTGCCATGATGAATACAAAAAGTTGTTTTTATAAGTTGTTTTTATACAATTATTTAGCCCACTAATCCCTAAGAGGACAAATTATTTATGCCAAATTTTCATTTAGGAAATTGATATAAAAATATTTTTTAGGTTATAGCTAAATAGATACGTTTTTATATTTTTTTTATACTGTTGTAATCTTTTTAGATGCAAAATTAACATTTTTTTTATAAAAAACGAAACGTAAGATTATGAATTAACGCATTTGTAGATTGATGTGCAAAATATTGTATTGGAATTAGAAAAATATTTGCCTGAAAAAAATAAATTTAATTTGTCTTAAATCTTGTTTTTCTCCTAAAAAAGTGTTTTTTTTGGAATCTATTTTAAATATTTTCATAAATTTACATTTTAGATTTACATTTTACCATTATGCATTTTAAAAAACAAAGGAGCTACAATATGGATTTATCAGCTAAAAATACAAATTTTTTCAAGCATTTTTTTTACAATACGTTTATATGCTTTGCTTTTTGTGTGGCATTGAGTGCTTGTGGCAAAGGAAAAACTTTTGAAAAATACAATGGTTTGCCTGCTTTGACATGGAAACAAGAAAATGTTTGCAAATACACTTTTAATTTGGCAGAACCCCCTAAAAATCCACTCAAAATGGGTATTGGCTTGCGTGTAGTGCCTTCTATTGCCCATAAAGCAATACACGTGCAACTTACCATTAAATCCAAAAATGGAAAAGAACAACCTTTTTCTAAAAAATTTGAAATCCAAATAAAAGATGAAAATGATAAAATAAAAGGCGGTGTAATGGGCGATTTGGCTGATGTAGAACAAACATTAGAGGCTTTTCCTTTCAAAGACAAAGGCGAATATGAAGTAGAAATCCAACACCTCAACGCTTCTACACAAGACCAAAAAATCTTGGGTGTGATGGAAGTAGGATTTTTTGTAATGGAGTAATTTTTTTTATGTTTTTTAGTATAAAAAAAACATTTGTAAAACCAGATTATGTTAAGTGTATTATCAAAATACATAAACTAAATATTATTTTTTTAGTAAAAACCAATAATTCGTTTACTTCGCTTATTTTAAAGATTTTTATGAAAAGAAATCCTTTTATTCTTTTTATTTTATTGCCAATTGTTTTATCAATTGTCTTGTCATTTTTTTTGTTTTGTTTTTTTTCTTCTAATATTTTAGCCCAAACCGCAAATACCTTTGAAACTTTTGGGAAAAATCGTATTCAAACCAAAAAATTTCAATGGCGATATATTAGCACCACCAATTTTGATGTATATTATTATGCAGATGGGAGCAAAATAGCCCAAAATAGCATTAGGTTTTTGGAATTTGAATTTGCCAAAATTACCGAAATATTGGGATACACACCTGATAGCAAATCCAAAGTATTTATTTATAATTCGGTGTCTGACCTCCGCCAAAGCAATGTGGGACTTGGACAAGAATCTATCAATTCAAGCGGACAAACTGATTTCTTTAAACCTCAAATTGAAGTGCCTTTCTCTGGCAACGAAGAAGGTTTTAAAAAAGAACTGCGTTTTGGCATGGCTTCTATGCTCATACGCAAAATGATGTTTGGCAACAACTTTAAAAATATTTTGCAAAATACTTACACAGGCAAATTCAACGATTGGTTTTTGATAGGCGCAGCGAAATATGTGGCAGAGGGTTGGTCGTCAGAAATGGACGATTATATGCGTGATATGTGCAGAAATAACAAAATCCGCAGACCTTACCTTCTCAAAGGCAAAGAATCAATATTGGCTGGGCAAGCTGTTTGGAATTATATCGCAGAAAAATATGGTAGTGCCAACATTGCAAGTGTATTGAACCTTGCAAGGCTTGTAGGCAATGAACGCAGTAGCATTGGCGGTACGTTGGGTATTGGTTTTAATACATTTATGCGTGAATGGGAAGATTATTATTTGGCTGAAAATGTAGATGTACTTACCAACGCCAAAATGCCTGATGTTACAAGTATATTGTATGGCAAAAACCGTAAAAAGAAAATTTATCACCACATTAAAGTAAGCCCAACAGGTGATAAAATTGCCTATTCGGAAAATGTAAGGGGGAAATATACGGTTTATATCCAAGATTTGAAAACACAACGCAGAAAATCACTCGTTACAAAAGGCAAAAAAGCGCTTATACAACGTTTTGATGAAGAATTACCTTTGCTTTCGTGGTATGACAATGACAATTTGGGCGTAATTCATACCCAAAACAATGAATTGAAATTAACCGTTTTTAATACCAATGTAAAAGGCAGTATTTTGAATATTTTTGGAAAAAATACAAAAAAAACATTCCAAAAAGTATGGCAGAATTTTGGTCAAATTCATAGTTTTGATTTTTCTGATGATGCTACTTGTATGGTAATCAGTGCCTCCAAAAAAGGCAAAGATGCCAAAACAGGGCAAAATGATGTGTTTATTTATAACCTTAAAAGTGGAAACTTAAACCAAATAACAGATGATTGGTTTGATGATGTAGAACCTGCTTTTTTGCCTAATAGCACCAGCAAATTCGTGTTTAGCTCCAACCGTCCACAAGATACGCTTATTATTGCTTCACCTACTGCTTTTGGGAATTTGACCAGAGATTTCAAAAATTTTGATATTTTTCTTTTTGAAGGAAATAAAAACAGTGTAAAACGCCTTACCACAAACCCACAACCTGATAGAGAGCCTATTTTTTTTGATAATAATAATCTTGTGTATATCAGCGAAGAAAGCGGTATATCACAACTCAAAAAACTAAATATCAAGACAGGCAATAGCATTTTATTAACCAATTATGCCCAAGACATTGTGAGTTATGACCTAAATCCTAACGAAAATGGACTTGCATTTTTGATGATAAACAAAGGTAGGATTTATCCGTATTATACCAAAAATATGGATTTTGGGGCTAATGTTTCGCCTTTGCCATTTACACTTAGGGTACAAACGCTACAAACACGCAACCCTTCTCCTATCAACATTGAAACAAAAGAAATTCCAAAAATCGGTTTTACAGACACAACCTCAAAAAAAACGATAAAACTACTCCCTGATGAGGTAGATACAGATAATTATGCGTTTGACGAAGAACTTTTGAAAAAAGTAAAAGAAAATAAAGAAAACAAAGAAAATAAAGAAAATAAAGAAAATAAAGAAACTAAAAATTCAGAAAATAAATCCATTTTGGATATTGCCAAAAATACCAAAAACAACGAAACCCAAGTACGTGGTGGATTTGACTATAAACCAATGTTTCGCAATGAAAGCCTTATTACTACTATAAAAGTAGACCCATTGCGTAATTGGGGCGTTTTGGTGGAATTAAATACTGCGGATTTATTGGAAAATCACCGCATAAAAGGAGGCATATTTTATTTGATTGATTTCAAAAGCAAAGATTTTTATGCAGAATATCAATATCTTGCCAAAAGGTTTGATATAGGATTTCGTTATGACCGCAGAAGTATTTACATTAACCAATCTACACAACCACCATTCGTAATACAAAGGTATAATTCTAATAAATGGCAAGCCCATGTGAATTATGCAGTTAGTGAACATACAAGAGTTTCTGTGCAACCTTTTTATATGAATACCATTTTTACAAGCCTTGACAATCCTTTTATTTTTGACCATAAAATTGATTATGTAGGTGTGCGTGGTGAATTTGTATTTGATAATACGATTGTTACAGGGCAAAATATGATTGCAGGCACACGCATTAAATTGTTTGGGGAAATCAACAACACCATCAAAACAAATGATGCTTTCAAACGCCAAACAGGTATTCAAGAAACAAATGTACTAAATTTCAGTAAAATTGGGGCAGATATTCGTCATTATCAAGTATTGCATAAAGATTTAATCCTTGCGGTGCGTGTAGCGTATGGACGTTTTGGGGGCAAAAATCCAAAACAATTTATGCTTGGTGGTATGGATAATTGGGTATTTAACACCAGAGAAAATCCTGAAAATAGCCCATTACAAGTTGCTAATAATTTGGATAATTCAGATTTGTTGTTCAATGAATTTGTAACCAATATGCGTGGTTACAACTACAACCGTGTTTTTGGGGAAAATTTCCTTTTGACTAATATTGAATTGCGTGTACCTTTGTTCAAATATTTATTTGGCAATAGACTTACAAGTAATTTTTTACGCAATTTTCAGGCAACTGCTTTTTATGATATGGGAACTGCTTGGACAGGATTAAGCCCTTTTGATAGCAACAATACGCTCAATACACGTATTGTAGGCAATAATAGCGTACCTTTTAGGGCAACAGTAAACGACTTCAAAAGTCCTTGGCTGATAGGGTATGGGGTAGGTGTTCGTACATTGGTTTTTGGGTATTACCTCAAAGGCGATTTTGCTTGGGCAGTCGAAGACAATATCACAAAACCAGACCCAAAATTTTATCTAACTTTTGGACATGATTTTTAAAAATTAGGTTTTCAAAAAAAGTGAAACAGTAAATAAACAAAAAAACAGTCTGTAATATTGCAGACTGTTTTTTGTTTATTTATTTCGCTAAAATTTAATGTTTTTTTTAGTAAAATGGGTTAAAACCTATTATAACTTAAAGGGGAGGAATTTTTATACCTATTAATATTGTCAAATATTGTCAATTAATAGTATTTTTAAAATTAAACTAAAACAAATACAGGAAACTAATGCTTAGACCTACATATTACATAATTTTTTTTGCATAAATTTTGGGTTATTTTTGCAAAAAATACACTATCAATTTTTTTTTGTAACATACATTAAAGATATAAATTAAAATTTCATGCACATAGACAGCAAATTGCCCAATGTAGGGACAACTATTTTTAGCGTAATGTCTGCCCTTGCCAACGAAGTAGGAGCGGTTAATCTTTCGCAAGGATTTCCTGATTTTCCTGCGGATAATGACATGATTGAACTCGTAGCACAAGCTATGCGAAAAGGGCAAAACCAATATGCTCCAATGCCAGGTTTGCCTGCTTTGCGTGAAACTATTGCATACAAAACACAACTTTGCTATGGTTATTTGCCTGATTGGAACACAGAACTTACAGTAGTTTCAGGGGCAAGTGAGGCGATTTTTAATGCGATTGCTTGTACTGTAAAACTGGGTGATGAAGTTATTATTTTTGAACCTGCTTATGACCTTTATTTGCCTGTAATAGAACTTTTTGGCGGAAAAGTTGTGCCTATTGCTTTGCAATTTCCAACATATAACATAAATTGGGCAGAAGTAAAACAAAAGATTTCACCAAAAACACGTCTTATTATTTTTAATACACCACACAACCCAAGCGGTGCAGTTTGGCAAAAAACGGATATGCTTCAACTTGTGGATTTGGTCAAAGATACCAATATTTTTCTGGTAAGTGATGAAGTGTATGAACACATTGTTTTTGATAAAGTAGCGCATGAAAGTGCCATAAAATACGAAGAAATCCGTAAAAGATGTTTTGTAATTTCGTCTTTTGGCAAAACATATCATACCACAGGTTGGAAACTTGGCTATTGTCTTGCCCCTGTTGAACTCACAAAAGAATTTAGGAAAGTACATCAATTCAATACATTTTCTACTAATACACCTATGCAATATGCGATGGCAGAATTTGTAAAAAACGCAGAAAAATATCTTTCTTTGCCTGATTTTTACCAAGAACGCAGAGATAAATTTAGAAATATGCTCAGAGAAACGCCTTTTGAATTGTTGGATTGTGCAGGCACGTATTTTCAATTGGTTTCTTACAAACATCTTTCTAATGAAAATGAAACGGATTATGCTATACGCTTAACCAAAGAAATAGGCGTTGCAACAATTCCTGTGTCTGTTTTTTACCAAAATCCTACTGATAATAAAGTGCTTCGTTTTTGTTTTGCAAAACAATACCAAACCTTAGAACAAGGCGTTGAAAGGATTTTAAAAAATCAAGAAAAATTAAGAAAACAAAATTAAGAAAACAAGTAGATTTTTTCACAAAAAAAGCCAAAAACATTATTCAAAAATATGCTTTTGGCTTTTTTTATAACTGAAAAACTGACAACTGAATAAATTAAATCCTATCCCAAAGATTGATTTTCTTTTGAGGCAATTTCTAAGATTTTTTCGTATTCATCAGCAGAAAGGTCTTTGAAGAAATAATACACAGGATTTACTTGTTCGCCATTATAAATTACTTCATAATGTACATGTGGTGCAGTAGAAAAGCCTGTACTTCCTATCAAACCTATAAGTTCGCCACGTTTTACTTTTTGTCCAACTTGTGATTTGATTTCTGACATGTGTCCATATAGCGTTTTGTAGCCATATCCATGATTGATAACCACATAATTGCCATAACCGCCTTCATACATTGCTTTTTCTATTACACCGTCAGCAGTTGCATAAATAGGCGTACCTTGTGGCGCAGCGAAATCAATACCAGGATGAAACTGCCCTACTTTGTAGATTGGGTGAATACGCAACCCAAAACCAGAAGTAAGTCTTGCAAGTCCTTTGTTGGCTACGGGCTGAATAGCAGGCATACACGCCATCATGGAAGTTTTATTTTTGATGAGTTTAGAAATTTCATCATAAGACTTTGTTTGAATATATAGACTTTTTTTGAGTTGGTCTATCTTACTTTTTGTATTCAAAATAAGTTTTTCTTTTTTAAGCCCTTTTTTAAGTAATTCACGATATTTGTCTGTACCACCCGACCCAGCACTACGTACAGAGGCAGGAATAGGCTCTGCTTCAAAAATTACGCGATAAATATTATCATCACGTTGTTGAATAGATTTAAGAATATCTGTTACTTCAGTAAGTTCTTTGTTGAGGAGGTTGTAATGTTCCAAGAGTTCTTGGTTTTCTTCTCTGAGTGATTGCTCTTTTTCAGTAGTGTAATAACTGCTATAAAAATACACAATTACAACTGACAAACACAAAGACAACACGCCAAATATAGCAACCTGCATAGCGATTTCGCTCGCTTTTGGCTTTACTTTTTCGTAAGTACAAGTATCAGGATTGTAATAATATTTGATTTTTGCCATAGAAAATTGTTTTTTTCCAAATAATTTATTAATAATGACATGCAAAGATAATCATTTGTTTTGTTTTATGGTGTATTATTACAAGAGTATGCAAGTTTTTTTGGTAAATAGAATTTTATTTTATTTTTTTTAACAATTAGAACTATAAATAAAAAACACCTTGCTACTATACAAATTTTAAAAAAATATATTCAGAAAGTAGAAAAAAGGATTTTTTAGTTTTTTTTTACTGAAAAATAATTCGTTTCTTTGAAAAATTAAAACAAATATGATGTTTAACGCTGTTTTCAGTTTATAATTTTTCAAAAAAATCAGGGTCAGACCTCCGTAAACTACGGTACAGACCCAATTTTTTGAAAAATGTCATTAAAAATATTTTGTTTAAATCGTTCCAAAGCACTTTTTTTTAGTACTAAAAGATGTATAGTAGTAAGAATTTTTTGGAATGTTTATTGGGCATTATGCCACTATAAAACAACCTAAATAAAACCTACAACTAATGAGTAGAATTAACTGGACAAGTGAAAAAGTATTTTTCAGACTGTTAAATAATAAATCAGAAAAAACTTATTGGGAAAATATTAGGGTTTTAAGGGAACGACCAACCCAAGAAGTTTTTGATACTTCTATTGAACTTACAAAAAATGGAAACCCAAAAATAAGAAAAATTGGTATTGATATTTTGGCGCAATTAGGCACCTCACCAAGACCATTTTATAAAGAAAGTAATATATTATTTTTTGACCTTTTAGAAAATGAAAAAAATCCCAAAGTATTAATGACAATATTGTATGCCATTGGTTATAACCAAGAAAAATTAACAAAACAACAAATTTGTAGATTATGTGAATTGCAATATACTGAAAATCAACTCATTAAACAAGGATTGGTCTTTGCGTTGATTGGAATTGATAACACAAAAGCAATCGAAACATTAATCTATTTATCATCTGACAAATTAAACTATATACGGGATTGGGCAACTTTTGGCATTGGCACTCTAATTGAAAGAAATAACAAAAAAATCATAAACGCACTATGGAATCGCATAAATGACAAACATCAAGATACAAGATTTGAAGCAATAGTCGGATTAGCAAAGAGAAAAGATAGTCGCATAGATGATATTATAATCAGAGAACTCAATACAGGCGAATTTGGCACTTTACTATTTGAAGCAATTTTAGAAATTGGAAATAAAGCTTTTCTTCCAATGATGAGACAACTATTAGAAAATGAACGATTAAAATCCGAAAATACAAATCCTGAATGGTTGAAAGAGTTGGAAGAATGTATAGGCGAAATGGAAAAAAATACTGATATTTCGTTGTAAAAATTAAAACAATGGGCTATAATTTTTAAATATCAATAAAAAACACAACCTACTTTTTAAAGTAAATTGTATTTTTTAAAACCTACCAACTGAAAAAACTGACAATTTTAAACTACGCCAATGCTTCTTTTATTTTTTCTGGGATATTTGCCTTGCATACCCTTTCGGTCATAAGTAGTGCATTTTTTATGGTAACTGCGTCTGATATGCCATGTGCAATAACCACATTGCCATTTATACCCAAAATAGGACTTCCACCAATAGATTGATAATTAAAATTGTCAAAAAAAGCATCTTCATAACCTTTCTTTTTGAGGATTTTATAGTAAGATTGTGCCATTTTAATGACAATATTGCCCACAAAACCATCACAAACAATTACGTCAGCTTTGTCGTCAAAAAGATTTCTGCCTTCAATATTACCAATAAAATTAAGTTTGGTATTTTGAGTTAATAATTTATGTGTTGCTTGTGTTACCATGTTGCCTTTTTCAGCTTCTTCGCCCAAATTAAGTAACCCAACTTTTGGGTTTTGAATACCAAAATACGATTCACAAAAAATACTACCAAGCTGTGCAAATTGTTCTAATTGTTCAGGTTTGCAATCTGCATTAGCACCTACATCAAGGATTATGCCTGTAGAGCCGTCAAGTTTTGGTACATAACTTATTATCGCAGGGCGTGCAATGCCTTTAATGGCTTGCACACTAAATAATGCACCCACCATCATAGCACCTGTATTACCCGCACTACAAAATCCTTGTATTTCGCCTTGTTTGAGAAGTTTGTACCCTACTGCAATGCTTGAATCTGGTTTTTGAGGCAATGCTTTTGCAGGGTGTTCTGCCATGCCAATAACTTGCGAAGCATGGACAATGGTAATATTTTTTGGGATATTGTTATCAATACCACCCAAATATGTTTTGATAACGTCTTCTTGTCCTATAAGTACGATTTCGGTATCATTTGCCACCACTTTGGAGGCTAACAACGCACCATCTATTATGGCATTAGGGGCATAATCACCGCCCATAGCATCTAAGGCAATTTTCATATTTTTTATAGGAATTTTCTGTTTAAAATTTCATGCAAATTTATCATTTTTTTGTTTTATAAAAGTTTTTTTTATTAAAATTCTATTAAAAAATTCTAATCAAAATCTATATTTTAAACCAAATAATTTAAATCCCTCCTTTGGTGGTCAGGGGGCTTTTAATTAAAAACAAGTGTTGCAACGTTCCATTTCTATCCTCTGATTGTGTTTGGAGTAATATTTTTGCGTTTTGGGGCAATATTTCAGGTATATTTTCTTTTTGGGCGTACATAGTTGTCCAAAATTCGCCTGTTGAAATCACTTCAAATTTAGTATCAAATTTTGTGTTGACTTTCGTAAGTTGGTGTAATTTTGCTAATTTTTCCTCCCTATAATCTGTAACAATATATAATTGGAAGGCATTTTTATAAATATAGGTGATTGGAATATTGCAATGTTGGCACTGCAAAAAAACTTCTGACATATCTTCTTCCCGCAAAAATTGAAAATTTTGGCTTTCAAAACGCAATAATATTTGGTTTTCTTTGGTCATCAAACTTTTTATTTGCGTACCATTGGGCGTATGGCTTATACAAGTACCATTATTTTCGGGTTGTAAATACGATTTTACCCACAACGCAATATCTGCCTGACGCAAAGGTGCAAGGGTTTTTGGGTGAATAACCGAAGCCCCATAATAAGTCATCGTTACTGCTTGCGTATACGTAAGATTGTCCCAAAGTTGTGCAAAATCAGGATATTTTTTTGGGTCTGCAGACAAAACACCTGCTACATCTTTCCAAATCGTGAGTTTTTGGGCTTGCAAACAACTCGCAAAAATAGACGCAGAATAATCTGAGCCTTCACGCCCAAGCGTAATCATTTCGTCATTGGGCGTACTGCCAATAAAACCCTGTGTAATAACCGTTTTTTGTTGCAAAATTGGTTTGAGTTCTTTAATATTGGTTTGTGTGATTTCCCAATCCAAATGTCCTTCGCGCCAAGTTTCGTCAGTTTTTATCATGAGCCTTGCATCAATCCAAGCAATATCAAGCGGTTTATCATCCAAATATTGGTATTGCAGGATTTCAGCCATGATTTTAGAAGACATAATTTCGCCAAAACCTACCAAACTATCATAAGCTTTTTCGCGATGATAGGCATTTATGGGCAATTTTTTGAGGATATTGTCCAGTTCTTCACTTATATTTTCAAAAATTTTTTGGCTTTTTTCTTTTGGTAAAAAAAAATCCAAAATATCTTTGTGATGTGACAAAAGTTGATTTTTTGGCGTTTCAAAATCTGTTTTGAGCCAAAAATTTGCCAAAATATTTTCCAATGCATTGGTGGTTTTGCCCATAGCAGACACCACAATCAAAAGTGCTTGTTGAGAAACCGCATTTTTGGCTTTGTATGCTTTTATAATGTTAATTACTTTTTCAATGTTTTGAGGCGTGCCTACTGATGCTCCCCCAAATTTAAAAACTTCCATGCGTTGAGAATAAAAAGCCCCCAGCCCCAAAGGAGGAGTTTTAATGAAAATTAAATTTAAAAATAAAAAAAGTGTTTATTTATTATTTTTGTTCCTAAATATCAAAGGATTTTTTTTTAATATAAATGTTTTATGTATTTGCGTCCCTTTGGGTTGGGGCAAAATTTACCATTGAAAAAGTGGATATTCGCCCATCCATTGTGATATTTCGGTAGCAAGACCTTTTAGAATTGTGTCGTTGTCGTGGTTCATAAGTGCTTTGTCCACATATTCCACCACACGAATCATATCATTTTCTTTAAGCCCACGCGAAGTTATGGCAGAAGTGCCAAAACGTACTCCAGAAGTTACAAATGGGGATTTGTCATCAAAAGGTACTGCATTTTTATTGGCAGTAATATGGATTTTGTCTAAGGTTTCTTGTGCGAGTTTGCCTGTAAGGTTTTTGCTACGCAAATCAATCAGCATCAAATGGTTGTCTGTGCCACCTGAAATAATTTTGTAGCCTTTTTCCATTAAAGCATTTGCCATAACTTGTGCATTTTTTTGTACTTGTTTAATGTACGTCAAATATCCATCAGAAATAGCCTCTTGGTATGCAATCGCTTTTCCTGCAATAATGTGTTCAAGCGGTCCGCCTTGCGTGCCTGGAAACACTGCACTATCCAACAATTCGGAAATCATACGCAATTCACCTTTTGGATTTTTGATGCCAAAAGGGTTTTGTATGTCATTTCTAAGCATAATCATACCACCACGAGGACCTCTAAGCGTTTTGTGTGTGGTAGTGGTTACTACGTGGCAATGTGCAAGTGGGTCGTTCAAAAGTCCTTTTGCGATAAGCCCTGATGGGTGCGAAATATCTGCCAATAACAACGCCCCAACTTGGTCAGCAATATGCCTAAGACGTGCATAATCCCAATCACGTGAATATGCAGACGCACCACAAATAATAAGTTTTGGACGCACTTCTAATGCTTTTTTCTCTACTTTGTCCCAATCAATAAGCCCTGTTTCAGGTTCTACACCATAAAAATTGGGTTGGTACAATTTTCCTGAAAAATTGACAGGCGAGCCATGTGTAAGGTGTCCGCCATGCGAAAGGTCAAAACCCAAAATTTTGTCGCCTGCTTGTAGCAATGCAAGCATTACCGCAGCATTTGCTTGCGCTCCTGAATGTGGTTGCACATTGACCCAAGTAGCGTTAAATAGAGTTTTTGCTCTGTCAATCGCAAGTTGTTCTATTTCATCTACAAATTCGCAACCGCCATAATAGCGTTTTCTTGGCAATCCTTCTGCGTATTTGTTGGTAAGTACCGAGCCACAAGCCTGCATGACTTGTTCCGAAACAAAGTTTTCAGAGGCAATAAGTTCTATGCCTTTGAGTTGGCGGTTTTTTTCTTTTGCAATAAGGTCAAAAATTTGTGTGTCTTGCATTGTTTTTAATGTTTTTATATTTGTTTTTAGTAAATGTTTGTGTGGAAATAGTATTTGTTAAAAAATCATACAAAAATAAGCGTTTTTTTGTAAAAAATAGATATATTTTGTTTGCATTTTAGGAAAAATTAAAATTAAACATTTAAACTTACAATAAGTTTAAAAAAAGTGTATGTTTGGGTATTGTTATGTTATTATAAAATACAAAATGAATGAAATTCTTTTAGCATTAGCCCGCTAAGACGACCTATATTTTTAATACAAATTTATCAAGTTAAAAATATTGAGCAAGAAAAAACTAAGTTGATTGTTTCTCAAACCTTCCCTAAAAAAAAGTTCAAAACCTTGATAAGTTTTGAACTTTATTTCTTATAAAAAAATGGCAAACATTTACCCTACAACAGCGTCTTGTCTTTGGTGGTAAATGGTTTTGATAATCACTTGGTCAAGCGTTATGCTGTAAATAATCTTGTAAAAACCTGCAACTACAAAACGGTGTTCTTCTTTTTCGTTGCGAAGAAGTGGCTCAGGTGTGCCTGTGGCAAATGCAGTGTTGAGTGTAGCAGTTACTTTGAGTACTGCGGTTGATACGTCTTTTGCCCTTTGTTCGCTTCTGGCTTTGAGGCGTTGGTGTATATTGTATAAATCTTTTTTGGCGGTTTCTGTCCAAATTACATTTTTAGCGGTTTGCATAGTATTTAAAAAAATGAATGTTTAAAAATGAATGTTTAAAAATAAAGTAAAATAGAAAAATTGGTTAATTTTTTGTGTTTAAATATTTTTCTGATAAAGCAAAAATACATTTTTTTAATTCTAAAAAAAAATAAAATATTTGTAATTTTTAATTTCTCATTCCTAATTCTTTTCATGCACATTCATTGGGTTTTACAAAAAAACCTTGTCAATAACCTAATTTTAGAAAATATAAAGCAGGTACTAAACGAAAATCAAATAACTTTTGAAGAAGTTTTTGTCATCCCTTTTAGTGATGAATTGCCCAATATACAAACACAAGCAGATAAATATGTGTTTTATGGCACTACAACGCTCATGCTCAATGCGTATCAAAATCCAACATACAGAAAATACGTTTTTTTTAATGAACGCACATTTAAAATGGATAATCTCATAGAAAAATGGGGGAATAAAATGCTGAATTTTGGTGCAAAAATGATAACTACAAATGACTTTCCAAACCAAAAATTTGAGGAAAATAACCTATATTTTTTACGCCCAAATACTGACACAAAATGGTTTAGTGGTACAGTAATGAATGGCAGAGATGCACAAATTTTTTTAGAAAAAATAGCCCAAAATACAAACCAAGACAATAATCCACACCGTTTGCATGATGACACAATATTGATAAATGCACACAAAAAAATCATAAAAGAATGGCGACATTTTATTGTAAATCAAAAAGTAGTAGCTTCTTGTAAATACCTCCAAAATGGGCAAAAAGAGGTAGACATGGACGATATTCCTGCGAAATTATTGGAATTTGTAGCCAATGTGTGTGCAATATATACACCTGCTACAGTTTTTGTGATGGACACTGCGTTGTGCGAAGAATTTTCTGAAAATTTGGAAGAAGATTTACCAAAAGAAAAATACTTTATTTTGGAATGTAACTGTTTCAATGCTACGGGTTTTTATCAAATTATTCCAAAAAAATCGCATCAAATTGCCCAAAATTATGATTTTATCAAAAAAACGATTGTTGAAATATGTGGTTTTTTGAAAAATAATGAAGGAAACTTTATAAAAAAAACGTAATAATATATACATTTTGTAGTATATTTTACCAAACTTTAAAAAATAATATAATAATATGTTTTATACTTCCTTACTTGCCTTATGCTTGTTACCTTTTGGTTTATTTTGGGCAAATTCCCAAGATAAAAAATCAATTCAAAACGTTTCAAAACAAACAATATTGGCAAATGATACACTCAAACGATTACTTAGCGTTAGGAATTTGCCTACAAAAACATTGAGCGAAAAGTTTTTTTTGCTTTCAGGTGAAAGTAATGCGTTTGAGAAAGTGCATGGACTTTCAGACAAAAACAATGGAAATTCAGAAATGTTAAATCAAATGTTGGAAAACCTTGTTTTTTTGCCTGAAATAAAATCCTATAAAGAATTTGAAACAAGTTATACCGTTTTTTCTATGGGAAAATGGGAAACAAAAACGCATTATTTGGTTCTATATGGCATTTATACGCCTATTGTGCATGGTTTGGCAGATTATCATTTGGCATCTTTTAGCAAAACAGGGAAATTTGTCAATCAAGTAAGTTTATTTGGTTATTCACTCACAGATGGTAAGATTGATTTGACTTTTGATGGCAAAAATAGTGTAAGTGTGAAAGTTGTTTTGGATAAATCACCAGACGAACCAAACAATGCAGATGATACTGATTTTAAAATCGTAGTACAAAAAAATGGGTTTCTAAAAAGCTCAAAAATCGTAAATAAATAAGATTTTTCTTTTTTCAAGCAAAGACATCTTAAAAAAGGCTTTAAATTAAAGCCTTTTTTTGTGGTTTTTATCCCATATTTTCCATATTTTTGTATAAAAAAAACTTATTTATTATGGCAAGAAAACACCAAAATCACAATGATTTATTGGGTTTGGGTATGGTGTCAAACGAAACCAACCAAGAAAATACTAACAATCCCAATGCAACCAAACGTTTGCTGGAAAATGCAGTTGCACTCACTACATCATTGATAGCAGTTGCGTTGGCACTTTCTACGATTTTTTCTAATGCAGTAGGTGATGATTTATTGATTTCGAGGGGACAAGCAAACAGCACTTGGAGTTATTTTCAATCCAAAAGTATTAAACAAAATCTATTTGAGGTACAGAGAGATAATTTGATGCTTCAAATAGAAAACCCTGATATAAACCCTACATATAAATCCAAAATCCAAACACAAATCACAAAATTTGATGCAGAAATTATACGTTACGAAAAAGAAAAAAAAGAGATTCAAAAAAAAGCAAAAGATTTTGAAAAACAATCTGAAAAAGCGGATTTGGTGGGTTCAAGGCTTGATTTAGCAGAAGCATTTTATCAAATTGCCATTATTTTGTCTGCGATTTCAATTATTGCCCGCAATCGTATTATTTGGTTTGTGAGCATGGGACTTGGTTTTTTGGGCATTTGTACGTCTTGGTATGCGTATTTTTTGAGTATGTAATAAGCCCCAGCCCAAAGGACAAAAAGCCTTAATCTATAATTATTGAACAAAACACATTTTTTTTGGTTAACATTAAAAATAATACATTATTGTAACACAAATCTCCTAATTTTTAATTGAAAAATCCCTTTGGGGGTTGGGGGCTTTTATTTTTTTTCTCTATGGTTGGCATATTGTTGATAAATTTGGGTACGCCTGATAGCCCAAGTACGCCTGATGTACGCAAATATTTGCGTGAGTTTCTCATGGATAAACGTGTGGTAGATATTCCTTTTATATTGCGTTGGATACTTGTAAATGGTATCATTGCACCATTTCGTTCTCCAAAATCCGCCAAAATTTACAAAGAAGTTTGGTTGCCCGAAGGCTCACCTTTGAAAGTATATGGTGTATCACTCAAAGAACAATTACAAAAAGCACTTGGGGAAGAAGATTATTTTGTAGAACTTGGTATGCGTTACCAAAGCCCAAGCATCCAAAATGCGTTGAAAGAAATGCAAAAACGCCAAATTTCTAAAATCGTGGTTGTGCCACTTTTTCCGCAATACGCTTCCGCTACTACAGGCTCAATACATGACAAAGTAATGGAAATTGTGATGCGTTGGCAGATAATTCCAGAGCTTACATTTATCAAAAGTTTTTTCGATTTTCCGCCTTTTATTGAGGCTTTTGCACAAATAGGAAAATCTTATTTGGAAAAAGAAAAATATGACCATATTATATTTAGTTATCATGGATTGCCAGAACGCCAAATCAGAAAAGGCGACAGCACTGGCGAATGTCTAAAAATAGCCAAACAAAACAAAGAAAAAGCAGGCGAAGCAAATTGTTGTGCTACTTTACACGCAGGCAATTGCGGTTGTTATAGGGCGCAATGTTTTGCTACTACACGACTTTTGGCAGAAGAATTAGGATTGAAAGAAGAAAATTATACGGTTTGTTTTCAATCACGATTGGGTAATGACCCTTGGATAAAGCCCTACACAGAAGATTTGATAAAGGAATTGATAAAAAAAGGTAAAAAACGTGTGCTTGCTTTTTCGCCTGCTTTTGTGGCAGATTGTTTGGAAACTACCATAGAAATTGGTGAAGAATACAAAGAAGTATTTGAAGAACTTGGTGGCGAACATTGGCAACTCGTAGAAAGCCTCAATGACAATCCTATTTGGGTGGAAGCACTCAAAAAAATGGTTTTGCATTATGTATCTGAACTTCCAAAAATCAAAAATGTATCAGTTAATTCAGTTATTTAGTTGTCAGTTTGTTCAGTTATCAGTTTGTTCAGTTAAATTAAGTGATTATTATTTTTTTTTGAAATTATAAAAAAAACTTAAAATTTTTATAAAAAAAGGCATATTTTTGAAAAATATTTGTAAAATTTTTTGAAAAACAAGCAATACCATTATTTTTATTGAGATTTGTTTAATAAAATTTACGCATCAATTTCCATTTTAATTATTTTTCTAAACTTTTTTTTAAATTCTTTCAAAAATATGCAAAAAAAATACACAAAAATATATTATCAAATCAGCTTTCTTACAAGTGTTTTTACTTTGTTTTTGGTGCAAATCTGTCCACAAAAAGGCTATTCACAAGAATATCCCTTTGCCCAATATCATCTTACACCTTTGATGACCAATTCTGCAACGTTGGGACAAAGCAACCAAATGCAGGCTTTGCTTCATTATAGGTATCAACCCACAGGCTCAGGAGAAGCAATTCAAAGCAGTTTGATTGATTTTTCGTATCCCATTTTCCTCAAAAATACCAAACACCGCATTGGGCTTGGGGCAAGTCTTGGACAGGATAAAGTAACTGATTTTTATCAAAGTACAGGCGGAAATATTGGTGCTTCGTACCATTTTCGCATAAAAGGTGATGAAAATACCCAAAAAACATACATTCAAGCAGGTTTTCAAACAGGTTTTTACCAAAAAAGTATCAACCCAAATGGACTTTCTACTACTTCGCAATACATAAATGGCATTTTTGACCCTTCACAAAATAATGGCGAAAGCTATACACGCCAAAATTTTATGATTTGGAATGTAGGAGCAGGGTTGCAACTCGCACAAGAAAATTCTTATGGTGAGGTTGTAAATTATGTAGGATTTAGCACCCAAAATATCAATCGCCCAAATATTGCACTTTCAGGTGTGGAAGCAAAATTTCCAACTTTTTGGCAAGCAACCGCAGGAGCGAAAATCTACGAAAATGAAAGTTTTAGGGTTTCAGGCACAGCACGTTATCAACACCAAGCCACCAACAATGTACTCAATATTGGTGCTTTGGGTAAAATGCGTTTGGACAAAAACAATCCTACTGACCACACATTGCAAGCTGGCGTTTGGTACAATACCAATAAAGCGATAAGCGTAGGTTTGGAATATCAAAAAAATATGTTTTTTATTGCAGGGGCTACTGATATTGCTCTTTCTGAAAGTACAACCGTTTGGCAAAATAACGCCACAGGGCAATTCCATATTGGTATTAGAAAAAATATAAAACGCAAAGAGAAACCAAAAGATGAAATAAAAGAAGAGCCTAAAGAAGAACCTAAAGAAGAGCCAAAAGTGGAGGAAAAGAAAGAAGAGCCAAAAGTAGAGGAGAAAAAAGAAGAACCAAAAGTGGAGGAAAAGAAAGAAGAACCAAAAGTGGAGGAAAAAGACCCACCTTTAACCAAAAAAGAAGAAGAAATTTTAGAAAAAGCCTCTCATGTTTTGTTTGAAAGCAATAAATCAATCATTCGCCCAGAATCTTTTGCGATTTTGAACGAACTTGTAGCTTTGCTTCAAAAATATCCTACTTCAATCATTCACCTTGTAGGACATACAGATAGTGATGGTGCTGACGACAAAAACCTTAAACTTTCGCAAGAAAGGTCTGCCTCTGTAAAAGTATATCTTACACAAAAAGGCATACAAAAAGACCGCATTACAACTGATGGGAAAGGCGAAACTGAGCCTGTAGTAGCCAATGACACAAACCCAAATAAAGCCAAAAATCGCAGAGTGGAAATGAAACTTACAGGAAAAAAATAATTGCCCACAGCTCCCAAAGAAAGGGGAAGTAAGTCCAAGTAGGAATTAACAGCCAAAATTGCCAGATAGAATTTTATAATAATGATGATAGTGCGTGTTGTTTTGTTTTTCAAAACGACACGCATTGTGTTTTTTTAATCTATTTTTTTATTTTTTTTTTAAAAAGCATCAAAACCAATGTCAAAAACTACTTCAAACGAATCAAATTCAAAAATAAAACCAAAAAAAATACTTTTTTTATTTCCGTATCCTTTGGGCGAAGCACCTTCTCAAAGATTTAGATTTGAGCAATATTTACATTTTTTGCAAGAGCATGATACAAAAAAAAATACAATACAATACGATACACAAGGTTTTTTAGATGAAAAAACATGGAAAATTTTATACAAAAAAGGGCATTATTTCCAAAAAATAATTGGGATTTTATTTGGATTTTTAAGAAGAATTAAAATTTTATTTTTTTTGAAAAAATATGATTTTGTTTTTGTGCATAGAGAAGCTACGCCCTTGGGTTATCCTTTTGTAGAATGGTGGATAAGCAAAATTGCGGGTAAAAAAATGATTTTTGATTATGATGATGCGATTTGGTTGCCTAATACTTCGCACCAAAATCGCATTGTGGCAGGGTTAAAATTTCACAGCAAAACTGCTCTAATATGCAAATGGGCATATAAAGTAAGTGCAGGGAATCAATATTTGATGGCGTATGCAAAAGAAAATCAAGAAAAAAAAAAACAAACCCAAGAAGAATTATTAAAGAATATTATTTATAATCCAACCACCATTGACACTGAAAATTGGCATAATCCTGCATTATTACCAAAAAAAAATCCACAACAAAAATTTACAATTGGTTGGACAGGCACACATTCCACTTTGTTTTATCTTAAAGAAATTTTGCCTATTTTGGATATATTAGCGGAAAAATATGAATTTGATTTTTTGGTTATTTCAAACCAAAAACCAGATTTTGAACATAAGCATTTAGTTTTTAAAACTTGGCAAAAAGAAACCGAAATACAAGATTTGTATCAAATGCACGTAGGCATTATGCCTTTGGCTGATGATATTTGGGCAAAAGGCAAGTGTGGTTTTAAGGCGTTGCAATATATGGCATTGGGCATTGTGCCTGTGGTGTCGCCTGTGGGCGTAAATACGGAAATCGTGCAACATGAAAAAAATGGTTTTGTGTGTCAAAATTTGGCGAGTTGGGCATCTACTTTGGCACACATCTTGGAAAATCATACAAAAAATCCATTTTATTTTGAAAGTATAAGCCAAGAAGCACGTAAAACGATTGTGGATAAATATAGCATTTTGTCAAACAAAAAAAACTTTTTACAACTGTTTTACTAAAAAATTATTAGAAAAAGATTAAACATTGTACCTTTGGACTTTTTAAATTTGATATTTAAAAACACCAAAAAAAATTATATATTTTTTTAATAAAATCCTCTTTTTGTATTTATTTCCCTTTGTATTTGCTCCCCTTTGGGGGTTGGGGGGCTTTCAACATAAATTTTATTCTTTGTCATGGCTTTAGACCAAATTACAAACGAGCAAGTGGAGAATTACGAGGAAGAACACCTTAAATCTTCCGAAATGCCCTTGATTGACCACTTAGAAATCTTGCGTTGGCATCTTTTGCGTGCATTGTTGGCAGTTTGTGTTACTACGATTGTGGCATTTTTGTATGGGACTTGGATATTTGAAAACGTTATTTTTGCCCCTGCAAATGCTAAGTTTTGGACATACAAACAACTTTGTGCATTGGGCGAATACATAGACTCAAAATCGTTGTGTATTAACAAATTAAATTTTGATTTGCAAAACCGCCTACTCACAGGGCAATTTATGATGCATATAACGTGGTCTTTTGTGATTGGTTTTATTGTGGCATTTCCGTATATTTTTTGGGAAATTTGGGCATTTATAAAACCTGCTTTATACAAAAAGGAGCAAAAAGCAACACGTGGAGCGGTATTATTTGTGAGTATTTTGTTTTTTATGGGGACATGGTTTGGGTACTATGTGGTAGCACCTTTGAGTATTAATTTTTTGGCAAGTTATCAAATATCGCCCGAAATCCGCAATCAGATTGACATTGTGTCCTATGTTTCTACGCTTATTACATTGGTATTGGGTTGTGCATTGCTATTTCAGTTGCCTGTGTTGGTATATTTTTTGGCAAAAATTGGGCTTGTAACTGCGTCATTTATGCGTACATATCGCAGACATGCGGTTATTGTGATTTTGGTGGTAGCAGGTGTGATTACACCGCCAGATATTTTTAGCCAAGTATTGATTTCTATTCCGCTTTATATTTTGTATGAAATGAGTATTTATATTGCCCAAAATATTGAAAAATCAAACCAAGAAACAGAAAAGAAAGAGGATTTATAGACTGACTTACCAAGTGTTGAAAACTTGACAAGTCTGCAAACTTATTTTTTTATTTGGTATTCTTTTTCTTGAAGGTATTGCGTAATTTTTGCACAAAAATCTCCTTGAATTAAAATCTCGCCATCTTTTGTACTTCCGCCTGCTCCACAATAATTTTTGAGGGCTTTGGCAAGGGTTTCCAAGTCTTCGGTTTTACCTATAAAACCCTGTAAAACGGTTATTTTCTTGCCTTTTTTGGTTTTTGTGTCCAACAATATTTTTAGTTTTTGGTCTTTTGGTAAAAGCGTTTCAATGACAGGCTCGTCATTGGTTTCGTAGATAAATTCAGGATTGGTAGAAAATACCACACCTACACGATTTTTATTTTTATTTGCCAAAGTAATAATGAATTAGAAATGATGGATTAGGAATTTTTACAAAATTAGCATTTTTTCACAAAAATTTTATTTAAAATATTCAAAAAACATTTTAAAATATGTTTCAGTTTCACAGAGAAGGAAATTTATACTTTTTAGGGATTTTTATTGGGGGCATTTTTGGAGGATTTTTATATTTTTTATTGGGAAAAGAAATTCAAGGTTTTTTGATTTTTAAAAATGCTATTTTTTTTTATGTTGTAATTTTTTATGTTGTAATTTGGGTATTAATTTCTGTCTTTATTTTACAATTTTTTAGAAAACCATTTAGAGAAATTTTGACCAATGAAAATGCAATATTTGCTCCTTGTGATGGCGAAATAGTGGTCATAGAAAAAGTATGGGAAGATGAATATTTGAAAAAAGAATGTTTGCAAATATCTATTTTTATGTCACCACTAAACGTACACAGCAATCATAACCCAATCACAGGCGAAGTAACTTATTTCAAATACCACGCAGGCAAATTTTTGGTGGCTTGGCACCCCAAATCCAGTACTGAAAATGAACGCACAACCTACGTCATAAAACACGCCAAAAAAGGTGAAATACTACTCCGACAAATCGCTGGAGCAGTAGCACGCAGGATAAAATGGTATATAAAACCGCAACAACAAGTAAAACAAAACGAAGAATTTGGTTTTATAAAATTTGGCTCACGTGTGGATATTTTTTTGCCTATTGATGCAAAAATTTTAATATCTTTGCACCAAAAAACATTGAGCAGAAAAACAATTTTGGCGGAATGGTAAAAGTCCCCTAACCCACAAAGGGGCAATTTAGTAGTCAGTAATCAGTTTTTTAGTAAAAATAATTTTCAAATTTTTGTATTCGCTCCTTTTGGGGCTGGGGTTTTTTATTTATGGATAATCTCGTAGAACGGTTTAATGCGTATAGAAGCCAAATGAATGAAAAAATCATGGCTTCAGATAACTTGGTTATCAAAAGAATTTTTAATTTGGATACTAATGCGTACCAAGCGGGAGCATTAGACGTAGTAACTAAAGAATTATTGGGGCTTGCTTGTTCTATGGTATTGAGGTGTGATGATTGTGTAAAATATCACTTAGGTAAATGCCATGAATTGGGTGTATCTGACGCACAAATGCAAGAAACCTTTTCTATTGCTACGCTTATTGGTGGTACGATTGTAGTGCCACATCTTCGCAGGGCGTATGAATATTGGGAGGCTTTGCACAAATAAAAAAACGTGTCAAAAAAAATAAAATGCTTTGTTTTAGTTTTAATTTACTATATTTTTGAATTATATAATCAAAAACAAACATAACAATATTAATATTACAATATTTTTATTATAGAAAATTTTTATTTTGTAAAACATTTGCAATCGTTTTTTTAATCGTTGCAAAGGTTAAAAATATTATATTTTAACCTCAAAAATCCACTTTCGCAAGAAGTCTATTGTAGTTTTTGCGTATTTTTCTATTCTCATTCTATTATGGAAGCACCACAAAATTGGCAAGAACTTTTGCAAAACAAAGAAAAAATATTGTCTTTACAAGCAATACAAGTGCAAGACCTTTTGCAAAAATTACAAGAAGCAGAAGAACGAATTGCACTGCAACACACTATTTTGGAAAAACAAAATCATGCAATCCAAAAATCTGGTGGAAGATTGCTGAAAAATAATGCAGAAACCCAAGAATATAACCAAGAGCTTGATAATCAACGCAAAATCATTGAAAAACAATCCAAAGATTTGCTTGATGGCGTGCTGTATGCCCAACGTATACAGCAAGCAATGCTCCCCGAAATCACAAAAATTAAGGAAATATTTCCCGATTTTTTTGTATTTTTTCGCCCAAGAGATATTGTTTCAGGTGATTTTTATTGGTTTAATAACAAAAGCCACCGCACTGTAATTGCATCTGTAGATTGCACAGGGCATGGCGTTCCTGGTGCATTTTTGAGTATGATTGGCAATGAATTGTTGAATAAAATTGTGGTATTGAAAAATATTACAGAACCTGATAAAATTTTGCAACAATTACATCTTGAACTCCGAAATACACTTCACCAAGCAGACAACCAAAACCAAGAGGGTATGGACGTGAGTATTTGTACCATTCACCAAATACCGCCAGATAGACAAGACCTTTTTGGTGTGCCTCGTGTGGAATTTGCAGGGGCAAAAGGGACACTTTTTTATATCAGAGATGGACAATTTCATGAAATAAGAGGCGATAAATTTGCAGTTGGTGGGATTTTTTCAGATAATGACGAAGGCAGTAGGAGATTTACAAAACACGTTATTTTTTTGCAAGATGGCACAAATGAAAAAAAAGAGACAAGTTTTTATTTGTTTTCTGATGGTTATCAAGACCAATTTGGTGGTGAAAAACGCAAAAAACTGATGATACCACGTTTTAGGGAAGTAGTCATGGAAGCCTCTCAACTGCCTTTCTCAGCGCAAGAACATTTTTTTGAAACGCTTTTATTGGATTGGCGAGGCAATTTTCCGCAAATTGATGATGTTACAGTGCTTGGATTTAAGATTTAAAAAATAGCGCCTACCAAAGGGGAATTTAAAGGTGTCCCAATTTTTTAAACGTTTGGTGTTAAATGGTTTTATTTGAAAGTACAATGGCTATTTGTATTTTCAAGTAAAATTACTTAGTATTAACATTTCTATTGTTTTTTTACTGAAAAAATATACAAGATTTTATAAAACCTAAATAAATACCATTTTTTAATAATTGCCTATAAATTTTATCCAATTTATCATTTTTCTAAAAAAACTTGGACGGAAAAATTTGCTAAGTTTCTGGTTTAATGCAGGATATTCTTTTGGTTTTTGTGGTAAAATAAAATCTTTTTCTTCAATTTCAATATTATATTTGGTTGTATTGGCACTATTTGTGCCTGAATTGTCGTGTCCTATATTTTGGATTTTGCTGTGTGTAGGATATACACAAAAACCTTTTTGTTCAAATAAGGTAAAACACCAACGTACTGCCCAAGAGGAAATCATGTTTTTTTGTTGCTTGTAAAGCATTAAACTCAAATCTTCGCCTCCTTGATTGAATGCTTTTCTAAGGGTTTTATTTGCCCAAAATGTTTTAAAATTTTTAACGTCCCAATCTGCTTTTTGCCATCTATCCACCCAAGTTGCCCAACCCCAAGAAGATGCTCTTTGCCACAAAAAAACGTCTTCTTTGAAATCAAGAGGTATTTCTATTGGAAATCTGTAACCCGAAATCGTAAATATCTGTTTTTCTGTTTCATATTTATCCAAACATTTATTCATAAATTGTAAAAAATCTTTGGTGCAAATCATATCATCTTCCAACACAATAATATGCGGATATGTGTCCAGCAACTGTGTTACGCCTGTAATAATTGATTTTGCCAAACCTTGGTTTTGGTTTTGGGTAATAATGTGTATTTTTTTAAAATAAATACCTTCATAGCTTTGTACTTTTTCCAGATAAATACGCACATTTTCTACAAGTATTATATTTTTTTCTGTGTGTTTTTCTTTATTTTTCTGTATTTTTGGTGCATCAGAAAAAATAAATAATTCACTATCTTTTGCCAAATCATTTAGTAAAAGACTTTCAATGGTTTTTTGTAAATGAAAAGGGCGATTGTAAGCAAATAAAGCAATTGGACTTGGCATGATAAAATTAATTTTTTTCGGAAAACGTACAAATATAAATATGTTTCAAGCATTGATACAACAAATTTTTTATTTTATAACTTATAATTTTCTATGCTACGTAATTTTATCCTTCTTTGCCTTTTTATAGGTTTTATTGCCCCAATTTATGCGCAAGAAGTGCGTGAATACACGCCCCAAGAACGCACACAACTTACCTATACCAAGTATGCTTTGCGTGTGTTGGATAGTTTGAAAACAAAAAAAATATTACCCGAAAATACATTTATCCAAGAAAAAACTGCATTGGAACAACAAGCAAGCAATATCTTGAAAACCGCTGACAAAGCAAAACTCTATAAATTGCTTAATGCAATAGACGAAGAAAAATCTCTGAATAATGTTACTGTAAAAAGCAAAAGTTGGTTTTCACAAGCAAGCGGTTATTTTACGTTTATCAATTTGGTATCTGTTATTGGTGCTTTGATATTGGTTATTGCGTTGGGTTTTCTTGTGCAACAATACTTATTGGACATACTCAAAAAAATTCCTGTCATTGTGTATGAGTTTTTGATGTATTTTGCTTGTGTTGCGATAATTGTAGGGGCTGATTGGGCAAGCCCTGAAATCAAAGTATTTATTGCGTTTCCAGGTTGTATAGCCTTATTTGGGGTATTTATTTTTACCATTAATTATCACGAATTACTTGTTATAATCAATATTAACAATGAAGCCTTTAATAAAAAAGAACATAAAATAAGCAAATATGAAAGAAAAACAATCACAAACAACACACTTGTAATGGCTGGTTGTATGTTTCTTACAACTGCTATTTGGGGCGTAGTAGCATATTATTATCAAAGCCCATTAATTGGTTTTATATCAGTGGTAGCGTTTTATATTTTAAAACTTATTTCATATAGACATTATGTTTTTTACAATGATTTGCAGATAGACATTAGGGAAAAAACTACACAAAATAAACTTCATATTCTTAATTTTTTACTGTCGTCTTCGCTGTTGGCTGGGTTTATTTGTTTTAAAATATTTGGCTTGTTGCTTTCGCCTTTTGTGTTGCCTTTTGCCTATTCCATGTTGTTTATTGGTGGTTTTCTTTATTTTACAGGGTTATTGTTGGTTTCACATTATTTTTATACAAAAGCCTTCAATAAAACATATATTATGTTGCAAATATTTGCGGTTGTGTCAAGTGTAGCAGGTTTGTATGTTGGTTTTTTGATGGATATTATGTTGTTGAAAAACATTTGTAGCTTGTTTTTTATGGTTTATCTTTTAATAAAATGTTCAGAAATAAACATAGAAACAAAAAGATTGGAAGAGGTTTGGATTGGTTTTTTGATGAGTATTGTATTATTGGGGGAATATATTTTATTAAAAAAATTGGCATTAACCCCTTTTCTGATAATTTATTTTGGCACTTCGCCTGATGAAGGAATATTGTATTTGGGAAGTTTTATGTATTTTTTCTGTTTGTTTAACGCTACGCATGTATTCTTTACAAAAACCTATAACGCAAAATATTTTGCGTATCAATTATTTACAATTATTGCAAGTGCATTGCTTTTATATGTGGCTTTCCTTGAAAATATCACATTGCTTAGAGGCACAGGTGGCATTTTGTTGGTGTTGTATATTTTGGCTAAATATTTGGAGATAGATTGGGCAAAAATTGGTTATGCGTGGTTTCTGCTTGGATTTGGTGCAATATTATATGCTACTTCTTTGGTGGTAAAACTTTATCCACAGTATTTTTTTATGGGATAAAAATGTTGTTTTTAGGTTTTGAATGGTATAAATTTATGACATTTTGAAATAAAAAAATAAGCAAGGTAAACTGATTTGTCATTTTGAAAAAATCTGGCTGTTTTTGGCTACGATTTGGAACAGCGATATTCCTACGAAATATTTCTTTGGAACGACTAAATACAATGTAATCAAAGAAAATATATATTTTTTAAAATGTGTTTTTATAAGAAAATCATAGCCAAAAACCTTTGCAAGAATTTTTAACCCTTGCAAAGGTTGAATCTCAATTTATACACTTATTTCAATTACAATGTACTAAAAAAGCAAAACAAAACTATTTATGTTGTTTTTATTGGCACAAATTTTCTTATCTTTTAAAAATATCCTTATCAAAATGACTAAAAAAATGATATTTTCGCACAAATTCCTAATTTTTAATTCCTAATTTTTAATCCCCATGTTTCCCACGATTGATTTAATTCTTGGTTATTTCCCTGACCTTACAGATATTCAGATACAACATTTTACCAAATTGAATGATTTGTATCAAGATTGGAACACAAAAATAAATGTAGTATCACGCAAAGATGTGGAACTCTTGTATGAAAGGCACGTATTACATTCTTTGGGTATTGCCAAAGTCATACAATTTAAAAGTGGTGCTAATATTATGGATTTGGGTACAGGAGGCGGTTTTCCTGGTATTCCGTTGGCAATTATGTTTCCTGATACGCAATTTCATTTGGTGGATTCTATTGGCAAAAAAATAAAAGTGGTGCAAGAAGTAATAGATGGCTTAGGGCTTACAAACGTGCAGGCTTCACACGAAAGGGCTGAAAATATAGACGAAGATTTTGATTTTGTGATAAGTAGGGCTGTAGCACCTTTGGAAACATTGGCGTATTGGACAAAAGATAAAATTTATAATATGTATAATCACGACCTCAAAAATGGTCTTATTTGCCTTAAAGGAGGTGAATTAGAAGAAGAATTAGCACCTTTTAAAAATAAAACAAAAATCTGGAATTTGTCGGATTATTTCAAAGAAGAATTTTTTGAAACTAAAAAAGTCGTGTATTTGCCTATGATGCGAAAATAATCTTGCGAAAATAATTGTTTTCTTTAATTCCTTTCTCAAACCATTTTTTTATTCCAATCTTTATAATTGCAATAAATATGCGCTCCAAAATACAATCTATCCTTAATATAGGCATACACGCACAACTTTCGCCTGCACAGAGTATCAAGGTGCGTATTATGAATGCGGTATATTCATTGGGTGCTGTTATCCCTGTTATATTTTTGATGTATCATGTTTTTTTTATGATAGTTGATTTTCAAGGGTATATCAGGGATATTCTTCCACTCACGATTTCCAATGCTTTTTTATGTGGTGTATCAGTCGTTTGTTTGTGGCTCAATTATAAAAGGAAGTATGAAATTGCAGTAATACTCCAATTTACTTTTATTTGTACATTTTTTACTTTTGTTATTTATAAAACGAATAACAAAGAGTTGATATATTGTTTTTTTGGACTTCTACTTATTGCGTTTTTTGTGTTTAATGATACAAAATTACTCATTTTTGCTATTATAATAATTTTATCATTTTTTATTTTTATAAAAATGATGATGTATTTTAATTGGTCTGAAAAAGATATTAATACGCCTTTTGTTACTACTTTAAATACAATCATTTCACTTGTGCTTTTTATTGTGGTAGGGTATCTTTTCAAATCTGAAAATCAAAAATACATTAAAACAATAGAAGAACAAGCCATAAATTTGGGCGAACAAAATGTAGAAATTGAAGCCCAAAGAGATGCTATTGCCACAAGTAATACTTTATTGACTGATAGCATAGATTATGCAGGGCGTATTCAGACCGCTATTTTACCTACCGAAACACAACTTTTGCAGGCATTTCCCGAAAGTTTTGTGTATTATGCACCAAAGGATATTGTGTCAGGCGATTTTTATTGGTTGGGTGAAGAAAATAACCTCATCTATTGGGCAATAGGCGACTGCACAGGTCATGGCGTGCCTGGTGCTATGATGTCGGTATTGGGCATGAATTTTCTTACGCAAATTATTGGAGAAAATATTACACAAAACCCTGCAGAAATTTTGAATATTTTGGATAAAAAAGTGCTAAAATTACTCTCAGAAGATGGCAAAACAAATCTGCGTGATGGTATGGACATTGCGTTGCTGGTGTTTGATAAGGAAACCCAAGAAATAGCCTTTGCCTCTGCGCAACGCCCTGTTTGGCTTATGCAAAATGGCACATTGCAAACGTTTAAAGGCAGTAAAATCCCTGTGGGGAGTGAAGTATATCAAGACAAACAGTTTGAAACACACCGCCTAAAAATCCAAAAAGACGATATTTTGTATATTTTTTCTGATGGCATAACCGACCAATTTGATGCAAATGATGCCCAAAGGATTGGCACACCTCGCTTGAGGGATTGGGTAAAAGAAATGCAATCTACACCTTTCAAAGCACAAAAAAATGTTCTAAAAAATAATTTTGAAACTTGGAAAGGACAAACATCACAAACTGATGATGTGGTTTTTTTAGGGGTAAAATTTGTGTAAGGTTAATTGTATAAATTTAGCAACCCTAAAAGGATTGAATGTCCATAGTTCCCTGAGTGAAACTTGGGGTATCAGCATAAAAGTTTTTTGGCTTAACAACTTTGGCGTTGTAGGGTTACTTTTTTGGTTACAACATCAAATTATCAATTAAACGCACATTTTCCATATAACCTGCTACACAAATTACCATTGGTATATTTGCCATATAATCTTTGGAAGATAGCGAAATAAGATTAAACTTTTGGACAATTTCCAAATATTCCACTTCAAATTTCACATTTTTATAAAAATTTAAGCCCGTTTCTTGTCCTTTTTCCAAAATATGATTTTCTTTTCCAATATTATCCAAAATAAAATTTTTGACTAATAAAAGTCCTTCATACACACATTTTGCATCTGTGCGCGCTTTTGGGGATAGTCGTATATTGCGTGAGGACATGGCAAGCCCTGTATTTTCACGTAAAGTAGGCAAAAAATGTAGTTGCAGGGGAAATAATAAATCGTCTGTAATCTGTTTAATGATACAACATTGTTGCCAATCTTTTTGTCCAAAATAGGCATTATCAGGCATTACAATATGAAACAAACGACTTACAACCATTGCTACACCGTTGAAATGCCCTTTGCGAAATTTTCCTTCCATTACCTCCTCCAATGCACCAAATTGTAAGATAGTTTTTGGTTTTTGGGCATACATTTCTTGTTCTTGTGGGGCAAAAATGATGACTTTATCTGAAACTTCTTCCAAAAGTTTTGCATCATTTTCCAAAGTACGTGGATATTTTGCCAAATCTTCCACATTATTAAATTGGATTGGATTAACAAAAATACTTACGACCACCACCTCGTTTTGCCTAAGTGCTTCTTTTACAAGCGCCAAATGCCCTTCATGTAATGCACCCATAGTAGGCACAAAACCAATTTTTTGGGTGCGAAAAGGCATCAAATACCCACGCAAATCAGAAATAGTTGTGAAAATCATAAAGCCATCTAACAAGCCCTCAGCCCCAAAGGGTAGCAAATAGGGGGAATTAATACAAAAATATTTTTAAGTTAAATTTATAATCTATAATCCATAATCCAAGAGCTCAAATTTATGATAATATTATTTTTTTGCAAAGATTTTTTTGTAAAAAAAAAAAAACTTGTAGCTTTGCACCATTATTTTATATACTTTTGAATAATTTTTAACAAAAGTGCAATAACTTTTAATAAAGAACAAGTGATTGCTACAAAAGTGAAAAAATTATAACAGAATTTAGTAACAAAATAATAGTAACAAAAAGAATTATTTGAAATTATAAATTTTAAACGAGTTCTTTGCAAAATTTTTTTTTAGTTTTAAAAAAACCTTTCAATAAAAAATGTCAAACATTGCACAAAAAGTAAAAGAAATTATCATTGAAAAATTGGGCGTAGAGGAGTCAGAAGTAACCCCAGAGGCAAACTTTCAACATGATTTGGGCGCAGATTCTTTGGATATTGTAGAACTCATCATGGAGTTTGAAAAAGAATTTAACGTTTCTATCCCAGATGACCAAGCTGAAAATATTGGCACTGTGGGACAGGCTATCACTTATTTGCAAGACAACGCAACTGCGTAAATTTTTGCAATTATTTTGATGTAAAAACTCAAAATCCCCAAACCAGCTACTTACAATTAATTTATTTTATTGGTACATCACCTGTTTTGGGGATTTTCTTATTTTTAACTCAAGTTGCATATTAGATTTTTTTTGCAAGAAAAAAAATGGCAACCTGTTTTATCGTTTGTCGTTTTCTTTGTTCAAATTTGTATTTTGAATAAACTTATAAAAACTGACAACTTAAAAACTGACAACTTGTGTTATTTTTATTTGAATCTTAAATAATATATTTGCATTTTTTTAACTAAAAATTTGTTATATATTTTTAAGCGTCTTTTATTTTTATTATATTTTCTCCCTTTTTGCTTTGTTTATGCAACTCAAAAGAGTAGTCGTTACTGGATTAGGTGCTTTGACACCGATTGGCAATACCCTTTCTGCTTATTGGCAGGGGCTTATGAATGGCGTAAGTGGGGCTGATGTCATTACCAAATTTGATGCAAGTTTGTTCAAAACGCGTTTTGCTTGTGAGCTAAAAGATTTTCACATTGAAAATTTCATGGAACGCAAAGATGCAAGGCGTGTGGATTGGTTTACACAATATGCCCTCGTGGTAGCTGAAGAAGCTATCAAGGATTCAGGTCTTGTGTTGGATTCTATGAACAAAAATCGTGTGGGTGTGATATGGGCTTCAGGTATTGGTGGATTACAAACCTTTGAGGAGGAAGTAACAAGTTTTGCATTGGGCAATGGCACACCGAGATTTAATCCGTTTTTTATTCCTAAAATGATTGCAAATATGGCTTCTGGCTCTATTTCTATCAAATATGGTTTAAGAGGACTCAATTATACGACTGTATCTGCGTGTGCATCTTCTAACCATGCGTTTATTGATGCGTTCAATTATATTCGTTTGGGTAAAGCTGAGGTAATTGTAAGTGGTGGCTCAGAAGCTGCGGTTACAAAAGCGGGTATGGGTGGTTTTAGTGTAATGAAAGCCATGTCGGAACGCAATGATGACCCAAAAACTGCTTCACGTCCATTTGACAAAGACCGCGATGGTTTTGTGTTGGGTGAAGGAGCTGGTTCTATTATTTTTGAAGAATATGAACACGCCAAAGCAAGAGGTGCAAAAATATACGCAGAACTTGTAGGTGGTGGTATGTCTGCTGATGCTTATCACATATCTGCACCACACCCTGAGGGCATAGGTGTAGTGTCTGTAATGCACAATGCAATGGAAGATGCCAACCTTAAACCAGAAGATATTGATTATATCAATGTGCATGGTACTTCTACACCAATAGGCGACCCACAAGAAGTAAAAGCTATCCAAAGTGTATTTGGCGAACACGCTTTCAAACTGAATATTAGCTCTACCAAGTCTATGACAGGGCATTTACTCGGTGCTGCAGGTGCGATTGAAGCGATTGCTGCGATTATGGCAATACAACACCAAATCGTTCCGCCTACGATTAACCACTTTGAAAAAGACCCTATTTTTGACGATAGATTAAATTTTACATTTAATACACCGCAAAAACGCAAAATTGATTATGCCATGAGCAACGGTTTTGGTTTTGGTGGACATAATTCTTCGGTTATTTTTAAAAGGTATTCGGAATAAAATTAGTTGTCAGTTAATTAGTTTTGCAGCAGTCAGTTGAATAATCTCATTTGTTAGCTATTTTTTATAAAAATATAATACATAATCTACATTAAATAACTGACCGCTGACCAACTGACCACTAATAAACTTTTATTTTTTGTGTGGCAATTCATTAAACACATTCTTTATTGTTTTTTGTATTATTGGCATTCCAAACAAACACGCCAATTTATCCAACGTATTACACGCATTACAGGCAGTATGCCCTATAATATTGCGTTATATAAATTGGCTTGCCTACACGTTTCCCAAAAACAAAAAAGTGAACTTACAAAAGACCACAAATCTAACGAAAGATTGGAGTTTTTGGGTGATGCGGTGCTTAATACTGTAATTGGGCATTATTTATTCAAAAAATTTCCGTTAGAAAATGAGGGATTTCTGACAGAAATTCGTGCAAGACTTGTAAATAGGAATGCACTCAACAATCTTGCAACTAAAATTGGTCTTACAGATTTAATTGTTTTTCAGCAAAATCCTAAAAATACGCTCAATCAATTTCAATCCATCAGTGGAAATACATTGGAGGCACTTGTAGGTGCTGTATATCTGGATAAAGGTGCAGTGAAGTGTGAGCAATTTATCCTCCAAAATCTCTTAAAACCACATATCAATATCAAGGAAACTATTGATACACCCCAAAATTATAAAAGTATCTTGATGCAATGGGGACAACAACAAAACAAAAATATTCGTTTTGAAACAAATGCCCTCCCAAATACAGGAAAAATGATAGGTTTTGTAACAAATTTATATATCAATGACAAAATTATCATGTCTGCACAAGACCGTAGCAAAAAAAAATCAGAACAACTTGTTGCACAAAAAGCCTATAATAAACTCATAAAAGGTAAAATTTGGGAAAAACCAATACCTAAAAACCCTGAAAATGTACCAACACAAGAAAAAAATCACACAGAAAAAAATCTTAAAACAACACCTAAAAAATCTATTGAAAAAAAACCTAAACAAGATATTCCTAATGTAAAAGTTTTTGTCAAAAAACAAGAAATTAATATACCAGATTTTCAGGATTTTGAGCAAATAAATGAACAAGAAAGACAAACAGTAAATATAAATACAAATATAAACACAGAAACCGAAACAAATAAAACAGCAGAAATAGAAGAAGCAAAAAATATTGCAAAAAAGAAAAAAAAGAAAAAATTTTACAAAAAAAGGAGTTTTAATATTTTAAAAAATGACCAAAAGCCACTCCCATAAAATCTTTCAGAATAATAATTTGTTACGTTTTTTTTAATTTCTTTTTAATTTTTTTGCATATCTTGCTTTATATTTCATTATTAAAATTTAAGGATTTACCTTTGCAAAAAAATAAAATTTTGTCCTGAATTTATAAAAAAATATATGAAAAAAATACTTTACGCAGTTTCACTTGGCATTGGTTTATTATTGGGTGGTTGCAAAGAAACTTACGACACAAAACCTGTAAAAGATGAATTTTCTATACACCTTACATTGGGCAACCCTTCTAATGCACGCATAGATGAATCCTTACCAGAAAATTATTTAATGAATCTTCCACAATATTCGCTTTCTTACAATAGCACCAAAGGACACGCTAATTGGGTAAGTTGGATATTGGATAATAGTTGGATTGGCACAATAGACCGTTTGGACGACTTCCGCCCAAACCCTGAAATACCAGAACCTTGGTATCGTGTAAATCATTATGATTTTTATAGTGCGCCCAATGGCACTTCTCCTACAGGATTTGATAGGGGACACATGTGTCCTTCTGCTGATCGTACCAAAACACGTGAAGACAATTCAAGCACATTTTTAATGACCAATATGATTCCACAAGCCCCCAAAAATAACCAACAAACTTGGGGGAATTTGGAAACTTATACAAGAAGCCTTGTAGTGCCTACTGTAAGCACAATTACGCCTATGGGTGTATATATTATATCTGGTACTTATGGTACAGGAGGTGATTGTCCTGCAGGTAGTTTTACCAACTTGCAACGTGGCAAAATCAATGTTCCTGCACGTACTTGGAAGATTATTGTTCTTGTGCCTCTTGCTGAATTTAATGTTACCAATCTCCTACCAGCTGAAATATTAGCTTTAAATTTAATAAATAATCCAAAAAACAACTTAAAATATGCGCCTCTTGGTACTATTGCAAGTGGCGATGAAATAGCACGTATCAACAATAATACACGTGTAATAGCGGTTGATATGCCAAATAGCCAAACAATCAATACAGATTGGCGTAGTTATAGGGTTTCGGTAGATTTCTTAGAAGGAAAAACAGGTTTTGATTTCCTAAGCAAAGTACCACAAGCAATACAAGATGTGATAGAAGCAAAAATTGATAATTTGTAATTTTTGTGTTTTTTAAATATCTAAATATAGAAAAAAAAACGCTTTTCTGTCAAAGGAAAGCGTTTTTTTTATACTTTGTCTAAGTCTTTATAAAAAATAAATTAACAATTTGCTTCAATATTTTACCTTGAATTAAGTACGTTTTTTGTTTTGGGAAGGCTTTTTATATTTTTGTAAAATGATGAGTATAATTTTTAAAATAAAAGCTAAACATATTCTAAACAAAAAAAGCAAGATATATTTACCCATCAATAAGCAGGCAACACAACAAGAAGAGAAGGGGATTTTACCCCCTCACAAGTACAAAAAGCAATGGCAGACCTTTTTGATACTTTTGATAAAACCCCCTTTTTACCTAAAAAGCATAAAAAAGGTAAAGGCAGAAAAACAAGAACAAAAAGAATCAAAAGAACAAGGCATAAAACCTTTAAAAAGAATTAAAAGTACATAAATGGACAATCAAAATACTAAAAATTCCACCAAAAATAAATTTGTGCCTACCTAAAATTTAAGCACAGAAGGAAAACTATGTCCAAAGTCTAAAATAAAAACATAAGCACTTAAATAAAAAAAATCTCAAAAAAATAAGTTCATTTGGAATTTTTTTTTATCTTTGCATGAAATTATAAAAAAACTATCTTAGAAATTTATCCTCATAACAAAAAATGTCAGATAAAAATGTAGCCTATCGTTATGCAAAACCTATTGTGGATTTGGCAAATGAAAAAGGCATTTTAGACCAAGTATATGCGGATATGCAATTGCTCAAAGAAACTTGTGAGCAAAATAGCCTATTTATGGCGGTATTGCGTAACCCTGTAATTCGTGGATTTAAAAAATATGCCATCTTAAAATCAATATTTGCGGATAAAATAAATGCACTCACAATGCAACTTTTTGAGCTTATGGCACGCAAAGACCGTGAAAATCTCTTATATGAATTGAGTGGTGTATTTATTGATATTTACAACATACAAAAAGGTATTCAAAAAGTAACTATTATTAGTGCTGCACCTTTGGAAAATGACCAAAAAGCAGACCTACAAGCCAAACTTGCCCAACAACTCAAAAAAATTATCCAAATTACCGAAGAAGTTGATGATTCGCTTTTGGGCGGTTTTATTGTGCAAGTGGGAGATACCCAAATTATTGACAATTCTGTGCGTAGCCAACTCAAACGACTCAAATTGCAATTCACAGAAGCAGTAAAGTAAATAGCCCTAACCCCAGAGGGGAGTAAATACAAGGGGAACGTTAATTATTAAAATACATTCAATACTATTGTCTTTTATTCCTCCTTTGGGGGTTAGGGGGCTTAAATTTATATCATTTTTTTATGGCACAAATTAGACCTGATGAGGTTTCCGCTATCTTGCGTGAGCAACTTTCTAATTTTAAAACAGAAGCTGAACTTGAAGAAGTAGGTACCGTACTCCAAATAGGGGACGGTGTGGCTCGTATTTATGGTTTGACCAAAGCACAAGCAGGTGAGCTTGTTCAATTTGAAACAGGTTTGCGTGGTATGGTGCTTAACTTGGAGGAGGATAACGTGGGGGTGGTATTATTTGGTGATTCTACAGGTGTAAAAGAAGGCGACAATGTACGTCGTACTAACCAAATCGCTTTCGTAAAAGCGGGTGATGGTGTAGTAGGACGTGTAGTAGATACATTGGGCAATCCTATTGATGGTAAAGGTGCTATCAGTGGTGAATTGTTTGATATGCCCCTTGAAAGAAAAGCCCCTTCGGTAATCTATCGCCAACCTGTAAATGAACCATTACAAACAGGTATCAAAGCGATTGATGCTATGATTCCAATTGGTAGAGGACAACGTGAGCTTATCATTGGTGACCGCCAAACAGGTAAAACTGCGGTAGCAATTGATACAATTATCAATCAAAAAGAGTTTTATGATAGAGGTGAAACTGTATATTGTATTTATGTAGCAATAGGGCAAAAAGCCTCTACTGTTGCACAAGTAGTAAATGCCTTAGAAAAAGGTGGTGCTATGAATTATACAGTTGTAGTGTGTGCTCCTGCATCTGCTCCTGCTGCGATGCAATTTTTTGCACCATTTACAGGTGCTGCGATTGGCGAATTTTTCCGTGATACAGGTCGTCCCGCATTGGTAGTTTATGACGATTTGTCTAAACAAGCAGTTGCTTATCGTGAAGTTTCTTTGTTGCTTCGTCGCCCTCCAGGACGTGAAGCATATCCAGGGGATGTATTTTATTTGCATAGTCGTCTTTTGGAGCGTGCTGCGAAAGTGAATGCGTCTGATGCAGTTGCACAAAGTATGAATGATATTCCGCCTTCTTTGCAAGGTAAAATCAAAGGTGGTGGTTCTTTGACTGCACTTCCTATTATTGAAACACAAGCAGGGGACGTATCCGCTTATATTCCTACAAATGTAATCTCTATTACTGATGGACAGATATTTTTGGAAACCAACTTGTTCAACTCTGGTATTCGTCCTGCGATTAACGTAGGTATTTCGGTATCACGCGTAGGTGGTTCTGCCCAAATCAAACCAATGAAAAAAGTAGCAGGCACATTGAAACTTGACCAAGCTCAATTCCGTGAATTGGAGGCTTTTGCAAAATTTGGTTCTGACCTTGATGCTTCTACCAAACTTACGATTGATAGAGGTCGTATCAACCAAGAAATCCTAAAACAAGCACAATACGCACCTGTGCCTGTGGAACAACAAATAGCTATTATATTTGCTTCTACAAATGGCTACATGGATAAAATACCTGTGCATAAAGTAAAAGACTTTGAAAAAGACTTTATGTTGCTCCTTACTACTGAACACAAAGCAGTGCTTGACAACTTCCGTAAAGGTAAATATGATGAAGCTGATACAAAAGTATTGGCTGAAACAGCAAAAAATTTGGCAAGAAAATATTAAGCCCCCCAGCCCCCAAAGGGGGAGTTTAAAACTCCAAAAGATTTTTTAATGATTAAAATAAACAATGAAAGTTCCCCCTTTGGGGGTTAGGGGGCTTTCCTTTCCAAGTTTTATGGCAGGTCTTAAAGAAGTAAGAAACCGAATCAACTCGGTAAAATCTACACAACAAATTACCAAAGCAATGAAAATGGTGTCTGCAGCGAAACTTCGCAAAGCACAAGATGCCATTACACAAATGCGCCCTTATTCGCAACTCCTAAGCAAAATTATTAGCAACCTTTCCGCTTCTGATAGCGAAAGCAATAGCGTTTATACACAAGAACGTGAGCCTAATCGTGTGCTGATTGTGGTTGTTACTTCGGATAGAGGGCTTTGTGGTGCTTTTAATGCAAATATTGTAAAAGCTGCACTCAGTTTGGTAAAAGAAAAATATGCCTCTCAAATGCAAGCTGGTAATGTTAAATTCCTTTCAATAGGCAACAAAGGCGGTGATACATTGGCACGCAGAGGTTTGAATGTCAATAAAACATATCAAACACTTTTTCAACAACTTAGTTTCGCAAAAGTAAAACAAGCGGGCGAATTTATACTTGAACAATTTGAAAATGGCGAAATTGACAGAGTAGAAGTGATTTTTAATGAATTTAAAAATGTAATTACACAAATTGTGCGAGCAGAACAGTTTTTGCCTATCGTACAAACTGTAAAAAATACAGATAAAAATATTCAAAATACGGATAATGTGGATTATTTTCTTGAGCCTTCACGTGAGGAAATCATTGAAGAACTTATCCCTAAAAGCCTAAAATTACAACTTTACAAAGCAGTTTTGGAGTCTAATGCTTCTGAACATGGCGCGCGTATGTCAGCTATGGACAAAGCAACCGAAAACGCAGATACTATCGTAAAAGACCTTATTCTTGTGTATAACCGCACACGTCAAGCTGCGATTACAAAAGAAATTCTTGAAATCGTAGGTGGCGCGGAAGCATTGAAAGGAAATTAAAAATAATTGAAATGAAAAAATAAAAATCCAAGCATCTTTCTAATGTTTGGATTTTTTTTTGGAATTTTCAAAAAAATCAAAAATAACTTACTATTCTCACTACTATATAAATTTTAAAAAACACATTCAGAACGCAGGAAAAAAACTTTTTATAGTGTTTTTTACTGAAAAATAATTCTTTTCTTTGAAAAATTAAAACAAATATAATGTTTAATGCTGTTTTCAGTTTGTATTTTTCAAAAAAAATTAGCGTCAAACCTTCTTAAACTACGGTACAGACCCAATTTTTTGAAAAATGGGATTAAAAATATTGTGTTTAAACCGTTTCAAAGTACTTTTTTAAATTTTTAAAAAGATGTATAGAAGTAAGTTTACTATTATACATTTTCCTGATAAATACGCCCAAACATTTCTCTTGCTTGTTGTAATTCTTTTATAATATTTGAAAAAGGTGGAAAATTCTCATCTCTTTCTAAAATAAGCCCTTTTACGCTGGTATTTTTGATAACATAATCCAAAATCTCCCAAATTTCAGGGTTTGTGTAATGTGCATGTCCATCAATGAGCCAATTTTTATCGCCTATTTTTTGGGTATAATACCCCACAAAATGACATTGTACTACTTTATCACAAGGATATTCCGTCAAATAATCTTTGTAATCAAATTGAAGGTTTTGGGCATTGATATACAAATTGGTAACATCTAACAAAAGTCCAATATTTTCGTTTTTTGGTGCATTTTCAATAATTTTTTTGATAAATTCCGCCTCTGACATTTCACTGCTTGGGAGCGGAAATTGTGTAGTGATATTTTCTAAAATCAATGGGAAAGGAATAAAACTTTGGGCAGTTTCAATATTTTTACAAAAAACATCTATTGCTTCCTGTGTGTAGGGCAAAGGGGCAAGGTGTCCAATCGCAATGCCTCCTGCTTTGGTAAAACAAAGGTGCTCACTCCAATAATATGGTTTGATATAATCTACCAATTTGGCAAATTTTTCTAAATATCGCTTATCTAAACCTTCTGCACTGCCAAGCGACAAATCTAATCCGTGTGGAATGAGCGTAAAATTTTGGTGCAATAATGCCAATTCGTCTAATTTTTGACGATTATTCGTAAAATAATGGTCTGCAGTAATTTCTAAAAAATCAACGCTTTTTGGGTTTAAAAATAATTCAGACAAATAATTCGGTCTAAATCCCATGCCTACGCCAAGATGTGGAATGTTTGAGAGGTTCAAGGGTTTAAAAAGGTTTAATGTTCAAAAGGTTTAATGTTTAAAAAAAATCCTTTATTTATGGATTATAATGGGTTTTAAGCCATTTTATTAAAAAAAACCCTTTGATTTTTAGTTAGTTGAATAGATACAGAAATTTAAGATTTTTTCATATCTTTGTTTTTTTCAAATAAAAACCTTAGGTTTTGCAAGATTATATAGAATTTGAAACAAATTTACATATAATTTTTGAAGATTTTTTATAAAAAATAAACTGAATAAACTGAATAAACTGAATAAACTAAAATAAAAACATGAAAAATTTTTTTTCCTCGTTATTTTCTTTTTTATTTTCTGCACCATTTTTTGTCCAAGCCCAAACATTTCCTTCTTCGGATTGGGTAAAGTATGAAAATTCTGAATTTTTATTGACAAGAGAGATAGAAATGCCCCAACTGCAAAGCAAAAGGCGTATTTGGGTATCATTGCCTTTGGATTATTATACCAATACAAAACAAAAATATGCAGTTTTGTATTTGCATGATGGACAAAATTTATTTAGAGATAAAACTTCTTTTGCTGGTGCTTGGGGCGTAGAACAAACTACGCAAGATTTGCAAAAAGAAACCAAAAAAGGCATTATCACAATAGGCATAGACAATGGAGGGGCAACACGCTTGGAGGAATATACAACTTGGAAACACCCAAAACATGGAGGCGGAAAAGGCGATAAATATGCACAGTTTTTGGTAGAAACCCTAAAACCTTTGGTAGATAAATCGTTTCGCACACTTCGCAAACGTCATGATACCGCAATAGCAGGCAGTTCTTTGGGTGGTTTGATTTCGTTTTATGCAGGTTTGCAATATCCAAAAGTTTTTGGAAAAATTGGTGTTTTTTCGCCTTCTTTTTGGTATAGTAAGGAGGCTTATACATTTGCCCAAAAGTTTAAAAAGAAAAAAAGTCAACCTTTCAAAGTGTATTTTTTGGCAGGCGAGCAAGAAAGTAAAGAAATGGTGCCAGATATGCGTGCTATGTACGATATTTTTGTGAAAAATGGTTTTTCTGGTGAAGAACTTAAATTTGTAGTAAAATCTGATGGCAAACACCAAGAATGGTTTTGGAAAAGAGAATTGCCTGAAGCGTTGCGTTTTTTGTTTTTTTAGAAAAAATATCAATATAACAAAAAATAGGAACATTTTTATAAAAAATGTTCCTATTTTTTTGTATTTGTCCCTTGGTTAGAAACTATTTATGTTATGGCTGTAAGAGAAGGCTTCGAACCTCCAAAGGGCAATTAGGCTTTTAAAGGCTTTATTTCGTGTTTCCCAACCCTCGAGACAGGAGGGCATGTTTGCCAATTTCATCACCTTACAGTATTTTTTTCAAAAAAGAATTTTTCTTAATGTCGTTGGTTTTTCTTTTGTTTATATAGTTTTCTTTTGTTACTTACGTATGTGCTTTTTGTTTTTTGTTTATCCTTATTTGATGTTACAAAGGTAAAGCGGATATTTTAATTTTGCAAATTTCTTAATAAATTTTTTTAATATTTATTTTATTCTTAATATTGTAGAAAATTATTACGAATTTCTAAAAAAAACACTTTTTTTATGGACAAAAATTTAGAACTTGACCAAGTAGATTTTAAGATTTTGAACCTGCTTATACAAGATGCAACTTTGCCTTACACCGAAATCGCCAAACAAGTGTTTGTGTCTGATGGTACGGTACATGTACGCATGAAAAAACTCAAAGATTTGGGGATTATTCGCCATGCACAACTCCATGTTGATTATGCAAAACTTGGCTGGGACGTAGAAGCATTTTTGGGTATTTATTTGGAAAAAAGCTCGCAATATGATGAAGTTGCCACCAAGTTGAAAGAAATTCCCGAAGTTATATCACTCAATTATACAACTGGCAGTTATAGTATGTTGGCAAAAATTATTTGCAGAGATACCAAACACCTCCGAGATGTATTGCACGATAAAGTACAACCTATTGTAGGGATTCAACGTACAGAAACATTAATCTCGCTGGAAGCCTCTATGAATAGACCACTTTTTTTGTAAAGTTGCTATTAAAAATTTTATTTATAAATTCTTTTTAGATAAATTTTTAAAATAACAAATTAAAAAAACTATAATTATTTTTTATATGCTAAAAATAAACTGTAAATTTATCTATAAAATCTATTATCAGATGACTTATAAAACTATCTTTTTCGTTGTTTTTTGTTTTTTGCTACAAATTTCCAATGTGTTTGCACAAGCACCAGACTATCAAAAAACATTTTCTGCTGAATATAAAGATGCCCTAAAACTGCTTTTTGATAATAAAGCGATTATTAAAAAGATGATTCCTACGGAATATCAAGCGGAAGCAATTGCGTGTGTTTTTCCCGAAATGGTGCGTTTTTCAGAAGTACGCAACATGATAGAAACCTCCTCTTTGGAAATGTTGTATGTGAGTTGGGGCAATAGGTATGCAGATTTTTCCATTGGTTTTTTTCAAATGAAACCTTCTTTTGTAGAAAGTATGGAAAATTATGTCCAACAAAATAATCTTTCAGCACAAATTTATATGCCTTTGATTTCACAAAATGAAATAAAACCAAATGAAGGCGAAAAAGAGCAGATAAAAAATAAACGCCAAAATCGGATAAAAAATTTACGCACTTGGGAAGGACAACTTACATATTTGAAGGCTTTTTGGCAAATTGTAAATATCCATTTTAAAAATAAAACTTTTGCATCAAATACTGAAAAAGTGCATTTTTTTGCTACTGCTTACAATCGTGGTTTTCTGAATACAGAGCAGGACATTATGGAGTGGCAGAAAAAAAATTTTTTCCCTTATGGCAAAGTATTCAAAGGTAAACAATATAATTATGGTACGATTGCCCAAGAATTTTATGGAAAATATGCCTTGAAATTGTTTAAATAGATTTTTTAGCCTCTAACCCCCCAAAGGGAACAAATACAAAAAAACACTTATATTTCAGTTTTTTCAGTAATCAGTTTTTTCCGTTCAAGACTGTTTATTTCTCTTTGGGGTTAGGGGGCTTTTTTTAATGTTGTTTTTTCTCAAACTTCATATAATAGGTTTTGGTTTCAGGGCATTTAAAAAATATTTTGTGCACATATTTTTTATGTTTAGGGTCATAATTGGTAATGAGTTCTTTGCCTGCTTGGTCGTATATAACCATTTGGTAGAGGGCAGTTTCTTTGTCGTCTTTGATGGTGATTTTGTATTCGCTTAATTGGCTAAACATGTAAGGATATTTTTCATCAAGGCTAATTTTATGTGATTTGATGCTCACATAATGATCTTTTTCCGCCCCTTTGCTTTGTATTTCTAAGTATTGGGCTTGTGTTTGTTGGTAAAAAGCAAGCGAAACAACGAAAAATATAGATAGAAATTTGTACATGGTTTTTTAGATTTTATAATTTAAAAAAAGGATTAAAATAATAACAATAAGGAAATAAAAATAGGTATGCAATATGTTTTAAGGTATTAAAATTACAGAAAATAAAAGTGCAATATTATATCAGTTTTTCAAAAAAAATTGGATTTTGATGTTTTTCAAGAAAAATAACCACTCAATTTTATAAATTTTTGTATTTAAAAAATAAATTGATAAAAATTGACAACTTAAAAACTGATAACTTGAACTATATTTAGTTGCGTAATTTTTTGCAAAGATATACCTAAAAACTCAATAAATTGCAATTTTATTACGTGATTTTACATAATTTTTATAATTTTTTTTTAAATAATTTTAAAAATAAAAGCAGTTTTTTTGTAGAAACAGTTTTTTTTACAAAAAAAAATCCTAACTTTGCACATTCTTTTGGATTTTGGGGTAAAAGTGGGGCAATTTGCCATTTTTCAACCATTTTACACATTATTCCATAAATTTCTATAACAATGGGCAACTTAAACTACTTACGAAACATTGGCATCATGGCACACATTGATGCTGGTAAAACTACCACTTCTGTGCGTTTATTTTACTATACAGGCAAAACACACAAAATCGGTGAGGTACTTGAAGGTGCTGCTACTATTGACTGGATGGTTCAAGAGCAAGAAAGAGGTATTACAATTACTTCTGCTGCTACCACTACATTTTGGAATTATCCTACTACACAAGGGGAGAAAAATGAACTTACGCAAACATATCAAATCAATATCATTGATACACCAGGTCACGTTGATTTTACGGTGGAAGTAGAACGTTCTTTGCGTGTATTGGACGGTGCTGTGGCACTTTTTTGTGCAGTATCAGGGGTAGAGCCTCAATCTGAAACAGTTTGGAGACAAGCAGACAAATATAAAGTACCTCGTATCTGTTTTGTAAATAAAATGGATAGGGCTGGTGCAGATTTTTTTAATGCTGTAACCGAAATCAAAGAAAAACTCAAAGCAAATGCTGTTCCTTTGCAAATACCAATTGGTGCGGAAGAAAAATTTAGAGGCGTAGTAGATTTAATTACAAACCAAGCAATTATTTGGGACGATAAAACTGAAGGTAGAACTTACAGTGAAATTCCTATCCCTGAGGAATTGATAGATGAAGTAAAAACTTGGAGAGATAACCTCATTGAGGCAGTAGCTTCTTATGATGATGTACTTCTTGAAAAATATATGAGTGACCCTGACACTATCACAGTACCTGAAATGCGTAGAGCTATTCGTGCTGCGGTGATTGATATGTCTATGTTCCCTGTAATGTGTGGTTCTGCTTTCAAAAACAAAGGAGTGCAAGCTGTACTTGATGCAGTATGTTCTTTTTTGCCTTCTGCATTGGATATGCCTCCTATTGTAGGCATCAATCCTGAAACAGAAAAAGAAGAAATACGCAAACCAGAAGTAGGTGAGCCTTTTGCAGCACTTGCTTTCAAAATTGCTACTGACCCATTTGTAGGTCGCCTTTGCTTTATGCGTGTATACTCTGGTAAATTGGACGCTGGTTCGTATATTACAAATATGCGTACAGGTGCAAAAGAAAGGATTTCTCGCCTTATGCAAATGCACGCCAACAAACAAAACCCAATTGATAGGGTAGAAGCTGGCGACATCTGTGCTGGTGTTGGTTTTAAAAATATCAAAACTGGGGATACACTTGTGGAAGAAGGAAAACCAATTATTTTGGAAAGTATGTCGTTCCCTGAGCCTGTAATTGGTTACGCAATTGAAGCAAAAACACAAGCTGATGTTGATAAACTAAGCAATGCTATTGTAAAACTTGTAGAAGAAGACCCTACGCTTCGTGTGGAAACTGACCAAGAAACAGGTCAAACCATCATCAGAGGTATGGGAGAGCTTCACCTTGAAATTATCCTTGACCGTATGAAGCGTGAGTTTAAGGTCGAAGTTAATCAAGGTGCGCCACAAGTTGCTTATAAAGAAACAATTACCAAAACCGTTGAACACAAAGAAGTTTATAAAAAACAATCTGGTGGTAAAGGTAAATTTGCAGATATCGTGTTTGAACTTGGGCCACGCGAAGATGGTAAGTCAGGACTTTTGTTTGAAAATGCAATCGTGGGTGGTGTAATTCCAAGAGAATTTATCCCTGCAGTACAAAAAGGTTTTGAACAAGCTATGTCAAATGGGCCACTTGCAGGTTATCCAATGGACTCAATGCGTGTGAAATTAATACATGGTTCTTACCATGATGTAGATTCAGACTCATTGTCTTTTGAGCTTGCTGCACGTATTGGTTACAAAGAAGCTGCACGTCAAGCAGGTGCAAAAATCCTTGAGCCTATCATGGCAGTAGAGGTGGTTACACCTGATGAATTTACAGGTTCGGTTACAGGTGATTTGAATCGTCGTCGTGGTATTATGAAAGGTATGGACACAAAAGGCGGTGCGCAAGTTATCAAAGCTGATGTACCTTTGTCTGAATTGTTTGGTTATGTTACTACATTGCGTACGATTACGTCTGGGCGTGCTTCTGCAAGTTTGACATTCTCGCATTATGAAACATTGTCCAACAACTTGGCTGAAGCAGTTATTGCAAAAGCTAAAGGTAATGCTAAATAATTGTTGAAAAATTTTTAATTTTAAAAAATAGAAAATAACATAAAACTTAGGTTGTAGTAAGTAAGTAAGTGATTATAAATAAATTATTACAAATAAATTTATTATAACTTATTTATTATAACTTTGGCATTCAAAAAGATTTAAAAATATAATAAAGAAATTTATTGTATTTTTAAATCATTTTTTAACATCAAATTTTAAAAATAAAACTTTCTTATAAAAATTCTCTATATGAGCCAAAAAATTCGCATTAAACTAAAATCTTTTGACCATAATATCTTAGACAAAGCTGTGAAAGATATTATCAAGGCGGTAAAAGATACAGGTGCAGAGGTAAATGGACCAATTCCTATGCCTTCACGCAAAGAAATCTTTACTGTATTACGTTCTCCACACGTTAATAAAAAATCACGTGAGCAATTCCAACTTTCTACACACAAACGCCTTTTGGATATCTACACAGGTACAAACAACAATAAAACTGTGGAGGCTTTGATGAAATTGGCATTGCCAAGTGGTATTGATGTAAAAATTAAAGTACTTTAATTAGTTAAAAATTTAAACTTTAATGTTTGAAATTTAAGTAATAAAAAATATTTTTACAAAAAGCAAAAAATCCCATTCATTTTTTTAATGAATGGGATTTTTTTTGGTATAGTTTTGTAGGTATGTATTGTATATTAAATGTTTGAGTGTTTTTTTTAATGTTTAAAGTTTGAAAACTCCAAAAAAATTCAATATTTTTGATAATTATTTAGCCATAATTACAAAATTACAGTTATAATACGTTTTGTATCTAAAAACCCTAATAAAAAATTTAGTATACATATTTTTTTGTATTAATTCCTCCTTTTGGGGTTAGGGGCTAATTTTTTAAACCAATTTTAATAGTCTAAACCCTTAATACAATGCTTAAAAATTTTATTAAAAACACTACTTTTTTATTTACCACAATTTCTATATTGTTTTTTTCTTTTGCCCCAAAAACAATAAATCTTTTTTTTGAAAGAGGACTTGCAGAAAAAATTGCTAATTCTGGAAATAATGACAATTTTCTGGCAATGCACAAATCACTACCAACAGGCTCAAAAGTGATGGTAAGAAATACCGCAAATGGACGTACTGTTGTGGTAAAAATTATTGGACAAATGCCAAATATAGGCTCAAATGATAAACTTGTCATCAAAATATCACAAAATGCATATCACAGACTTCTGGCACAAGGTAAACGTTTTGGTGTGGAACTTACACAAGCACCAAATGATGCTGATGTAGCTGACCGCCCAGAAGATTCGCCTGAAAATGAAGCCTTAAAAAACAAAAAAGAGGAAAAATTAACCGAAAAATCTGAAGAAAAACTGAAAAATAAAGGCAATAAAAGCCTTAAGAAAATAGACGAAGAAAAAACAGGCGAAAAAATAAATGAAATTGATGGTAAAAACGCTATAACATATAAGGTAAAAGTATCAGACAACCTTTATAAAATTGCCAAAAAATACAATACTTCGGTAAAAGAACTCAAAAAATTGAATAATCTTAAAGACTTTAGCTTATATGAAGGGCAGATTTTAAAATTGAAGTAAAAATATAAATGTTTGTAGTTTTCTAATTTGTGGTTTTTAATTTTTTACAGGAAAACTTGTTTGTGCTATAAACTTTGTGAAGGTTTTTGTTTTTTTTATTCCCAAAACTTTTGTTTATTTTGGACAAATTAAAAATTTTTATTTTAAAAACTTTTTTATAAAAAAACCAATTTTTATCCAACATGAAACACAAAAAAAAACGCATCAATTTTTCCCATTTATCATTTGCATTTATTTTATTATTCCCCTTTTGGGGGCTGGGGGGCGCATTGCTCGCACAAGACAATGCAAAATTTAATGTAGAAACCTCAAAAGGTGCTTGGGTAATGCGTGCCTACAACTTAGAAACCATTGAGGTTACCTTTTTACCAAAAAACGAAACCCCAACCAACCCGAATGATACCTCTTTTGCGGTATTGAGAAAAGCTGACATTGATTATATGCCTTTTTTATCCAAAAATGCCCAACACGTGGATTTTGGAAAAATAACCGCAGAAATAGATTATAAAAGTATTACCTTTTTATACAAAGAAAAAAAAATAACCCAACTCAACACCGAAAATCCTGATATTATAGCCAATAACCTGAATTTAAAACAAATAGAGTTCAACATTTCCCAAGAAGAGAAACTCTATGGCTCAGGTTCAAGGGCTTTCGCTTCTTCCATAAATCGCAGGGGAAAACGCTTAGAACTCTACAACAAAGCACATTATGCGTATGAAAATGATGCTCCTTTGATGAATTTTAACATTCCGCTTGTATTGAGTAGCAATAATTATGCGGTATTATTTGACAACCCCCAAAAAGGATATTTGGATTTGGGCAAAACCAAAATCAATTCGCTTGCTTTTCAAGCAATAGGCGGAACAATGCGTTTTTATCTGATAATTGGCGAAAATATGTCGGAAGTGGTGGAAAATTATGTATCGCTCACAGGCAAACAACCACTTTTGCCACGTTGGGCTTTGGGCAATTTTATATCAAGGTATGGCTACCATACCGAAACCGAAACCCGCAAAACTGTCCAAAAAATGCAACAAGCGAATTATCCTGCTGATGCCATTATTCTTGACCATTATTGGTATGGAAAAGGGGAGGTAAAAAAAAATGTGGCAATGGGCGATTTGGATTGGTACAGACCACAGTTTCCCACAGGCGAAAAAATGATGAAAGATTTTGCTAAAAAAAATATCAAAACGATTCTTATCACACAGCCTTTTGTGCTTACAAATTCAAAAAACTATGAAACTACCGCCCAAAAAGGACTTTTGGCAACTGACAACATGGGAAAACCTTTTGTCATCAAAAATATTTTTTGGTTTGGCGAAACTTCAATAATTGATATTTTTAAAAATGATTCCAGGCTTTGGTTTTGGGAACAATACAAACGCCTTACGTTGCAAGGTGCAGGCGGTTGGTGGGGCGATTTGGGCGAGCCAGAAGTGCATCCTTCTGAAATATTGCACGTCAATGGAAAAGCTGACGAAGTGCATAATGTATATGGGCATTATTGGGCGAAAACGATTGCAGAAGGCTACGCAAAGGATTTTCCAATGGTAAGACCTTTTATCCTTATGCGTGCAGGTTTTGCGGGTTCGCAACGTTTTGGCATGGTACCTTGGTCGGGAGATGTGCATAGGACTTGGGGCGGATTGCAGGCACAAATACCAATTTCACTCAACATGGGCATGGCTGGCATGGCGTATATGCACTCCGATTTGGGGGGATTTGCCAATGATAAATATATACCAGAGTTATATATTAGGTGGTTGCAATATGGCGTATTTCAGCCTATTTTTCGCCCACATTCGCAGGAAAGTGTGCCTTCTGAGCCAGCATTTCAGCCCGAAGATGTGCAAAAAATCGTTCGTAAATCCATAGAATTGCGTTATAATCTCCTGCCTTACAATTATACATTGGTTTGGGAAAATCACACAAAAGGCACACCATTGATGCGTCCAACGTTTTTTTATGCACAAGACAATACAGAATACTTAAAAATTGTGCAAAATGACCAAGCTGATACCTATTTTTGGGGCAAAAATTTGCTTGTAGCACCTGTAATCCAAGAAAAAGAAACCAAAAAAACAATCTATTTGCCTGACAATACCCAAACGTGGTTTGATTTTTACACCAAAAAAATATACAAAGGCGGTGAAACACACACGATTGACATTACATTAGACCGTATTCCTGTTTTTGTGCGTGGTGGTGCGGTATTGCCTTTGGCTTTTCCTGACAAAAAAACATGGAAAAGTACCCAAGATTACAATAGCACACATTTGGTGTTAGATGTGTTTTTTGATGAAAAACACCAAAACGAAATGTCTTATCTTTACCATGATGATGGCAATACGCCTAATGCGTATCAAAAAGGCATGTTTGAAGTCCTAAAATTTGATACAAGAAAAAATGGCGAAGATTGGGAAATTGTGTTGGATAGCGAAAAAGGTAAAAATATAACCAAAAACCTTACACGTGATTTGCATTTTCATTTGTTTAACCTCCCTGAAAAAACTGAAAATTACGAATTGATTTATAATGGAAAACGTATCTCTACCGAAAAACACATTAATTGGAAAGGTAATAAACTTGTGCTTAAAGTGGTAAAAAAAGTTAAAAAATAAGCTACATTCCATTTTTATAAGCTATTTTTCTAAAAATGTACAGCAATAAGAAAAATTTATTTTTGCATAAATAAAAAAAAATCCTTTTTCTTTTCATAAGAAAGAGGATTTTTTCAGAAAAGCGGGACGCTTTTGGTTTGGTAGGTCGTAGCGAGAGGCTATGACCAAAGGGAGCTTCTAAATTAAAAAATCCATAATTTCTATATGAAATACCCTCGCATTATATACGATTTTTCAGACCAATCTCCAATTTCAATAAATATTTTTGTGTTTATTGTTATATTTTTTGTGATAATGTTTTTGATTGGTTTTGTAATTTTTGAGATTAAAAATTTAAAAAATATCAAAAATACAGCCTTTAATTTAATAGGATTTCAAGAAAAATTTAGCAAAATATATTCTATAGCTTTTAAGTCTGCCTTGATTATGGTTTTGACATATATATTTATTGTTTTGCTTCAACCCAACTACAAAAATTATAATAAAATTAAAAATATTTATAAAAATAAGCAATATAAAATCATAGAAGGGAAAATAGAAAATTATGACCCAAAAAATAATTCAGGTAGGAGGGGCATAGGCAAAGAAAAATTTAGGGTTGGAGATATTGGTTTTAAATTTTCTGGGAGTTATGGTTATCAAGATGAAACCTCCACCCTCATTTGGAATGGATTAATTGTAAGGATTTCATATATAGAAGAAGATTATGACAATGATGATAATATTATTTTGAAGTTAGAAGCAAAAAAAGAATAATTTATTTTTTTTCCACCAAGCGGTCTTAGTGTCCCGCTAAGACTTTTTTTATAAAGTTATGACCAACAAATACCGAAAGCGTCTTGCTTTCAAAATGCAACGCATTTTTAATCGTTCTACAACCAAGCAAAAGTAACACACTTTCTTTAAAAAGGTAATAAACTAAAAAAATAGTTACAAAGAAAATTAACCAACTACCCCAAATCTATGGTTGTAAAAATGCTTTGCATTTTGCAAGCGGACGCTTGCTATTTGGTAGGTCATAGCGAGAGGCTATGACCAGAGGGACCACACAAAAGTAAATAAACTAAAATTTTAGGTATAAAAAATACAATACATTCAATTAAAATTTATAAAATCATAAACCTATTTTTTGTATTTTTCAATCCTCCCAAAACTCTTGTCCTTTTTCGCTGATGTAGCCCAATTTTCCATTTTTTTGTACGAGGGCTACATATTGGGCAAAAGGGAAAAACTTTTCGTATAAAAAATTAATAATTACCTTGTTTTTAATGGAAATTACGCCATATTTTCCATCTTTTTTGGCAATAAAACGCAGGTTTCGCTGAGGTTTTTGGTCAATTTTGAGGGGAATAAAACGCAAATCTTCGTATATAAATGGAATTACAAGTTGATTTTTTGCCCCAATAATGCCCCATTTACCATTTTTTTTGACTTTAAAAAGATTGTGTTGCACTTCTGGAAAAAAATTTTGTTTTTCAAATTCGTATTCATCTGGCAAAAACCAACCGCCATTTATTGCCAAAAACCCCATTTTACCCTCTGTATTGACCGCTAAAGCATAGTTTTCTTGAAAATTTTCTACAAATTGTAAGCCTTCTTGGAGTAAAAAATTGCCTTTTGTATCCAAAAAATAATATAAATTATCTCGTTTTACACGCACAAAACCGTATTGAAATTGTGTATCTACAAGTTGGCAATTTTCTGGAATTTCGCCTAATTTTTCGCCTTTTTGATTGATAATGTGCCATTTTGCGGTGATGATGTTGTTTTCATGGCTTACTAAGGCAACGTTTTCATTAAAATTATGCACTTGCCCATATTGATAAGGAATTTGTAAGATTCCTTTTGTGTCCAAAAAACCAAATTTCCCATTTTTTTTGACAAAAACAAGCCCATTTTTATAGGTTTGTTTTTTGTAAAGGGATAAATCTAATTCAAAATTATCTTGAAAAAAGTTTTTTGTTTTAGTATTCCAAAATAATATTTGGTTTTCTTTGACACAAGTAACAAAATTTTCCGAAATTTCGCTTACAAAATCAAATTTTAAAGGTAGTATTTCATTGCCAAATGTATTGATATAGCCCCATTGATTATTTTTTTTTACCCTTGCGAGTTGTTGCTGAAACCTTAGTTTGAGGTAATGTTGGAGATTTTTTCCTTCCAAAAATCCAATATCAATGTGTTCAATTGGTTGATTTTTGCCAAAAAAAGAATGGTTTTCTACGGTTTCTACTTCAAATTGTGGGGCAATTTGTATTCTACCTTCGTATGTGATAACACCCCAAAGATTATTTTGCATAATTGCCAAAAGCCCTGTTTCGCCACATTCACGTATGAGGTCATACAAAAGTGGGATATTTTGTTGTGTGCTATCTGTATTTTTATTGGTTTTATAGATTGGCACAAAACCCCATTTGCCTTTGTGTCCGCTCATATCGCCTCCTTTTGCAACTGTAATGTGTGTTTTTTTGCTTGCTCCAAACACCAAATCGTATTGTATAGGCACAAATATTTCGCCTTCTTGGTCAATTAAACCCCATTTTTCATTTTTTTTTACTTTGGCAAGTTCATTGATAAAAAGTCGTACTTCTTGGTATTGTGGTGGAATAATTATTTTTTTCCGCCAATCACAAAAACCCCAAATATTTCCCTTGCGATATGGTACAAGTTCTGCGTACAATTGTGCATATAAATTGTTTTGGGGAATTGATACACATAAAAATTGAAATAAAAGAAATAAAAAAAAGAATAAAATTTGGTTTTTCACAGCAAATAATAGCAGAATAAATATTAAAAATTAAATAAAAATCATATCATCAACCAACACCTCACCCACATATTCATTGAGTTTTTGGAGCATGAGGGTTTTATTCATCAAAAGTTCATTTTTGAGGGAAGAAGATTCTACTTTCAAGAAAATAATGCGGTCTTTGACCACAATTTTTTGTGTTCTGCGGGCTACATTGTCACCAAGTGCATTTTTCCAAGCATCAGCGATAGACAATTCTCCAAATTTTTCTTTGAATTTAAACTTATCAACCAAATCATCTAATATATTTTTGATAGAAGATGGTGTATTATTTGGCATCTTGAATTGTTCGCCCAATTTTTCTAATTCTGAATCAAAATTTGCCATGATATTAATTTTTTTTGCTTAAATTTTTTATGAAGATTTTTATGCTTGATTTCTATAATTTTTTTTATGAAAAGTAAAGTTACGATTTTTGTTGTTTAAATAAAAAAAAAGTATGCTTTTTAGTGCTTGTTAAGCGTGTTTTAGGCATTTTTTTTGATTTTTTTTAATAAAATTTCATTTTTTTTAGAAAAAAAAGGATTTTTTGATAACCAAATAATATTTTACTTTGTTATCTTTGCAAAAAAACAAACTGTGTATTTATGGCACTTGCACCTACAACTTCCAAATTATCATTTGAAGATACAAAAATAGCTTTTTCTTCAAAAACAGACTTTGAGCTTCAACGTACTTATTGGCTTTTCAAAACCATCAACCAATCATGGCTTGTAAATTGGGGGACTAAAATGGTTACATTTGCTTTAGATTGGCGTTTGCCTGTGCAGTGGGCAATAAAATCTACGATTTTTGCCCAATTTTGTGGTGGTGTAGATATTGAAGACTGCCAAAAAACCATTGAAAAACTGTCTAAATATCGTGTAGGAACGATTTTAGATTATTCTGTGGAAGGTGAAAAATCTGAAAGAGGTTTTAATTTGACTGCACAAGAAATCAAACGCACCATCATCAAAGCAAGTGAAATGCCTGAAAAAATACCTTTTTCGGTATTTAAAATTACTGGTGTAGCCAATTTTGATATTTTGGCAAAATTGCAAGCAAACGAAAATTTGACGGTTTCTGAAAAACAAGCGTGGAAAACTGCACAAATTCGTATTGGAGATATTTGTGAAACTGCCTACAATCACAATGTACGCATTTTTATTGACGCAGAAGAATCATGGATTCAAAATATGATTGATGATATTGCATACAATATGATGGAGAAATTTAACCAAAAATCTGCTATTGTGTATAATACATATCAAATGTATTGTCATGTATCTTTGCCAAATATCAAAAAAGCATTTATACACGCCCAAAAAACTGGGTATCATCTTGGGGCAAAAATTGTGCGTGGGGCGTACATGGAAAAAGAGCGCGCAAGGGCAAAAGAAAAAAACTATCTTGACCCAATACAACCTAATAAAGAGGCTTCTGATAGAGATTTTGACCTTGCGTTGGTGTTTTGTGTGGAAAATAAAATCGCTATATGTGCAGGCACACACAACGAACAAAGTAGCCTTTATTTGGCAGATTTATTGGCAAAAAATAATATTTTGCCTGATGACAAAAGGTTTTTCTTTGCACAACTTTATGGCATGAGTGACCATATTTCTTACAATTTGGCACAAGCAGGTTATAATGTTGCAAAATATCTCCCTTATGGTGATGTTAAGTCTGTAATGCCTTATTTGATGCGTAGGGCAAGAGAAAATACGTCTGTCGCAGGGCAAAGTAGCAGAGAATATAACCTTGTGAGTCAAGAAATGAAAAGGAGGAGAGGCAAAAAAGATAGAAAATTTTAAGAAAAATAGTATAAAAAATCCTTCCCAAAAATTAAAAAATTTAACTAAAAATATAGTTTTATGAAAATCTATAGCAAATAAAACCAAAGCAGATTATGTATTTTCTTTGCTATAAGATTTTATAATTCCTTGTTCTATTAATCCTGTTTTTACCATCAAGTTTCTTATAGCAACAATAGAATTAATTTTTGGTTTTTATATGTCTTATTTTCTTTGCCATATATTTTATGTTTTTCTTGTGTTATAATTATAAATTAGCATAAATTTATAAAAACTGGTAACTAACTTATTTTACATTTCCTCCAAAATTGCTTCTGAAGCCTCTTTTATTTCTGCTTCGGTAATAATCAAAGGCGGTGCAAGACGCATAGCATTATCACAATACAAAAACCAATCAGTAAGAAAACCTTTTGTAATCAATCTGTCAATAATGCCTTTCATTTGTGCAAAATTATCAAATTGTATTGCCATCATAAGCCCAATTTGGCGAATATCCCTGATGTTGGAAAGTTTGTTAGAAGTGGTATCAAAAGCATTTTCGGATAAATATTTTTTAAATAAAAGTCCTTTTTCTTCTGCTTGCGTGATAAGTGTTTCGCCTTTGTGATTTTCCTCCAAAAGTGTATTAATATTTGCCAATGCACTCGCACAACATACAGGATTTCCGCCAAAAGTAGTGATATGTCCTAAAATAGGATTGTGTTTGAGTACCGACATTATTTTTTGCGTGCTTACCAACGCTCCAATTGGAAGACCACCGCCCAAACCTTTGGCAAATGTTACCATATCAGGCAATACATCATGGTGTTGCATGGCAAACATTTTGCCTGTACGTCCAAAACCTGTTTGTACTTCATCAAACACCAATAACGCACCTACTTGGTCGCAACGCTCACGCAACGCCCTGAAATAATTGCTACACGCTATTTTTACGCCTGATTCGCCTTGTACCACTTCAATAATAATACAAGCAGTTTTTTTGGTTATTTTTTCTAAATCCGAAAAACTTCCATACCATATTTGGTTGGTTTCGGGCAACAATGGGCGGTAATTTTGCTTGTAATGTTCGCCACCACCTATGGACAACGCTCCTTGCGTACTGCCATGATACGCCTCAAAACACGAAATAATCTCTTGTCTGCCTGTATATCTTTTGGCGAGTTTCATGGCAACTTCTATGGCTTCTGTCCCAGAATTTACAAAATAAACGCTTTCCAAAGGCTCGTATGTGGTTGATGTTGGCAGGAGTTCTGTGATTTTTTGTGCCAATAAAACTTGCGGACTATGCACCATCTCGCCATACACCAATACGTGCATATATTTTTCTACTTGTGTTTGTATCGCTTTTACGATATTTGGGTGGCAATGCCCCAAATTGCTTACTGCAATGCCTGCAATCAAATCCATGTATTTTTTGCCTTGTATGTCATACAAATACATGCCTTTTGCTTGTTCTATTTCAAGCATAAGCGGACTATCAGAAGTTTGGGCGAGGTGTTTTAGGAAAAGTTGGCGTAAGAATAAATCTCGTTGGTGCATGATTAAGATTTTAAAAAAAATTCCCTCAAAATTACAAAAAAATACACATAAAAAACTACTACACACATTAAACTAAAAAAAATGAAAATGTTTTTTCAAATTAAAACCAATAAAAAAATTGCATTTTGAAATTTTATTTTTAGCTTTACAAAATATTAATCTTTGCATTTTTAATAAAATATTAAAGAAAAAAATCCATAAAAATCGCAGTGCTATAAAAAATGTAGCTCGCAAGAGAAATACCATTATACAAAATATGTTAGACCAAATCAACAATTCAACCATAGCAGTAATATTAGGTGGCGGTGCAGGCACAAGACTTTCGCCCCTTACTGCTGACCGCTCAAAGCCCGCAGTGCCTATTGCTGGCAAATACCGTTTGGTGGATATTCCAATATCCAACTGTATGAACGCTGATATATGGCGTATGTTTGTGCTGACACAATATAATTCTGCTTCTCTGAACAAACATATCAAAAATACGTACCATTTTAGTTCGTTTAGCAAGGCTTTTGTGGATATTATGGCTGCGGAACAAACGCCAGACAATAATACTTGGTTTCAGGGAACCGCTGATGCAGTGCGTCAAATATTACACCATTTGGAAGAATACGATTTCAAATATGTGCTAATCCTTTCAGGTGACCAACTTTATCAAATGGATTTTAAATTAATGCTTAAAAATCATATTGAGAAAAAAGCTGATATTTCCATTGCCACAATTCCTGTTGGAAGCAGAGAAGCCCCAGAATTTGGTATTTTGAAGGTAGATGAACAAGGACTGATTTCTTCTTTTGTAGAAAAACCAAAAAAAGAAACGCTCCACGAATGGACAAGCAACACAGGCGGAGAAATGCAAAAAGAAGGCAGAAATTATTTGGCTTCTATGGGAATTTATATTTTTAATAGAGAACTGTTGTTTAGTTTGTTGCGAAAAGATATGAAAGAAGCAACAGATTTTGGTAAAGAAATTATTCCACAAAATGTAGGCAAAAAAACAATCGCAAGTTATCAATTTGAAGGTTATTGGACAGATATTGGTAATATTTATTCTTTTTATGAGGCAAATCTCGCCCTTACTGATGACGTGCCTAAATTTAACCTTTTTGACCATGAAAATATCATTTATACAAGGTCAAGAATGTTGCCCCCAACCAAAATACATGGCACAACCTTAGAAAAAACGGTTATGGCTGACGGTTGTGTGATACATGCCTCTCGTATTGAGCAATCTGTCATTGGGATTCGCACACGTATTGGCAAAGCAACCACGATTTCAAAAACGTATATCATGGGTTCAGATTTTTATGAAACATTGGACGAAATGAATAGGGTAAGGTTTGAGAAAGGTATTCCGCCCATAGGCATAGGTGAGCATTGTTATATTACTGGGGCTATTATTGACAAGAATTGTCGTATTGGTAATGATGTTAAAATCATTGGCAATGCTAATCTCCCTAATAAAGAACATGAATTGTATGTGATAAAAGACGGGATTATTGTGGTAAGAAAAGGTGCTGTTATACCAGATGGATATGTGATAAATGGGTAAGGAAGTTCAAAGGGTTTAAGGTTCAAAGGGTTTAAGGTTCAAAGGATTCAAGGTTCAAAAGTAAAAAGTAGATAATGGTGCTGGAGTACCTACGTGTTTGGGGCTTCCAAGCTCCAGAATTATGTATATTTGATATTTATAAAAAAAAATAAAAACCGCAAAATTTCCGAAATTTTGCGGTTTTTATTTTTAAGCGTAGTATTTTTGTAAAGGTTTTTTTATAAAAACATAAAAACATAAAAACATGTCTGAAACCTTAGTCATTCCGCAAAACGTTTCTAAAACAGAAAAATACAATGCCATTATTCCACAAATAAAAGCATTGGTTTCATCAGAAACGGATTTAATTGCCAATTTAGCCAATGTAGTGGCAGTATTAAAAGAAACTTTTAATTTTTTTTGGGTTGGATTTTATGTTGCAAAAGAAAATCAACTTGTGTTGGCACCATTTCAAGGTACATTAGCTTGCACACGCATACCTTTTCACAAAGGCGTTTGTGGGGCATGTTACACCACACAAAGCACAATGCTTGTGCCAAATGTAGATGAATTTCCTGGTCATATTGCATGCAGCAGTGCTTCCAAATCCGAGATTGTAGTACCTATTTTTGCCAAAAATAACGTTGTAGCGGTACTTGACGTAGACAGTGATGTGCTTGCGGATTTTGACGAAATGGATAAAATTGGATTAGAAGAAATTGCAAAAATTGTAGGGGAGATTTTTTAAATACAGTTTTTTGGGTGTTTTTTTAGGTAGTTTCTGTTATTTTAAGCTATTTTTCTTTATTTTTGGGAAAAATTTAAAGGTTAAAAAATAAAGACCTAAAAATAATACTAAAAAACATCATAAAAAAATTATAACATCATGGGCTTACAATGTGGGATTGTAGGTTTGCCAAATGTAGGCAAATCTACCCTTTTCAATGCGTTATCAAGTGCAAAAGCAACCGCAGCAAACTTTCCTTTTTGTACTATTGACCCAAATGTGGGCATGGTAACCGTGCCAGATACACGTTTGGACAAACTCGTAGAACTCGTCAATCCACAAAGTATCGTGCCTACTGTAATAGAATTTGTAGATATTGCAGGGCTTGTAAAAGGAGCAAGCAAAGGCGAAGGATTGGGTAATAAATTTTTGGGCAATATCAAAGAAGTTGATGCAATTGTGCATGTGGTAAGGTGTTTTGAGGACAATAATATCATTCATGTAGAAGGAAAAGTAAATCCTGTGAGCGACAAAGAAATTATTGATTTGGAACTCCAACTAAAAGACCTTGATACCGTAGAAAAACGCATTTCCAAAACAGAACGCTCCGCAAAAACAGGCGATACAAAGGCAAAAAAAGAAATGGAAACGCTTACACAAATCCAAAATACATTGCTACAAGGCAATAATGTGCGTAGCCTTACTTTTGATGCCAAAGATGAAGAGGTGCAAAAACTTGTCAAAGAACTAAGTTTGCTTACACAAAAACCTGTAATTTATGTTACAAATGTAGATATTGAATCCCTCAACACAGGCAACAAACACACACAAGCATTGGAAGAAGCGGTAAAAGGTGAAAATGCACAAGTTGTGCGTTTGTGTGCAAGCATAGAAGCAGAAATCGCAGAATTAGGCGATATGGCAGAAAGAAAAGAGTTTTTGGCAGAATATGGTCTTACAGAATCAGGTTTGGATAAATTAATTTATGCTTCGTATTATTTGCTCAATTTAATCACATATTTTACCGCAGGTGCCAAAGAAGTACGTGCTTGGACAATTCGTAAAGGTTGGAAAGCACCACAAGCTGCAGGCGTAATACATTCTGACCTTGAACGTGGTTTTATTCGTGCAGAAGTCATAAAATATAATGATTATGTGCAATACAAAACCGAAACAGCGTGTAAAGAAGCAGGGAAAATGTCGGTAGAAGGCAAAGATTATGTCGTAGTTGATGGTGATATTATGCACTTCAGACATAATTCATAATACAAATACAAGTTATCAGTTTTTGTAAACACCATATTTTTAATAATATTTTTCAGGAAATTGGGTTTGTACCGTAGTTTATGAAGGTCTGACCCAATTTTTACTATTTTTATTTATTTCATAAAATATGAATTGCAATGGCTTTTAACCCATTTTGAATATAAAGTCCATTGTCAATTATAATTTATTGTGTACTTGATATAAAATAAAAATAAAAATTATCAGTTTATACATTATCAGTTTTTATAGATGTATCCAAATTTTTACTTTTAAGACGAAAAACGGTAAAAGAAAAATTGTAAGAGAAAACTATAAAATAGGTTGTTGTTTTTTTAAGAAAACGCCTAAAATTTAAATTTTTTTTTTGGAAAAATACCAACTTTAATGTTAAATACTAACCCATATATTAATTACAAACAACAAACAATAAAACTAAAATAAAGTTATAAATATGACTTTAATTACGTAAAAATTATTGTTTTTTTAATATTTTAATAAAAATCAAAAACATGCTCGTTCAACTTATGTATACCAGCAAACGCAGTGCAAACTGTACCGAAGCTGAAATCGAAAAAATCCTTGCCTCATCTGTAAAAAACAACCCAGAAATAGGTGCAACTGGACTTTTATTGTATTCTGATACAAAATTTGTACAATATGTAGAGGGCGAAAGACTTAAAATTATGCCTTTATATGACAAAATAAAAAAAGATACACGCCATTATGATACAGTCCTAATGTCTTTGAGTCTTGTTAAAGAAAGACTTTTCCCAAATTGGCACATGGGCGGAAGGCTTACTTCTGAGGATAATATTGAATACATCAGTAACATTACAAGGGAGGAAAAAATGATTTACGACAATGTATTGGAAGGCTCAGAAGAAACAGGTAAAAAAATTCAAAGATTGTTGGAAAAATTTTTGTAAAAAAATTAAAAATAATTTGATGAATTATTGTTTTTTTTTGTAAAATTTTTTTTAATACAATCTCATAATCTACAATAAAATAAAAAATATGCTTGTTCAATTCCTTTATGTGAGTAAACGTAGTAAAAATTGTACGGATACTGAAATTGAAAAAATCCTTGCATCTTCTGTAAAAAATAATCAGGAAATAGGTGCAAGTGGGCTTTTGCTGTATTCAGAAACAAAATTTATGCAATATGTGGAAAGCGATATTTTGAAAATTAAACTTTTGTACGAAAAAATAAAAACGGATTCACGCCATTATGATATATTTTTGTTGTCATTTAGTCTTATAAAAGAAAGGATTTTTTCAGATTGGCACATGGCAGGAAAAACAACAAGCGAAGATAATATTGAATATATCAGCAACATCACAAAGGAGGAAAAAATGGTGTATGACAATGTATTAGAAGGCTCAGAAGAAACAGGTAAAAAAATTCAAAGGTTGTTACAGAAGTTTTTGTAAGGATTTTTAATTTTTCTTGAATATAAATAACGCTTACATTGGTTACAAAGCCTTTGCAAGCGTTTTTTTTTTTATTCTTTTTTTGCATTATTTTTTTTTTCAACGTTTCAACTATATTTTAGCAGAAAAATTAAAAAATCAACAATTATACTTTTAAACCTTTGAACTTTAAACCTTTAAACCTTTTATTTATGCAACAAAGGATAATGATTGAAAATGTAAAGCCTGAAATTGCAGGCGGAAGGCATTTTATCAAAAGAATTATAGGCGAAACCATCAATATACAAGCACATATACTCGCTGATGGACATGATGTATTAGGTGCAAGTATTTTATATAAATACGAAAAAGAGCGAAATTGGCATACTGCACCACTTACCGAAGAAGGAAATGATTTGTGGAAAGGAAGTTTTAAAGTAGAAAAACAGGGATTTTATCAATATAAATTGCTTGGCTGGATTGACCATGCACGCACTTGGCAACACAACCTTGAACGCAAAGTAAAAGATGGGCAATATGTCAATGTAGAACTTTTGGACGGTGTGCAGTATTTGGATTTTTTGGAAAAATTGGTTTCAAAAACTGAAAAACAAACCTTAAACACTGCAAGAACCTGTTTTACAGACCCAAAACAATACGAAAATGCCCTGAAAATAGCGTTTTCTAAGGAATTGACCGCTATTTTTTATCAATATCCTTACCAAAAAAATGCTACCACGTATGACAAAAATCTACGTGTGTATGTAGATAGAAAAAAAGCCCTTTTCTCGTCTTGGTATGAGTTTTTTCCACGTTCTGCTTCGCAAGAAGTAGGCAGACATGGCACATTCAGAGATTGTGAATTGGTATTGCCTCGTGTGGCAGAACTTGGTTTTGATACACTTTATTTCCCCCCAATTCACCCAATAGGTATTGACCACCGCAAAGGAAAAAATAACAGTACTACTGCTCTCCCTGATGATGTAGGCTCACCTTGGGCAATAGGAGGCATAGAAGGCGGACACAAAGATATTCACCCACAGCTTGGCTCATTGGAGGATTTTAAACACCTCATCAAAACCGCCAAAGAATATGGCATAGAGATAGCAATGGATTATGCTTTGCAATGCTCACCAAATCATCCTTATGTGAAAGAACACCCACAATGGTTCAAATGGCGACCTGATGGTTCAGTGCAATACGCTGAAAATCCACCCAAAAAATACCAAGATATTTTGCCTATTAATTTTGAAACCGAAGATTGGCAAAACCTTTGGAATGAATTATTAAGTATTTTAATGTATTGGATTGACAAAGGTGTGCATATTTTTAGGGTGGATAATCCGCATACAAAATCATTTTATTTTTGGGAATGGGCTATCGCAGAGGTGAAGAAAAAACACGCTGATGTGATATTTTTGGCAGAAGCATTTACACGCCCACAAATCATGCACGAATTGGCAAAAGTAGGGTATTCGCAAGGATACAGCTATTATGTATGGCGAAATACCAAAAAAGAACTTGTGGAATACATGAACGAAATCGCTTATGGCGAAGGTAGGGAATATTTTAGACCTAATTTTTGGGCAAATACCCCTGATATTAACCCTTATCCGTTGCAAACAGGTAATAAATCACTGTTTTTGTCAAGGTATTTCATGAGTGCAACGCTTACCTCCAACTATGGCATGTATGGGCCTGTGTATGAGTATATGATTCATGCTCCTGTGCCAAATAAAGAAGAATATTATGATTCTGAAAAATATGAAGTAAAACATTGGAATTGGCATTCAAGCAATTTATTGGTGGAGGTTATCAAACGTGTAAATTGGATGCGTAAAGAAAATCCTGCACTACAAGACACCTATAATTTTTATAATTGTGAAATCAACAACGAAAATGTTTTTGCGTATTTTAAACAAGACGAAACACGCCAAAATAATATTCTTTGTATCGTAAATCTTGACCCTTATCACAGACAAGGTGGTTTTGTGCAACTTCCTTTGCAAAAACTTGATTTACAAGAGGGTGAAAGCGTTATCATGCACGACCTACTCACAGGCAATCGTTACCTTTGGAATCGTGAATGGAATTATGTAGAGCTTTCGCCTGATTTTCCATTTCATTTGTTTAGAATTGAAAGACCATAATAATTAGGAATTAAGAATGGGGGATTAGGGATGTAATATGTTTTTTTATTTTTTTGTTATTCTGTAAGAATCTGGCTGTTGCTCATCGTAGTTAAACAGTCAGATTTTTTTTCAAAATAACATTTTAGTTGTTTTTAAACTTTGGACATATTTTTTGATTTTTTATCTTACTACTATACATTTTTTTAGAATTTTAAAAAAAGTGCTTTGGATTGATTTAAACACAATATTTTTAATACCATTTTTCAAAAATTGGGTCTGTACCGTAGTTTACGAAGGTCTGACCCTGATTTTTTGAAAAATTACAAACTGATAATAATGTTGAATACAATAAATGTTGAACACAATATTTGTTTTAGTTTTTCAAAGAAATGTATTATTTTTTAGTAAAAACTATTTAAAAAACCTTTTTCCTACGTTTTGAATGTGTTTTTCAAAATTTGTATAGTAGTGAGAAATATTTATTATAAAAGCAAAAAAAATCCTAATTCCTAATTCCCCCTAATTTCTCTAATTTCTGCTTCTCATCAAAATAATTAACACCACAGGCGCACCCATCAGCGAAGTAACCGTATTGAGAGGCAACACGCCACCAAAAAGGCTTGATTTGGCAATTATATCACAAAAAAGCATCAACAAAGCACCAAAAATAATGCAAAAAGGCATCAAAATTTGGTGTTGATTGCGTCCTGCGTACCAGCGTGCAAGATGCGGAACGACAATCCCCAAAAAACCAATTAATCCGCAAAAAGCAGTAACATTGCCCGCCAAAATACTTATCAAACACACGCAACATATACGCATTTTCCACAAAGAAACGCCCAAACTTTGGGCATACAAATCGCCCATAAGCCAAATATTAAGCCATTTTACTAAGAAAAAACTACATAAAATCGCCAAAAAACTGACCAAAAATAAAATCTTTAGTTGTGTATTTGCCACGCCTGACACACTGCCCATACCCCAACGAATAAACGTTTGTAGTTGTTCAGGGTGGCTAAAATATTGCCACAATGCCACCAATGCACCCACAAAACTACCTATCATAAATCCACTCACAAGCAATATTGTAGGCTCTTGCACACGCCAAGCGATTGCCAACATAATGAGCATAACCAAAAAAGCCCCCAACGCTGACATCATCAAAATAGCCCAAACACCATTCCCTTGCCAAAGCAATATCTGTGTAAAACTTCCGCCTACGCCAAAAGTTAGCATGGCAACGCCCAAACTCGCTCCTGATGTAATGCCCAATAAATTAGGTTCTGCTAAGGCATTTCTAAAAAAAGTTTGACACAATAATCCGCTTACGCCAATACTTGCCCCTACGCATAAGGCAGTCAAAGCACGTGGCAAACGTATTTCCCAAAAAATAAAAGATTTTGAAGAAATAATATTTGGCGTATTTGCAAAAAAAGATTCTCGCAAAAACAGTAAATAATCTTCCAATAAAAATATGTATTCGCCTGTGCTTATATGCACAAAAAATAATACAAATAAAGCTAAAATTGGTAGGAAATAACGCAAAAGAGATTGTGGATTATAGATTATGAATTATAGATTATGAAATTTTTTTAAACTACTATATATTTTTTTAAAATGTAAAAAAATCCGTTTTAATCCGTAAAATCCGCGTTATCAGCGTGCTTTATTACAGTAGTTTTCTGGATAGAATTTCTAATAACCTAAATTTTTTACACAGTATTTATGCAAAGAAAGGTTTTTTTCAATTTTTTTTCAGTTTATTTTTCACTTTTTTAAAAAAATAAAAGTCCTAAATGGTTTTTGGCACAAATTTATCACAATAACAAATTTATATACTATATTTAGCCCCAAAATCAGATTAAAAATAAATTTTAAGAGATTTAGAAAAAAATACCTCAAAAATAGTTTTAAAAAATAATTTAATTATCGCCCGCAAAAAATCATGTTTAAATTTACATTTAATAGCATTAAGACAAGGGTTCGCCTGTTTTTTATTGTCAATATTGGATTGGTTATTTTTAACTATTTCTATGTAAATTATTACGACCAAAAATCTCAATCTGACCAAGCAAAGGTGGAGGTGTCACGTGAGAATGAAAAAACAATAGAAAAAATATCACTCATTACTAAACTTGTATATGGGGGTGAGGCTGAACTCAAACGTACACTTGGTATTCAAACCAAAGTTTATCAATCAAACCTTGACGCACTCAAAAAAGGCGGTGAGGCAACTATTGGTGGGGAAACGGTGGTACTTTCGCCTTCTGAAATAGGACAAAGAGAAATCAAATCACTTGAATTTGCATGGGCAGAATTGAACGCCAACCTCAAAATTATTATTGATAAAAAATTAAAAATTGATAGCCTTGTTTCTACCAATAAAGCAGATTCTATTTTTAGGGCAAAAGAAAAAGAACGTGTTGAAAAAGAACGTGTTGAAAAAGACAAAAAAGAACAAAAAGATAAAGATAAAAAAGACAAGGACAAAGATAAAAAAGACAAAGAACAAAAAGATAAAGACAGAATCAAAGCAGATACACTCCAAAATGAGTCTTTGCAACTCTATCAAGAAACCAATCCCGAAATTCAAAAAGCATATTTTTCTGCCCAAAGTGCCTTAGATGAAGTATTGAATAAGAATAAAGAACTTAGTTTGGTATTCAAAACCAATTATGAGGAAACAAACCAGTTCCTCGCTTCGGTGATTTTTATTACATTTATTCTAAACTTTTTGGTGCTTTTAATTGGTACGTTTGTCATTGGTACGTATTTTATTACACCTTTGAAAAAAATATCTGAAAGTGCTGAAAAAGTGGCAAATGGTGATATTAATATTGATACAGATTACAAACGAAAAGACGAAATCGGAGAGGTGTCGGGTAGTTTGAACTTGATTGTAACAAGTTTTAAGCAATATGCGGATTTTGCCCAAAACATTGGTCAGGGTAATTTTAATGTGCCTTTTACCCTCAAAAGTGATAAAGATACATTGGGCATTGCACTACAAGCCATGCGTGAAAACTTAAGGCGTATTGATGAAGAAGATAATAAACGAAATTGGTCAAATGAAGGTTTTACACGTTTTTCAAGTATTTTGAGAAATAATGAGCAAAATTTTGAGGAATTTTCGTATCAAATTATTTCTAATTTGGTCAAATATTTAGATGCCAACCAAGGCGGTATATTTCTTTTAATCAAAGAAAATAAAGAGGAATTTTTGGAACTCAAAGCCTCTTTTGCTTACAATAAACGAAAATATGACGAGAAAAAAGTAGCAGTTGGACAAGGACTTCTTGGGCAAGCAGTATTGGAAAGGGATATTATTTACCTCCAAGATGTCCCACACGAATATATGAATATTACGTCTGGGCTTGGTAAAGCAACCCCAAAATGTGTATTAATTGCACCTTTACAAACAAATGACGAAATATTTGGGGCAGTTGAAATCGCTTCCTTCCAAGATTTGCAAGAACACCAAATAAAATTTGTAGAACAATTAAGCGAAAATATTGCTTCCTCCATAGCAAGTGTGCGAAACAACGAAAATAATAGAAAACTCTTGGAAGAAGCAAAATTCTCACAAGAACAAATGTTTGCACAAGAAGAACAACGTAGGCAAAATATGGAAGAACTTGCTACTACGCAAGAAATCATGGAAAAAGACCGCAGACAACTCCAAGAATACAAAGAAAATTTGGAACGTGAAGTTGAAAGTCGTACTGCTATGATTAAAGACCAAGAACTTGCACTTGAAAATACACTTTCACAATTACAAGGAATTATTGATAGTTCAAGGGCTGGAATTGTTGCCCTCAACCGCAATTTTGAGGTAGTTGCAGCAAATAGACAAATAAGAGAACTTATACGCACCATCAGAGGGGCAGAGTTTGGTTTGGGTGATTATTGGCTCAACACATTCAAAGATGAAGAAAAACGTAGTCGTGCAAAAACTTTTTGGGAAAGGGCTTTTTCTGGCGTGCATTTTAGCCAAGAAGATAGTTTTATTATTGAAAATCAAACAAGACGCTGGTATGAGTTTTCATATAGCCCTATTTTTAATGAAAATAAAGAAATCATGGGGGCATCTATGTTTGTAAGGGATATTACTGACCGCAAACGTGAGCTTAAACACATTGAACTCAACGCCCATATTTTGGATAATTCAAGCAATGAAGTATATGTTTTTGATGCTAATTCATTCAAATATACCATTGTAAATGAAAAAGCAAGGCAAAATTTGGGTTATACCATTGAGGAATTGCACAAACTTACACCTTATGAAATAGAACCGCTCTACACCAGAGAATCTTTTGCAGAACGTATAAAACCACTCCAAAAAGGAGAGGTTGATTACCTAATTATTGAAACCACACATTACCGCAAAGATGGTACTTCATACAATGTGGAACTCAATTTGCAGTTTTTTCAAGATGAAGAAACACCACTTTTCGCAGCCATTGCACAAGACATTACCCAAAGAAAACAAAACGAAAAACAATTAAATGATGCCATTAGCAGGTTTGACCTTGCTACACAAGCTACAAAAGATGGGCTTTGGGAAATGAATATTATGCCAAACGACCCTGTAAATCCTGATAATGCTGCGTGGTTTTCGCCTCGTTTTAGTGAATTATTAGGTTTTGATGAAGAAGAATTTTTGGGAAAATTGGACAGTTGGTCGTCCCGATTACACCCCGAAGATAGGGAAAAAGTATTGCGTGCTTTGTATAATCATGTGATGGATAGGGCAGGAGAAACGCCTTTTGACGTGGAATTTCGCATTACCAACCGCCAACAAGAATATCTTTGGTTTTCTGCTACTGCTGAAACACAAAGAGATATTGATGGTGTGCCTATCAAAATTGCTGGTACTATTCGCAACATCAATAGACGCAAAAAAGCAGAAGAAGAACTTTTGGAGCAAAGTGCGATTGTGAGTGCAATTTTTAATGCGTCCAATAATAGCATTATTTCGGTAGATGTAGAAGGCAAAATATTATCCGCCAATCCAACTACGTATAATATGTTTATGTATCATTATCCTGATTTGGTGGGCAAAAGTTTATATAAATTGCTTACAAATAAACAATTAGAAATACAACATTTGGTAGATACAACCACAAAATCAAGCGGTGTTAGAGAGGATAATACGACATTTGAAATAGAAATGACTGTTTCCGAATCTAATATCAATACCCGCAAAGTATATGCGATAATTATTAGGGATTTGGCAAAATAAAATGCTATAAAAATTACATTTTAAAAGTTAAAAAAACTACTTTAAACGTTTGTAAGGGCTAAAAATCTTTATAAACGTTTGTTTTTTGTAAGGATTTTTGCGAAATGAAAATAAACATTTTAAAATAAAAAAATTCGTTTTAATCTGTAAAATACGTGTTATCTGTGTGCCTCAAAAAACTTCACAAAAATTTCATAAAGCATTTCATTTTTTAGGTATTTTTTATGTATTTTTGCCAAAAATGGCGTTTATACCGCATTTAATCTAACTCTTAATGCTCATGGCTTCCTCTGTCAAAATTTTTAGTGGCACATCTTCACGTTATTTAGCAGAAAAAATCTGTCAATCGTATGGTATTCCTTTGGGCAACCTGATTATCCAACGATTCAGTGATGGCGAAATATCGCCTTTTTTTGAAGAATCTGTACGTGGTTGTGATGTATATTTGGTACAATCCACATTCCCACCAGCAGACAATATCATGGAACTTCTCCTGATGGTTGATGCTGCCAAACGTGCCTCTGCTTCGTCTGTTACAATTGTAGTGCCTTATTTTGGGTATGCACGCCAAGACCGCAAAGACAAACCACGTGTATCTATTGGGGCAAAAGTTGTTGCCAATTTATTTTCTGCGTCAGGTGCTGACCGCTTGATGACGTGTGATTTACACGCAGGACAAATTCAAGGTTTTTTTGATTTTCCTGTTGACCACATGGACGGAAGTGCATTGTTTGTACCTTATATCAAAAGCCTTAATCTTGAAAATTTGGTGTTTGCAGCACCTGATGTTGGTGGCGTAGGACGTGCAAGAAGTTTCGCAAAAATATTTGAGGCGGATATGATTGTATGTGATAAACACCGCAAACGAGCCAACGAAATTGCTTCTATGCAGGTAATTGGCAATGTAGAAAATGCAAATGTGGTGTTGATTGATGATATGATTGATACAGGTGGCACAATTTGCAGAGCAGGTGCTATTATATTAGAAAAAGGGGCAAAAAGCGTAAGAGCAGTTTGCACGCACCCTGTTTTGTCAGGCAAAGCCTATGAAAATCTTGAAAATTCAGTCTTAGAACAAGTTATTGTTTCAGACACAATTCCCCTTAGAAAAGAATCTGCAAAAATTCATGTATTAACTGTGGCAAGTCTTTTTGCAACTGCTATCCGCAGAGTGCATGAACATACATCTATTAGTACGCTTTTTATTAATGGTTAAGAAATAAAACTATTTTACGCAAAAAAGCCTTTAATATCAATATTAAAGGCTTTTTTTGTATATAAAAAGGAAAAATGGTTTTTTATGAAATACTGTCAGCAAATGCCAATAATTTTTCTTCTTCAAAATGTGTACTTGCAATCTGGAAACCTACTGCAAGACCTTGTTCGTTTGTACCATTTGGGATAGAGATTGCTGGAATACCTACAACATTTGCCTGCACCGTAAAAATGTCTTCCAAATACATTTGCACAGGGTCAGTTTGATTTTCTCCGATTTTAAACGCAACATTAGGCGTTGTAGGCATCACAATAAAATCGTATTGTTCAAAAATTTTATCAGTAGCTTCTTTTACCAATCTACGCATTTTTTGTGCTTTGGTATAATACGCATCATAATAGCTTGCACTCAGCACAAAAGTTCCCAAAATAATACGTTTTTGTACTTCTTTTCCAAAGCCTTCACTCCTTGATTTCACATACAAATCTTTCAAATCTGTTACATTTGGGCTTCTATAACCATACCTAACACCATCATAACGCCCCAGATTTGAACTTGCTTCTGCGGTACTGAGAATGTAATATACAGGCAAAAGGTATTTCAAAAGCGGAAAGTCAACGCCCTCAACGATATGTCCTGCTTGGCGAAGTGTATCTATTTTGGACAACGTTTTTTCTTTGACTAAGGCAGAAAGTCCTTCATTTTCTAAGGTTTCTTTTATGTAGGCAATTTTATATTTTTTATCTTTAATTTCAGCAAGTTTTTGGGTGTAATTTGGCACATCTTTTTTGGAAACGGTGCTGTCATATTCATCTGCACCTGCAATAATTTCCAATACTTTTGCTACATCTTTTACGGTATTACCAAAAATCCCAATACAATCAAAAGAAGATGCATACGCCACCAAACCATACCTTGAAATGCGTGAATAAGTCGGTTTCAAGCCAACTACACCACAAAAAGAAGCTGGTTGTCGTACAGAGCCTCCCGTATCAGACCCAAGCGACACCATGCACATATCTGCTTGTATGCTTACCGCACTTGCCCCAGATGAACCACCAGGCACACGTGAAGTATCTTGTGCGTTGCGTGTAACGCCATACGTAGAATTTTCGTTGGAAGAACCCATTGCAAATTCATCACAATTTTGGCGACCAATGATAATCGCATCTTCGTCCAATAATTTTTGAACTGCGGTAGCTGTAAATTGTGAAATAAAGCCATCTAAAACCTTAGAAGAGGCTTGCAAAGGGTGATTTTTGTATGCCAATACATCTTTGATGCCTAAAACCAAGCCTGCAAGTTTGCCTTGTGTGCCATTTTTAATTTTTTCGTCTATGATTTGGGCTTGTGTTTGGGCTTCCTCTGCATATACAGAAGTAAAAACATTCAGTTCTGCGTTTCGCAGTGTAATATTGTGTAGGTAATATGATACCAACTCGGTACAAGTGATTTTTTGGCTTAGAATATCACTTTGTATGTCAGAAAAAGAAGAATATTTTTTCAAGAATAATAAAAATTTGCTCCAGCCCTAAGGTTGCCCCCAACCCCCAAAGGGGGAGCGTTTAAGTGGATATATTTATTCTCATTAGAAAGAGAATTGATTTTAAATTAATTTTAAATTGTTGTATATTTTTTATTGGGGAAATTACAACAACTAAAAAACTGACAACTGAAAAACTAACTTATTTTTTAATGTCTTTGTCAAGTTCAGTATGTTCTTCAATTTGTTTTTTTACGTCACTTGTTGCATCTTTAAACTCTCTGATACTTTTACCGAAGCCACGTGCAAGTTCAGGCAATTTTTTTGCCCCAAAAAACAACAATAAAACCATTAAAATCAAAAAGATTTCACTTCCGCCCAAATTGGGTAAAAACATGAATATTGAATTGAGTTGCATATATATAGAATTAGGAATTTAAAAATTAGGAATTAGGAATTAGGAATTAGGAATTAGGAATTAGGAATTAGGAATTAGGAATTAGGAATTAGGAATTAGGAATTAGGAATTAGGAATTATTGTATTGATTTTTTGCAAAAGTACGAATAAAAACTAAAAAATCCGTAAAATCTTTAAGTTTTACGGATTTTTTATTTTAACCAAAATTTATGTTGGAATCAAAATATTTATAAACCACCTACGGAAGTTACATGGTCAAAATGCGATTCACTTGTAAGAATATCATGTCCTTGTTGAACTTCTGCTTCAGGCCCATGCACAATAATCAAAAATTTACCATTTTTAATTTCTTCTTGGTATTTTTCAAAGTCTTCTTTATCAGGTTTGCCAAAAACCATGCCTTCAGTACCATATTTTGCCCCAAATATAGAACCTAAAATCAATCCGCCCATAGAACCTACTGCTGTACCTTCTACACCTGCCAAAATCGCACCTACTGTTGTACCCAAATATACCAGACCAATGCCTGGTACTGTAATAAGACTTAATCCTGCAAGCACGCCCAATGTTCCACCTACCAAAGCACCTATTTCAGTACCTTTTGTTGTGGCTTCTTCCCAAGTATGCACACCGTTGATTTCTTGTACTGCTTCGCCTTTACCTAAAAGTGCAACATGTTTGAGTGGAAAATTATGTCTTTGCAAGATTTTGAGGGCTTCAATAGCTTGTGCATGTGTATCATACACCCCAATAATTGAATTACTTTTGTCCATATTAGTTAAAATATTAATAAAATTTAAAAAAACTTTTAAGTTTTTTGTGTTTGTGAATAAATAAAGTTGTATTTAATTTTTTTAGAATGTCCAATATTATTGTTTTAATTGTCTTCTTTCAGGCGTAGGTGTAGTATCAGTAGCAAAAGATTGACGCATTTCGGTATCAGCTTGCATATTTTTTAATCGGTAATAATCCCCAATATTGAGGTTTCCTGACCTAAATGCTTCAGCAATCGCTTGTGGGATTTGTGCTTCTGCTTCTATTACTTTGGCACGTGCTTCTTCTGCTTTTGCTTTCATTTCTTGTTCAAGCGCTACTGCCATTGCCCTGCGTTCTTCTGCACGTGCATCAGCTACTTTTAAGTCAGCTTCTGCTTTTTCTGCGGTAAGTTTTGCCCCAATATTTGCCCCAATATCAATATCTGCAATATCAATAGACAAAATTTCAAAAGCTGTACCTGCATCAAGTCCTTTTGAAAGTACAAGTTTAGAGATTTTTTCAGGATTTTCCAAAATATTTTTGTGTGTTTCTGAAGAACCAATCGCAGTTACAATACCTTCGCCTACTCTGGCTATGATAGTTTCTTCGCCTGCACCGCCTACAAGTTGGCTAATATTTACCCTTACAGTTACACGAGCTTTTACAATAAGTTGAATCCCATCATGTGCAATTGCTGCAACAGAAGGTGTATGAATTACTTTTGGGTTTACAGTAGTGCGTACTGCTTCAAATACATCACGTCCTGCAAGGTCAATCGCAGTAGCTTGTTTGTAAGATAGGGCAATATTTGCTTTGTCCGCAGAAATCAACGATTTGATGACAACAGGCACATTGCCACCTGCCAAATAATGTGTTTCCAATTCAGAAAGTGTAAGTTTCAAGCCTGCTTTTGTGGAGGTAATCAAAGCCTCTACAATCATGCGTGTAGGCACTCTGCGAATACGCATAAAAACCAACTCAAAAAGCCCTACACTGACACCTGAAAACATGGCAGTAATCCATAAGTTTATAGGTACAAAATATAAAAAACCAAAAACACCAATTAAACTTCCAAGAATAGCAAACAACGGAAAAATATCTCCTCCCGTTTGTAGCATGACGACACCCAACAAGTGATGATACATAATGTAGTAATATGTTAAGTTAGTAATATGTTATATGATATAATTTTTACAAAATATTTGTAAATTAAAAATATGCGTGAAAGTAAGGTTTTTATTTTGAAAAAAAAAATATTTGGTCAAAATAAACATGAAATTTACACAAGAATAATATAAAAATACAAGTTCTAAGTTATCAGTTTTTAAGTTATAAGTTTTTGTAAATTTGCCCAAAGTGATTACTTTTCTTTAAAAAATACTATAGTTTAAAAGTTTTTTTGAAAGAAATATAACATGTAACTTGGGTTATATTATAAGAATATGATATTTTTTTTCTTAAAAAAACAAAATAAAATTCTGAAAATAAAATAAAATTATTTTTTTTGTAAAAAACTTTAAATTTTATATAAAAATAGTTATAATTGAGAGAATTTTTGCGAAAAAATATAGTTTAGATAAATTAAATATATATTTAGCATAAAATTTGAATATATCAACAATCAACGTCAATGTTTTAATGAATATGTTTTGATTAACATGTTCTCCTTAATTTACAACTCTGACAGCTTTATCCTCAAATCAATTTTTTTCTAACGAAAGGTGAATAAATTTTATACAAAATCATTATATATATTTTCATTGGGCTATTTTTACCTTATTTTTATTGGTTTTTTATCTTTAATACTATTTTTACCAATCAAAATTTTTGCCCAAAGCTACCAACTTACCAACTATCAAACGGATAATGGTATGCCTTCTAATTTGACCAAATCCATTATTAAAGATGGTATGGGTTTCGTTTGGGTAGCTTCTGACGAAGGAGTTTCAAGGTTTGATGGACGTAGTTTTTTAAATTTTAAAAAAGAATTGCCTGTAAGTTATACCAAAAATCTGTTTTTAAGTCGCCAAAAACGTTTTTGTGTAGTCAATGATTTGGGTATTATTGAGGTAGATAGTCGCCCTGATACGGTTATTTTCAAAACCTTGATTGAAGGCACAAATAATACAGACGACAAAAACAAAGTAATGTATCCCAAAGAAATATTTGAGGATTGTAAAAATGTATGGTGGATTAGTGAGCCAAACTCAGTATTGCGTTATCAAAGTGGAACTACAAAACGATATATTTTTCCAAAAGAATTGAATACAACCGTTTATACAAGGGCTTTTCAATTTGTAGAAACGACTTGTGGAAGGCTTTATGTAGGGGCTTTCATGGGGCGTATCATGTATTTCAATCCACAAGAAGATGTTTTTGAAAAATTGGAAATGCCTCTGGACATCAAACTCAAAGATGTAAGTGCAATTATGTCAATAGATGAATTTACATTGTGGGCTGGCGATAATGCAGGCATTACAGAAATAAAAATTGACCCAAAAAATCCCTCAAAAGTGCTTAAAGCAACACGTATTCTAAATAGTTCTGGTATTTCATTTCTTAAAAAAGAAAGTAATGGCGATATTTGGGCTGGTACTTGGGAAAAAGGATTGCATAAAATTGAAAAAACCTTTGATAAAGATAATAAATTTGTTAAATGGGTAATCCGCAAATTTTGGGAGTCAAGAACAGAAGTAATTAATCATATTTATATTGATGAAGAACGCAATCTTTGGCTTGCGTCTGATGAAGGCATTGAATTTCTTTCTCCCAATACATTTTCACGCCTCAAACTGGCAGTAGACAATCCTTACATTCAAGCAATTGCTTCACAAGAGCGTCCAGAAGAAGGCGTTTTGGTCTGTGATAAGGACTTTGTGCATGAAATAAGTAAAAAAGGTAAATATTTTTTTAAAAAATTAGTTTACAAACACCCTGCAAGCAATCTTTTGGCAGTAACACGCACCAAAAATAAGATTTTTATGGGAACAGGTGATGACAAACTTATTATTTGGGAAAAAGAACAAACTCGTGAATTGAATTTAAAGCCATTTGGAAAAGCAGTGTTTGTGTTGTATGCAGATAAAAAAGAAAATATTTGGGCAGGACAATATGGCGAAAAAACAGGCATTGTAAAAGTATTGCCTGACCTCAAAACACGCTATTATACCGAAAAAGAAGGCATAAAAAGTACCATAAAAACCATCAAAGAATCGCCAGAAGGTATTATATATGCAGGGGCGCAAGGCAAAGAAACATATTTGTACCAATACAATCCTGAAAAAGATAGGTTTGATAATATTAGCCTAAATCTTGAACTTACTTCCCAAAATTTATTGGAAATAAACGATATATCTTTTGATAAACAAGGACAAATGTGGCTCGGTACTACGCAAGGACTTTGGGTAAAAAAAGGTAATAACATTCGCAGAGTGGATTTAGGCAGGAAATATGAACAAGAAAATATAAAATCTGTACTCATTGATGCACAAGAAAATGTTTGGATTGGGACTAATCTCGGTGTGGTAAAATATAAAAATAATAGAATTGTGCTTTTTGAAAAAGTAAATGGGCTTTCTACGGTTACCATTTCTTTTAGGGGATTGGCACAAACCCAAGATGGAACAATATTCGTAGCAACTGCCAATGGACTTAATTTTTTGATAGGACTTTCGGAAGAAGTAAAAACCACGCCTGCACCCGCATTGCTTTATGTACAATCAAACAATAAAAAACTTGACCTTACACAAACGACAATTATATGGGAATTTGATTTTCAAAGTTCTTTGCAAGCCAAAATTTTATCTTTTACCTATCCTAATAATAGGGTTGTATATCAATATCGCTTAATTGGTTTGGATAATAAATGGTCAGAACCTACTGATCAAAATCAAATATCTTTGCCACGTTTGCCCACAGGTAATTATACCTTAGAAATGCGTGCCAAACAACAAGGCAATTATACATGGAGTTCGCCTATAAATTTTAAATTTGTGGTAAAACCTGCTTGGTATTTTACTTTGTGGGCGTTACTTATGTTTGTAAGCATTATTTTGGTGGTGCTTTGGGTGTCTATTAACCTTTATACTGCCCGCCTCAAAAAACAAAAACAAGTGCTTACCCTACGCATCAAAGAAGCAACACAAGAAATACAAGAACGTGCAGAAAGCCTAAAACAAGTAAATGGAGCTTTGGAAAAACAAACCCTTTCCTTACAAGAAGCAAAACAAAGCCTTGAACTCAAAACTTTTCACTTACAAGAAGCAAAACAAAACCTTGAAAAACAAACGCTTTCATTGCAAGAAGCAAAAAGCGGACTTGAAATTCAACGTGATGCCTTAGAATCTGCTTACAGAATTATTGAACGTAAAAATGCAAAAATTACAGATAGTATTCGCTATGCCCAAACTATTCAACAAGTAATTTTGCCTGCAAAAGGGGTATTGGAAAGCGTTTTTTCAGAACATTTTGTGCTGTTTAGACCACGTGATGTGGTTTCAGGAGATTTTTATTGGATTCATAAACAAGACAACCGTTATTTTATTGCGGTTGTAGATTGCACAGGGCATGGTGTGCCAGGGGCATTTATGAGTATGATTGCTTATACGTTGTTGTATCGTATCATCAAGTTGAAAGGGATATATGACCCTGCTAATATTTTGACATTGCTCCATGAAGAAGTGCGTGTGGTATTGCGTCAAAAAACAACCAACAACACAGATGGTATGGACGTATGTTTGTGTGTGTTGGAAAAACCAAAAAATCCAAATGCAAAATATAATTTGGTTTTTTCAGGAGCAAAAAGACCGCTGTACCTTCTACAACAAGGAGAAATGAAAATATTGGAGGAAACACGCAAAGCAATTGGTGGGTATCAAAATGCAGATATTTCATTTAAAAAACACGAAATTGATTTGTTTGAAGGAGATACTTTTTACCTAAGTAGTGATGGATTGGGCGACCAAAACAATGTAAAAAGGAAGAAATTTGGAGAAATGCGTGTTATTAATTTTTTGGCAGAACATGCCAATTTGTCTATGGATACACAAGTTGCTATCCTTAACCAAGCCCTTGATGACCACCAAAAGGATACAGAACAACGTGATGATATTACATTTGTAGGCTTGAAAATTTAAAAATTTAGTCCCTTACCTCAAAAATGGGATTTAAAAACATTCCAACTTTTAAACTTTTTTTGTCCTTGTTGGTATAAAAAAAAGCTTGTATAATCGCAAAAATAGTACAAAAATTAAAGTGCATTTTTGCTGCCAACAAGTCAACGAAAGCCTTATGTGTAGTTTTTGGTAACGAAAAATGTATTTTTCTTTTGGGCGTTATTTTTTACTTTTGTGCTTACATTCACTCTTCCAATTTTACCATAAGACCAAATAATATTTTATTTTTTAGGAAAATATAAGCATAAAATAACACAGACTTACCAAGTCTTTAAGATTTGGTAAGTCTGTGTTATTTGCAAAAGGTTACCAATTTTCTATTACATTATCATTTTTTTTTATATCTTCTAAGTATGTAACATCTTCATTTTCCCAAATAGAAACATGAGGCAAAACTTTTTTTTGTTTCACAGGATTTTTTTCATTTTTTTGTAAAAGGTATTCCAAAAAACTAAACAATTCTTCTTGTTGTGTAGGAGAAAGTAAAGATATTTTTTGTGAGAATTGGCGGAATGGAAATTGATGTAATGTATTCATATTTACAATAAAATAAGGTTCTCTATTTTTTGAAAATGTCTTTGGTTGTTGGTTAGCAAAGGCAAATTATAAACGATTGCAGTAGAAGCAATGTATATGTCATTATTACTGATATTTTGATGTTTTTGTTTCAATTCTTGAAAAATCAAGCCTGATTTTTCTGCAATAATTTCTGTAAAATCTATAATTTTTAAATTTATTTTTAGTGTATTTACATCATTTTGCTTATTTTGGTTAGTTGCACCTGCCCAAAGTTCAAACAATGTGATGCTTGAAATAAAACATTCGTGTATTAAAAAATGCTTTGCGAAATGGGTCTGTGGTTTATCAGAAGCCCTCAAATATTCTATCAAACAAGAAGTATCCACTAAAATATCCATATAAAAAATTTTTGGTTGTTGTCAATTTTTAGAAAATTTCAATACAAAAATAATAAAAAAATTAGATTTGGCAAGTCTTTTTTATTTTGAAAAATATGTATTTTTGTATTTGATACACAAAATAATAAACTTAAAACCTCGTTTTATCAAAAATGACTGATAAAGAAAAACAAAAATGACTGATAAAGAAAAACGCTTACAGGCACTCAAAAACCTAAAAATGCTACACGAAGGTATGCTCGAAGACCTACAAAACACAGAAGATAATCACGAAGAAATAGATATGGTTTTAGAAGCATTGTTTCATGTGATAGAAGAAATTAAAAAATTAGAAACTGAATTATAAACACAAAAATATGAAAATAAAAGATGTAGAAACAACTTTAGCAGAAGTTGCTAAAATTACAGATATAGGCGAACGTATGTTGTATTGGCGTGAATTTAAACGCAATTTTAATAACCTTTCGCCTGAAGAAAAAGAATTGAGGAAACAACAATCTAAAGCTAAAGCTCGTGAGCTTGTTGCTCAAACATACGCCTTGCTTGATAAAGAAATACCTATTTCTTTGCCTGTTGTGTAACGTGGTCAATAAATAAAAAAGGCTTACCAAGTCTTTCTTGGGAGTTATTTGTTACTTTTGTGCTTACGTTTGTCTAAATACCAACAACAGAGAAACAATTTAAAATTAGAGGATTTTGATAAATTAAAATTTGCTTTTTTTAATGGTATAAATTATGAAAAAAAAACGAGAACACTATGCGTGGCACAAAACAACGCATGACAAAACACCTTACGGTAAAAAAATAGCCCAAGATGTAGCGGACTATCTAAAAAAAGGTGGCTTGATAAGGGTGGGGAGTCACAGAGATTATTGTGGGGAAGGTTTTATTTTTGAAGAACAAAAATATTATTATTGTGAAATTTCTGATGGTTGTTGTTTTTATGAAATACAATCATTTGCTACCCAAAAAGATTTTGTAAATTGGCTTGCTGTACAAAATGACCATATTTTTAGCAAAGTAAATGATGAAAATAGTAGCGACTTTGTGGTAGATAATCAATGTATTACCAAAGAATTGTTAATGGATTTATCCGCTCCTATTGAATCAACAGAAGAAATAAAAAATAGGAAATTTGTGATAAAAAAAGAAAATCAAGTCTAAGTTAAAATATTAGCTATTGTAAATATTAACTATTGTGTAGAATATTTTAAATTTGTTAAAAAATGTTAAAGCAATTAACTAAGAAATGCCTTAAATATGGATTTTAGGGCATTTTTTGTTTTTTAAACCTTAAAAAACCTTAAAACCACTATAAATTTAGTTATTGCATGTAATACTTCTTTGTTTTGCTTGTAATCAAATTTATAAACTTTAAAGTTCTTGAAAAAAACAACAAATTTATTTAAAACGCAAAAATTTAAAAAACATTTTAATAAAAAAAACAAAAACATTTTTTTAAAAATTTTTAACCAAAAACAAAAAAAATTATGAATACTTCATTTTTGTCTAAAACCCTGTTTTTTGCAGGTATATTATGGCTTAGTTTTGTGCAAACATCTTATGCACAAATGGAAAAAAAATTAGCTTCAAAAGTAAAAGCGGTAACCGTTTTTTTGAATAGGGCGCAAGTTACCAACAGTGCAGAAGTAATGCTTAATCCAGGTACTACTGAATTGACTTTTGAAGGACTTTCCACCAAAATCATCAAACAAAGCATACAAGTAAGTGGAAAAGGGCTTTTTACAATACTTTCTGTAAAACCACAAATGAATTACTTGAAAAATGTGCAAGAAACAAGTGCAAAAATCGTACTTTTACAGGATTCTTTGGAGCAATTTCAAGATAAAATCAAACTTCTAAATATACAACGTACCAATGCACAAAGAGAGGAAGACGTGATTTTAGCAAATAAAAATGTAGGTGGTGAAGCAGGTGCAAATGCTCAAAAACTCAAAGATATGGCAGATTTTTATCGCCAACGCCTCACTGAAACCCAAATGATTATATACCAATGTGATAAAAATTTGACAAGCCACAATAAAAGAATTGCCAAAATAAATGCCCAAATACAAGAAATGAATAGAGGCAACAACAAACCTTCCAGCGAAATAGTAGTTGTAGTAACTGCTTCAACAGCAGTACAAGCATCTTTTGAGTTGAATTACATTGTGCCAGAAGCAGGTTGGACACCTTTTTATGATATACGCGCCAAAGATGCACAAAGCCCAATACAACTATCTTACAAAGCAAATGTATACCAAAATACAGGTATTGATTGGAATAATGTAAAAATCACACTCTCTACAGGCAATCCTTCCGAAGGTGGCGTAAAACCTGAACTTGGCGTAGCTTATATTGGATTTTTTAATCCTACTTTCAATGGAAGTGTTATAGCAAATAATAGGGGAATGGTCGCAAAAAAAGATAGTCGTAACAATGCAGAAATAGGTGCAAATGATGAAATGGCAAAAGGCAAAAAAGAAAAAGAGGAAGAGGTTGAAGATGCAATTTCGTTGGCGCAAACTACCCAAGTAACTGCAAGCACATTTGCCACAGAGTTTGAAATCGCAGTGCCTTATACCGTTGTTTCAGACAATAAACCGCAACTTGTTGATGTGAAAAACTATGAAGTCAAAACCTCTTATGCTTATGCTTGTGTGCCTCGCATGGATTTTGATGCGTTTCTTATGGCAAAACTCACAGATTGGGAACAGTATAATCTGTTGCCTGGCTCAGCAAACGTATATTTTGAAGGAACTTTTGTAGGTGAAACGTATTTGAATACCCAAAATACAAAAGACACTCTTGCGATTTCTTTGGGTAGGGACAAAAAAATTATCATCAAACGTGTGAAAACCAAAGACCTAAGCAGTAAAAAATTCATTGGTGCAAATGTAAAAGAAGAGATTTCATTTGATATTACTATCCGCAATACCAAAAAAACTGATATAAATCTTACTGTTGAAGACAGGATACCTGTATCAAAAGATACACAAATAGAAGTGGAATTGTTGGAGGCAAAAGATGCTGAATTTAATAAAAGTATCGGAAGAATCACTTGGAAAATCAACCTCAAACCAAACGAAACACGCAAATTGTCGTTCAAATATCAACTCAAATACCCTAAAAATAAACAAATTACTTACGAGTTATAAGTTGTTTTTTAGTAATTAGTTTTTTCAGTAGTTAGTTTTTTCAGTTATCAGTTTTTTTGCTGATAACTGAAAAAATTTATTACTGAATTTCTTTTTGTAAAAAATCTTTAATCTCTTGCCAAGTTCTCTTGCCTTCGGGCAAATCATGTGCAATAAATTGCCACACATGAATCATATTTTGCCATATACTTAGCGTTGTTTTTACATTTGCAGACAATAATTTTTCATGCAAAATTTTATTTTCGCCCAAAAGTCTGTCTAATGTGCCTACTTGTATCAATGTAGGCGGAAAACCTACAAATTGCGAAACATCTGCATAAATAGGCGAAATAAATGGATTTTTTTTGTCGTATTTTGTGGCATATTCTTGGCTTGCTTGCACCAAATCAGACACACGTAACAAAGGGTCAAAAAAAGTGCGAATTGTATCACTTTCCATTGCCAAATCAACCCAAGGAGCAAAAAGAACAACTTTGTAAGGCGTAGGTAATTTATCTTCTAATAATTTTATCACAAGCGACACCAATAAACCACCTCCCGCAGAATCGCCCGCCAAAATAATATTTTGTGGATTGGTGTGTTCTATGAGCCAACAATACGCAGACATCACATCATCTAAACCATAAGGGAAAGGCGATTCAGGTGCAAGTCTATACGTTACCATCATAGATTTGATGCCACAATGATATGATAATTGGCTTACCATAGCTTTGTGTGATTGTACAGAGCCAATCCGAAAACCGCCACCATGCACATAAAAAAACATTTTTTCGTTTCGTATTTCTGTTGTAGCATCAAATGTAAGTGCGTGTGTATGTTGGGGCAATATCCATGTAATAGGTATGCCTGATGCTGATGCAGGTATGATTTGGGTGTTTGGTGCAATAGGATTTTTTCGCCCTATTGCGTCCAATACTTTGCGTTGTACTTGTATGGAGGATTTTCGGTTGCGGTTTTTGAATTTGGTATAATGCAAATAAAATCGTACCAAATAACTTTTAAAACTTGCCATTTTTATTTTTGTGATATTTTTTTTCTTGTAGTTTTTTAATTTTTTCTTTTTTGGGTAAATACAAAATTATACAAAAAATCTATGTTTTTTAATTTTTCTAAAATTTTCACAAAAAATAAATCCATAATAGATAATCCATAAATTATAATTCCTAATTCCATTTTTATTTGTTATTTTTGCGTTTTTTACATTTAAAAAAATAAAAAAAATTTTGTAGTATTTTTTAGACCATTCCTACAAAAAATAAAAAAATAGTTGTTTAACCCAAATTTGCAAAGCGATTTTTCGCTATGGATTGTTTCTAAATTCCCAAAGCAGGTTTTTATTCCCTTTTAAGGGGTTAGGGGCTAAATAATAAAGCAAATATTTTCACCACTAAAACACAAAAAAGATGGTTTATATATCACGTAAGGCTTATTTTAACGCAGCCCACAAACTTTATAATGATGCTTGGACAAAAGAAAAAAACCAAGAAATATATGGTGTGTGTGCCAATGAGTATTGGCATGGACATAATTTCGAGTTGATTGTTACGGTGAAAGGTGTGCCTCACCCTGAAAGTCATTGGGTAATGGATATGAAAAAACTCGGTGCATTGCTCAAAAAAGAAGTTACCGAAAAACTGGATCATCGTAACATGAATATTGATGTGGATTTTATGCAAGGCAAAATTCCTACTTGTGAAGTATTAATTATGGAAATTTGGAAAATTCTTGCCCCACTTATTCCCATTCATTCCGATAATCAAGCCCAATTACACAAAATCCAATTATTTGAAACACACAATAATTTTGTGGAATATTACGGAGAATAAATTAGTTATCAGTTTTGTTAGTTTTTTTTTAGTTGTCAGTTTTTGTAAATTCTTAATTCCTAATTCCCCAAAAAATCATGTTAAAAAAAACCGTTCCTTTTGTGCTTTTTTTAGTGTTAAGTTTTTTTGCAAATCATATTTTTGCCCAAAAGAAAACAATAAAAGCACCCAAACCTACCAAATATGATAGCGTAGTAACGCTTACGACTATTTTTGGTGAGATGAAACTTATTTTATACGAAAAAACGCCTAAGCATCGTAGCAACTTTTTGAAACTTGTAAACGAAAAATTTTATAATGATTTGCTGTTTCATCGTGTCATCAATGGATTTATGATACAAGGAGGCGACCCTGATTCTCGCAATGCACAAGCAGGCGTACAACTTGGTGGGGGAGGAGGAAAAGAGCGTGTTCCCGCAGAATTTGATAAAACATTATTTCATAAAAAAGGCGTACTTGCTGCTGCAAGAGATGGAAACCCAGAAAAAGCGTCCAGCAGTTGCCAATTTTATATTGTGCAAGGTAAAAAAGCAAGCGAACAAGAACTCCAAAAAATAGAGCAACGCATAGGCACGCCTTATACTGACGAACAGCGCAAAATCTATATGGAAGTGGGTGGAACACCTTTCCTTGACCAAAATTATACGGTATATGGCGAAGTTATCGCAGGCATGGATATTATTGATAAAATAGCTTCACAACCTACTGCACCAAGTGACCGTCCCGAAAAAGACATAAAAATGGCCATGAAAGTAGAAAAAATGAAGAAAACAGACATTACCAAAAAGTATGGATATACATATCCTGAAATGGTAAAGAAGAAGAAAGAGAAGAAACAAAACAAAGAGAACGAATAAAGAATTTTTTTGAAAAATCAATTTTTACCAACCAAATTTGTCTGGTAACATGGGTATTATAATACACCAAAAAAATCAAGAAGAAACAACAAATAGCTTTCCATATCAATATTTTGCTGGTATGGGACACCATTTGGGCGGGTTTTCACACCAACCAAATCCTATTGTGTTGAATGGTCAGTTACAAATTTTATACAAAATTTTTTAATTATTATCAAAAAAAATAACTAAACCCTACACCATTTTTCAAAATTTTGTTTGATTTTTTCTTGTGTTACTTCGTATATATTTGGTAATACATCCAATTTGTATTCCATTTCATAATTGATTTGTGTTACACCTTTGAGCGTAATAAGTTTTCCATCACGCAAAACTGTAATTTCAATTGGATTATTTGGCTGTTGATTTTCCAAAAACTCAGCCAAATTTTGCTCTACTTTGCCATTTACTGCTATGATTTGGTCATATACTTGCAAACCCAAATGGTGCGCAAAACTTTCTTTCCGCACAAAGGTAATTTTTCGTTCTCCGCTTGCATCTAATATTTGTTGTGTGATACCCAATATCACTTTTTCAGTAGGTGTAATACTCAAATGCAAACCAATTTTTGCAAAAAAATAATTAAACGGAATTTCTGCTGTACCATTGATGTATTTTGCAAAAAAATCATCAAGATTTTGGTTTGTAAAAATTTCTAATTGTGCTTTGAGGGAAGGTGTATCAAATCCGATTTTCTGGTTATTTTGTATTTTATTTAGGTAAAAAATTTCATACAATGTTTTCATTAAATCGCCTAAATTTTTATCTGAATTTTCAATCATTAATATATCCAACAGTAACGCAATAATTGCTCCTTTGCTATAATAAGATATATTTGCATTATCAGAATTTTCGTTTGGGCGATAAAATTTTATCCACGCATCTATGCTACTTTCTGCCAATGATTGCACTTTTGTACCATGGTTTTTTGCGATATTTTTGATGCGTTCAAGTTGAATAGTTTTAAATTTTTCAGCATTAATCAAACCTGCTTTAAGCATGATAATATCCTGAAAATAGGTTGTAAAACCTTCTACTTCCCAAAGCAATTCTGTGTAATTTTCATTGTCATAATCAAAATCTGTGAGGTCTGTTGGACAAAGTCGCTTTACATTCCAAAGATGAAAATACTCGTGTGCAAACAACGTCAAAAACTTCATATAACCTTCCTCTGTACGCATCTCGTCTCTTCCAAAAATCAATGCAGTACTAAAACAATGCTCCAAACCACCATAACCTTTATGCACAAATTGCGTCATTGTAACATAATGTGTACAAGGATTTGAGCCAAACATTTCTGTTGCGGTTGTGATAATTTTTGTCAAATCTTGTTTTAATTCTTGCTCCAATTCAGTTGTCATATCCAACCCATTAAAACAAAAACTATGCGGAATATCCTGTACAAGCATTTCTATTGCTGGTGTGTTGTTGATTTCTATGGGACTATCCACGAGTTCGTCATAGTTTTTTGCGTTTAAACTAAACTTTAAATGTTTGTTTTTTTTGATGTTTTTTTGGTTATTTTTTGCATTATTTTTTTGTAATGCAGTATGAATATATTGAAAATGAGGCGTTTCAATCTCAATTTGCAAAGGCAAATTTCTGTAGTTTTCCACATATATAAATGTAGAAGCACCATTGATAAAAATACGATTTTCAGTAATAAAATTTGTTCTTACGCTGAGTTCGTAGCAATAAATATTGTATTTGACCGTGATTTTTAGTTTTTTTAGGTTAATATTCTTTAATTCAGAAACTTTTACATCAAGAATTTTTAAATCAATTCGCCAAATATTTTTTCTAATTTTTTGAAAAGATATTCTTTGGTGAAAAGGTTCCCCAATTTCAATTTCTCCCTCAAAAAAAGCCTCAAAACTTTCTACATTTTTAGTGTATTCACGCACAAGATATGAGCCAGGTGTCCATACTGGCATTTTTATATCCAAAAAGTTTTGTTCAAAATCTTTTTGTGTAAAATCCGAAAGTTGCATTTCAACCATTGCATAATGTGTGTGTGGTTGTGGAGCAAAAAATTTATATAAAATATTAGGCATAGTTTTTTTTAGTTTTTTCAGTAGTCAGTTCTTTCAGTTTTTTAATTTTTTTTCTTTTCAAAAAAACTGTTACTTTGCGAAAGTTAATACTAATTTTTTTTGTAAAAATCGTAAAAAAAAATGACACCATATAGTTTTTTTATCTTGATGTGTTTACTATTTGGCACAGGGTCTATTTGGTATGGGTGTAATACTGAAAGCACAGTTATTTTTGAATACAAAGTACCTTACGACAGTATTCCCGATGGAAAAGGTGTAGAAATTCCAGATTTTGAAATTCCTCAAGGCGTAAAAGTCTGTGAAATTATATTACGTTTGGAAAACTTTATATTGCCCCAAATAAATAATCTACCTTCTTATGGTAAGAAATATAATGGTTATATATCAGCAGAGATTTTTGATGATGAAGGAAATGAATCTTGTCAATTGGAGGGAGATGTGTATCACGATTTTGGGGTTGATGAAGGCGAACCTTGGTCAGAAAATCTAATATATACAAGTAAAATTTTTAAAATAGATACCGCAGGTATGTTTTCTGCTGATGTATTTTTTGAACGTGGTGAAGGATTGTATAATGATGACCATAAAAATATATCAATTCCTGACGCAAATCTGGTTTTTCAGGTGCGAACAGGTGAAGATGAAATGTCAAACACGATTATTGGGGCGGGTTTTATCGTGTTAATTTTGGGTATTGTGATGGCTTTTACACTTATAAAAATTCCACAAAATCAAGAAGATATGACAGACGAAACGGAATAAAATACAAATCTAAATAAACATATTTAGCCCATAACCTTTAAAGAGGGAATAAATATAAAAAAAAGATTTTTTGTTATCTTATGATTAAATATATCCCATAAACATAAAATTTAATATATTTACGACAACTACTTAGCTGATAGCTACATTTATGAAGCCATATACTTTTTTTACCTTGATGTGTTTTTTGTTTGGCACAGGTGCTACATGGTATGGGTATGCAACAGATGGGAAACTAATTTTTGAACATAAAATTAAATACAATGATATTTCAGATACTGCAGGCATATCAATTTCTGATTTTGAAATACCTAAAAATATAAAAGTATGTGAATTAAAATTAGAAACACGAGGTTTGTTTTTGAATGCAAATCAAAAAGTTGATGGTTTTGTATCTGCGGAAATATTTGATATTTAGTTTTTTTAGCGTAAATAAAACTATTATTACTAAATTTTGTTTAAACTTTGTCTAAAAAATAAACTTTATTTTTTTATGAAAATAAAATTTAATATATTTACGACAACTAATTAACCAATAACTATATTTATGACTCCATATACTTTTTTTACCTTGATGTGTTTTTTGTTTGGCACAGGTGCTACATGGTATGGGTGTGTAACAGAGGGGAAATTAATTTTTCAACACAAAATACCTTATGATAGTGTTTCAGACACTGCAGGTGTGCCAATTCCAGATTTTGAATTGCCCAAAGATATAAAAGTATGTCAATTAAAACTGGAAGTACGTGGCTTGATGCTTAATGCAAGCCAAAAATTTGATGGATTTCTTGCTGCAGAAATATTTGATGCTTCAGAAAAAGAATCTTGCAAATTTGGCGGTGATATTTATTTTGATTATGGTGTAAGTGAGGGTGAGTCATGGACAGAAAGGGTAAATAGCGTCAATAAATATTTTAGGGTTGATACCATAGGTAGATTTTCTGCTGATGTTTTTTTTGAACGTGGTACCAATCTCAAAGAATTTGTTACAAATGTGCCTATTTCTATAAGTACCGCAGAAATTGTATTTGAAGTTAGAACAGGTGAGGGTGAAGCAGCAAATACACTTTTAATTTGGGGAATTATATTTATGTGTTTAGGCTTTTGTTTATTATTTGGTTTAGGAGATTAGTAGACCAACCTAAAGACTAAAAGCCACATTTTTTTAGAAATTAAAAATTTACTTTTTAAAAACCTTTTTGAATACGTATGAAAGGACTTACAAATGGAATTATTTTCGCAGGATTTTTTATGCTTTTTGGTATTATATACTTATATGCTTCACAAGGCGTAGGTATTGCCCCTATGCGTAACAGTGTAGCGTATGCCAAAAGAGACCCAAATGACACTACGCGTACACACAATCGTAGTCATTCAAGCGGTGGCGTGTATATATATCATGGGGGAGGCTCTACGATTCGTGGCAATGGTAACAATGGTACAAGTGGCTCAGGGAGTTTTAGAAGTGGAAGCAGGTCGGGGAGAGGAAAATAATTAGGAATGGGAAATTAGAAATTTTTGGTAGTAAGTTTAATAACGACATTTTTAAAATATAAAATAAGTAATTTGAAATGGCATTTTTTCAGTTGTTAAGGTGTGAGGAATGAAGCACTTAACAATCTGAAAAAATATTGTAATTGAATTTACCAATTATTTATGTTGTTATCCGAGTATGTGAGTAGTATAAAAATAAAATCTACTGTCAATTATAATTTTTTTATAATTTCTTAACTTATTGTATTTCCTTGCAAATAAAAAAAACATAAAATAAAACTATTCAAACTAAAATAAACTAAAAATATGAACTTAACAATACTTTCAATCCTTGCTAATGTGCCTTTACAAGATGGCATTGTCCAATCTGTGATTTATTCTCTTTTGGGCTTGGCTATGGCATTGCTTGCTTACAAACTTATTGATTGGCTTACACCTGGCAAAATATCTGAACAAATTGCCAAAGACAATAATGTCGCTTTGGCGATTGTGGTAGGTTCTTTGATTTTGGGCATTTGTATTATTATTGCAAGGGTAATTGGTGGGTAAATTACCCCAAAATCTACTTAAAACCCAAAAAGGGAACTAATACATATAAAGAAAAACCAATATTTTTTAATTAAAAAAATATTGGTTTTTGTTGTTGTTTAATTAAAATAAATAAAAAATTGGCTTTAAAAGATTTTTCCGAAAACAAAAACGCAATTCCTATTCTTTTTACCTCTGTATTTATTATAGCGGGTTGTGGTATTTTGTATGAATTGCTTATTAGCAGTATGTCCTCCTATTTTTTGGGGAGCAGTATATTACATTTTTCGCTTACGATAGGTTTTTTCTTATCTGCTATGGGTTTGGGTGCTTACCTTTCTCGCTGGGTCAAAGAAGAAGATTTATTATGGCGATTTATTCAAATAGAACTTATTTTGGGTGTAGTTGGTGGCGCTTCGGGCATTATGTTGTATAGTGCGTATGCTTTTACACAAAATTATTATATCTTGGCGTTTTCGCTCATTATGTTGATTGGGGCATTAGTAGGCATTGAGATTCCATTGCTCACACGTATTGTACAACCACATTTCAAACTTGCAGACACCTTAGCACAAGTATTGGCATTTGATTATTTGGGTGCGTTGGTGGCTTCGGTTATTTTTCCGTTGGTGTTAGTGCCTTATTTGGGGTTGATGCGTACCGCTTTTTTTATTGGTTTGCTCAATTTAATGGTGGGATTGTTTAATTTATGGGTATTTCGGGAAAGCCTTTATCGTTGGCAGAGGGGATTTTGGATAGGAATTTTGTGGGTTGGTATATATGTAATTGGATTTGGTTTTTCTTTTATTATACAAGATTTTTTAGAAGAATTTTTGTATAATGATGAAGTTATATTGGCAAAACAATCACCTTACCAAAGAATAATTGTTACAAAAGATGACAATGATTTGCGTTTGTATCTCAATGGTAATCTACAATTTTCCTCACAAGACGAACACCGTTATCACGAGCCTTTGGTGCATCTGCCTTTGGCATTGGTGCGAAATCCTGAAAATATTTTGTTTTTGGGAGCAGGTGATGGGCTTGCAGTACGAGAATTATTAAAATATTCTTCTGTAAAAAGTATTGATTTGGTAGATTTGGATAAAATGATGACAGATTTAGCCCAAAAACACCCTGCTTTATTGCAATTAAATGAAAATGCTTTGAACCAGAAAATGGTTAAAATCTTTCACCAAGACGCTTACAAATACCTTGAACACAATACCAAAATCTATGATTTGATTATTATTGATTTGCCCGACCCTTCAGAAGTGAGTTTAGGCAAATTATACAGCAAAGAGTTTTATAGTTTGGTACGCAAACGCCTTACACCTGATGGGGCAATGGTTACACAATCAGCTTCGCCTTTTTTTACCAAAAAAGCCTTTTGGTGTATTACCAATACGTTGCGTGAGGTTTTTCCTACGTTGTTGCCTTATACAGTGCATGTGCCTTCGTTTGGACAATGGGGATTTAATATTGCGTTGCCTTACAAAATAGACAAAGAACTTGCCTTAGAAACCATGCAAAATAGACTTTTTCCAACAGATAGAAAACATATTCCGCTAAGATTTCTCAATAAAGAAACTATTTCTACCTTATTCCGTTTTGACGAAGACCTCAAAGAAGTACCAACCGAAATCAACACACTCAATACCCAAAAACTTGTACAATACTACGAAAAAAGCTGGCGAGTGTATAATAGATGATATCAATTTATTCAGTAACCAGTTTATTCAGTTGTTAGTTTTTTATTTTTTTCAGTTTTTTTTTTAGTTTAATGTTTTTTATTCCCTCTTTTGGGATTTTTAATTTATGAGAAATCAAAACACACTACAAACGCTATTTTTAAGCATATTTTTATTATTTTCTTTTGGTGCAAAGGCACAACTTTATTATTTTTTTGACCATAAAAATAATACAAAAGAAATCATAAATTTTATAGAAACACCATTGGGCGTAGAAATAATGTTCAAAACCGCTCACACCGCCAAGTGGGAAAACATACAAATCATAAAAAGTCCCCCAGCATTGGGCGGAACATACCTCATAGAAACACCCAACAAAATAAAATACCAACTTACACCTACTTTGGTAAATTTGAAAAGTAGAATTGTCCTAAAAAATCTAAAAACAGGCAAAACAAAAAACTTTTTGCAAAAAACAATTTACATATTCAGAGGCGACAATACCGAATATTTGGAGCAAGTCAATATAGACGAAACAGGGAAGTTGTTGAATGATGACGTATGGATTTGGGTAAAAAAAGGTGTATCAACAAAATTTACTTCTACGCTCAACAAGGCAGATTATCCCACAGAATATACCCTAAATTCACCCAATGAAAAAGGAAAATATAAGTTAAACCAAATTGACAACAACATTGAATCTGTTAATAGTTTTGAACTTACCACACCAAAAGGCGAAAAAAAAGTATTTTTTGTGGAAACAGTCAAATATGAATAATCCAAGTTGTCTTTTTATTCAGTTGTCGGTTTTTTCTAATCTTTTTTATACGCAAAAAAACACCAAAAAAATACTATTTTTAAATTTTAAAAACGATTTTCAAATTAATTTTTTATGAAAAATAACGCTTTATATTTTCAATCTTCTAACAAATTTAATTGGAAAAAATTAGCCCTCGTGTATGTGTGTGCATTGCTTTCAGCATTTGTATTGGGTTATTTGTACATTTTGCTAAACACATATTTACCTTATGTTATCATAAGTTTTTTCTTGGCAATAGGTTTTGGTATGGGTTTGACTTTTATTATTACGTTTGGGCTTGAGCTGAGCGAAAATCGCAACAAGCAAACAAAAGTCGTATTGGCAAGTGTTGTAGGTGTTTTTGCATGGTGTTCTCAATGGTGTGCATATATTATGATGGCACAAGATGGAGAATTTCCATCTTTTTCGTTGTATATGTATGATTTTTGGGCGGTAATGATGCCAGGCGAATTTTTTGGCACAATGTACGAAATCAGCGAAGTAGGTTTTTGGTCAATATTTGATTATACGCCCACAGGTATTATGTTGGCGTTGGTTTGGTTGTTAGAATTTGGCATTATTGCAGGTATTCCTTTTTGGACACAATATTCTGCGGTAGAAAAACCTTATTCTGAAACGCAAAACAAACCATACAATACAAAGACTTTTGACCTTGCTTTTTCTTCTGTTAGTGATACTGAAAAAGATAAATTTATTGCCAAAGTGGAAAATAATCCATTAGAAACCATCAAAACAATGGGTTATGGTTTTGATTTTGCGTTTTCGCTCTTGTCTTTGCATGATTTAGAAGGTGAAACAAAACAATATTTGTCACTTGACAATATTGTTATTAAATTGGATAGCGAAGGTAAAGAAGAAAAAGAAGTAAATAATGTGTTTCAATATTTGACGATTGACAACGGAACTGCTGCTAATTTATTGGCATATATTTTGCAAAATCAAGAAAATGACGAAAATATTGCAGAAGACGAAACCACAGAAGATGAAAATGAAGTATGATTTTAAGCTAAAAATAGAATTGCAATTCCTTATAAAAATGCTTCTTGGCAAAATGTATTCAGCATAGCTCCTGACAAAAGTGCAAGAATTTTTACCATAACCTCCGATTTTAAAACCCTACAATACACACCGAAGAATACGCCAAAATTGATTTTGAGAAAATCCGCAAAACCAACAAGGGAAAATCAGGTTATATGCTTTTTGATGTTATCTTAGCAAAACAATCAGACGAAATCACCAGTAAAAAACAGCTTGAAGAGGCATTGGATTTTGTGTAATAATCTTGTTTTTAGTATATTTTCGTTGCGTTTTTTCAGTTGTCAATGTCTGAGGAACGAACACTTGACAAGCTGAAAAAATATCGTAGAAAAACCTCATAAGTTATGAAATCTTAAGGTATTTACGATCGTTTTGTATCATTTTTTATTAAATTTTCAGAAATACTTGCAACGAATTTGCGATAGAAACAACTAATTCAAAATTTAAAATAGAATAGCCTCTATTGCCTTTTTAAACCAATTTGTTTTGGATAACTCTGTTTTAGCCATGTTTTGACGTTGTGAAAGGTGCTTGCAATAGTCTTTCATGGGCAAAGATTTATAAAAATCCTCAAAAATATTGCTTTCCAAATGTTGAAAAATTTTGGTGGTTTGTGCTTGGTTTTCGCCTTTATTTTTAAACCTATTTTGTAAAGGATTTCCATTATATTCAGGTTCTTCAAAATATGGGTAAGATAAGCGATTAATTGCTATACCTGCTTTTAAAGTTTCTTTTATCTCATTTTTTGCCTTTATCAAATCATCAATATATGCATTTTTATCAAAGCCTTTGTCTTTGTTTTGGTAATATTCCTCCAAATTATCAGGGTGATAAAAATAATTTTCAATGCTGTAATACCCTAAAATACAAATATTTGGATATTTTTTTTTGATTTCTAATACATCATCATCACTTACAAAATCCCTATCTACAATGCCTTTGAGTTTGGTATTATTTGCTTGTTGGTATACTTGGTTTCGGTTATGGGCAGATACAAATATGGTATTGTCAAGTTGTAGATTTGCATAATATTCTCTATCATTACGCTCCACAAAATAAATGTTCATGTTTTTGAACAACGCAGTCAAAAAGTCACGTCCAACCGCTATTTCATAAATATTAGGATTTTCTTTATTTTCGGGGTGAATAATTTGTGGTATATCAAAATCTAAATCATCAAAATCTAAAATACTTGCTTTTTCTGCTTGTTTTGCGTATTCTATGAACCCCAAAGAATGTGAGATAGTCCAAAGTTGAGAATTTTCAGGAATCCAATTTTCAGTAATTTCTTTCAATAAGTTATACTGAATTTTGGTGTTGAGGTGCAAATCCATTTCATCTAAAAAATAGATGCTGTCTTGATAATAACCGCTACGACTGATAAAATTTATCAACAAATTAAACACCTCCTTTTCGCCTGCACTCAAATAATCGTAATGAATTTCTGAAACCCCTTTTTTGAAAATCACTTGTGCTACTTTGCCATCAAGCGGTGGGATAATTTGCGTAATTTGTAGTTTTGTGCCATTTTTTGTTCCAAAAATACCCTCAAAAGCATGGTTTATTTTGGATAAATATTTTTGTTTGATAGCATCTGTGGAAGTATTTTCTTCAAAAACTGCTTTTAAAATTTCGCCTGTGATTTTTTCAATGTCATTTTCAAAACGATTATCTTTATCAATAAAAAATCTTGGTCTGTCATTGTCCAATTCAAAATCAAACTTATTTTGTCCCAAACTTGTACGTGTCAAGCGTGGAATTTGCCTAAAACTTGTGCGACCATAGAAAGAATTTTTAGCGAAGTTATTGACGTGATATATGTTGGTATCTGATAAAACCACATTTATTTCATTGTCAAATTTAATATTTATATCGAGCGAATTTCCTTTTACCTTTTTAAAATAATCAATATATGTTGGAGATTTTCCTTCTTTTCTAATATCTTGATTTATGAACTCAAACGCATCAAAAAGGGAGGATTTTCCTGAGCCATTATTTCCAATGACTAATACTAATTTTGAAGTAGTAGGGATATTTTGAATTTGTAAATCTGTAAACCTTTTAAAATTTTGGAGACGAATATTGGTAATTTTCATTTGAATAAATACGTTTTATAAAATAAGGATATGGGTAACAAAATACTTTTGCAAACAATTCAATAAGAAAACTTGTTATTCCAACAGCGACAAAATATCCTCTTTTGTAAGCGTTTTTACAAAGCTATCTTCGGTAGAAATCAATTCATTGGCAAGGAGTTTTTTGTGTTGTTGGAGGGCTAATATTTTCTCTTCTACGGTATTTTGAGAAATAAATTTATACGTAAAAACTGTATTTTTTTGTCCAATTCTATGCGCCCTATCCACCGCTTGGGCTTCTACCGCAGGATTCCACCAAGGGTCAAGCAAAAAAACATAATCCGCAGATGTAAGGTTAAGCCCAACACCGCCAGCTTTGAGCGAAATCAAAAAAATCTTAATATTTTCTTGCGTTTGAAACTTCTCTACTTCTTGTTGTCGTGCATGTGTGCCACCGTCAAGGTAAGCATATTGCCATTTTTTTTCTGTAAAAATATCTTTAAAAATCGTCAAATGTTTTACAAATTGGCTAAAAACCAATACTTTATGTCCTTCACTCAATAGACTTTCCAATTTGTACAAAATAGTTTCCAATTTGCCCGAATCACCTGTATAATGTTCATCAATCATAAGTGGGTGATTGGCGATTTGTCGCAATTTTGTAAGTCCCTGTAATACCAAAAGTTGCGATTTTGCGATGCCTTGTTCTTCTATTTGTCTTAGGATTTCGTTGCGATATTGTGCTTTTATTTTTTCATAATATGCCTCTTGTAATGGTGTCATTTGACAGTATTGCACATTTTCTATTTTTTCGGGAAGGTCTTTTGCTACTTGTGATTTGAGCCTTCGCAAAATAAAAGGTTTTATGATTTTGCCCAATTTATGCAATTTGCTTTCGTCTTGTTTTTTCTCAATGGGGATTAAAAATTCTTGTTTGAAAAAAGTTTGTGTGCCAAGAATACCATCATTGATAAACGACATTTGCGCCCAAAGGTCTAAGGTGCTATTTTCCAAAGGCGTGCCTGTAAGGATAAGTTTGTGCTGACTACGCAACAATCTTACCGCTTGTGATACATTAGAAGTTGGGTTTTTGATGGCTTGTGATTCGTCTAAAATAATATAATGAAAATAGTATTTTTGCAATATTTCTACATCAGCACGCACAATTCCGTAGGAAGTAATAATCAAATCTTGGTGGTCAAAATGGTTTAGATTTCCCTTGCGTCTTTGTTGTCCTGTATGCACCAAAACCTTCAAATTTGGCGTAAATTTTTTTGCTTCCAATTCCCAATTATAAATCAACGAAGTAGGGATAATCAATAAAGTAGGCGAAACTTTTGCTTCTTTATGTTTTTCTTTTTGGGCTTGCAAGAGTGCCAACGTCATAATTGTTTTGCCAAGTCCCATATCATCAGCCAAACAACCGCCCAAATGATATTCTTCTAAAAACCTAAGCCAATTATACCCTGCTTGTTGGTATGGACGCAATGTTCCCTCAAAACCATCAGGCAAAGCATAGTCTTTGATTTCTTCAAAATTATGGAATTTTTGTAATTTTCTGTTCAATTTTACTTGGGCATATTCTTTTTGCTCCAATTCTTCTACAAGACTGATGTGGTGTTTTTTCAAAATCAACACATTTGTTTCTTTGTCTTCTTGCACAAAATGAAAAAGGTCTGCATATCTTGAAAGCCAAATTTCAGGGATAACTGCAATTTCGCCATTTGGTAGTATAAATTCTGTTTTTCCCTCTAAAATTAACTTACGTAGTGCCAAAAAAGGCATTTCATACTGCCCAAATCTGATATTAGCAAGCAAATCAAACCAATCATTTTTTTCTTTGATTTCAAGGCTAAATTGGGTTTCACCCAAGAAAAAACGCTTTCCATCTTCTTTTATGGGCAATATATGAATATTATGCTCTACAAAACGTGGCATAAATTCCGCTAACCAACCAAATGCTTTATTTTTAGGAAGTTGTATTTTGCCTTTATCTTTGTCTAACAATAATCCCCAACTTTGCAATGTTTCAAAAACACGTTTTTCGTACACAATTCTTCTTTTTATTTTGTAAAAAGTATAATATTTGTCATTATGTATGTTTTTGGTGTCATCTTTTATAAATTTTACCTCATATTTTTTAGGTTGATATACTTCATCAGTTACATAAAAATAAGGCAAAATGTATTCTTCATATTGGAAATTCAATTCAAAAAGTATGTCATAATCCCCTTTTTTGTCCTCCGAAAACATATCACTTGTGCTAAGGTATATTTCCGAAAAATGTAAAATGGCTTTGCCTTTGTTGGCATAATTTTTTACCTCAAAACCCTTTACATGAAAATCAAAATTGGCAATAATTGGGGCAACAAATTTCTGAAAATAGGTTTCTTCCATTTGTTTTGGCACATTTATAAATTTTTTTTGCAAAAAAGGTACAATTTTTTTTCCTTCTACATTGTGCGGAAATTTATACAATGTGCAGATTCCTTTGTTTTTATTATTGTTGTTTTTATTATTATTATGCGAATCTTCTAATTTTTGGTCAGAAATTACCAAATATGCAGGACGATTGGCAAGTACAAACGTATTTTCTTTTTGGTAAAAATCAAGTTTTTCAATGTCTGTGCTTTCTGGTGTAGTTTTTTGTGATTTTGGTGTGAATTGTTGGTGGTCATAAAAAAGTTCAGGGAAATAATGCAAATTTTCACTATTTCTATAAAAATGAAATTTCACATTGGCAATGCCAGATTTGTGTTCAATTTCTTTCCAACTTGGAAAACCATCTTTTCCTGTAATATAAATGGGCGAATCGCCTAACAATGTAAGGATTTTTTGCTTACAATCTTCAATGCGATGCTCTATTTGTTTGCGTATTTCTTCGTGAGCATGCGGTTTTTCTTTGTCTTTTGGGGCATAATGTTTTAAAAAAAAATCATCAACATTGATTTTTTTGGTGGAAGGATTATTGATATTTCCATGATTGGTATAAAATTTAGCAATAGATTCAGGTTGTATTTTTTCTATTAGGCGAATAATCTCTTGTTCTTCGGTTGAAAATTTTGGTAAAAACTCCTCCCAATTTTGGGTAGAAATTGTTTGATATTGATAACTTATACGCCCACTGCTGTCAAGTTGTACCAAAAAAGATTGGAACAAATAACCCAAAAATTCGTGTTGATAAATAGAACAAATAAGCCTAAAAGGTTGTGTGGTATTTACTTTCATGTGTTTTGCTACGTGTTTTACAATATGTTTTACTATTAGTTGTGACTAAAAAAATTTGCTAAATTTTCCCCAAATTATTTAAAAAAATGCTATGCAATTTAGATATTTTTTTAAGAAAAACCAATTTCAAAAAAAACTTCAAAAAAAATAAAAAACATGAAACTTTTTTAAAACCTTTTACGTATTGGTTTTAGAAGCGTACAATTTTTTGGTTTTAATGATTTTAAAAAGTAACAATTTTAAAATTAAGACAATCAAAAAAACTTCTCTTAACAAATTTTTTAAAGTATTTAATTCATTCATTTTTTATTTTTTTTGTCAAAAAAATATTCTCTATAATTACTATGAAAACAACATATATTATATCTGCAAAATGTTTGCGGTTTTGCTTTACGCAAAATATGTCGTTTTTAAACGACCTCTAACTGTCGTTTTTTTAAATTCATAGTACATTTCTTTTTTTATAAAAATTGTTTTTTTATAAAAAATAAAAAATAATCATATACATTCCTATCGTTTTGATTTTTCTGAATTTTCAAAAGCGACATACTAACATTCGTTGTTAGCTTTTTTATATTTTTCCCAAAAAATATGGCGAAGCATTGTGTCGTACTTGAAAAATTTTTTGTGTGTAAAAAAATACACAAAATTCACACAAAATATTTACCCTTATTTTAATTTTTTTGAGCAAAAAAATTAAATGGTTGTGATTTTAGTTTTCCTATTTTTGTATTTATTTACCTTTGAGGGTTAGGGGGCTATTTTTTTCAACTTTGGATTTGCTTTTTATGAAAAACTTTCATTTGAAAAAATGTTTATTTGATTAAAAAAAATGGCAAAGTCAAAACCAAAAAAAATTAAACAGGAAATTATAATTTCCAAAAACGAAAAAGTGCCTAAATATATAGCACTTGAAATAGAAAATCCACACAAAACTGTGGTAAATATTACCCAAAAAACGCCACATTACAAAAATACAGTCAATCAAACTGACCGCCAAAAAATAGAAAACTTCTTTACAACACACCGCCAAAAAAATGGTGATTATGACTGGGCAAAATCCGAAATTTTGAAAATTTTGGACGATTACCCTAAACATATACGCTTGGCAAGGCTAAATGCTGTTTGGAATTTGTTTTCTATTTTGGAAAAAAAACGTTGTTTTGAGATTGTAAAAGAGGATAGTTATGTAAAAGGGCTTTTTGAAATAGCAATCCGAAGTGAAAATTTTGTGCGTGAGCCAAAAGATTGGAAACGTACTTCACACAATACCACAAAACAATTTGTATCGTTGATAAAACATCTTTTTGTCAAATATGAAGTACCAACTTGTTTGTATGAAGCATGGCATAATGTGTGGGACTCAAAAAAACGTGAAAAATATTTGGAATGGTTTATAAAACTCACAAATGGTGCTTCGGTGCGTTTTTTGAGGGATTTTCCTGTAAAAATTACGCCAAAAATTGGGCATTATTTTATGAAAGCACCTGATTATTTGGACGTTGATGGAGCAATTCGTTATGCACAAGTATTGGCAAATGGTGGTGATGAATATTTGGCTTGGTATATCAACAGCAGTTATTTGGGCAGAAATTCATTTACACACGAAGATTTTTGGGAAACGGTTATTACTTTTTTTGCCAAAATACCAATGTTTGACGCAGAAAAATTGCCTGAAATCGTGGATTATTTAGAACACCAACGCAGACAAAATAGAGATTTTAGCATGAAAGGGCGTACAATTAATGCACTTTTGCGTCAGAGTGAGGAATGGCACACACAAACCGCTTTGGAACGTGCAATAAGGGATAAAATGCCAAGCAAAAATGCAGTTTGGGAAAAATCTCCTATTTTTGATTTCCAAAAAGAAGAAGGAAATTTTGAAAAAGGCAACAATTTTAAAAGATTTACCATCCGTGAATTGCTTTCTGTAAATGCACTCCAAAAAGAAGGTAGTGCTATGAATCATTGTGTAGCGTCTTATGCGTCTAAATGTATAGGCAAACATACTGCGATTTTTGCCTTAGAAGTAGGTACATATTATGATGAGATAGTGGAAAAAATGGTAACATTGGAAATTGATTTACGTAAAAAACAACTCGTACAAGCAAAAGGCAAATATAACCGCCTTACTACCGAAAAAGAACGCAATATCATAAACCTTTGGCTCAATGAAAACCAAATAGAAAAAAGCAAATGGATAAGCTGGTAAAAGGGAATTAAGGATTGGGAATTAGGAATATTTTTTGCCTTTTTTTGTCATTCCAAAGAAATATTCCGCAGGAATATCGCTGTTCTTAATTGTATTTAAAGAACAGCCATATTTTTTCAAAATAGTAAATTGGTTACTTTATTGTTTTTTATTTTTTTGTAAAAAATCCATGAATTTTTAAATTATTTTTTATTTTTTAATAATTTGGTAACATTAACATAATATTAAAATTATATTTACGTTAAAAAAATCCAAAACTATTTTTTAAAATTTAAAATTATCATTATTCATGTGTGTTTTATCAAAAAAACAATTACTAAAAATACAAAGTATTATATTTTTTATTATATTTTTAGTTTTTGCTCAAAAAAAAATCTTTGCCCAAGAAAATGATTTAGGTGCTTGGAATATTTATAATGCACGTTTTGAGATTGATTCAAAATGGAGTATATTTTTTGAGCCTCAAATTAGGAGTTTGAGTTTTTACAAAAATTTCCATTATTACGAAATGAAATGTGGTGTAAACTATCGTCTAAATAAAAACTTTGGTTTTGCAGTTGGAGGAGGCGATTACAATACTTTTAAATCTGGCGAAGGTGATTTTATTACACCCATGCAAAACAAAGAATTTCGCACTTGGATACAAGTGAATATGTATAATTATTTGGATAAACTCAAAATAGAGCATCGTTATCGTGCAGAACAGCGTTTTGGGACAAATAGTTACCGTAATCGTTTTAGGTATCGTTTGGCACTTACATTGCCTTTGTTTAAGCACAACGTAGAAAAAAATACATTTTATACAACTATTTCCAATGAATTATTTTTGGGTGATGAAGCCCCTTTTTTCCAAAGAAACCGTTTTTTTGTGGGCGTAGGTTATGAATTTACGCCTTTTTTAGCGGTACAAATGGGGCTTATGAACCAATTTGATTATAGCGTTGATGACGAAACAGGCAAGAATTTTTTGCAAATTTCTATTTTGATGGATTTCAAATCCCAACGTAAAAATAAAGAAACTGTGCCAACAACAGAAAATTAAAGGTTTTTGTGGAAAGTGGAGAAACATTTAAAAAAGAAAAATCTAAGACTTTAGTCTTGAACCAAATAACTTTTTTGTTTTTATGGGCGAATACTTGGGCGAAATAGGGGTGCTAAATCTCTTTTTTTTCTTCCAATTTGTGTAGATTTTTGTAATAGTAGTTTCCATAAGTGCTTGATTTCCAAGACCATTCATCTTTACAAAATTTCCTGTAAGCATCAGAGGTAAGCAAAATTTCATCATTTATGCCCATTTCAAACATTTCTATTACATCATCATATTGGCTCACGCAAGATTCAGGACAGTTTTTGCGTATATCTTCCAAATTTTCAGGAAATTCAGTGTAACTTTGGATTTCTAATTCGTTTGCTACACGTACAAAATCTTTGCGCCAAAAGTGCAAGGCTTTTTCATAATCTGTATTGTGTTGGTCACGATTCTTTTTCAGAATAACCAACAAATCAGCTTTTTTAACGCTTATCTCAAGCGATATTTCATCATAACGACTGTTTCTAAATCCCATAAGACACAAAAAATTTAGTTTTTAAATTTAACAAAGATAATAATTTTTACCTTAAAAACAATCATGTTTTATTATTTTTCTCAAAAACCTATACCCATCTATCAAAATAAATAAAACAAATAAAATAGATACCGCTAAAAAAGCCACCTTATAATCAAAAAAAATACAAATGCCCAAAAAACATAGTTTTGGGCATTTCCTTTTTGGAAATTGCTGAAAAATATACCCAAAAAACGCACCAACGCTATGCCCAAATGTACAAAACCATCTACCACATAGCGGTCAAACCATGCAATAATGTGTGAAAAAACCACATATATTTTGGCACTTTGTACAAAGAATTTATCAATGTTTTTTTGTTCAAAAATAAATGTAATTTGGCATAGTTTTTTGAAAGTTTGTAGGAAATATTGCCAACTGTTTGCAAATAAAAATTCTATATTGAGGTATTTTTTATCTTGAAAAGTATAAAACCACGATTTTTTACTTGAAAAATACACAAAAATTAACGCCAAAAATATACTTATCATAGAAATCCATAACACAAGATTTTCTAAAAAATGTAAATTTTTTGCAGATTCTGCTGTAAATGCTACTAAAATTTTTGAATTGCTTTGATTTTCATTCAAAAAATTGAAAATCCAAAGTTTTGTTGTACCAAAAACACCCCAAAATTGCCCAAAAAATACCCCAAAACTACCTATTACCAATAAAAAAAGCGGAATAATAGAAAAATAGTATTTATCTATTTTGCATATTTCTGCGATTTTATGTGCATTTTCAGGGTTTTTTATAAAATTTTCTAAGGTATTCCCACATTTTTGATTATTTGAAAAAAATATTAAAAATAACCCCCTAAATACATAAAAAGCAGTCATAAAACCCACAATTTGCAATCCAACTGGCACAAAATATACCCAAAATAATTGTTTTTCATATTGCGAAGCCCAAAACCACGCATGAACAAGGATTTGCTCTTTGGACAAAAAACCGCTTGTAAGTGGTAATCCTATCAACGCCCCCCCAAATATCGTCATACAAACCGCAGTATAAGGCATATATCGCCAAAGATTGCCCATTTGTAGCATATCTTGTGGGTCAAAATTTGTATTTTTGATGTAAAGGCTGTGTAGAGCATAAATAATTGTGCCAGCACCCAAAAATAAACCTGCTTTAAAAAAAGCGTGCGTAAAAAGGTGAAAAATGCCAGCATTTCCGCCCTCAAAAGCTAATCCTATTGCACAAACCATATATCCAAGCTGGGACATGGTGGAATATGCAAGCATTTTTTTGATGTCTTTTTGAAAAATAGCCCCAAAAGCACCCAAAAAAGCTGTAAAAAAACCTACTAATACCAAAAAAAATTGAATATGTGCAGGCAAAATAGGCGAAATACGATACAACCAATAAATCCCAACTGTTACCATTGTAGAGGCGTGGAGCAATGCAGATACAGGCGTAGGGGCGGTCATGGCATTTGGCAACCAAATTTGCAAAGGAAATTGAGCAGATTTGGCGAAAGCGCCTATCACAAGGGCATACCAAAAAATATCGTGCAAATGTTTATCAGAAATATTAGGTATTTTTTGGTAAAAAACCAAGATTTCAGATAGTTGGAATGTATTTGTTTGTAAAAAAAGTCCAAAAATACCTAAAAGCAATATGCTGTCCGCCAATTTATTGACCCAAAATGCTTGTCTTGATGCTTGAATTGCCTCTTTTTTATGATACCAAAAACTTATCAAAAAATACGAAAATAATCCCACCAATTCCCAACAAATATACATCAAAATAAGGCTATTTGCCCAAATCAAGCCTAACATTGCCAACGTAAATGCGTGCAAATACACAAAATATCGCCTTTGTTGTGTGTCTTCTTCCATATAAAATACCGAAAAAACCACTACCAACATACTCACAAATGCCACCAACAGCCCAAATATTCGGGCAAAATCATCAGCATATAAACCAATATCTATCTGCGTTTGTCCTACTTGTAACCAATTTATAGGAATATATAAAGGTTTTTTGCCCAAAAACAAAATATTTTGTATCAATATCAACACAAATAACAATATGCTACCTGTTACTGCTATGATAGGTGTATGTTTTTTGGGTAATGTATAATGTGCGAGAATAGAAATCATATTATAAATAAATCATAAAAACTAATCAAAAAATCAAGGCTAATCTTCTCTTTTTTGCAATACGATATTTTGCGGAATAAGATTTTCAAGATTTCCTCTTAAAATAATGCGAAATGTAGTACCTTCGTTTATTTCGGAATGATGGACAAAAATTTTACCTTTGTGATAATTTTCTACAATACGTTTTGCCAATGTAAGCCCTAAGCCCCAGCCACGTTTTTTGGTGGTAAAACCTGGACTAAAAACCTGTTTTGCTACTTGTTTGGTCATGCCTTTGCCTGTATCTCTGATTTCAATGCAAACATCACCTTCGGGCAATTCGGACAATGAAATAAACAAATTGCCTTTTGCAGACATGGCATCAACCGCATTTTTGCAAATATTTTCTATAACCCACTCAATCAAATGCCTATTCATTAAGAGAATAACTTTTCGTCCAAGATAATTTTTAATGTCCCAAATAACCTTGTCAGAAACACGTCTTTTTAAATAGTTGGTAATACCCAACACAATAAAATAAATATCTTCTTGCACAAGTATAGGTTCGGAGCCAATGTTAGAAAATCTTGCGGTTACAGTTTCTAATCGCAATAAATCTTTTTTCATTTCAAGTCCAATATTACCATCTTTTAATGCAGGTTCATCTTTGAGGTATTCAAGCCATTCACTTAGGGCAGAGATTGGCGTAGCCAATTGGTGTGCGGTTTCTTTGGCAAGTCCAACCCAAACCCTATTTTGTTCTGCTCTACGTGCAGAACTAAACACCAAATATGTCATACCGCCAAATACACCAATTACCATGAGTTGCAAATATGGATAATATCGCAGTTGGTACAAAATATCAGAATCTCTATAATATACTTGGTTGGTATCTGTTATTTTTTTACCAAATTTTACCTCAATAGGTTTGTATTGGCTTTTCATCAATATAAGTTCTTCCTGAAGGATTTTATGATTGTATATGCTGTCTTGTATGCTGTCTTGTTTTGTAATATTTTTTTTTTGGTAATGTGATAACCCTGAAATATTTTTGTGGTCAATAATTTTATCATTTTTAACCAAAATTACAGGTACAGAATTATTGGCGGTGATAATTTCCTGCAAAAGAAAGGTTTGGTCATCATCAATACTTGCGTTTGCCATCGTTTCTAAGGCATTGGCATATATGAGAATCATTTTTTTTTCTCTTGAAGCAAGTTGCCTTACCAAATGGTCGGTATAAAACAAAGAAAAACCCGCAATACACAACGCTATCACCAAGATAACAATTTTGTATTGGGATTTGTAGGTATATGTATCAAACATTTAAAATTACGAATTACTGAAAAAACCGACAGATGAAAAACCTAAAAATTATTTCTTTTTCAATTCTTTGAGGTTATTGAGACGTTTTCCATTGCGATAAGCTACTACAAAAGATTGTCCACCTGTATTTCTGAAAAGATTAGACAAACTCCTTGCTTCTTCTTGCGTAGGAAAATCACCCAAGATATAACGTTTGCCTGCTCCTCCATCTTCCACTAAAAAGTTATTGCTATCAGGGTTTTTATCCAAAAAATTTTGGATTTCAGGGTTCCTGTAATTCCCTATTTGAACACGATAGACTACATTTTCGGTGCGATTTCCGTCTTTTGTGTTTGCGTATATTTTACCTGAACTATCAGTTGTATTATTTTTGTAGGTTGTTAATGACATATCTTTTGCGTGTTCTTCCAGCACTTTATCCTCTTTGGTTTTGTTTACTGCAATTTCTATGTTTTTGGCTTCTTCCAATTTTTTTCGTTGTTGCATGATTTGCTGATTGTATTTATCGTTATCATCTTTCATTTTCTTATATTTTTCAGGGTTTTTTGCGAGGGCTGAAATATCTGCTTTAAGTCGTTTGAGTTCTTCTTTACTCAAATTTTGAGCATGGATTTGGGTTGTTATACACAGCAAAGTGGTGCATAAAATAGTGGTTAATAGGCTAAAAAAACGCATAATTTTGAATGGGTTTTAGGGAATTTTGGATTTGGAATTATGAATTATTTATTTAAAAATCTATTTTTAATTGGCTCAATTCGTGTTATAAGTGTTTTTTTTGGATATTTAGCATGCGGATAATGCTGATTTTATGGGTTAAAACTGGTTTTTAATTTTATTAGGATTAATTATTTTTAACTGATTTTATTTTTAGATTTTAATTATATCCACAAAAATATTACCTTTTTTTAAGTTTTTTGCAATTTTTTAGAAGTTTTTAAATTTTTTGTAAAAAATATGCGTAAATCTATGAAAAAGATATTAAAAAACTCAAAAAATAAATTTGGCTGATATACTATATTGATAATTTTCCAAAAAAAATATAAAAAAAACGCTACAACACAAAATAAATCCAAAATAAATTATCTATCTTTGCAAGCGGTTTTTTTTCAGAAAAAAATCTGAAAAACAAAACATAAACACATTACATAAAAAATTAGTTGTTAAATATCTGATTATCAAAAAAACATGATTTATACAGTCCTAATAAGCCTCATTCTAATTGCCTCTGTATTGTTAATATTGGTGGTATTAGTCCAAAATTCAAAAGGAGGCATGAGCGACCAATTTACAGGTGCTACAAGCCAAATAGGTGCAAAAAATTCTACCGAATTGATAGAAAAAATTACGTGGGTACTTGCTTCTGTTGTGTTGATTGGTAGCCTTATGGTAAATATTTTGGCAGATAAAAATGATGGAAAAAAAGATTTCTTAAATCCATCACTCAAAAAAGCAGTAGAAAAAGAAGCTACCGCACCAAAAAATACAAAAACTGAAGGCACTAAACAAGAAGGTGCAAAAAGTGAAGGTAAAGTAGAAACCAAAGAAGAACCAAAAAAATAACGTAAGTTGTAGTTATCAGTTTTTAAATTGTTAGGTTTTATTTTTTTTATAAAAATATAATCTCTAACTTAAATTAAAATACGCATAATTTTTTGCTTCTTTGTCCAAAAAATACAAAAAAATATGCCAAATTTTAATAATTTGGCATATTTTGTGTTTTTAGTTTTTAAAAATTAAAACCATTTTTATTAAAACTATTTTTATAGAAATACGCATTGTTTTTTGAAACACACATTTTTTTTAATACGCATTTTTTTGAAATACACATTTTTTTTAATGTTTTTCTTTTTAGAAACAACATAAAAAATATTTCAAAAAATCTATCAAAACCAATCTCATAAAAAACGTTTTCACTTCTCTTTTTAGATTTTTTATTCCAAAAAAATCAACGTTTTTTTTATTTTTTAAGTGCCATATTTTCTAAAAAAACAAATTTTATTTGGCATTTACGTAGCAATAACATACATTATACAGTTTTTTGTTTTGCCAATTTCCATACTAAAAAATCCTGCGTTTCAAACACGCATTTTCATATATTTTTAATTTCTTTTTTACAAAAAACACACACACAAACATTCTGATATGAATTTTGTTTATCACACAGATTTGCACAATATTGTGCTAAAAGAATATGGACGTACTATTCAACTTATGGTTGAACAAATATGCGAAGTAGAAGACCGCTCACAACGCAATCGCATGACAAATGTAGTGATTGAACTCATGGGGCAACTCTCAACTTCTACACGTGATATGTCGCCACAAGATGCTTTACACAAACTTTGGGACGATTTGTATATTATTTCTAAATTTGAGTTAGAGGTTGATAGCCCTTTTCCAATGCCTACCGTAGAAAGTGTAAATCGCAAACCCGAAACGGTGCCTTATCCACACCACAAAATACGTTTTAAGCATTATGGACGCAATGTAAGTCTCATGCTTAAAGAAGTAGTAGATATGCCAGAAAGCCCAGAAAAACGCTATGCTTTTATTCAAGTAGCACGTTTGATGAAACATTTTTATACAACTTGGAACAGGGAAATTGTTGATGATGATACTATTTTGAGCGATATTGAAACTATTATTGGCAGAGAATTACCTGATGATTGGATTTCGTCTATCAAAAAAGAAGGGCAACTTGATTTTTCAGAAAGAGAAAAAAGAAATGCGTCTTTCAATTATCAACAAGCACAACACCTAAGCCAAAATTTGGATAATGATAAGAAAAAACCAAATCGTGGTAGAAGAAATTTTAGGCAAAAGAATAAATAAAGTTGTCAGTTAATTCAGTTGTCAGTTAGTTCAGTAAAAATAACTTTAAACTTTTGAACCCTTTTTAATTTTGAATCCTTATTTAGAAGAATTGAAAACGCTTTTGGAAGCAAAAAAAAATCCAGATTTAGCAACAAAAATGGAACGTTACATGCGCAATCAATTTCAATATTATGGCGTGATGTCAATAGAAAGAAAATTAGTGTTAAAAACGTTTTTGAAACAAAATGGGTTGCCAAACAAAGATAATTTGGAGGAGATTGTGCAAGAAATGTGGCAACAACCAAAAAGAGAATGGTTGTATTGTGCAATGGAAATTTTTGAATTATTTTTGAAAAAAAATAAAGAAGATTTCTTACATTTGGCAGAAATACTAATTTTGCAACATAGTTGGTGGGACACAGTTGATGTGATTGCCCTTCATATTATAGGCAAAACATTACAGTATTTTCCTGAAAAAACAACAGAATGGACTGAAAAATGGGCAAATTCGGATAATATTTGGTTGAAAAGAACTTCGCTTATTTTTCAATTAATGTATAAAAAAGATACTGATGTAAACCTACTCCAAAAATATATTTTACAACACCAACACCACAAAGAATTTTTTATTCAAAAAGCAATTGGTTGGGCGTTGCGCCAATATGCACGCACTGATGCAAATTTTGTAAAGGATTTTGTAGATAAATACCACGATACACTTCCAAACCTTAGCAAAAGAGAAGCCTTAAAACATCTTTTGCAAAATTATTTTGATTGATTTTGAACTTTTGACCCTTGAACTTTTGAACTTTGAATTTTTGACCCTTGAACTTTTGACCCTTTTAAACTTTTCCTATGTTTTCACCACGTTTATATCGTTTATTTTGGGCGGTTGTACTGCTGTTTGTGAGTACAGTAGGAGGGGCTTTGATGTATAGGTGGATAGAAGGTTGGAATTGGTTGGATAGTTTTTATATGTCAGTAATTACTGCTGGAACGGTTGGTTTTCAGGAAGTACACCCACTTTCTACGGAAGGACGTATATTTACGGTTTTTTTTATTATTTTTAACCTTGCTATTTTTACGTATTTTGCCTCAGTTATTACAAGTTATTTGATTGAGGGAGAATTGAGGGATATTTTTAAGCAATATTTAACTAAAAGAAAGGTGGAAAAATTTACGCAACATGTGATTATTTGTGGTTTTGGGCGAAATGGTTTTCGTGCAGCAGAAGAACTTTTGAAAAATGATGTTCCTTTTGTGGTTGTTGAAACCAAAAGCGAATTGATAGAAGCTAATCTTTTAAATTTGGGCAAAAAGCAAACACACCTTTTTTCATATATTGAAGGTGATGCAACCCAAGACCACATTCTTCATCAAGCAGGTATCAAACGTGCAAAGGCATTGCTTACCACACTGCCAAAAGATGCTGACAATGTATTTGTAACGCTCACAGCACGCCAACTTAATAAGGATTTGCTTATCATAGCACGTGCCAATGAAGCCTCCACAGGCAATAAATTGCTCCATGCAGGGGCTAATAGGCTTGTTCGCCCTGATGTGATTGGGGGTACATACATGGCTAATCTTGTAATGCGTCCCGAAGTAGTGGATTTTTTGGATATTATGAATGGGTCTGGAAAATTAAAATTAGAGGAATTTTCTTTTGATGATTTTAAACTTGAATATAGAAATATTAAAATAGAAATATTAAAACAACCAAATATTCAAGCACATATTATTGCGTTTAAAGATAATCTAAAAGGTTTTCTTATCAATCCCAATCCTGATACTATTCTTGGACAAGATGATACAATTATTGTGCTTGGTACGCAAATGCAAATATTTGCTTTTGCAGAAGAATATACACACAAGTTTAGGGGGTAGAAAAGGGTTAAGGTTCAAAGTTTAAGGCTTTCAACTGAAAAGACTGATTACTGGAAAAACTTGAAAAAAACTGATTACTTAAAAATAAAATAATATTTATATCTTTGCGTTTTTATTTTGGGTAATTTTTTAAAAATTAAAAAAATAAGAAAAAAAATGCCCAAATTTTACCACAACAATTATTTATGAACAAAGACGGAGAAAGCAAACGCCAACAACAATTTTCACGTATGATACGAGAAGATTTGAGTGCGGTGTTTCAAAAAGACAAACGAGATGTATTTGGCAACGTTTTTATTACCATTACTACGGTGCGTGTATCGCCCGATTTGAGTATTGCACGTGTGTATTTTACCTTTTTGATATTAGGTGATGCTGAAGCTATCAATACTTATAACAATGGTGATGCGATATTGGTATTGATAGAAGAAAACAAAAAATCTATACGACAAGCCCTCGCTCAACGCATTGGCAAAAGTGTAAGAATTATTCCAGAATTATTGTTTTTTAAAGATGATACTGCAGAATATAGTGCAAAAATTGAAGAACTTTTGCAGAAAAATAACATTGCCCCCATTTTACCAAATGAAACTGAGTAAAATATAATTTTGTATTTTATAAATGTTTTGTAGCCAAAAAATCCATGTTTTTTATAAAGTATGGATTTTTTTCTTTTTTACAAAAAAATGTCAGTTATATGGGATAAGATTGGTAAACTAATTACCCAAAAAAATGGAAAAAAACTTGTATTTCTACTATATTTATTGTATTTTTGTTTAAAATTTTATCCTTTTTATTTAACCCTTACCTTTTGTTTTTATGGACGTAAAAATAGCTGAAAGCTGGAAAGCACCACTCCAAGATGAATTTTCAAAACCTTATTTTACCAATCTTGTAGATTTTGTAAAATCTGAATACCAAACAAAAACGATTTACCCTCCAGGTAGCTTGATTTTTAATGCTTTTGAAAAATGTGGCTTTGATGATGTAAAAGTCGTGATTTTGGGACAAGACCCTTATCATGGTGCAGGACAAGCAAACGGATTATGTTTTGGTGTGGCTGATGGCGTGGCTATTCCGCCTTCTTTGCGTAATATTTTTAAAGAAATAAACGAAGATTTGGGCAAACCCATCCCAAAATCAGGCAATTTGGAACGTTGGGCAACACAAGGCGTGTTTATGCTCAATGCTGTTTTGACAGTAGAAGAAGCAAAACCTGCTTCACATCAAAAACAAGGCTGGGAAACTTTTACTGATGTTGTCATCAAAAAAATATCAGAAAATTGCAACAATGTAGTTTTTATGCTTTGGGGCAAATATGCACACGACAAAGGTGCGGTGATTGACACTTCCAAACACCTTGTTCTCAAAGCACCTCACCCTTCACCTCTTGCCAAAGGTTATAATGGTTGTAAGCATTTTAGCCAAGCAAATGATTACTTAAAACTACACGGAAAAACTGAAATTGATTGGTAAAAAGGGGATTAGGAATTAAGAATAAATAGCCAAATTTTAATTTTTCTGATTTCTTTTAATTTTTCGTATCTATTTAGGTAAAAAATTAAAAATAGGAAGAAACCGCCACCTGTGCAGTTTAAACCCTTAGGGTTTAAATTCTCTTAAAACTATTTCCATAGCGTTTTTAACTAAAACCTAAACAGATACAATTTTTCCTAAAAACTAAAAAAAAACTTACTACCATACATCTTTTTAGGGTTTAAAAAAAAGTGCTTTGAAACGATTTAAACAAATATTTTTAATACCATTTTTCAAAAAATTGGGTCTGTACCGTAATTTATGGAGGTCTGACCCTGATCTTTTGAAAGATTACAAACTCAAAACAGCGTTAAACATCATATTTGTTTTAATTTTTCAAAGAAACGAATTATTTTTCAGTAAAAAACACTAAAAAAAGCCTTTTTTCTACGTTCTGAATATGTTTTTAAAAATTTGTATAGTAGTAAGCAAAAAAAACAAAAAAAATCCGCAATATTTGGAAAAATATTGCGGTTTTTTTTAAATAAAGGGTTTTATATATATTGTTTTCCTATTTTTATAAAAAAAAATTAAAATTTGGGTATTAAAAGATTAAGAATTTGAGTATTAAAAAATTCCTAATTCTTCATTCTCAATTCCTACTGTCCTTGTCCCATGGAGAAAGCTTTTTCACCATTGAAAGTACAAAGATTTTCGGTTTTGATGATGTCAAAACCTGCTTCGGTGATTTTGGTCATAAGTGCCAATACTTCTTTGTATTGGAGTGGTGCGTCATTAGGTTTTTGGAATCTGCAACGCCAATGGTCAGTACAAAAAGTTTCAGGAAAACCATTAGGATATACTTTCAATCCTCTGTTGGTAATCATATAAAGTCCCAAATCACCTTCTTTGATTTTGGCGATAGCATCACCAATAACATTAGCATTTTTTTGACCGTCTTTTTCAGTCCAATGCAAGAAAATATCTACGCCTACAAGTTCTTTTTTACCTTTTGTAGTTGGGTTAGCTTTTACACTGATGGTTTTTCCTGCTTGGTATGCTACCGTTTTGAGCGTTGTAGGATTTTGTCCAAGTCTTGCGATAACTGCATCAGCAAATTCTTTTGTACCTACTTTTTCTTTGCTGGTGTCTTCTTTGAAAATATCGTAAGTATGTACGCCATCTTCCATAGTACGAAGCCAAGCATTGTGTACTTTGGACGCTACATCACCTTGTCCAATATGCACAAGCATTTGTACTGCACCCAAAAGCAATCCTGATGGATTAGCCATATTTTGACCAGCCCTGCGTGGAGCAGAGCCATGTATTGCCTCAAACATGGCATAACCTTCGCCAATGTTGGCAGAACCTGCCAAGCCTACTGAGCCTGTGATTTGTGCAGCAACGTCAGAAAGTACATCACCATACAGATTAGGCATTACAATCACATCAAATGCTTCAGGTGTATCAGCCATTTTCGCAGCACCAATATCTACAATCCAGTGCTCGTTTTCTATTTCAGGGTATTCTTTTGCAATTTCATCAAAAATTTTATGAAACAAACCATCTGTAAGTTTCATAATATTATCTTTGGTAAAACAAGTTACTTTTTTGCGGTTGTATGCTTTTGCATATTCAAATGCGTAACGCACGATTTTTTCTGTACCAGGACGAGAAATAAGTTTCAAAGTTTGGGTTACTTCGTCTGTTTGTTGGTGTTCAATACCTGCATACAAATCCTCCTCATTTTCACGTACAATCACAATATCCATGACTGGGTGTTTGGTTTTGACATAAGGGTGATACGAAATACAAGGGCGAATATTAGCAAAAAGTCCTAATGTTTTGCGTGTAGTAACATTCAAACTTTTGAAACCACCACCTTGGGGTGTAGTAATAGGTGCTTTGAGAAAAACCTTTGTTCTGCGGAGTGATTCCCATGCTTCTGGTGCTATACCTGCGGAATTACCGTTCATATAGACTTTTTCACCAATTTCAATTACTTCTGTTTTGATTTTCGCACCTGCAGCAGTGATAATGCGAATTGTTGCGTCCATGATTTCGGGTCCGATACCATCGCCATACGCTACTGTAATGGGTACTAAGTTTTCTGACATGATTTTAATAAAAAATTTGAAAAGTTAAAAAAAGGAAATCACTTAAAAATTTAAAAGTATAAATTTAAAAAGTAAAGAAGCAAAACCAAAAATAATTGTAAGCATATTAAAAATAATAGTAAAACTATTATTTTTAATATAGAAACCAACAAAGAGTAAAAAAGGTTTTACTTTTCTTTTTAAATTTATACAAAGTTAAAGAAATATCATAGAAAATTAAAAATAGATTGTGAATTTTTAATTAACTAAAGTTGTCAGTTATCAGTTTTTTAAGTTGTCAGTTTTTATAAATTTATGCTAATTTATATTTTAATCTCAAAAATAATAAAAATAAGTATTTATTTTTATTGAAAAAATATCAAAATTTATTTTTTTGGAAAAGGATATAATATGCAACTTGGGCTATTTATGGATTAAATCACTAAACACAGAAAAAGACTTTACAACATTGGCAAATTTTTTTGTTCCTAATTCTTAATTTCCAATTCCCAATTATTCCTCATTCCTAATTAAATTTTTCCTCCTATAACCAAAATATCATCAGTTTGGATTTCATTTGCTTGATTTTTCCAATTTTCTAAGGTTTGTTTTAGGATTTTTTGTTGTTCAGGCATAGGTTTTTGGTGATGTTCCACGATTAAATCTTTGAGTCTTGTACTGCGAAACTTCTCTCTGTTTTCGCCCCCAAATTGGTCTTGAAATCCATCAGAACACAAGTAAAACCAAGTATTATTGGGTTGAATTTCAAAAATATGTTTGGTAAAAATGCGTTCAATCTCTCTTTGCTCGCCACCAATACAAAATCTGTCGCCTTTTATGATTTGTATTTCGGGTTGTGGATTAGTTTGTGGTTCTGTTTTATTATTTTGTATTAAATACAAAGGATTTTTTGCTCCTGCGTATTCCAATGTATTATTTTGGTGATTTATCACCACGATTGCCATGTCCATACCATCACGATTTTGGGTAGTATTTTGTTTGAGGGCTTTTCTGATAGCTTTGTGCAATTCATTCAAAATGAGGTCTGGCGAAGTAATATGTTGGTTTATGATGATATTGTGAAGCAAGTCATTTGCTAAAATCGTCATAAAAGCACCAGAAACACCGTGTCCTGTGCAATCAATGGCACAAAAGATAGATTTTTGGTCAGCATCTTGATTAACATGTTCAAAGAAATAAAAATCGCCCGAAACAATATCTTTTGGCTGAAAATAAATAAAATGCTCGGGTAAATGTGCTAAAATTTTGTCTTTTTCAGGCAAAATTGCTTCTTGTATGCGTTGGGAATAGGTTATATTATCCAACATATTTTTATTATTTTCGCTGATAACCCTATTGCTGGCTACAATTTGTTCATTTGCCATTTGCAGGTTGTCTGCTATTTGTTGTATTTCTTCATTTTGTTGGTTGATTTCTTCATTTTTTTCTAAGAGAATTTCATTATTTTTCTGTTTGAGTTTGTTATTTCGCCAAAGAAATGTAGCAAGTGCAAACAAAAGTCCAACGCCTACAAGCGAAAACAGTATGATATAAAACTGTTCTTGGATTTTGGTTTCACGAATTATTTTCTCCTTTTCAAGGATTTCAGTTTTCTTTTTTTCTTTGTCAAGGGCATAATTTTGTTCTATTTTTGTAATTTCTGCAAGGCGTTTTTCATTGTATATGCTGTCTGTATAAGCAATAAAAAGGTCTTTATAAAAAAGCGATTTTTCATAATTTTTAGTTTCTTTATATAAATCTGCAAGCAAATTACTTGCTTGTAATATGCTTTGTTTTGCATTAGATTTTTGTGAAATTTTTAAACCTTTTTCTGCATAAAAAAATGATTTTGTGAAGTTTTTAGTATTAAAATAAGCATCTGCAAGATTGATATAGATAAGTCCAATATATAAGCTATCTTTATATTTTTCTACATTGTCTTTTGCTTTTTCGTAATATAAAGTTGCATTTTTAAAATCCTTTTTCAGACCATAAACGTATGCAATATCATTGTACGAAAATGTAAGTACTGGGGCTTGTTGCGGAATACTTTCACGAATTTTCAACGATTTTTTTTGGTATTCAAGTGCTTCATCAAAATTGCCTAATATAGCATCAGCATTGCCAAGATTGTTGTATGTAAGTGCAATATTAGACTGGAAATAAAGGTTATTTGGGTTTTTGGCTATATTTTTCTCATGGATTTTAAGGACTTTTTCATACAATTTTTTGGATTCTGATACTTTATTTTGTCCTTCGTATATTTTCCCTAATATTTGTAGGGCATTTACCAACGCATCATCTTTTTGTGATTCTTCTGCATAACTAACACTTTTTTGGGCAATTTGTAAGGCTTGTGGAAAATCCCCTAAAATAAAATAATTGTAAGCAAGTTGCGTATATGCGATAGACATATAGCTTAGATTTTTCAGTTCATTAGCCAATTTTATTGCTTTTTCATTATAAAAAACTGCCTTTGGCATATTATTTTGTGAAAAAAACGTTTGACTGATTATCATGTAATTTTTCACCAAATTAGTATCTTGTTTTGGATTATTTTCTGTGATTTTTACAAGGCTATCCAATTTTTTATTTTGTGCTAATATCACACTAAAAAAATTAGAGAAAAACAATAAAAAAAGTAAAATATATTTCATGTAAATTAGGAATTAAGAATTAGGAATAGCTTTGTTGAAACGTTAAGTATTCTTTTTTTTATTTATTTTTAAAATAAAATTCTTTTTTTTTAATAAAATCAAAATAATTAAAATTTTTAATAAAAATATTAGTGTATAAAAATATGTAAAAATATTTTATATTATTTTTCCTTTTTATTATTTTTAAGCATAACATTTAAAAAAACAATGAATTTAAAGAATTTGTTTCATGAAACAAAGCTATTAGGAATTTCATCATAAAAAAACTTTTAATTTTGTTTGTAGCATTTTTTATAAAGAATTACAGGGTTTAAAAGTTTTTTAAGATTTTTTAAGAAATTTTCTAAGAAATAAAAAAAAATCCATAAGCCATAATTTTCTTCCTTAAGCCATTCCAAAAAAAATCCAAAAAAATCCAAAAAAAATAGTATTTTTATAAATTCTCTTTTATATTCGCCAAATTAAAAATAACATATCAAATTTGCGTCATAACATCAACAAATACACATATAAACAAATACATGAACAACAAAACATTAGTAGAAAAACCACGCCTTGATTTTTGGCAATTATGGAACATGAACTTTGGTTTTTTAGGGATTCAATTTGGTTTTGCCCTTCAAAATGCCAATGTAAGCAGGATTTTTGAAACACTTGGTGCAGAAATTGATAATATCGCTATTCTTTGGATTGCTGCACCGCTCACAGGTTTGCTCGTACAACCAATTATAGGACATCTGAGCGATAATATGTGGCATCCAACGTGGGGACGTAGAAGACCATTTTTTGCGATTGGGGCGGTGCTTGCTTCTTTGGCGTTGTTTATGATGCCCAATTCACCAAGTTTATGGATTGCTGCGGGTATGCTTTGGGTTTTAGATGCGTCTATTAATATTAGTATGGAACCTTTTAGGGCTTTTGTGGGCGATATGTTGCCTGAGAAACAGCGTACAACAGGTTTTGCTATGCAGACGTTTTTTATTGGTGTTGGGGCGGTTGTTGCCTCTGCTATGCCTTATATCCTTAAAAATTATTTTGGATTTTCAAATGATGCCCCAAAAGGGCAAATCCCAAGCACCGTTATATGGTCATTTTACCTTGGAGGTATTGTTTTTTTGTTATCAGTACTTTGGACAGTATTTAATACGAAAGAATATGCACCTGACGAAATGGCAAAATACAATGGTGACACTCACGCACAAACCCCTGAAAGCATGGCTAATGTTTGGAAAGATTTTTTAAATATGCCTGACACAATGAAACAACTTGCTTTCGTGCAATTTTTTTCATGGCTTGCTTTGTTTGCTATGTGGATTTATACGACATCAGCAGTTACAAAATACGTTTTTAAAGCTCCTGATACGACAGGTACACTGTACAATGAAGGAGCAGATTGGGTAGGGATAATGTTTGCAGTGTATAATGGTCTTTCTGCATTATTTGCTTTCTTTTTTCCGCCTTTTGCACAAGCTACCAGCAGAAAAACTGCTCATACAGTTGGTTTAATTTTTGGCGGTTTAGGATTGATTTCTATTTATTTTGCTCCAAACAAAGAATTTTTGCTTTTGTCAATGGTTGGCGTAGGTTTTGCGTGGGCGAGTATCCTCACAATGCCTTATGCAATACTGGCAGGTGCATTGCCACCACAAAAAATGGGTGTTTATATGGGTATTTTTAATTTTTTTATTGTGATTCCTCAAATTGTTGCTGCAGGTATTTTGGGTTTTGTCCTTAAAACTTTTTTCAATGGCGAAGCAATTTATGCCATGATTATTGGCGGTGTAAGTATGCTAATTGCTGCTGCATTGGTGGTATTTGTAAAAGACGAGGCAACAAAGTTGTAGAGTTCAAACGGTTTAAAAAGTTTAAAGTTCAAAAGGTTCAACGTTCAAAAGGTTTAAGGGAAGGTAAATACAAAAAATGCTTACAAAGGCTAAAAATCTTCGCAAGCATTTTTTTTTATAATATTTCTTTTCTTAACTTTTAAACTTTGAACCTTTAAACTTTGAACTTTGAACCTTTTTAGACTACAATTTTCGCCCCCATTACCAACACATCATCCATTTGGTTTTCTGTGCCTTTCCATTCTTCAAATATATTTTTTAACATAATTTTTTGTTGGTCAAAAGGCAATGTATGAATACTTAATAAAAGGTCTTTAAATTTTCTACTCATAAATTTTCTATTTTCTGCTCCTCCAAATTGGTCTTGATAGCCATCAGAATACAAATAAAACGTACATTCTTTGGCGTTATTGAGGTCAATATTATGCGATTCAAACTCACTTTCAAGCGTTTTCATTACTTTTGTATAGCCACCAATTCCTTTTTTATCGCCTTTTATTTCGCCTACTACACCGTCTTTTATATAAAAAAGTGGATTATGTGCCCCTGCAAATTGTAGTATTTTAGTTTTTTTGTTCCACACAACCAGTGCAATGTCCATACCATCACGGTTAGCGGTTGTATCTTGTTGGAGTTGTATTGTAACGCCTTCGTGTATGGTTTTGAGGATTAGACCAGCTTCATATATTTTTTTATCTTTTACCACTTGTTTCAACAATGAATCTCCAATCATACTCATAAAAGCACCAGGAACACCGTGCCCTGTGCAATCAACCGCAGCCATAATCGCAAGTTCATCTTTTTGAAAAAACCAATAAAAATCACCAGAAACAACATCTCTTGGCTGAAAAAGCACAAAACTATCTGCAAAAACACTTTGGATTTCGCTTATGCTTGGAAGCATTGCTTTCTGGATATAACTTGCATATTGGATACTGTCTGTAATATCTTTATTTTTCTCTTTTATTTCGTCAAAAGCAAATTCAAGTTTATGGTTTTGCTCCCAAATATAATCTTTTTGTATAATAATTTCTTTTTGGGCTTCCATGATTTCGGTATTTTTCAACAAAAGCATTTTATTAGATTTTTGTTTTTCCTGATAACGCATTGCCAAAATAGCCAAAATTATCAACAACAAAATTCCTCCAATAATTAGTGCATTGCGAATTAATGCTTGTTGTTTGCGTTGTGATTCGTTTTCTTCATTGATTTTTTTTATTTTAAAGGCTTTCCATTCGTTTTCTTTGGCTTTTCGGATAGAATCTTGTTTAAGGTATTGCACCAAAAGTTCAGATTTTGTCATTTTTTCAAGGAGTGAAAGTTTTTCGGTTTCACTTTTTTCTAATTCTTGTTCTTTTTGGTTGAGTGCGAGGGCTTTATTTTGGAGTTCAAGTTCTTGGATTTTCTTTTTGGATTCTAATATTTCATTTTCTTTGCTTTGGAGTTTAATTTTTTCATTCATTCTACTCATTTTAACCTCACTTTCTTTCAGGGCTTGAGTACGAAAAACATTGTATAAATCCAAGTATTCACGGTATTTTTTTTCATTACCAATTTTATCGTATACTTCTGCAAGCATAAGATAGCAACTATTCATTTGCTTTGTATCTTTGATGGTAATGGAATTGGTCAAAGCCCCTTCAAGTTGTTCTATTGATTCTTGGTAGCGTTTCAGGTTATTAAGCACTACCGAAAGATTTATTTGTGCAGAAATAATAGCTACTTTATCTTTGTATTTTTTGCGTCCTACAAGCGTTTTTTGGAAATATTCCGCAGACTTTGGATAATCTTGTATATCTGCATAAATCATAGCAAGGTTGCTATACAAGGCATAAATCCCTGTTTCGTTGCTAAGTTTTTGGTTAAAATTGATGGATTTTTCGTAAAATTCTATCGCTTTTGGGTAATTTTTTTGCTCCCAATAAATAGAAGCGATTTGATTCAAATAACGTGTAGTTTCTTTCAAATTCCCCAATTTTTCTTGTTCTTCTGCACGCACCATATTTGTAGCAATATCATCAGGCAATGATGAAAAATCCTGCCCTCCTTGTGCGAGTGCATTGCTGTTTGAAATCCAAAAAATAAATAAACAAAAAACAAATAAACTTATGGCAAAAAATCTAAACGATTTTTTTAAAAAATTACAAAATCGCATATTTTATCACGTATTTTATCACGTATTTTTAATACGCACTTTACCACGTATTTTGTGAAGTATTAGAAGTAAGCAAACACAAAGGTTTTCTTAAAAAAATCAGATAAAAAAGAAATACTTTCTAATTTAGGCGGAAATTTAAGCCATTTTTTGCGTTATCACAAATTTTTTCGTTTATAAATTGTATTAAATATTTAAAATCAATTAAAAAACACGCAAAACATACCTAAGTTGTATGCTGTGTTGGTTAAAATTGTCTATATTTTTACCAAAACCAAATGTATAACCATACGTCAAAGACAACCAATTCCAACCAATGCCTATCTCGGGACAAATGCCAAAACCTGTTTTGTCGTTTTGCCAAGCATGCAAAAATTGCAAATTAGTAGCCAAAAAACCCAAACCATTCGCTCCTGCCATGATTTTGGCAGTTTTGTATGTGCCATCTGTACTTATATTTCCACCAATCCCTGTGTAAAATGCAATAATATCTTTGCGAAAACCTGACAAAATACTCAATTCTAAAGCTGTAAAATTGCTTTGTTGCACGCCTAAACCCAACGCCCAAAAATTACCGTCATAATGTTCTTCATAGTGAATTTTGGTATTTGGGAGGGATTTTTGTAGTTTTTCTTTGTCGTTTTTCTTAAACCCATTGTCCCAAAAACGTACATTTTCCAACTGTGTCATGCCATAAATGGGCGTAGGGATTTTTTTGAGGCGTGTATGTGTAAGGTCTAAATATTTGAGATTTTTGAGCTGGGAAATTTCATTTGGGAGGTTTTTGAGGGGTAAATCGGACAAATGCAATTCTATAAGTTGTGTATTTTGACTGATAGATGCAGGAATTTCACGAATTGTATTGCCTTTTGACATGATTTTTAGCCCTTTCCCCAAACGCAATTCTGTCAAATCTTTCAAATTACTAATTTCATTGGGATAATCTGAAAATGAATTACCATACAAAAAAAGGCATTTTATTTTTTTTAAATTTGAAAAATTAGCAGGGAGTTTTGATAATCTATTATTACCCAAATCAATATATTGTAAATTTATTAAATCACAAAATTCTGCGGGCAAATCTGATATTTGGTTATTATACAAATCCAAAAATTGCAGTTTTTCTAATTGATTTATTTCTTTGGGCAAGGATTTTATTTTATTGCCAAATAATACCAATTTTTGTAAATTTTTAAAATTCAAAATTTCCTTTGGGAATTCGTTTAATTCTTTGTCTGCTAAGTTTAAAACAAATACTTTTTCAGGATTTTTTTTTGCATCTTCTATGTTCTTATATTCGGTTTGCCACCTAAGATTGTCATATTTAATCAAAATCGTATCGTTGGTAGCAGTTGTGTTATTTTTTATTTGTGTAAATTTTTTTGCAAAAACATTTGTATTTTTAATAAAAAAAATACTAATAAAGCTTATAATAATAAAAACACCAGTGGTGAAAAGAGAAAATCGCATAAATTGCACGTATAAAAAATAAATAAAGCCAATAAAAATTATTACCTAAAAAATTCCACAAAAATAATAGAAATTTGATGCAAAATGGATAAAAGGCTGAGAAAAATTTTGAGAGGTTTGCAATGGATTTAATATTTGGTAAAAAATAAGTTTTTTATGAAAATGCTGAAATGCAATGGAATTTTAATGTTTGAAAAAATCTCTATTATTATAAATAAAACTTAAAAATAATGATTTTTCGTTTTCTTGAATGTTATTTATTATTTCCTTTATCCTACCACCATGATATCCATCACTACTTTTTGTCATGATTAATCCTGTTCCATCTAAGAAAAAATAATTTTGTATAGTAGGAAGTCCTTGTTGGTAATAATACTTATTCTGTATAAGTCTTTCTCTAAAACAAAAAGCACTGGTTAGCTCAAAACTTTATTTTTTGATTTTTTTGCAACTTTACAAAGCAAATATAAGAAGTTTTTTTCTAAATTTGTTGAATTTTAAAATCGCAAATACCCTGTAATGCACAATCTTCGCATTTAGGTTTACGTGCAACACATGTATAACGCCCATGCAAAATAAGCCAATGATGTGCCACAGCGATATGTTCTTCGGGGATAAATGACACCAATTCTTTCTCTACTGCCAAAGGGGTATGTGCCTCATGTGATACCAAACCCAACCTATGCGAAACCCTAAAAACATGCGTATCAACCGCCATACGTGGTTGGTTGTATATGACAGAAGCCACTACATTGGCAGTTTTGCGACCAACGCCAGGCAATTTTTGGAGGTCATCAAGGTCAGAAGGGATTTCAGAATTAAATTTTTCTACCAACATTTTACCCAAACCCAAAAGATGTTTGCTCTTATTATTTGGGTAAGAAATGCTTTTGATATAAGAAAAAACCTCCTCAAAATTGCTTTCTGATAAGTCCTTTGGCGTTTTGAAACGGGCAAAAAGTGCTGGCGTAACCATATTTACACGTTTGTCGGTACATTGTGCAGAAAGTACAACCGCCATCACAAGCTCAAAAGCATTTGTATATTGTAGTTCTGTTTCTGCGGTTGGATTATTTTTTGTGAAATAATCTATCAAAAAATCATATTTGGCTTGCTTCATTTTTGGATTATGGATTAGGAAAGGTTGAGAAATAAAGTAAACTTTTCTTGTACAAACTTTCCGAATGGTTTTAACTTTTGGGAAGTTATACCGCTATTTTAAATGTAAAAATCATTTGACTTATTATTTTTCATTTCCTGATTACAAATTCTTTATTTTTTTTCAAAAATAATAACAAAATTATGATTGAATAGTTTATTTTTGCAATAACTAAAAATATAGTTATAAGAAACTTTATAAAAAACGTACAAAAATTTTAAAAAATACCATGCATATTCCTAATTTCTTTTTTAAAAAACATATTTCTTTTTCGCTATCAAGTATTATTTTTATAGCTATTTTTATAAATACTACTTTTACAAGTTGTGGCGGTACAGATGCAACAGGTACCAAACAAAATGGACAAACTAAAACAGCATCATACAAGCCCAAAAGTATAGGCAGTGAGGGCGAACTTGCTATGGTTATCAGCCCAAAACTCAAAAAAGATACCGCAGGAAGGGCTTTATTGGATATTTTTGAACAAGCTTTTACAGGAATTAGCGAGCAAGAACCCAATTTTAGGGTATTAAATATTGTGCCTTCTGAATTTAAAAAAATTATGCAAAGACATACAAATTTGGTAATTGCACTTGATTTTTCTGATGATTCCACAGAAGGGCAAATGATAAAAACATTTTTTAATGGAGCTTCTTTGGAAAAATTGCGTGGAAATCCGAATACATTTATTACACTTAGAAATGATGTGTTTGCACAAGGACAAAAAGTAATGTTTATTACTTCGCCTAATAAAGAGGTTTTTTTAGAAAATTTACAAAAAAATCAACAAAATATTTTGGATTTCTTTCAAAAAGCAGAACGAGAACGCCTTTTAGAAAAAGTAATTGGTGATGACGGTTCGCTTACACAAATTGAACTTGAAAAATTGGTCAAAAAACATATTGGGCTTGCAGGAAAAGTACCACAAGGTTATAAAGTAGCTTTCAAAGATACAAATTTTATTTGGTTGCGTTCCCCTGTATCGCAAGAAACGCCTTATGACAAAAGTATTTGGATTACAAAACGCCCTTATATTGACCCAAAACAATTTGATACACTTCAAATATTAAAATTACGCAATGAAATTGGCGAAAAATACATGAATAATCCAGACCTCAAAGAATCATATATGCAAACTGAAAATACGTATTTCCCAATAGAAAAACGCACCATAAACCGCAAAGAAGTAGGTTTTTGTACGGAATATCGTGGTATGTGGGTGCTAAAAAATCGTATGCGTGGCGGAAATTTTGTAAGTCATGCGTTTGAAAATGGTAAAAATTTTTATTATATTGAGGCTTTTATGTATGCACCTCAACAAAAAAAACGTAGGGCGTTGGTAGAATTGGAAGGAATTTTGAGGACATTTAAACCGTAGTTTTAAGCCCCAACCCCAAAAGTAGAGTAAGTCTCAAAGTAGAAATAAATATCTTTTTACATTCTTTTTAATTCCTAATTTTTAATTCCCAATTCCTAATTATTATGCAAATAGTACCAATTGACGTTACCATTAAATTTATTGATAATCCTACTGACTTAGAAACGGTCTTTGCAATACGCAGAGAGGTTTTTGTAGATGAACAAAAAGTAAGTCCCGAAGAGGAATTTGATATATATGAACAGTATTCACGCCATTTTTTGGGGTATTTGAGTACAAGCCCTTGCGGAACAGCACGCTGGAGATTTACAGATGATGGCATCAAGCTTGAACGTTTTGCAGTATTGAAAGATTTTAGAGATAAAAATGTTGGTAAAAAATTGCTTATGGCAGTATTGGCTGACATTGAAAAACACCCAAACGCCAAAAATAAACTCATTTACTTGCACGCACAAGTTCATGCAGTTGGTTTTTATGAAAAATATGGTTTTGTAAAGGTTGGCGAAATGTTTGAAGAAGCAAATATTTCCCATTTCAAAATGAAAAAAGCTTAGGGAGTTGTTATTTTTTAGTTGTGTTATTTTCCATTTGTTGTTTATCTGATATTGTTTTGGATAATTTAGTTACAAATGATTTACACACATCTAATCTACATTCTTCACAGAGTGTCCAACTGCTATCATCCAAATCTAAAAGGGCATTTTTGAGGTCAACTTGTGCCATAAAACAAAGGTGTTTGTACTTTTTTTCGCAATGTGGAAGCCCCAAATTATGCCCCAATTCATGTAAAACAACTTTTTGCATACGTTTTTTAACGTGTTCGTAATCTTGTGTGTCAAAATAGTACCGAAATGAAGAAATCAAACAACTTGAACCTGGACAGTATCCAAGCCCAAAGATTCCCCAATCCAAATGAAGCCAAAGCGGTTCTTTGATTTTGGTTTTATCTTTTTCGTCATACCAAGTCGTAGTAATATCTACCGCAGTAAGCCCAATGAGGTAATCATGTTTTTTGGATTTGATGCGTTTGAGGTAAGCAATCAATGAATCTGCCCTATATCGCACAGGAAGGGATATATTGTATTTTTTGGCAATTTTTTGATTGTCAAATTTTGTAAGAAGCGGTTTTTGCTTCAAAATTTCTACCTCAAAACCGTAATAATCCCTGATAATTTGGGCTGACGCTTCCAAATAGCCAGCAGGGAAATTGCCAATAGGTTGTATGCCTATGCGTGGGTTTTTTTTGCTGTCTTTTTTGGGTTGATTGTTTTTATTTTTTTTGTCATTACTTTTTGTTTTTTCTTTACAACTTGAAAAAGATAAGGTAAAACATAACAAAGTAAAATACAACACAGGAATAGCTATTAGACAAAAACGTATTTTTGAAAATTGGTACATAATATTTTTAGTATTTCCTTACTTTTATTGAAATTATGCCAAATATATATATATATTAGCAATAAACGAAAAAAACCTTGCAAGCAGGGCTTACAAGGTGATAGGTTTATTTTCAAGAAAATATTTTTAAAAAATATCGCTCAAAAAAATTATTTTGTTTTAAATTTTTCAATCACCTTTATAATTTCAGGCGTTTTGCTTTCTTTTGGCAATGCGAAAATGTGCATAAACATTGGTTTTTTGTCTATTGCTTTTTCAAATTTTAGGGTTTGTTTTTGGGCAAAAACATTGTCCCAAGTTTTGCGTACTTCTGCCCAAAAAGGGGAATTTTTTTTCCACCAATTTTGTGCTAAGGCACATTTTTCGTCTGCAACACGTTTATACACATTCCAGCCTTTTTCTTGTGCCACAAAAATATCACCTTTTTCACTGCCACGCAATATTTTGTCATTGTCTTGTTCATGCAACCAACCATAAGTTGTAATTTCGTGTCGGTTTTTTCTTTTGAGTACATTATAATCTGTACGGGTTGTAAATTCACGTCTTGGAAGCGGTGAATCAGTTACATTTTCCCAAAAATGCTTTCCATCTACATGCACCCATGTTGCACTGCCTTCATAGCGTGGACTATCATCTACTTGATACACTTTTTGCGTCCATTGTCCTTTTACTTCTGACGCAGAGCGTTTGGCATATTTCCATGTATTGTCTTTTTCAAACACAAAAAAATCTTGGTTTTCAAAAATCCAATCTTGTCGCCAATGTTTGATAATACTTGTATCAGCAATAAGTAGGTGTTGCAAAACCAATTTTTTCTTTTCGTCTGCAAGCAATGTAACCCATTCTAAGCCTTTTGAATGGTGTGCATGATGAGGTTTGTATGTGGTATCAGCCCCAAAAGTATCAGCAAACTTGAAAGATACTTCATAACAACCACACATACTTTTGATGGCTTCACGGTCTTGTGGATTTTGTGAAAATGCGTTTTGCGTAAATAAAAAACAAATGACAAATAATAAAAAATTCTTGTGCATATTTTTGAAAATAAAAATGAAATAATAAAAATGAAATAGTAAAAATTGTTTTTGTAAGGATAAAATTAGCTTTCTCACTAATTTTTGTGCAAAATTATATTTATTTAGACTAATTACAAATAATTTATTATTTTTATTTGGATTAAATCTAAATAATATATTTCTTTGCATCATCAATATTTAAAAACACCTTAGGAATGCTTATTTATTATCACGACTTATTAAATCACGTATTAAATTACTTGGAACAATACAAAAAATATTTTTTATTAAAATATATCATTTTGTTTTCAGTTGTTTTTTTTCAAAAAGGCTTACAAGCCCAACAAATAGACAGCACACAAACGTTTAAAGAAATTGTAATTACTGCCACACGCCACGAAACAGATGCAAGCAAAGTTTCTTTGCCTATTCAAATTATTACCCAAAAAGCGATTCAACAAAGTGGGAGTATGCGTTTGGGCGATATTTTGGCGGAGCAAACAGGCATACATATTACGCAAGACCATACGCAAGGCGTGCAAATACAAGGACTTTCTGCGGATTATACATTGATTTTGTTGAATGGAGAGCCACTTATTGGGCGCACCGCAGGAAGTTTGGACTTGGGGCGGTTGTCATTGGGCAACATCAAAAGAATAGAAATCATAAAAGGAGCGAGTTCTGCTATGTATGGCTCTGAAGCATTGGCAGGCGTAATAAATATCATCACCGAAGATAACAGCAATACCAAAAACCTCACACTCAATACAAGATATGGCAACAATCAAATATCTAATACAGCATTAAATAGTGCATTTAACGTAAAGAATTTTCAAATGCAAAATTTTATCAATCATTATCGCAATGGTGGATATGATTTTAGTCCTGAAATATTTGGGGCAACAGTTGAACCGCATTTTAATACAACTTTTCACACAAATATTAAATACACAAAAAATCAATGGGAAATCAAAGCACAAGCACGTATATTTGGGGAAACACAACAACAAGGTTTTTTATTGAATCCGCAACAAATCACTGGAAAAGGCACAACGCAAGACCAAAATTATAGCACAAATATTGTGTTTGGAAACCAGAAAAAGACCTTTAAAATACATGCAAAAAGCTATTTTTCGAGATATAATACTTTATCAAATTTGTATAATGAACAAGATAAAACATTGTATGAAAATACTTTTTTTACACAAACTTTTCTACGCCCTGAATTACAAGCGGAATATTTTGCGTTTAAAAATCATTATTTTGTAGTAGGCGTAGGCAATACTTGGGAAAGTGTGGAGGCAACACGTTATACTGAAAAAAAACGTTTTCAAAATCAATACGCATATTTCCAACATGAATGGGATATGTCTAAAAATTTGCAAATAAATTGGGGTATGAGGTTTGATGCACACAGCAGTTACAAAAGTCAGTTAAGCCCAAAAATGGCAGTTTTATATAAAGTAAATCCAAAAATATCCCTGCGTGGAAGCGTAGGAATGGGTTTTAAAGCACCAGATTTTAGGCAACTATATTTGGATTTTGCGAATAGTGTAGTAGGATATTCAGTTTTTGGGACAGAAGAACTACAAAATGCACTTGCCAATATGCAAACACAAGGGCAAATTGCAGAGGTTTTTGTGAATACTACCCAAACCGAAAAACTAAATCCAGAGCGTTCTACCTCGTGGCAGGCAGGCGGAAATGCCCAAATTTATAAAAATTGGCAAGTAAAATTTAATTTTTTTTACAACCAAATTTCTGATTTGATAGAAACACAAGCGGTAGCACGCAAAATAAATGGGCAATTTGTGTATAGTTATAAAAATATTCAACGTATTTTTTCAAAAGGCTTGGAAATAGAACAAGATTTTACTTTTTTCAAAAATATAAAATTTTCGCTTGGCTATCAATTCCTTTTAGCAAAAGACAATGATATTGTCCAAAAAATAAAAAATGGCGAAATATACCGCAGAAATCCGCAAACATTGCTTACTGAAAAGGTAAAACTTCAAGAATATGGCGGATTATTTAACCGCTCAAAACATAGTGCAAACTTCAAAATATGGTATGAAAATGCTAAACATGATGTTGATATCGCAATACGAATTTTTTATAAAGGGCGATACGGATTGGGGGATATGAACGGAAATTTGGTTTTAGATATAGACGAAGAATATGTAAAAGGCTATTTTTTGGCAAATATTGCCCTCAAAAAAACATTTTTTCAAAAATATTCCCTACAAATAGGGTGTGATAATGTGCTTGACTATAAAAATGAAACCCAAATCCCCAATATTGCAGGACGATTGTATTTTGTGGCTTGTCAAGTAAAAATATTCTAAAAATTTTTCTCATATATTATTTAGAATAAGACTAATTAAAAACAAATTTATTAAATTTTATATATTTTCACTTTTAAACAATTTTTCAAATATTTTTATGAAAAAAAACGGTTCATTTTTCGCTTTTTTGCCTTTTGTGTTGGCTTCTGTATTGGTTTTTTCTGCTTGCAAAAAAAATGAAGAAACACCACAACCTACTATTAACAGCCAAAAAATAGAAAACCTGTCTGCACCAAGTGATGTGATAGACCGCAATACAGGACAAGTAACAGAAGTAAAACCTTTTGTAAAATTTAGCATTGCAGAAGGCAAAGAGGTAACAGGGGACAATTGGGATATTGCGTTCAAAGGTACAACCATCATCATCAATGGTGGTAGCACGACTCAAGACAATGTAATACGTACAGGGGTTGCAAGCGCTTATATTCACACAGGTATTTTTGAGGAATTGACAGAACTCAATAATGATAATTGGACGCAAGACAACAATATCGCTTATGCTATACCAAAAGGAAGCGGAAAAGGTTGGTACAATTATAATGCCCAAAAAAACATTATAAGCCCTATTGCAGGCAAAATAATTGCCTTGAAAACTGCGGATAATAAATATGCCAAAATTGAGGTTTTGAGCTATTACAAAGATGCACCTGCTTCGCCTACTGCTACAAGTGTGTCTGCTTATTATACATTTAGGTATGTGTTTCAAAGCAATGGCACAAGAAAATTTTAATGTGTTGTTATTAAATATATTAAATTATTAAATATGTTTAATGATTTATTTTGATAAATGTTAAAATAATCAACTAATGTAAATTAAAATGTTTAAAACGTTTCCAAAAAAATGCAATTTGCACAATTTGGGAATGTTTTTTTTCGGTTTTTTTAAATTACATGAAAAAATAAAGAAAAAAATTAGTATTTTTTTTAAAATTTTGTACTTTTGCAAAAGGACAAATCATATTTTACTTTTATTGAAAGCATACAATTTTTAATTTTTTGTGGTTTTCCGCCCATATATTTTTATTATATTTAATACAACAAATTCAGTGACTAAATTAGAACTTATTACAGAAATCGCAAAAAAAGTACAAGCATTTAGACAAAAAGAACAAGACAAAAATCCTTTTCAACAAGATGCTGATGCAGAACAATGGTATGAAATACGCAAAATAAAAGAAGATGTAGCTTTTGTATTGGAAAATTTTTTTGAGATTGTCAAAAAAACCATGTATCAAGGAAAAGGTGTTTTTTTACGTGGATTTGGGAGTTTTGTTAATAAAAAAAGGGCTGAAAAAAAAGCACGCAATATACACCAAAATACAGAAGTGATAGTGCAAGCACATTTTATTCCTACGTTCAAGCCTTCAAAATCGTTTGTAGGTAAAATCAAAAAAAGTGAAAAATTACTTAAAAAATTGAAAGAAGACATTAAAAAATAAAAGCCCCCTAACCCCCAAAGGGAGATTAATACATCATAATTATTACTAAGTTTTTAAATTAATTACTCCCCTTTGGGGTCGGGGGGCGATTTTAAATCTTTTTATGTACACAAAAAAACAAGTGGCTGATATATACCACCAACCTATCATGGAGTTGATATATCAAGCCTCTACAATACATCGCACACATCATACTGCAGGAGAAGTGCAAGTTTGCACATTGTTGTCTATCAAAACGGGGGGTTGTCCCGAAGATTGTGCGTATTGTTCGCAAGCTGCACGTTATCACACAGGCGTAAAAGTACACAAGATTTTGGAGGTAGAGGAGGTATTGCAACACGCCCAAAATGCAAAAGATTCGGGTAGTACAAGGTTTTGTATGGGGGCAGCTTGGCGTGAAGTGCGTGATAATAAAGATTTTGATAAGGTAATAGATATGGTAAAAGGCGTAAATCAAATGGGATTGGAGGTGTGTTGTACGCTTGGTATGCTGACCGAATCACAAGCCCAAAAACTCAAAGAAGCAGGTTTGTATGCGTATAATCATAACCTTGACACAGGCGAAGAACATTATGAAGAAGTGATTTCTACACGTACATTCAAAGATAGATTGGAAACGATTGGCAATGTCCAAAAATCAGGGATTTCGGTGTGTTCTGGTGGGATTATTGGCTTGGGTGAAACAGACAAAGACCGTATTGATATGCTTCATACATTGGCAAATTTGCCTATTCAACCTGAATCTGTGCCTGTAAATGCCCTTGTAGCCATAGAAGGCACACCTTTGGAAAACCAAAAACGTGTATCTGTTTGGGAAATGATACGCATGATAGCTACCGCAAGAATTTTGATACCAAAAGCAATGGTTAGGCTTTCTGCTGGGCGTTTGGAAATGAGTATAGAAGAACAAACACTTTGTTTTATGGCAGGTGCTAATTCTATTTTTTCAGGTGATAAATTATTAACCACCCCAAATCCTGACCAAGACCAAGATAAACGTATGTTTGAAATATTGCAACTTACACCAAGACCTGCATTTAAGTAGTCAGTTTTTCAGTTATCAGTTTATGTAGTTCAAATATGTAGTTCAAAACGCTTATAAAGGAATAAAAGCCTTTGTAAGCGTTTTTAGGTTGGTTTTTTAGGAAAATAAATTTAGAACAAAAATCCAACTTTTACACCAAAAAGCGTGTTTTTTCCTGAAAAATCTGCAAAATTATTTTTATACACATGTACAAGCCCAACATTTCCGTAGGCTTGCACACGCAATATGGTATAAGTAGCCATCGCAATATCTACCCCAAAAGACGCACTTACAAGGGCATCAAATCGTCTAAAACTATCACTTAGGTTTTCTCTTGTGTGATTGCCTGAACCCGTCAAATCCAAATAAATTCGTGTAGTCCAAAAGTTATAAGAAGGAATTAAACCAATACTTCCTGTCCATTTTACCCCTTGTCCTTTTCCTACATAATTACTTCGCCACACAAGATTTAAAGGCATTTCCCAATGATTAAATCTCAAACGAAAACGTGTGGTTGAATCTCCTGTTTCATCAAGATAATAAATACCAGCACCACGTTGTTGGAAGCCTAAGCCTATTGCAAACCCAAAATTTTTGGAAAAAAAACGATTATATACCAAATGCCCACCTAAACTTGGCTTAAAAAAATAAGGTTCTATATGATTGCCAAAACTCACAGATGTCCAAGAATTGTTATATTCAAAACCAAAATATTGTTTTTTATCCAAAATATTTGCTTCTGGAAGTGTATCTAATGTAGGTTTTGTAGGGAGTTCGTATTTATTGTTTTGGGCGAATAAACCCCCAAGTCCCAAAAGGGGGAGTAACAACAATAAAACAAGAATGTTAATTTTTAATGATTTCATATAAAATTTATTTTATTTTGTTGAATTTATTTTTGTCATTTTGGTTGCAATTTCAACAGCCAGATTTTTTCAAAATGACAAAATAATGTTTTTAAATTGGGATAATTACTCTTCCTTTGAACTCACTCCCCCTTTGGGGGTTGGGGGGCTGACTTTTTTATATGCCAATCCAAATAACAAAGGAAATATCAATAATGTAAGGATTGTGGCACTTATCATACCACCAATTACCACAATAGCGAGGGGTTTTTGGGTTTCGGAGCCAATGCCTGTGGCGGTTGCAGCAGGCAAAAGTCCAATCGCAGCCATAAGTGCGGTCATCACAACTGCCCTTGTACGAGATTTTACGCCATCTTTGAGGGCTTGTAATAATTCCATGCCTTCTCCAATATTTTTCTTAAAAACAGAAATCAAAATTACCCCATTTTGGATACATACCCCAAATAATGCAATAAAACCAATGCCTGCAGAAATGCTAAAAACTGTACCTGTAATATGTAATGCCAATACACCACCAATAAGGGCAAAAGGCACATTCAATAATACAAGTCCTGCATCTTTGGCATTGCCAAACGCCATAAATAATAGCCCAAATATAGCCAGAAGGCATATTGGCACTACTTGACCAAGTGTAGCAGAGGCACGTTGTTGGTTTTCAAATTCGCCTACCCATTCTATTTTATAACCTTTTGGGAGTTTGATGGCTTTATTTACTTTTTGTTGTGCTTCTGCAATGGTTGTACCCATATCACGCTCACGAATGGAAAATTTGATGCCAATAAACCTTGCATTGTTATCTCTATACACAAAAGCACCACCTGTATTTTTGGTAATATCAGATATTTCTTTTAGAGGCACTTTGTTGCCTTTGAGTGTGGGTACTTTTAGGTTTTCAATATCGCTTTCTGTTCTGCGGTATTCAGGGAGATAACGCACACGCACATCAAATTTTTTCTCTTGTTCAAAGAAATATGTAGGGGTTTTTCCACCAATAGCCATCTCAATCACTGCTTCAGCATCAGCAATGGTTACGCCATAGCGTGCCATTTTTTCTTGGTCAAGTTTGATAGAAAGTTCGGGTTGTCCTATATTTCTCAAAATACCTAAATCTTTTACGCCTTTGATATTTTTCATGATTTCGGTTACGTTGTCTGCCATTTTATCAATGGTTTTGAGGTCATTTCCTACAATTTTTATCCCAAAAGAAGCCTTAAAACCTGCTACAGCTTCTGCTACATTGTCAATAATGGGTTGGGAATAATTGAACACAATACCAGAGTATTGGCGTAGTTTTTTGTCCATTTCTTCTATGAGTTGGTCGTAGGTGATGTTTCTTTTCCAAAGTTTTTTGGGTTTTAGATTTACTTGTAATTGTGAAAAATAAAATCCGTTGGGGTCAGTACCATCATTTGAGCGACCTATTTGTGAAAGTGTGCCATTTACTTCATCAAATTTATTGAGTTCTTTTCTAAATTCTTGTACGATTTTGGCAGTTTCGGGCAATGACATACTCATAGGCATCTCCGCAGTTACCCACAAAGCACCTTCATTTAAGGTAGGCAAAAATTCACTACCTAAAAATACAAATGAATATAAACTAACTGCCATAAATGCAAAACTTGCAGTAATGCTTATGCGTGGATTGCGTGAGGTGTAATAAAATCCATTGCTTACCAATTTATCAAAAAAATTAACAATCGGGTTATTAACTTCTTTTACATTTTTCTTTAATAAATAACTTGCTAATACAGGCACAAGTGTAAGCGTATAAATTAATGCACCCAATAACGCAAAACTCAATGTATATGCCAAAGGCGAAAACATTTTGCCTTCTACTTTTTGAAAAGCGAATATGGGAATAAGGCTTGTGATAATGATAAGTTTAGCAAAGAAAATTGCTTTTCCCATTTCTATACTTGTTTTTTTGATAAGCCCCAATTTAGTTAATCTATTGAATGGCAACATACCAATATTGTGGGCTTTGTGTGCTAATACGACAAAAAGTCCTTCTACCATTACCACCGCACCGTCAATAATTATCCCAAAATCTATTGCACCCATTGACAATAAATTGGCTGACATACCCATAAGCCTCAAACATGTAAAAGCAAATAACAACGCTAACGGGATAATAATAGATACAATAAATGTAGTACGCCAATCTGCCATAAACAGCAATACAATTACTGTAACAAAAATAATTCCTTCTATAAGGTTGTGTAATACGGTTTCTTGGCAAAATTCCATGAGTATATCACGGTCATAAAATGTTATCATTTTGACATCAGAAGGCAGGATTTTATCGTTCAATTCATTTATTTTGACTTTTACACGTTTTAGCACATCAGCAGGGTTTTCGCCTTTTCGCATTACGATAATACCTTCTATTACGTCATCATTGTCATTGAGTCCTGCTTTTCCTACACGTGGCAAGGTACTTTGTTGTACGGTTGCTACATCTTTTACCCTGATGGAAAGGTCGCCTATTACATCAATAATGATATTTTCAATATCTTTTGTATTAGCCAAAAGTCCAATACCACGCACTACATAGGCTTGTCCGTTGCGTTCTATTACATCACCGCCTACATTAATATTACTTTTTTCAATGGCTTGGTATACTTCAAGCGGTGTAATATCATATTTGGACAAAAGGAGTGGATTTACAGCTACTTCATATACTTTTCTTGCACCACCAAATGATACAATATCTGCTACACCTGCCACAGCACGCATATTGCGGTCAATGGTAAATTCTTGTATTGCCAATAAATCTTCTACATTGCGTTTGTTGCCTGTGAGGGTGTAACGAAAAATCTCGCCTGTTGGTCCATAAGGTGGTTGGATTTCTGGCTCTGCACCATTGGGAATATTTACGTTTTTTAATAAATTGTTTACTTGTTGGCGCGCAAAGAAATCTTCTACGCCATCATCAAAAATAATTTTGATGACTGAAAGCCCAAACATGGATACTGACCTTACGCTGGTTTTGCGTTGTACTGCATTCATAGCTACCTCTACTGGTATGGTTACAAATCTTTCTACTTCTTCTGCACTTCGTCCTCCCCATTGCGTTATTACAATAATTTGAGTATTGGTTACATCTGGAAAGGCTTCCAAAGGGGTTTTGAGATAACTCCAAATGCCTACGCTTATCATGATGGCAGTCATAAAAAACACTGTAAGGCGATTTTTGAGGGAAGTTATTATTATATTTTTGATTAATTTATCCATTTTTTTATATTTTTTACAAAAAATTTAATCATTTTGTAAAACGTTTTGTTTACTTAATAAAAATTTTGCTTATTAAATAAGAGTAGCATGCTTAATTTACTTTATAGCTTGCTTACTTTATTTTGTAGCATACTTACTTTATTTTGTAGCATACTTACTTTACTTTGTAGCATGCTTACTTTACTTTGTAGCATGCTTACTTTATTTTGTAGTATGCTTACTTTATTTTGTAGCATGCTTACTTTTCTTTGTAGCATGCTTACTTTTCTTTGTAGTATGCTTACTTTTCTTTGTAGCTTGCTTACTTTTCTTTATAGCATGCTTACTTGCACAAACATTTTGTTTATTTACATAATTATTTTTTATATAAAAAATAATGTATCTGTTTAGCTTACATTTAAAAATGTTGTTTTGAACGCACAGACTAAAAGTCTGTGTTACAAAAAACGCTTTATTGTTGTTAATTACCCCTTTTGGTGGTTAGGGGCTAAATAGTTACAAAATAATTATGTAATTAACTATTTATAACTCCTAATTTTTAATTCCTAATTGATTAGTCATTTATTGCATCATAAATGAGGAGCTGATATTTAGTAATTACTTTTTCGCCTTCTTTTAATCCGCTTTCTAAGTAGGTATTTTGCATGAGTGCTTCATGTATTTGGATTTCGCGTGTATCAATTTTACATTTATCATTATATACCATTACAAAGTGGCGGTTTTTGTCAAAGATAACTGCTTTTGAAGGAATGGTAAGTTTGTTTTCATTTCCTTTATATTTGATGGTAACATTGGCATACATATTGGGTTTGAGTTTGTAGCCTTGATTTTGGATTACAATACGTGCTTTTAATACTTTGCTTGTGTTATCCACTACTTGGGATATTTTATCCACAGTACCTTTCATGATTTTGTCAGGATAGGCAATGGTTGTAATATCTGCTTCGTAGCCTTCTTGTATTTTGGCAATGTCGCTTTCATAAATATTAGCCATTACCCAAATATTATCCATGTTTGAAATGGTAAAAATTGGTTTAATGTCTTCTGTACGCAATTCCATATTGAGGGCAACATCTTTATCTACTACAAAACCTGAAGCAGGGGCAAGGATATTATACAAAGATTGTTTGCCTGTATTGTACATAGAAAGCACTTCTTTGCTACGGTTTGCCTCTGTTTCTGCATTTTCAAGTTCTTTTTTTGCGTTGGTAAGTTCTACTTCTGAGGTGCTACCTGTTTTGTAAAGTTCTTGGGCAACTTGATAATTTTTTTGTGCCACACGCAAATTGGATTGTGCAATATTGGATTGGTTGTTAAATCCTGCAATTTCAGGGCTACGAATAACCGCCAATACTTGCCCCTTTTGCACATAATCACCCAAATTGACCCTAAGTTCTTGCACAAATCCCCCTGCGAGTGGATATACTTTGGCTACTTTATCCTCGTCAAAGGTGATTTTGCCACTCAAAGATACTTCGTGGTGCACGATTTCATTTTGAGCAGTAGCCATTTGGATATTTTTGGCTAAGGTATCTGTAAGACAATAATTTTTTTTATTGGTTTTTGGTGTTTCTTTTTCTTCGTCTGCATGGCCACAACCATTTAATAAAATAAAGAATAAAAAAGGCACAAAAATATATGGTGTAATTTTCATAAAAATTTAAGATTTAAAATATTTCTTTCCCAACCGAAAAGTTAAGTTGGTTGATGGATTTTTGGTATTCGTTTTGAAAATCAATATATTGTAATTGATTTTGTAAGTAAATGCGTTGCAAATCAATATATTCCAATAGATTTATATTTTTGCGGTCATAATTTTTTTGCGAATTTTTATTGAGGTCATCAATATCTGCCAAAAATTCTGGTGTGAATTGCTTCAATGCTTCTTTTGTGTTCAAAAGTTTTGAATATGCTTCTGCTACTTCGTTGCGAATTTGGTTATCAAGCGTTAATTGTCGCACACTTACTTGGTTAATTTTTGCTTTTGCAGATTTAATGTTTCCTTGATTTCTATCAAAAATAGGGATGCTCATCTCAAATACCAATCCTGAATAAGGGCGCACATAGTTGCTACCTCTATCGACGGGTTGGTAGCCAAGTTTTACGTCAGGCACAGCATTTGACCGTTGCAATTTGAGGTCGGTGCGTGCATATTCCATGTCAGCCCTTGCAAGTGCTATATCGGGTCGGTCTTGTGCAATTTGCAACAATTCATCTATTGTAGGCTCATTGACGGTGCTTGCATTTTTGTTTTGGGTAATAATATAGACATTTTCTTTAAAATTTAATAATTGTCTAAGTTTTGATAAATCTTCAATTACCTCATTTTTATTTTTAAGAATTTCACTTTTTATGGCTAATTCTTCTGATTTGAGGCGTAGCACTTCATTTTTGGACATAGCCCCTACGCGCAATTTGTTTTCTGCACTTTCTATCAATGATTTATATTTTTCTAATGTAGTATTATACAAAATTTGTTTTCTTTGTAGAGTGTACAATTCCATATATATTGTGCCTAATTCATACAACAAACCACGCAAAACCTCTTGTAATTGTGTCTTACTTTGTTTGATGCCTACTTTTGCAAGTTTTACGCTATTGGTATGTTTGCCAGAGATAGAAAAAACTTGCTCTACTTGTATCAACGTTTGGAGCTTAAAATTAAAATAGTCATTGCGATTGACACTATACATATCTTGATTCCAAATAAAATAAGGATTTCGCCAAAGTTTTGCTTGCACAAGGTCTGCTTCTGCCATAGAAATATCATAATATTTGGATAAAATCTCCAAGTTATCACGCAAGAGGATTTTTTGAGCTTCTAAATAGGGTAAAGTCATTGTATCCATTGTTTGGGCATGGATATAATGCTTTATGCCTATCATACAAAAGCATAATAAGATAAATTTTTTCATGAAATTATTAATAATAAGGATTGCCCAAAAAGGAATTTTGGGTCTATGAATGGGATATTAGAAAGAACTATGAATATTTAGAAAAATTTATAATTCACAATCTATAATTCATCATGTTTTAAATGACCATTTTTTGCCAATAAAGATATAGAGGCAGAGGCAAAGTGATAACTTTGTGGTAAAAAAACGCAACAGAAAAATCGTATTGACAAACAAATACAAAAAAATTATGTGTAAAATAATGATTTTTTGTATCTAAAATACGTGGTTGTGGTATTTTAGTTGAGTTTTCTGATTCATTCCTACAATCCGAAGTTTGATGACCTGGTTGGGTGAGTTGTTGTTGCGCAGGGGCAATTTGAAAATTGTGGTATGTATTGGTTTCAATGTCATAAAAAGTAGTAGATTGTTCATAGTTTTTATTTTCTGCATTTACAGAAATTAAAAACGAACAAAAACACACCAATATGTAATGTAAATAGGACAACATTTTGAGACTAAAAATACGTTAAACCCACAATATTTTGCAAACCTAAATAAATTTTAATAATAAAAAAAATATTTAGTTACTTTTGCGACTTATTTTACACTTTAGATATGTTTTTACTACGTCATGATTATTTTTATGAGATTAAAAATTTTATGGTTTTTTTGCTTTCTTCTAATTTCAATTAATGTATTTGCACAAAAAAAAGATACGATACATTTGCCTGAAGATTTTTTTACGGTGGATAGACCAGGTTTGGCGGATTTGCCTTACACAATCCAAAAAGGAAATTATCAGTTTGAGATAGGTTTTGATTATATTTTTAGGGGAAATAATCGTATTTGGCAAACACCCAATTTTTTGCTTAGAACAGGTTTATCCAAAAACTTAGAAATTCATTTTGGAACAAAGCATTGGATTACCCAAAATATCGCAGAAAATCCAGACGAACGTACAAGTAAAAATGACATAGCAAGTTTTATGACAGGGTTCAAATATGCGTTTTATAGGAGTAAAAGTGGAGTATTTGATGGGGCAATTGTAGCAGATGTTGGACTTGCCTCTGCGTATTTGAATGAAGTTGAAAATCTTGGGCGTTTTTATTGGAGTACGCAATGGGCAATAGAATGTAATACAAAACTTACCCATCATTTGTATTTCAATTATTTGGCAAGTTACCAAAAAAGCCAATTTAAAGGAGAAAATATTTGGTCTTATGCTTTTTGTTTGGATATTGTGCTTAACCACAAATGGGCTTTGTTCGTAGAAAATTTTGATTATGTTTCCCAAGAAAATGAGCCTGAAATTGGTTTTGATGGCGGAATTTTGTATAATCCTACGCCTTATATTCAAATAGACATCAATGGTGGTGTAAGCAGGTTTGTAACAGAATTTTATAATTTTGTGGGTATTGGGGTGGGTTTTAGGTTGGATACCAAAAAAGCAAAACAAAGAGTAAGAAGGTTGAAATTTTAGGGTATAAAAGCTAATTCTGGAATTAAAGCTAAATAATTACAAAAATAATTCATTTTTGGTTATGTTTTTGGTTATATTTTTAAGTATTTCTTATAAAAAATACTTTAATTTGTACCTTAATATTTGTACCTTATTATTTGTAGTTTGCTATTTTCAACATGGCTTGAAAAAATATTATATCTAAATCTTTTCATAAAAAAATTAAAAAAATCTTGTAAATGATTTCCAAAAAACGTTATCAAAGACTTCTAAGGCGTTTCCAATACGAATTTGACAACCTGATGACAGGTGGATTATTGCCTTTGGTTATCATATTAACCCTTTTTGCCCTTACGCTTACTTTTATTGTGGCAACAATAGGCGTAATTTTTTATGTGCAGGAAGACCCCAAAGAAAAAATTGATTATTTGGAAGCATATTGGCAGGTTTTTATGCACGTGATTGACCAAGGCACTATTACAGATAAAAAAAATTGGTCGTACAGAATACTCATGCTTACGCCTACGTTTTTTGGAATTTTTACCATGAGTACGCTTGTAGCATTGATTACAACACGTGTAAATACGATTTTGGGCAAATTGCGTAAAGGACGTTCTATTGTGTTGGAATCAAATCATACAGTTATTTTGGGCTGGTCTTCTAAGATTTTCCCCATTATTCAAGAACTTATCAAAGCAAATGCCAACCAAAAAAGGTCTTGTATTGTAATTTTGGCAAATAAAGATAAAATTGAAATGCAAGACGAAATAAAACAAAAAATAGGCGATAGACAAGGCTTGCGTGTGGTGTGTAGAACAGGCAATCCGATTGATTTGGACGATTTGGATTTAGTTAATCTTCAAGAAGCAAAATCTATTATTGTAGTATCGCCTGACGATAATCTTTCTGATACCCAAAATGTAAAATGTATTCTTGCTATTACCAATCACCCAAAACGCAGGATAAAAACAGAAGAAACTTTATACAATATCGTAGCAGAATTGACCACAGACAACAACAAAGAAATTGCCAATATCATAGGAGGCGATGAACTTACGCTTGTAGTGTCCAATGAAATCATTGCACGTATCGCAGTACAAACGTGTTTGCAAGCAGGATTGAGTGCGGTGTATAATATTTTGTTGGATTTTGACAATGTAGATATTTATTTTCATACTGCCCAAAAATTTACAGGACTTACATTTTATGATGCACTTTTTGCATACGAAAATATCACCATTATTGGTATTCAACGCAGAACTGGGCTTATTATGCTAAACCCAAAATCCAAAACCAAAATTAATGAAGGCGACAAACTTATTATTTTGGCAGAAGATGATGACCATCTTCCAGAACCTGACCTTATCAATCCACGCCCTATTTTGTATGACAAAATCCCGCAAAACCCTGTAAAAATCCCTAAAAATGAAAAATTTATTTTGATTTTAGGTTGGAATGAAGAGGGCGCTACGATTGTGCAACAAATAGGAAACTATGTGGTAAATGGGACTAAGATTTTGATAGTGTGTAATGATATAACCAAACCACAAAAAGATTTGGAATTATACATGCCTATACGCAATGTAGAAGTTGATTTTAAAGAAGGTGATATCAGCAACCGCAAATTACTTAATTTATTGCCTTTGCACGAACTTACCAATATTATGATTTTGAGTTACTCAGATAATATGCCTTTGCAAGAAGCTGATGCTATTACGCTGGTTTGTTTGATGCACCTTAGAGATTTGAAAGCACAACGCAAATGTACTTTTACTATTGTAAGTGAAATGCTTGACCTCAAAAATCGTACGTTAGCAGAAATTGCAAAACCTGACGATTTTATTATTAGTGACCATATTATTAGTCTTATTGTAGCACAATTATCTGAAAATAGAGAGCTAAAAGTTGTTTTTGATGAATTGTTTGATTCACAAGGAGCAGAATTTTACCTGAAACCCGCAGAAATATATGCTAATTTGGACGAAGAAACTAATTTTTATACTGTAACAGAATCTGCCATACAAAGGGAAGAAATAGCAGTAGGATACCGCATAAAAGCCTTTTCAGATATACCTGAAAAGTATTATGGCGTAGTATTAAATCCCCATAAAAACGATAAAATCAAGTTTTCAGAAGGCGATAGAATTATTGTGCTTGCACAAGATTTGTAATGAAATAAAACTGTTTAGGTGGAAAATATTGAAGTTAAAAATCAATAGAAACCTCCACTTGTGCGGTATTCTCTAAAAACCATTTCTTTCGTTTTTTCTACTGAAAATAGATGAAAAAATTTGGTATTAGTTGTAACTAAATGATTACAATAAAATCAAGTTGTTAGTTTTTTCGGTTTATTTTGTTTAAAGATAAACAAAATAAATATTCTTGCGTAAAAGTCTAAAATAATCCAAAATTAATTAAAAAAATTATAATAAAAAAAAATGACATTATTCTTCTGGCAAAATTGGCAAAAAAATACAAAAATCCTTTATTTGATACTGTTGAGTGTATTTTTCATGAGTGTAGGTATGTATATTTTTTCCCATTTTTGGGATTTTAGAGGAATTATTCCTTGGAAAACCGCAGAAAATTTACAACCAACCAAAACCGTATTGGGCAATATTCAAACAGGGGCTTTTAATATTCCTGTGGAAACCGAAATTTTCACTATCAAAACCACTTTTGATGCGGAATATATTAGTATAAATCCTTTGTTTTTTTATAGCTTTTTGGGCGTGTTAGTGGTAGTGATGTGTTTGTTTTTGGCAGGCATTAGCACTATGTCATTTGTGCCTTATGCGGTGGGCATGACTGCGTTTATTTTTTGGCTAAGTTTGCTCAAATTAGACTACTTAGGCATTAATATATTTTCAAAATTTTCCCAAATGCCTTTTTTAGTCTGTGTATTGGCTTATGTGCCATTGAGTTATTATTGGCAGAGCTATCGCACAAATACTGCTTGGGGCGTTAGAATGTTAATTTTTGCATTGATTACAATAACATTGGGCGTATGGATAGGCACACAGGCACAAGTCAAATATCCATTTATGTATGTGGTGGCGTATGGTTTTTGGTTGCCTGTGTTATTGACGTTGCTTTTTATTTTCATCACATCTCACGAGATTTTGCGTGGTATTTTTTATATTTTGGTCAAACATAATGCACAAGGGGCAGGCAACAATATTACACATTTTGGTATTTTTGCAGGGATTTATTTGGTCAATTTGTTGCTGGTGTATTGGGATATGACAGGGTATTATCGCACAGGACTTTTATTATTTGATACTGAATTATTTTTGGCTATTGCGGTTATTTTGGGTATTTGGGGTTTCAAACAAAGAGAAGTATTGTATGCACATTGGTTTTCTTTTGAAAGTTGGGGGGCTTTTGCGTATTTGGGTTTGGGTATTTTGGCTATGACTACATGGTCTTGGTCGTTGGCTATGGGCAATGATGCGTTGGTAGATGCTTTGCGTGAATTTACATTGTATAGTTACATGGCGTTTGGCTTGGTATTTAGTTTGTATGTACTTTGGAACTTTTTTCCTTTGATGCAAGAGGGGCAAGCAGTAGAAAAAGTAATGTATGAAGGACACGTATTTCCCTTTCATTTGGCACGCTATTTTGTAATCATGTTGATTGCAGTATTGGTAATAAATTATAAACAAAAATTATATTACCAATTACAAAGTGCTTATGAGGCAACTTTGGGCGATAATTATTATAAAAATGGGGAATACAAATTAGCAAAATTGCATTATGAAATTTCTTTTGCCAATGATTATTTGCATCACCACACAAATTACGCCTTAGCAAGTATTTCACATTTAGAAAAAAACTTTTCAGAAGAAGTAAAATACCTCAAAAATAGCCTCCTTCGCAGACCTTCTGCACAGGCGTATGCAAGGCTTGGAAATCTTTTATTGGAAGATGAACGCCCTTTTGATGCGTTTTTCTTGTGGAAATCTGCGCTTTTGCGTTTGCCTAATGCACAACAATTACACAACAATTTGGCTTGGCAATATGTAGAAAACAAAGCAATTGATTCTGCATTTTATCATTTTGAAAAAGCAAAAAAATCAGATTATTCCCAAAATTCCCAAAATAATCTTTGGGCTTCTATTATTGACAAAGCTCAGAAAAACAAAAAAATTCCGCAAGACATCACAGAACTTGCCCAAAATGCTTCGCAAAATCCAGCATCTGCCATACATTATTTTGCTTTGAAAGCTAAAACAGGTTTTCAACTTGATGAAAAAAATAAAACAATTAAAGGAAATATTGACAATACGCCAGCATGGGCAAATGAAGGAAATACGTATAGTTTTGCTTATACATATAATAAAATGTTGGCATCAATAGGCACACAAGATAGTAGTTTTTTGAAAACCTTGAAACAACTGGATAAAAGCGAAAATCTGCCTTTTGCCTACAAAAAATCGCTCTATTTTGCAGAAGCATGCTTTTTTTATTATAATGGCGAAGTAGATAAAGGTATTCAGCGTTTGGCAGGTATGTCGTCTATTAAAAATGATGCATATTATAACACAATTTTAGGGCTTTGGTTTTTGGAGCAACAATCTTTTGGCAATGCCCAATATTATTTGGACAAAGCAATAGAACTTGGCAATTCGCAAGCTATATTTTACAAAGCAATCGCCCAAACCGAAGGCGGGAATTTCAAAAAAGCCACTGATACTTGGACAGAAGTTATGGAACATTCACAACACAGCAAAGAAAATAAAACCCTCGCCTATAATATACGCAAAGTGATAAGCGATTCGGTCAAATTGGAAACGGATTTTGATAGGTACAATTTTGTGCATTACAACCGACAAGTATTGGCTACTGATGTACTCAAATTGATGTTTGAAGATATAAAAGACCCAAACTTCAAAATAAAAGCAGGTTGTGAATTGGTACAACTTTATTTGGAAAAACAAGAAAATAAGGATTATTTGAAAAATGCAGAAAGCATTTGGGAAAAATTAAACCCTGATGATGTAAAAGACATAAATACAAAAGCAGAAGCAAATTTTACACATTGCAAATTGCTGATTGCCCAAAAGAAATATGATATTGCGTTGGTAGATTTGGATAAATTGTATTTTAATCATGCACAAAGAACAAAAATAAATTATTTGAAAGGTATTATTTTTCAAAATACAAACGACCAAACCAAAGCAGAAAAATATTTTAAAGATGCGTATTTGTCTTCACCTTATAGTGCAGATATTTTGATGAACAGTGCGTATTTTTTCCAAGAATTTAAACGAGATTCCCTACAAGCCTACAATATTCTGGTCAATGGTGTGCGTGGCAATGCTTTTTCAATTCCTTTGTATAAGGCTTATGCGTTGCAATGCTTGAACGTAGGTTTTTATAGTTTTGCTGATACTGCCCTTGACGAACTTCGCAATAATATGAATAAAACAGATTTTCCTGTTTTTGAGAAATTATATACTGCTCAAAGAGATAGTATTCGCAAAGCACGAGGTTTTTAGCATTGTAAGATAATTTAGTGGTAAAGTTGTCCAAATTTTATATATTGTTTAAGGAATTGGGTCAAACCTGTGTAAACTTCAGTAAAACCCAATTTTTTGAAAAATGGTGTTAAAAATATGGTGTTTAAATCATTTCAAAACACTTTTTAAATCCCTTAAAAAAAATGTATAGTAGCGGGCAACCATTTATTTATTCAAGGTAATTATCTTTTCTCTAAAAATTTCTGCATCTTTTTTATTTCCAAAGAAAATTGCAAAATGAGAATTATCATTTTCATTTTCTATTTCAGTAGCTTCGCCATTTTCTATGTTTATTTGAGAAGTTGGATATTCAAGTTCAGGGTTTACTTTGATAATAATTTCGTATTCTTTTTTTGTTAAACTTTTTGTATTTCCTTCAGTGATAGGAAAGTTATAAGGCTCGTTTTTGTTATCCTTAAAACTAAGATTTTTTACAGGCGTTTTTTGAAAAAATATTCGCACCAAATCTTTTTTTGAATACTTTTTTTTTGATAGTTCTTCTTTTGTTTTTGCGTATAAATTATATTGAATTTGATAATAAGCCAACGTGTCTTTGTCAATTTCATAATAATATTCAGAAATTTCTTTGAAGAAAGTTCCTCTTTTGTCCCCTTTTACATCTAAAAATACTTCATTTAAAAAATCATATTTTTGTGTAAAATTCTTTTTGAATTTTGTAGTTTCTATATTTACTTGGGCAAAAATTGTATTTACAGAACATAAAAAATACAAGACAAATAAATTTTTTTGATAATATTTCATAAGGTTAAGGTTTGGATAAGGTATTTAAGATTTGGATAGAATGTTGGTTATCGTTTTTTACATTTTTTTAATCACAAATTTACAAAAAATAGATTCGTTGTAAAAAAAAATTTGCAATTTTTCTCAATTTACAAAGTATTAAATGCGGTTAATTTCACATTTAGCATCATTGACAAATCAAAATTAAACATTAAAAACGTAATTATTACCATTTTTTAAACTTTTTTTTAAAAAATCACTTACATTATCACAAAAACAACCATAAAGATTTAACCATATTTTTACGTTTATATAAAATGTAAAATAAAAAACACAAAAACAAAACATTTTGAAACAAAATTTGAAACAAACTGACCCACAAATTCCCACACAAAAAGCCCTCGTAATGCGTTCCACTGGCTCATGGTACGAGGCACAATACACAGACCCACAAGGTAATAGACATGATATTAAATGCAGAATACGTGGAAAACTCAAACTTCGTAAAGAAGAATTTAAAAGTACAAACCCAATAGCAGTTGGTGATTGGGTAATTTTTACTTGGGAAAATGAAACCGAAAAAATAGGTAATATTACGGACATTGCCCCAAGGGATAATTACATTATCCGAAAATCGGTGCATAAAACCGCTCATGCACACATTATAGCCTCCAACATTGACCAAGCAATCCTCATTGTAACATTGGCATATCCTCGCACTTCTCTGGGGTTTATTGATAGATTTTTGGTAACCGCAGAGGGATTTCGTATTCCTGCAATAATTGTTTTTAATAAATCTGATTTACTTTCCACAGAAGAACACGCAGAAGTAGATGCTATCAGGGCAATGTATGAATCGATTGGCTACAAAACACTTCTTACTTCTGTGGTTATGGAACAAGGTTTGACTAAAAACACAGAAGGTTTGGACGAATTGAAAGCACTTTTGAAAGACAAAAAAAGCCTACTTTCTGGACATTCAGGCGTTGGAAAAAGTACTTTAATAAATCATGTGTCGCCCAAAACTTTGTTGATTGCGACAAGTGAAATTTCAGATTTTGCTGAAAAAGGAAAACATACAACTACTTTTGCTACCATGTACGAACTTTTTGATGGCACTTATATCATTGATACACCTGGCATCAAAGAATTGGGGATTATGGAAGTAGCAAAAGACCAAGTTGCACATTATTTCCCTGAAATGCGTGCAGAATTGGGAAATTGCAAATTTCATAATTGTATGCACCTCCAAGAGCCAAAATGTGCTATTTTAGCCCTTATGGAAAGTGGAAAAATTGCTACTTCACGTTACCAAAGCTATTTGAGTATTTTGCAAGATGAAGATAGTTTTAGGTAAAATTAGGAATGAAATACATTTTAAAAAATAGGTAACTATTTAGCCCACTAACCCATCCCCCGAAAGGGGAGCAAGTGGGGAATTAACAATAATAAAGCGTTTTTTGTAGCACAGACTTTTAGTCTGTGCGTTCCAAACAACATTTTTAAATGTAAGCTAAACAAAAATACACATTTTCTTTGGTTACACTATACCAACCCAAATTGTGTGTTATGAACAAGAAAAAAATGCTTACAGAAATTAAAAAATCTGTAAGCATTTTTTATATTTATTTTATTTTATTCTTTTAAATTTTGGGGCTTTTAATTTTCATCAATAAATTCAATCAAATCCTCAATTTTATTGATAACCATTACACTTTTTGGCAATTCATAATCTTGTCCAATCACTTGATAACCACCAACTAATATTTTAGCATTTGGAAATGCCTTAGAAATTTCGCACAAATATTTATCAACGCCTTCCGCCATAGGTGCAGCAGTAAGTATTGTGAGGATATAATTTGGGTTGTGGATTTTACCTGTTTCAATTAAATCATTAAAAGGCAAACTTTGCCCCAAATAAATTACTTTTCTATTGCGTGCTTTTACCAAATAACTGGCAAAAAGCAACGTTAATTCGTGTAATTCGCCTTCGGGCAAATATAAGAGATAAGTAGGCGAATTTTTTTCTAATTTTAGCACTTGTCCATCAATAGCAACGATAAGTTTTTGGCGAATAAGATTGCTAATAAAATGCTCTTGTGCAGGATTGATAGCACCTGTTTGCCACAAAAAGCCTATTCTGACCAAAAAAGGATAAATCACGTCCAACATTGTTTTTTCAAAACCCATTTGTAGGATATTGGTTGTAACTATTTTTTCAAATCTATCTTCGTCCAAATCAATCATTGCCAAGGTCAGTGCCTGTATTTGTTCAGATGCGTTTGTACTTGTAGCGGTGATTTTGAGGACTTCGCTTTGCATATCTTCATGCGACATTTCAGCAATATGCGATATTTTGTGTCCATTATCTTTTAGCAAAGAAATATTAAGCACAAGTTTCAAATCCACATCATTATAGTATCGTATATTTGTATCTGTTCTTTGTGGGGCAATAATGTTGTAACGTTGTTCCCAAATGCGTAAAGTATGTGCTTTTATGCCCGATAAATGTTCTAAATCTCTGATAGAATATAAACTCATAATCATTAAATTGAATAAAATGCAAAAAATAAAATAATATATCTACACAAACAACTTTAATCTAAGCGAAAGGTTTTTATTTTTGTTTATTTTTTATTTAATTGGGTAATTTGTAGGGTAGGGCTTGCCACTACTACCTACAGATTACGAAATTATGAATGGGGGGATAACGTTTTTTTTTGCAAAAAATAATTTTATTAACATTTTTTTATATATTTGCAACATACCATTTTTTAACCACCTCACCCAATAATTTCACTATTATGGATGGCAAAAGCCTTGATATTACACAAGAAAGATTAAACCAACTCAAAAATCTATTCCCCGAAATAGTAACAGAAGGTAAAATCAATCTGGATAAACTCAAAGAATTTCTCAATGATGATATCCAAGATAAAAAAGAATTTTATCAACTCAACTGGGCAGGCAAAAACCAAGCACGCAAAGAAATCCAAAAACAAACCTCTGCTACCCTCCACAAAATCACAAATAACCCCCATACACCACAAACACAAAAACCACATGTATTCATAGAAGGCGAAAACCTCGAAGTATTGCGTATATTGCAAAAATCATATTTTAATAAAATAAAAATGATTTATATAGACCCCCCCTATAATACAGGCAACGACTCCTTCGTGTACCCTGACGACTACAAGGAAAATAAACAAGGTTACCAAAAAAGAGCAGGCATCAAAGACGACAACGGAAACCTATTGCAAGACACCATATTCCAAAAAAATACAAAAGAAAATGGACAATTTCATTCCGTTTGGTTATCCATGATGTACCCACGCTTATTCCTTGCAAGAAACCTGCTCACTGAAGACGGAGTAATATTCATATCAATAGACGACAATGAAGCCTCTAACCTAAAACTACTCTGCGACGAAGTATTTGGTGAGGAAAATTTTGTGGCGGATATAATTTGGCACAGTAAATATACTACCTCAAATGACGCAAAATATGTTTCAAGGCAACATGAACATATTTTTTTTTATGCAAAATCACTAATTAACTTTGAAATTGGGCTTTTGGATAGGACTAAAGATATGGATGCTTCATATAAGAACCCAGATAAAGATATAAAAGGAGATTGGAAAGCAACACCACTACACGCAAAGAGTGGGGGAGAAAATAATATTTATACTATAACTTTTCCTAACGGATTATCTTGGACGCCACCAAAAGGAAGATATCCAAGATATTCAAAAACACGACTATTACAGATATTTAATGAAGGCGGTTTGTATTTTAATAAAAATGGCGGTATAGATAAAAAAACGTACTTATCAGAAGTTAAACAAGGCAAAACAGTAGGTTCTATTTGGTCTTTTAATGAAGTTGGTAGTTCACATCAAGCAAACGAGCAATTAGCGAATATTTTAGATAAAGGAATGTTTGATAACCCCAAGCCATTAAATTTAATCAAAACTTGTATAAAAGTTGCAAATTGTTACAATGATGATTTAATCCTCGACTTTTTCGCAGGTTCAGGGACGACAGCCCAAGCGGTGATGGAATTGAATGAAGAAGATGAGGGCAATCGCAGGTGCGTGTGTGTGCAATTGCCTGAGCCTTTGGACGAAAAAAGCGAGGCATACAAAGCGGGTTATAAAACAATAGCAGACATCACAAAGGCACGTATCGAGAAAGTAATCGCAAAAATAAGCAAAGAGCGGGAGGGGAAAATAGCTTTTGCAGATAAGGCATTGCCTATTTTTGAGCATTATAGATTAGGAGAGAGTAATTTTAAAGTTTGGCAATCGGAATTTGAAAGTACCGAACAGCTTTTGGAACAGCTGGATATATTTCAAGACAGCAAAAAAACGGAAAGTACGCCTGAAAATATGCTGGTAGAATTGTTGTTAAAATCAGGTTTTGGGTTTGACGCCACCATTACCACCATTGCCACATCAAGCCACCAAAATATATATGTGGTAGCGAGCAAAGGGCTTTGGATATACTTTGGGGTGTATGATGAATTTTTTTATGAACAAGTTACCACCTCAAACCTTCAAAGGTTGATAATATTGGATAGTTGTTTTGGAGATGACACAAGTTTAAAAAATTTTGAATTGGATTTGAAAGAAAGGAAGATTGATTTGATTATCATTTGACACAATGTAGGGGCAGGGCTTGCCCCTGCCCAATCGTAGAACAATCATCATCAAAACAAAATCGTCAAAAAACAAAATCGTCAAAAATCGTTTAAATGTGGATTGTTCTATGATTGGGTAGGGGCAAGCCCTACCCAAACGTTGAAAAAACCAAACGAAAAAAATAATTGAAATAAATATGTTAAAAATCCACAACCGTAGGACAATCCGTCTGCAAGGATATGATTATTCACAAGAAGGATTATATTTTGTTACCATTTGTTGCGATAAAATGAAATGTTTATTTGGACAGATAGAAGATGGACAAATGACATTAAATGAATTTGGGGAAATCGCATATAATGAGTGGCTAAATTTAAAAAATAGATTTGAATATTTTGAATTAGACGTTTTTCAAATAATGCCCAATCACATGCACGGTATCATTTCCATAACCCAAAACCTTGTAATTACCGAAATAGAAACAACCAAACACCAAACAAATTTGGGAAATATCGTAGGGACATATAAATCAATGGTTGCGAATAAATGTTTAGAAATTTATAAAAAAAACAACGAAAATATGGGTAAGTTATGGCAAAGAAATTATTATGAGCATATTATCCGCGATGAAAAAGCCTATCAGAACATTTCAAATTATATCATTGAAAACCCATCAAAATGGCAAAACGATAAGTTTTTTCAATCATAAATATAATTTATGGGTGGCACATTTGTAGGGGCAGGGCTTGCCCCTGCCCAATCGTTGTACAATCGTTATAAAACCAAAATCATCAAAAACTAAAATTGTTATAAAACCAAAATCATCAAAAACCAAAATTGTTATAAAACCAAAATCATCAAAAAACGTTTAAATGTGGATTGTTCTGCGATTGGGTAGGGGCAAGCCCTACCCCTACAAATTACGAATACACATTACGAATTGCACGTTTTTTTTATCATTTTTTCAAAAAATACAATACAAATTAAAAACAAAAACCACCATGAAAATACAATTTGACAGCACCCAATCCTATCAATTAGAAGCTATTCAATCCGTAATAGACGTGTTGGAGGGGCAACCTATATCACAAGGCGATTTTGAGGTAAATTTTCAAACCGATAATATTGGTTTTTCGGAAAAAGGCATAGCCAATATATTACAAATCTCTAATGAGCAAATCATTGAAAACCTAAAAAAAGTACATGCCAAAAACCAAATATTAAACACCAAAATAGACCATACAAATATCAAAAGCCTCAACATAGAAATGGAAACAGGTACAGGCAAAACCTATACCTTTCTGCGTACAATTTATGAGTTGAACAAGCAATACAATTTCAAAAAATTTGTCATCGTAGTGCCAAGCGTAGCCATAAAAGAAGGGGCATTAAAAACCTTACAAATCACACACGAGCATTTTCAAATGCTCTACAATTCGCCTGCGGTAGAATTTGTATTATATGACCGCAACCACAAAGGTAAATTACGCAATTTTGCCATTTCAAATGCTATTCAAATCTTGGTTATCAATATAGATAGTTTTGCCAAAGACAACAACGTCATCAACCAAGTAAAAGAACAAGGAATAAAACCTATAGAATATATCCAAAACGTAAGCCCTATTGTAATAATAGATGAACCACAAAATTTTGATACAGAGATAAGAAAACAAGCTATACAAAACCTAAACCCATTATTTACACTGCGATATAGTGCTACACACACCGAAAAATATAATTTTTTGTATTCACTCAATCCTGTACAAGCGTATGATTTGGGACTTGTAAAACAAATAGAAGTACAAGGTGTAACAAGCGAATCAGATTTTAATCACCCTTACATAGAACTAAAAAAAATAACAAACATAAAAAATAAAACTGAAGCACTTATTGAGATTTTTGTAAAAACGCTAACAGGAATACAACCAAAAAGCGTTTTAATAGATGCAAAAAGCAATTTATTTGATGTATCGGGGAGGCTTGAGATTTATAAAGATGGTTTTATGGTAAATAACATAAGTAAAAAAGACAACGAAATTATTTTTCATAATAATCTTGTATTAAAAGTAGGGCAATCAAATTTACATTTGCAAGACGATATCCAAAAAGTACAAGTAGAAAAAACCATCAAAAGCCACTTTGAGAAATTAAAAGAATTGCAATCAAAAGGGATAAAAGTATTGTCATTGTTTTTTATTGACAAAGTAAGCAACTATCGTGTGTATGACGAAGATGGAAACGCTGAAAAAGGGAAATTTGCTGTTTGGTTTGAAGAAATATTTAAACAATATCAACAAAAACCACAATACAAAGATTTGATAACTTTTGATGTGGAACAAATGCACAATGGATATTTTTCTGCGGATAAAAAAGGAAAACAAAAAAAAGAGGTTTGGGTTGATAGCAAAGAAAAAAACACCCAAAAAGATGATGATACCTACACCCTCATCATGAAAGACAAAGAACGCTTATTAGATACAAATGAGCCTTTGCAGTTTATATTTTCACACAGTGCATTGCGAGAAGGTTGGGACAATCCAAATATTTTTCAAATATGTACCCTCAATGATACAAAATCAGAGCTAAAAAAAAGGCAAGAAATAGGGCGAGGGTTACGTTTGTGTGTGAATAGCTTGGGCGAAAGAATACAAGACAAAAATATAAACCTACTAACTATCATAGCCAATGAAAGTTATGACACTTTTGCAAATGCCCTACAAAAAGAAATACAAGAAGAAACAGGGTTGCCATTTGACAAAAAACGCATCAAAAATAAAGACGAACCAAAAGCAAAAATAAAACTAAATAAAGAATTGACTGCAGATAATTATCCGCTTTTCTTTGAAATTTGGGAAAAAATAAACCAACAAACAAAATACAAGGTTAATTTCAAAACTGAAGATTTGATAAAGTTAGCAACAGACAAAATAAAGCAAATGCCCAGCATCCGCCAGCCTGTGATTATAAGCCATTTGGCAAAAATTGACATTACAAATCAAGGCGTTATCAGCGAAGTAAGAGAAGAAAGCGTAAGCTACGCCAAAAAAATAAACTACCAAATACCCAACATATACGCACACATTCAAAGCAAAATAGAACTCAAAAAAACAACAATATTTCAGATTCTCACCACTTGTGAAAGGTTAAACGAAATAACCATCAACCCACAAATGTTTTTGGATAATGTAGTGGATTGTATTCGCCAAAGCCTCCAGCAATTATTGGTAGATGGCATCAAATACGAAACCATTAATGGAAAAAAATATGATATTAACCTATTTCACAATGAAGAAATAGAAACGTATTTAGACGGATTGTATGAAGTAAAAAACAAAGAAAAAACCATTTTTAATTATGTGTCTGTTGATAGCAGCACCGAAGAAAATTTTGCAAAAGATTGTGAAAAAGACGAAAAAATAAAATTCTTTTTTAAAATCCCCAAAGGATTTAAAATTCCTACCCCGTTAGGATATTACACACCCGATTGGGCAATAATACTTGAAAATGACAAAAAAATTTATTTCGTGGCAGAAACCAAATCAACGCTCAACCACAATGAACTTAGAGGTTCGGAAACCCAAAAAATAGCTTGCGGAAAAGCTCATTTTGAACTTTTTGAAGAGGTAACATATAAGCAGGTTACCAAAAAAATGGATTTGTATTGAACCTTTTACCCCCCAAAATAAACGCTTTTTTTTATTTGCAAAGTTTGCAAATATTTACTATTTTTGAATTTACAAGATAACTTTTAAATAAAGACTAAATTAAAATCCATGTTAAAAAACGACCAAATCCTCCTAAAATCACGTCCAATTGGTATGCCTGATGCAGAAAATTGGCAATCTCAAACACAAGATATTGACGAAAATACGCTTACACAAGGCGAATTTATCATCAAAACTAATTTTATTTCGTTAGACCCTGCTATGCGTGGCTGGATGAGTGACGCAAAATCTTATATTGCACCTGTGCAAATTGGTGAGGTAATGCGTGCTTCTACCGTAGGCGAAGTGGTTTTTTCTCAAAATGCAGAATTTCCAGTAGGCACAAAAGTAGTGGGTATGTGGGGAACGCAAACATATAGTATTTCTAACGGAAAAGGCGTATCAAAAGTAGATACTACACATATCCCGCTTTCGGTGTATTTGGGCGTATTGGGTGGTGCAGGACTTACAGGATATTTTGGTTTGTTGGAAATAGGCAAATTGAAAGAAGGCGACAGGGTTTTGGTGTCAGGAGCAGGCGGTGCAGTAGGTATGGTAGTAGGGCAAATCGCTAAAATAAAAGGTTGCACAGTAGTAGGAATTGCTGGAGGTAAAGAAAAATGCGATTTTGTGGTCAATGAATTGGGTTTTGATGCGTGTATTGATTACAAAAATCAAGACGTAAAAAAAACATTACGCCAATATATGCCCGAAGGTGTTGATGTGTATTTTGACAATGTAGGTGGGGAGATTTTGGATATTGCACTTGGACACATCAGACGCAAAGCAAGAATTGTGATTTGTGGGGCAATATCACAATATAACAATATGCAAGAAATGTATGCACCAAAAAATTATTTGTCTTTGTTGGTTAATAGTGCAAGCATGGAAGGTTTTGTAATTTTTGACTTTGCAAAAGATTATGCAAAAGGTGTAATGGAAATGGCACAATGGATATTGGCTGGCAAACTCAAATATAAAGAACACATCATAAAAGGACTTCATAATTTCCCTAATTCACTCAAAATGTTATTCAAAGGCGAAAATTTAGGGAAATTGGTGTTGGAAGTGTAGTATTTTTTGGTTTTAATAAAATTTTTGAGAAAAAAACAATACGTAAAATAAAATATGTTAGGCTTACAACTTCCTACTGACCCTCGTTGGGTTGATATTGCACAAAAAAATATCTCTGATATACTCATTGACCACGCCTATTGTGAGCAAAAGGCTTCCAGCAGTTGTATATCACTCATAATACAATTTCCTGAACGTGAGGCACTTGTAGAAATGCTTACACCTGTTGTGGCAGAAGAATGGGGGCATTTTAGAATGGTGCTACGAGAAATGAAAAAAAGAGGCATCAAACTCGGACACAAAAGACGTGATGATTATGTGATTGAACTCCTCAAACTTGAACGAAAAGGCGGAAATATAGAAACGCAACTCATGGATAAATTGCTTATCAATGCAATTATTGAGGCAAGGAGTTGCGAAAGGTTTAGGTTGCTTTCATTGGAAATTGCTGATGAAGATTTGAGGGGGTTTTATCACGAATTAATGATTTCAGAAGCAACACATTATGTTAATTTTGTGAAACTCGCCAAAGAATATTCACCAGCAGAACAAGTAGATAAACGACTCCAAGAACTCCTCGCACAAGAAGCAATTATTTTACAAGAATTGGATATTAGAAAAGACAGAATGCACTAAGAAGTTTAAAGGTTTAAAAGGGGTAAAGTTCAAAAGTTTAAAGGTTAAAATTTTTAATTTTTTAATTATCATTGACTTAAATAAATATAAAAAATATTTTTCAAAAATATTTTATAAAACATTGATAATCAATGCTTTTAATTTTAAAAAAAGGTGATTTTTTAGCAAAATTATCTTAATTATTTGCACTTTTTTGGGTAAAAAAATGTTATATATATGAAAGGAAATTAAGAAAATAAATCTCCAAAACCCAAAAAAATCCCCCTTTAAAATTATGAGCAAATTCACACGCAAACACACAACTTCGTCCATGATTACTTCTATTGCTTACGATTATACAAACAAAGTATTGGAAGTGGTTTTTTGTCATGGGGGCATTTATGAATACCAAAATATTGAACAAGATATTTTTGAAAAATTTAATACTGCGGAATCAAAAGGTAAATTTTTTAATTTGGATATTCGCCCAAAATTCACGCCAAGCAAAGTGAGGGATTAAGTTTTAGGTTTATCAGTTGTCAATTTTTCATTGAAATATTATTTGTTAGAAAATTTTTATAAAAAACCGCAAAGAAATAAAGCCTTTGCGTTTTTTTTTGCTTTTTGGTAATTTTGAAACTGAATGATTATTTAACGGTAATTTTAATGAGTTTTCTTCATAATAATCTGTATCATGTTTCTATTTGGATTTTTATGTTATTATTAAAAAATAAAAATCAATGAATAACATTTATAAAAATTATCTATAAATTGCATATACAAACGCCTTAAAAAAAAACATTAAAGCTATGAAAAAACTGATTTTTACTGTATTTTGTGTGTTATTTTTTATGCAAAAAAATTTTGCAGAGTGTGGAGGTTGGCATATAAATGTTTTTCCAAAAACAAAAGAAATTGCCTTAAATTCTTTATTTCCTTAATACTAAATTTACACCTTTTTTGTACTTATTTGGGGCTATTTGTGTCGCATTGGTCATTTATAGAAAAAAAATATTTTATAGTTAAAAACCTAATCTTTTCATGTTATCAAAAAATAAAATAAAGTCTTTGAGTGCTTTGCAAAACAAAAAAAATAGGAGGGAAGCACAATATTTTGTAGTAGAAGGCGACAAAATCCTCAAAGAAACCTTAGAAAGTAATGTTTCTATTGAAGAAGTAATTTGCACGGAAGATTTTTTTGAACAAAATCATTTTTTATTTGTACAAAGGAATATTACACCAACTTTTGCCACCGCACACGAATTGGGACAATGTGGAAGCCTTGAAACCAATTATGCTGGGATTGCGGTGTTGTCTTTTTTTACTGAAAAAAAAGATTTTAAAAATTTTCTACCAAAGAAAAATGAACTTTTTTTGGTGCTTGATAATGTGCAAGACCCTGGCAATATGGGTACAATACTTCGGATTGCAGATTGGTTTGGTATTACAGAAGTGATTTGTAGTGAGGACAGCGTAGAACTTTACAATCCAAAAGTAATTGGGGCTACAATGGGGGCATTTTTGCGTATAAATGTGCATTATACGCATTTAGAAACATATTTTAAAGATATTCAAGAAAAAAATATGACCGAAAAAATACCAATTTTAGGGGCAATTTTGGAAGATGGTACATCTTTATATGACAAAAAAATGCCCACAACTTGTATATTAGTTATGGGCAATGAATCCAAAGGCATCAACAAAAATCTGTATCCTTACATCAATGAAAAAATTTTTATTCCAAAATTTGGTTATGCAGAATCGTTAAATGTAGGCGTTGCAACCGCTATTTTTTGTCATCAATGGCGGAGAGATTATGGATTATAAATTATTTTCCTTTGATAATTACGCCTTTTGCTTCAAAAGTATATTTTTCTTCTGGTTGTGTAATTTTTTCAATATCTTCTTTTGACTTTCCTGCGTCTTCTGCATAGTGGCGAAGTGTTGCTACATCAATTACTTCTTTTTTGGCAGTGCCTTCTATTATAGCCATTTCGCCATTGAGGTCTTTTGGTACAAAGAACGCATAATCTTTAAATTTTACCATCATTTTTTTGCCTTTTCCCATGTCCATTGTCATCCAACAGCCTTTTTTGGTGCATGATTGAATGATTTTGCCTGTGATTTTTGCGTCCATGCTTTCTTTTCCTGCGAGTTTTTTAAATAATTTCTCTGCGGAAATTGTGCCTTTTTCGTCTATTTTATCACCATAATATTTTACTTCTTGTGTTTTTTGGGCAAAAACATTTGCACAAAAACAAAAACATAACACCAATAAGAAGAATTTAGATACTTTTTTCATGATTTTTTAGTTTTTTAAAGGATTTTTTAAAAGGATTATTTTTATGCAAAGTTGGTAAATTATTTTTTTAAATCCTTAAAAAGATTATTTTTTTTGTGTTAAAATAAACCTAAGGGAATTAGGAATAAAAATAGAAAAATAGAAATTAAAACAATAAAAAATTATCAAACACTTTTGGTACTTTGATAATTTTAGTGGGAAAGGTTTTTGGTGTCCTTACCAAACGCCCACTCCGCTAAAATTGTCAGACAACCAAATTTTTAGTATAAAAAATTAGTTTTATTGAAATATTATTTCGCCAGTTTTTCCAATTCCTCAAAAGTTCCCCTAAACACATCTAAATCAATTTTTGCGGTAATGCCATTTGCTTGTGCTTCGCAAGTGTGTTGCCAAAAAATCCATTGTATATTTTCAAGTGGTTTTTCGTCTAAATGTTGGTATTGTGCAATCCAAACAGGATATTTGTTAAATTTATTTTTTAGAAAATATAAATAAAAATTGCGATTTGAATATATAATAGGCGTTTTTTTGTAGTGTTTTTGAATAATATTCAGCCAGATTTGTAGGTTTTTGGTTAAAATTTCTATGTCAATTTCGCCTTTTTCTTCAATATCCAACACAGGAGGTAACATTTTTTCGTTTTTTGGTACATTATCAATAAAATTTAGGGCTTGCACTTCTGGTGCAACATCAGGACGATAATAATGATACGCACCACGCAAAAAACCTGCTTTGTAGCTTTCTATCCAATTATATGCAAAATATTTATCTACAAAATTCTCGCCCTCACTTGCTTTTATAAACACAAACCGCAATGAATCTCCTTTTATTTTCATGCTTTTGAGTGCCTGCCAATCAATACGTGATTGATATTGTGAAACATCTAAACCTCGTACTTTGTAATCAGGTAAATCCACTCCAAAACCTTGATAAGTAACAGGTTTTTTGGTCAATGAAACAGGAAAAAAATACGTTTTTACTTTAAAAAAATACATTTCCGCAGTTTTAGGGTAATTTTGCCAAAAAAACAAACCTATAAGTACAATAATTGCCAAAAAAACAATTAAAAAGATATTTACCAAGAAGTTCAAAAAACGATTTAACATGAAAAATAAATTAGGAATTGGAAATTAAGAATTAAGAATTTAATTTTATTGTTTTAAGCCAATTTGTGTGTTGTGTTTTTTTTCTGAAAAAACCAACAACTGAAAAAACTGATAACTGATTACTAAATTGTTTTTCTTTTTGCATTTTTCTTTGTTTATTTGCGAAAAATTTTTATAAAAATTTTAAACGTGCGTTTATAAAATTATTATCAAATTATAAAAAAATGTACAAAAAATTAAATAAATTACGAAAAAAAACTAAAAAACACGAAGAAACTGCCAAAAAATGATACAAATTTACATTGAAAAAAATTAAACTAAAATATTTAAACCAAAATAAACGTATCTAAAAAATACCAACCACAATAATATACCAAACTAAACCCATGTCAAAAAATTTAGTAATTGTAGAATCTCCTGCAAAAGCAAAAACAATAGAAAAATATCTTGGTGCAGATTTTACCGTAAAATCCAGCTTTGGACACGTAAGAGATTTACCCAAAAGTAATGATGCAATTGATGTAAATAATAATTTTAAGCCAAATTATGAAGTAACAGACGACAAAAAAAAGGTGGTAAAAGAACTACAAGACATGGTAAAACAAGTAGATACTGTGTGGCTTGCAAGTGATGATGACCGTGAAGGTGAAGCCATTTCTTGGCATTTGTACGAAACACTTGGCTTGCATAAAAAAGATACAAAACGCATTGTTTTTCGTGAAATTACCAAAAATGCAATTTTAAAAGCCATTCAAAACCCTCGCAACATAGATATTGACCTCGTAAATGCACAACAAGCACGCAGAATACTTGACCGTTTGGTGGGTTTTGAAATTTCGCCTGTGCTTTGGAAAAAAGTAAAATCAGGGCTTTCAGCAGGCAGGGTGCAATCCGTAGCTATGCGTATGATTGTGGAAAGAGAAAGAGAAATTGATAAATTTAATACAAAAGGAACTTTTAAAATAAGTGCAGATTTTCTTTTAGCACAAAATAAAAAACTTAATGCAGAACTTTCCAAAAATTTTGAACAAGAAAATCAAGCATTAGATTTTTTGCAAAAATGTATTGGGGCAGAATTTTATATTAAAAATCTTGAAACAAAACCTGCCAAAAAATCGCCTGCAGCACCTTTTACAACCTCTACACTCCAACAAGAAGCCTCCCGAAAATTGTATTTTTCGGTTGCCCAAACCATGAGCGTAGCCCAAAAATTATACGAAGCAGGACGCATCAGTTATATGCGTACGGATTCTACCAATCTTTCAGAAGAAGCCCTACAAAATGCTGCACAAGAAATTACCAGCGAATTTGGCAAAGATTATCACCAAAAACGTACCTATAAATCTAATAACGAAAATGCACAAGAAGCTCATGAAGCTATCCGCCCCACAGATTTTAGTGTGCATAGCGTTACAGGTGACAAAAATGAACAACGTTTATATGATTTGATTTGGAAACGTGCCATTGCTTCCCAAATGTCAGACGCATTATTGGAACGTACAACCGCTACGGTAGGCATTGCACCCACATTATACAACCAACAAAATCCTAAAAACATTATTACTATGCCTGATTTGGTGGCAAAAGGCGAGGTAATTCGTTTTGATGGATTTCTTAAAGTATATTTGGAATCAAAAGACGACCAAGATGAAGAGGACGAAAATACTAAAATGCTTCCACCACTTACCATTGGACAAGACCTAAATCTTGCCCAAATGCGTGCCACAGAGCGTTTTTCTCGTCCTGCACCACGTTATACAGAGGCAAGCCTTGTGAAAGAATTGGAAGAGCAAGGCATTGGTCGCCCTTCTACCTATGCACCCACAATTAGCACAATACAACAACGTGGCTATGTGGTGAAAGAGGATAGAGAAGGCAAAAAACGTGAATATAAAGAACTTTTATTAGAACAAAATAAAATTTCGGAAAGCAAAAAAAGCGAAAATTTTGGGGCAGAAAAATCAAAACTTTTTCCTACTGATATTGCAGGCGTGGTAAATGATTTCTTATTGGCTCATTTTGATGATATTGTGGATTATTCTTTTACTGCACAAGTAGAGAAAAAATTTGACCTCATAGCAGAAGGCAAACAAGATTGGGTCAAAATGATTGGTGATTTTTATAAAGGTTTTCATGAAAAAGTAATAGAAACCGCCCAAACCGCAGAACGTGCCAATGCACAAAGCAAACGCATATTAGGCACACACCCCGACAATGGACAAGAGGTATTTGTAACCATAGGACGTTATGGTGCATACGTGCAAATAGGTGAAAATCCTGCTGATGAAAAATCAAAAGAAAAACCACCTCGTGCAAGTATTCGCAAAGACCAACGTTTGGAAACAATCACATTACCCGAAGCATTGGAATTATTCAAATTACCAAGGGAATCAGGCGAATTTGAAGGGAAAAAAATGAAAGTTGCGATTGGGAAATTTGGGCCTTATATTGCGCATGATAGCAAATTTTATTCATTGCCAAAAGAAGATGACCCTTTTTCGGTAAATGAAACACGTTGTATTGAAATCATAGAGGCAAAAAGGCTCGCTGATAGCCAAAAAACCATCAAACATTTCAACGATAATGTACAAGTATTGAATGGACGCTATGGAGCTTATATAAAATTTGGCGACCAAAACGTAAAAATCCCCAAAGATATTAACCCGCAAGACCTCACGCTTGACAAATGCACAGAACTCGCACAAGCACAAAGCACAGTCCCAAAAACGACTACAAAAAAAGGCGGTTGGAAAAAGAAATAGTTTATAGAAAATAGTTTATTCAGTTATGAGTTATGAAAAATCTTTAAAAATAAACTAAATAATTTGGTGCTGTAAAAATTCCGTTGCAAGATTATAATTTAAAATTTGGATAGTTTTAAATTAATTTTTCATAAAAAAACCGTTTTAATCCGTAAAATCCGTGTTATCTGTGTGCTTAATGCCAAGTAAAAGAACGGATTATGCAAAATTTTTTAATTTGAACTAACAAAGGAATTTTTACAGGAACAAAAAACTTAAAATAAAAATGGCATCTCCAGAAAATAATACTCAAATAACAGACCGCAACGAAAAACTTACACGTATTTTGTGTATAGATGGCGGTGGCATAAGGGGAATAGTTCCTGCACAAATATTGGTTGCATTGGAAAAAAAACTAAGAATTGCCACCAATGACCCACAGACACGTATTGGTAGTTATTTTGATATGATTGCTGGCACGAGTACAGGGGGGATTTTGACATGCTTTTATTTGATGCCTGATAAATTAAACCCCTCCAAACCGCTATATAAAGCAGAGGACGCAGTAGATTTTTATATGCAACAAGGGGGTGATATTTTTAGCATACCTTTTACCCACAAAATACGCACAATGGGAGGGCTTACTGATGAAAAATTCCCTGTACAAAACCTTGAAAAGGCACTTTTAAATGCTTTTGGGAAAACCAAATTGCATGAACTTATCAAACCCTGTTTGGTTACTGCTTTTGATGTATTTGAAGGTAAAGCACATTTTTTTCGCCAGCATGAAGCCCTCCTAAATGAAGGAGATGATTATTTTCTCACAGATGTAACACGTGCTACTTCTGCAGCACCTACTTATTTTGAGTCGCCTTTGGTGCAATCTATGTCAGGTGTTACACGTCCTTTGATAGATGGGGGTGTATTTGCCAACAATCCTGCTATGTGTGCGTATGCAGAAGCACGTAAAATGAAATTTTCGCCCAAAAAGCAAAATCCAACCGCTAAAGATATGCTTTTGGTTTCTATTGGCAATATTGGAACTTTAAAGATGGGTTTTCCACACAATAAAGTCAAAAACTGGGGTATTATTGAATGGATTAAGCCACTTATTGATATTATGATGTCAGGTGTGAGCCAAACAGTACATTATCAACTGCTACAATTATTCAAAGCAGAAGATGTAATAAAACAATATGTACGCATTGACCCTGAACTTTATACTGCAAAAGCAGACATGGATGATGCCTCACCACGCAATCTTGCTGCATTAAAAGAAGCAGGCACAAGAGCCTCTGAACTTGATGAAATACAAGACAAACTTGATAGGGTTGTGAAACTGTTGATTTCAGAACAACCTATCCCTTTTTAGTAAAACTACACATAATTACTAAAATTATCTTCACCAAAGAAATATTGCAGTGAGAATTACAGGTTACGATTTTTTATTACGATTTTTTTTAAAGCAACAAGCAACCATAAAACAAAAAAATGCGTTTCTGAATTTAAAATAAGAAATTAAAAAACTAAAAAATCCCAAAAAACTATTTTATGAAAATACAAATCCCAAATCCTTGTCAAGAAAATTGGCAAATGATGTTGCCACAAGAAAAAGGACGTTTTTGTGAAAATTGTCAGAAATTAGTAGTGGATTTTACCAAAATGAATGACGCTGAAATTATTATTTTTTTTGAAAAAAATAGCCATAAAACAACTTGTGGGCATATAGGCGTTAAACAATTAGAAAGTTTGAACCAAGGGAAATTTTATATTGACAAGCATAAAACATGGTATTATAAAACATATCAAAAAACAATCTTGTTTTTTTCAAGTGTTATCTATATTGCTTTTGTTGCACCAAAAAGCGTATTTGCACAAGAAAAACCAAAACAAGAGAAAAATTTTGTAGAAGCAAACGAAGTTATACAACATAATCCCAATGAAGTAGATTTATCCAATGTTCAAAAACTAAATACTAAGAATATTAGCATTAAGGGCATTGTGGTAGATGAAATAGGAAAAGAGCCTTTGCCAGGTGTTACAATTAGCATTAAAAACACAAAAATAGGTACACTAACAAATTTAGATGGTGAATTCTTATTAAAAAATTGTCAAGAAAATGATATTTTGGTTATTGTGTATATAGGGTATGAAGAACGAGAAATGTTAGTTTCTGAAATACTGAAAAATAAGCCCAAAAATGGTGAATATAATTTTTTTTTAACTGAATCAAAAACTATTGATGGGGAAGCATGTGTCTATCATTACAAAAAACCCAACATTTTCAAACGTTTTTGGCGAGGCATTAAAGGTGTTTTTAGGGGAAAAAATCAATAATTTTTATTTTTATAAAAAAACCAAAAAAGGTTTAAAAACTGTTTCAAACACGTTTTTAAACCTTTTTGTATGTTGGCTTGTGCCAATTTGTGCAATATTAGTTTCTTGTTCTTTCGTCAGATACAGTAAGTCTTTTGCGACCTTTTGCACGACGACGAGCCAATACTTTGCGACCGTTTGCAGATGTCATTCTTTCACGAAAACCGTGTTTGTTGGCACGTTTGCGTCTTGAAGGTTGGTAAGTACGTTTCATTTTAGTATTTTATATAAGTCTTAAAAATTTAATTTCTATATGAAAAAATTTGAACTGCAAAGATAATTTTTTATTTTATAAAAACAAAAAATTACTGAAAAAACTGGCAACTGAAAAAAACTAAATAATTATTTAGCCCCTAATCTCGGAAGGGGGAATAAATAGCCTTTAACTGAAAAGACTGATAACTTAATTTTTTACATTTTTTTCAATAAATTTTTGAATAAAATGCTTTCTTTGACATTTGCAAAATCATTATCTTTATCTTTTTCAGCCATGCTAAGATAACTTCTGTCCAGTAAAATAGCTTGTTCTAAGTTTGTAATACATTCATTGATGCGGTTGAGTTTGCTATAAGAACACGCTTTGTTGTACCAACCACCTGCATAATTGTTCACTTTGATACATTCTTCGTTGCATTTAATAGCTTCAAGGTGTTCTTCAATATAAAAATGTCCTAAACCTTTATAAAACCAAAAATCTGCACTTGCGTATTCATTGTCATGAATATATTGGTGTTGTTGTGGGTTTTGGAGATATTTATCGCCAAGTCTGGCACATTTTTCGTATTCTTTATTGCGATAGAGTGCTTCTATCAGATTGCGAAAACAATAAGACTCTGTTGTCCCTTTTTCTATCGCAGTTTCAAGTGGTGTTACTGCTTCTTTATATTTTTTGGTAGAGAGGGCATATTGTCCCATATTTCGCCAAGCATCTATAAAATCAGGGGCAATTTCTACCGCTTTTTCCAATTTTTTGATGGCTTGTGTATATTTACTGCTGTATGATAAGTTTTCTGCTTCTTCATAAAAACGTTGTGCAGTAAGCATAGGCATATTTTTGTATAACTTTTTGATGGCTTCTGCATCATCAGCGAAAGGCGTTCCAATGTATGAAAAGTAGCGTAATTTCCTCAACTTATAAAATTCTTCTGGCAAAGACTCTATCTGTGAATAATCTATGCAAATATTTTCAAGATTAGGATAATCGCCTATTTCAGACGGTAGGGTTGTTAAGGGAGAGCTTGAAAATGACAAGTATGTATTTTCGCCATAATTGGTGGCTACATCAAACAGTTCTTTGGGTGGGACAATTTTTTTTTTCAAACAATAATCCAATCCATAAGCACCATTTGACAATCTGAATACTTGTGTAGCAAAATAAGGTACATCTAAATCGCTTACCTGCTCCATATTTTCAAAAATATCAGTAGCAGGATATGTAAGGTTGTATTTTTGTTTATTTGCAAATGTTTTAGCCAATTTGGAAGCTCCTTTTTTCCAAAGATTTTTAGCTTTTTCTGCGTTTTCATTACTTTTATAGTAAGCCAATATAAATAAAGGCATTCTCAAATTTTCGGGCAATCCACCTGCTTCCAATATTTGCAATGCTAATAATTGATTGGCTATTTCATCACTTTCAAGCAACATGGTAAGTTTTTCACGCAAAATTTCTGCCTGTGGTGTTTGCTCCAATACATAAAGGTTTTTTTTCATAAATAATCTACGTTGTCAGTTATCAGTTTTTAAGTTGTCAGTTTTTATAAATTTACCATAATACAAGTTGTCAGTTATCAGTTTTTAAGTTGTCAGTTTTTATAAATTTACCGTAATATATAGATTCAAGGTAGAAAACGGTAAAATAAGTCGTTATTTTTCTTTAAAAAACATCAAAATTTAATATTTTTTGAAAAAAATATAATACAACTTGGGTTAAATAGGAATCAAGGTTTAAGGAAGTAGCAAAAATTAACTGGAAAAACTGATTACTGAAAAAACTGACTACTAAAATCTATAAAGAAGATGCAATCAATTCCGCCAAGTCATATACTTTTATGTCATCTTCTACTTCTTTTTTCTTAGTGCCATCTATCATCATTGTCATACAAAAAGGGCAAGCAACTGCAATGGTTTTCGCACCTGTAGCGATTGCATCCTCTATTCTTTCGTGGTTGATGTCTTTATTGCCTTTTTCTGGTTCTTTAAACATTTGTGCACCGCCTGCACCACAACAAAGCCCTTTGGTTTTGCAACGTTTCATTTCTACGAGTTCAGCGTCCAATATTTCTAATACTTTTCGTGGGGCTTCGTATATATTATTTGCACGTCCCAAATAGCAAGAATCGTGGTATGTGATTTTTTTGCCTTTGAAACTTCCGCCTTCTTTTAGTTTGACTTTGCCTTCATTGATAAGGTTTTGCAAAAATTCAGAATGGTGCATTACTTCATAATTTCCGCCAAGCGAAGGATATTCGTTTTTGATGGTATTAAAACAATGTGGGCAAGCGGTTACAATTTTTTTGACGTTATACATGTTCAAAGTTTGTATATTAGTCATGGCTTGCATTTGGAACAAAAATTCGTTTCCTGCGCGTTTTGCAGGGTCACCTGTGCATGATTCTTCTTGTCCAAGCACTGCAAAATCAATATTAAGTTTGTTCAATATTTTTACAAATGCAACCGTTACTGCTTTGTATCTGCTATCAAATGCACCTGCACAACCTACCCAAAATAATACTTCGGGCGTACGATTTTCGGTAGCAAATACATCTCCCATGAGGGGAACTTTGTAGCCATTTTCCATAAAATTAAGAGAAAGTTTAAAGGGTCAAGGTTTAAAGTAATTTTTGTAAGATATTTTTTTGCTTTTTACCATTTCATTGGCGTTTAATTATATTTATTTTCAAGGATTTGAAACCACAAATTTAAAGATTTTTATAGTTTAATTTCAAAGATATAAAAAAAACGCAAAAACTTCAAAATAAACATAGGTTTAATGATATGATTTTTAAAATTATTTAACGCTTTGATTGCCAAAAGAATTATGGCTTTTTAAAAGTTTAAAAAGGTAATCTAAAAAATAATATTTTAAATTATTTTCTTCCAATTAACCCCAAAAAATCTTTGAACGTTACACGCCAAGATTCTTTGTCAGTTTGGGAAATAAAAAAATCTGTTTTTTTTGCATTTTCCACCAATAAAATTTGTTTTTCTTGTATAATAGCATCATATATTTGATTGGCAAGTATAAAATAAGCATTTGTTTTGGTATTGTCAAATTGAATATTGGTTGTGTCTTTGTCTTTATCCACAAAAATAATATTTTTTGGATTACCCACAACTATAACATTTGCCCCATTTTTTTGCCAATCGTGCAATAAAGCAAGTTTAAAAGGTTGTTTTTCAGAAAATCTTTTTAGGTCATAAATATCGCTGTACGCAGATTGCTGTTTTTTTTGGTAAAAAAGCTGTCTTACATTTTTAAAATATAATTCTGTATCAGCCCTTGTAGGAAATAATATTTGGGTTATGTCTTCGTTTTTGGAATTTTCATTTTTGGTGTTTTTTGTTTTATTTTCACAAGAAAAATAAAAAACACAACTTAATAAAAAATAATATGGGAGGTAATATGACAAATAATATGTTGGCAATAATTTAGGAATCATATTTTTTCGTTGCATGGTTGTAGATATGTTTTTTAGGGATATTATTTTCACAAAAATACAAAAAAAGGCTTTGTTTGTGGAAAAGCCTTTTTTTTATTACATTTTTGTATATTTAAATGTTTAAAAAAATGGTACTCTGACAATTTTAGTGGAGTTTCAAAAAAACGAAAAAATATGCAATATTTTTAGCAAAATAAATGGTACTCTGACAATTTTAGTGGAGTTTATGAATTTAAAAAAAATAAAAAAATGCGCAATATTTTTAGTAAAATAAAGTGTAATTTATAAAATTTTATATTTAAAAGAAGTATATTTACAAAATAATATTACGTTAAACCTTCAAGATTTCTAAAACCTTGAAGGTTTTGTCAGATTTTCACTAAAATTGTCAGGGAACCAAATAAATCCCACTTTATAAAATTTTATATTACAATAAAAATATTTTTAAAATAATATTTCGTAAAACATTCAAGGTTTTAAAAATCTTGAATGTTTTTCCAGATTTCCACTAAAATTGTCAGAGTACCAAATTGGTAACTTGAAAACTGAAAAACTTTCACTATTTTACTCATTTTTTACTATCCACTTTACAACGAATTTTTTGCCTATATTGTTATTTTTAATTTGCAATAAGTAAATACTGTTGCTTAGTTTTGGTAATAATTGTTGTAGTTTTTGGGCAATGTTTTTGCCTTTTTCTTCAAATGTATTAATTTCTTGCCCTGATATATTGCTTATTTTTAGGCTAAAAACATCATTTTCCCACGTATTGGGCATTTTTACAAAAATATTTTCTTGGCTTGGATTAGGATATAACACAAATTCGGTATCTATATTTTGCAAAAAAACGATATTGCTGTATATAAAACTTTGGTCTTGATACACCTGTTTTATGCGATAATATGCTTGTTCAGCAGTTTGTGAATACGTTTGTGTATATATTTTCTGGGCAATATTTTGGTTATTTTGTCCATTATTTTGCGTGTTATTTTGGATATCTTTGAACAGAACAGGATAAAAATTTGTACCATCTTCACTTTGTTGCAACTCGTACCCAACGGTTTTTTGTTCAGGATTTACTGTCCATTTTAGATTGGCGAGGGGTTTATTTTGAAAATTTTTATCTAAAATTCCTTCCAAAAAAAGTGTGTTGTTTGCCAACGCAATAAACCTACTACCAAGCGTCCAAGCAGAAAACTGATTGATAGGTGTAATTTTATCACAACGATTATTTACTTGGTCGTGAAAACTATCCAACATGGTTTGCCAGCCTGTACTCGCACTCCAACGATACACATAAAAACCATGCGATTCCATGATGGGAGAGGGGATTTCCTCCTCCGAATATAAGATTTTTAACTCGGTAGAAGTAGGCGTGCCTACGAGATTATAAATGCGTCTGATACCTGCTTGTCCGCCTCTGTAATGCCTACGCCAAATATCTACGGTGTATGGCGTATTATCCAAAAGGGTAATCCCCAAACCTGATATATTGGTAGAAGTTGTATTTACTGACCTTGTATTGGCGATAAGTTTTCCGCCTTTTGTAAAATCGTCAATCGCGGTATTATCTTTTACAAGATGCCCATTAAAAATATCTTCCTCCAAAAAACCTGCTGTGAGCAAATCAATATCAAAATTATTCAAATCTAAATCACCTTGTGTAATACGCAAACGGTTGCTTATAGTAGCATTAGAAAGCATTTGCAATAAAATATTATTATTTTTATTGACTGTCAGATTGTAAAAATTTTCTGCCCCTGTGGTGCGTTGCAACGTTTGTAAATTGCTTGTACCATTAAAAATAACGTCTTTATTATTTGGGGTAAATGTGCCACCTGAACGTGTCCAATTTCCTGATAAAGCTATGCCAGCACTTGGGGTTGCATTCGTTGCCAATGTCAAAGTGCCACCTGACATGATAAGGTTTTGAACGGTCAAAACTTCTCTATTTTGGTTTATGTTGAGCGTTCCACCTGAAATAATGAGGTCTTGCCCAATAGTAGTTTGTGCAACAGTGCCTATAATGCTGTAATCTGGTGCTGAAAAATCAATTATACCATTATTTAAAATAAAATTTCCTGCAATATCCCAATTTTTAAATCCGCCTATTGTTCTGCGTGTGATGGTTCTGTCTGCGGTATTCATGGTAAAATCCCAACATTGGATATCGTTGTTTGAGCCTGCATTTCCGTCCCAATCACTTGTACGATTGAACACAAAGCAATTTCGTGCAAAAGGTTTTGTACTGCTGCCATTTGCAGTATTGTTGATGCTGAAATAGCGTTCATTTCTGCCCGAAGTCCCAAAATTTCCCGATAGATTTTGAATAGGGGTTTGATTGTAAGCAAATCCACCGCTATTGGTTACATAACCAAACCATGCAAAAGATGATGGCAATCCGCCTATTACAGACCAAGCAATGGAAAACTCTCGCACATTGCTTCCATTATCGGAATATGCCCCAAAACCAGTAGTTTGGGCAGACCACGCATTACTTCCATCAGCAGTACGATATTCTCTGTAACTATTTTTAACATAAATAGCAAGGTTTGCCCTGAAAGGTAATTCTGCAAAGTTTGTATTATCATACAAAAAACCTACATTTGTGCCATTGGTATTTGTGCCACTATTGATAGGTGTAAGTGGATTTTTGGATAAATATATTACACTTGCTTCAGCTATATTGGCACTTTCTATGGCAATATAAAGGTTGGTATTGTCCCAAGTCATATACCAATTATCGCCTGCATTTTGTCCTGCGGTATGATTGCCATATTCAGATGCACCAATATTTCCGTTTATGGTAGGTGTGGTAAATTGGGCTTGAATGGTGTAAAAAAATCCTAAAAAAAATTGTAAAAATGCAATTTTAAATAAGGCAAAAAAAAAGGGATAAAAAATTTTCATAAAAATAATGTAATTGATTAATTGATTGATAAAGTTGTCAGTTTTTAAGTTTTATAAATTTGCAATAATGGTGTGTTTTTCAACTTGTAACTGCGTGTTTTGTATGTTTTACAGTATTTACAAAAATAATAGTTTTTTTGGAAAATTTGTTTAGCTTTTTTTAAATTAGTTGTCTTTTTTTACTAAAATCTTACTACAATTTTGGTTGATTGTTTTTTTAGTGATTTTTTTCATATTTTTGTGTTTTAATTATCATTTTTAGTCAATATTCAATGAATAATTTTTTAGTTTTTTTTAATTTTTCTTTTAAAATTTTTTTAGGAATTTTTTGTATTTTAAATCTTTTTAAAAATCCATTATTTGCCCAACAATTACCACAAATTTTCCAAAAACCAATCACACAAATTCCTGATACGACAAAACAAATAAATATTATTGATTCACCAAAAAAAGATTTTTCACCTAAATTATTGCCTTTTAATGTTTATACAAAAGATTCTCTTGCAAATAAATATTTAGGAAGTGAAAGTTTAGAAAATAAAACGAACCAAGAAAATACCAACCAAGAAAAAACTAATTCCAGCAACGAAAACACCAAAAACACCCAAAAATGGTATTCAAGCACACAGATAGGTTTGGGGAATTATGGAAATACATTATTAAGAAACAAAACTCAAACACCAATTTTGTGGAAAAATTGGCAATTTTTTTCGGAAATATTTAGCCAAAATGCAAAATATGGGGCAGTTGCCAAAGAATATTCGGGTAATCGTTATTTTTTAGCACAAGTAGGTACGCAATATATACACAAAAAAATTGCGGTTACTGCATCTTTTACCACACAAAGCAATACAAACCGTTTTTATAACTACAATCCTGAAATTTTAAAAACTTTTGATGCTGATACATTGAAACAAGTTTTTATACAAAATTCTTTTCAAACACAAATATTATACGCAGATACTGCAAAAAATTGGGTTGTAGAAGGTGAAATAAAATTCCAAAATTGGCAAAAAAATGCCAATCAACAAGTCGCAGAAGTGCGTGAGCAAGTGCGTGGATTTAGTTTTAAAACAGTAAAATTATTACAACATAAAAATAACATAAAAAATAGAGCAAAAAATTTAGACTTTGTAGGGGAATTTGATTTTTGGGTAATGCCTCGCAGAGAAAAAGAATTATTTTTTAAACGAACTTTTTTGCAAATATCACCTACACTTGCCTATCAGTTGCCAAATGCACCTATTACATTGGAAGGCGGTTTTAGGGTAAGTTATGATAATGATGACATAAAATTGTATAAAAGATTGCATTTTTATCCAAATTTTTCTTTTTTGTATCATGTAAATAAAGATTTTCAGGCAAAAATTTTGTATAATGGACAAACAATTAAAAATACATTGGCTAATTTTGCACAACAAAATGCGTGGATTGCGCCAAATATCAACATTATTAATACCCAACAACGCCAAAATATACGTATAAGATTGCATTATTCACAACTTCATAAATCATTAAAAAGCCCAAAAGCCCAAAAATCTCAAACCTCAAAATATCAAATATACGCAGAACAAGGTTTTGCACAATATCAAAATATGCCTCTTTGGGTAAATAATCCTTTGGATAGTGCAAAATTTTCTTTGGTATATGACCAAGTAAATGTAACAAATATCATGGCAGGCGGGCAGTATTTTTTGGAATGTAATATTGGCGTTTTTGAAGCGAAAGCAGAAATACAACATTTTGCATACCAAACTAATATACAACAATATGCGTGGCATTTGCCTGAGTGGAGGAATAATATTGAAGTGCGTTTTTTGCCAAAAAAAGGAAATAAATACATAGAAAATATGATTTTTTGGCTAAAATTACAAGGCGAATTTCAACGAAAATATACCAATGCACAAATGAAAGAACAAAATCTGGCTAATATCGTTGATTTATCTTTTGGGGGAGAGTACTTGTTTTTTCCAAAAACTTCTGCATTTTTGTCTTTTTTTAATATATTTGACCAAAAAAACCCGCTCTTTGCAGGTTATATTTCGCAAGGCTTTCATTTTTTAGTGGGCATTGCCTACAATATAAAATAAATATAAACTACACCACATCAATCAACGTTAAATAAACGTTCAAAAATACAATGGCATCAACAAATACCTCAGAAAACGCTTCAGAAAACCTGATTGAGCAACATATATTAGAATGGTTTTGGGAAAATAATACGCTTATGCTCCCAAAAATTGGTAATTTTCAAACACAATACCAACACGCACAACTTACAAGTGCCAATGGTGAAATATTGCCTCCACACCAAACTTTGAAGTTTGAATATGATGGACAAGCAGAAGAAAGTAAAGAATTTGTGCAATTTGTTGCCCAAAAAACTGGCTTTGGAAAGCAAGCTTCGCAAAATCTCTTGCGTGAATACATAGGTTTTGTGCAATACGACCTAAATGTAAAGAAAAAATATACGATTTTGGGCGTAGGAACATTGCTTGCCAATCCTGATGGTACGCTTAGTTTTCAGCCACAACTGCAAGAATACATCTTGGCGGATAGTTTTGGACTTGAGCCTATCAAAGTAACGCCTATTAGAACAGAAGTGCCTTACAAAAATCCTGACCTTAGTGCTTCACTTCCAACAGAAGAAACAGTAAAAAAATATCCCCAAGAAAATACCGCAAAAGAAAATACCACAAAAGAAAATATAAGCAAAGAAAACGTAAATAATGCAAGCAAAACACAACAAAATATAGGCGAAAAACCAACCAAAACTGCAGAAAACACCTATAAAACACCTATAAATACACCTACTGAAAAAATACCTTTATCTCAAAATACAAAAGTAGAAAATACGAAAACTACAAATATTAAAAGTGAAACTGCTGTCCTTGCCAAAGAATTAAACTTGCCTGCAACAGACGAAATTGTGGAACAAGAAGAAGTTGTACCTATCCACAAACAACTCTATTTTTGGATTGCAGTAGTTGTATTTCTTGTGTGTGCCACATTTGCATTGCTTTTGATGACTGATACCCAAATTTTTGGCAAAAAACAAAAAAATGATGTTGTCATCAAAGAACCAGATGATAGCAAAGAAATTGCAGAAAATGAAAAAAATAAAAAAGAAACTGAAAGTAAAAATAACGAAAAAGACACACAAAAATCAAACGGGAAACCTACTGTAAATGAAAAAGGTGATGTAATGGAATTGCTCAAAATGCCAAATGTATCACTCAGAGAAGAATTTGCTACAATACCTGAAGAACCTGCAAACTTGGATAAAATTCTTGTTACAACGCCTGAAAAACGCCATTTTATCATTGTTGCAAGTTTTGATAATGCACCTCGTGCTTATTCGTATTACAACAATATGGTAAAATTTGGATTTGAAATGGTAAAAATATTAAAACCTTCACCCCAAAATCCAAAATTCCGTGTGAGTGTGGCAGATTATTCAGATAAAAAACTTGCACGCCTTCGCAATTTAGAATTTGATAAAAAATATCGTGTGCAAAGTTGGATATTATTGTATTAAAGTTATGAGTTTAGCCTCCTAAGCACCAAAGGGGAATTAATAGGAAAAATTATAGTTTATGGCTGTTTGCTCCCCTTTGGGGCTGAGGGCTTTTTTTTATTTAAAATGCAATTTATCTTCAAAGATTTAGGTATTGTGGCGTATGCTGATGCCCTTCAAATGCAATTAGCATTATTTGAAAAAGCTATTTTAGAAAAATCTGAAAAAAAATTACCGCAAAATATTATACTAATTTGTGAACATTTACCTGTATTTACATTGGGCAAAAGTGGCAATATGGATAACCTTTGGCTTTCTGAAACAGAACTAAAAGCCAAAAATATTGCTTTTCATAAAACTGATAGGGGCGGGGATATTACATTTCATGGTTTGGGACAACTTGTAGCATATCCGATTTTGGATTTGGAACAATGTAATATCAGTTTGAGGACTTATATTGAAAAATTGGAAGAAACTGTTATCCAATTACTTCAAAAATACAATATTCATAGTTCCCGACAAGCAAATGCTTCAGGTGTTTGGCTCAATGAATACAAAAAAATATGTGCATTAGGTGTGCGTAGCAGTAGGTATATTACGATGCATGGTTTGGCGTTGAACGTGCATACAGATTTGCGATATTTTGGATACATCAACCCTTGTGGGCTTACAGGAAAAAGCGTTACATCTATTGCCCAAGAAATACAAAATCCCCCAACTATGGCACAAGTTAAATCGGATTTTTGTTTTGTATTTGAGGAAGTTTTTAAGGTAAAATGAGCTATCAGTCTTTTCAGTTGTCAGTTTTTTGTTGAAAATCAGTAAAAAACAAAATAGACAATTTAATTTACAATTCACAAACAATAACATATTTTACGTTTTTCCTTACGTTTTTCCCTTACATTTTTTCCTTACAATATTCTGTTTCCAAAAAACAACTAACAACTGAAAAAACTAATAACTGACAACTTTCTAATAAAAAAAATATGGTAGAAAATATAATGACCGCAGAAAAGCAACAAATGATGTCGCCCCAAGATGTACTACAAAGCCTAAAAGAAGGCAATATGCGTTTTGTGAATGACGAAATAACTACACGCTTACATAGCCAACATATACGCATCACTGCACAAGGACAATATCCAAAAGCTATTGTATTGTCATGTTTGGATAGTCGTATTCCTGTGGAAGATATTTTTGATAAAGGCATTGGTGATTTATTTGTGGCTCGTATTGCAGGCAATTTCATCAATGAAGATATATTAGGCAGTATGGAATTTGCTTGCAAAATTTCAGGTGCAAAACTTGTGTTGGTTATTGGGCATGAGCGTTGTGGCGCAATCAAAGGTGCAATAGATAAAGTAGAATTGGGTAATTTGACTGCACTTGTTGCCAAAATACAGCCCGCAGTCCAAATGACAGAAAACTATGAAGGCGAAAAAACCACAAAAAATGATGATTATGTGTATCTTGTTGCCAAAAATAATGTCATACACAGCCTTGCACGCATCAGAAATGAAAGCCCTATTTTAGTAGAAATGGAGCAAAAAGGTGAAATCCTTATCATAGGTGCTATGTACGATTTGGACACAGGCGTTGTAGAATTTTTGGGTTAAAAACAAGAATTAAAATCTGCCAAAAATAAATGTTTTAGGAGATTTATTGTTTGATTAAAAATTATTTTATCAAAACGTTTATAAAAAATATTTATAATAACATTTTAAGATTTTATATAAAAATATGCGTATTAATGCCAAAACGCTTACACAATTAGAACAATGTTTTGCCCATGTAGGTTATAAAATACGCTACGAAAAAGGTAATTTTCAATCAGGTTATTGCATTATTACAGGACAAAAAACCATTATTATCAATCAATTTATCAATCTGGAAGGGCGTGTTTATTGTTTGATTGAGATTTTGAAGCAAAATTTGGATATTCTAATGGCACAAGAAGAAGAAAATCAAAAATTTTTATCGAAATTTTTAAAAGAGGAAAAGGAAAAAGAAGAAAATGAGGAAAAAACTAAAAATCAAGCTATTGTAGATAAAAATATGGAAGAAAATAAAGAAAACGAAGATAAAAATAATTTGTTTGAAAATTAAGACAAAATTAAAACTGATTATATTTAATTTTGCAAAAAAAAATCTTTAATATTCCTACGATTATCCCAAATGTTTTACAAAAAAAACTTTACTTTCTGCCTATTTTTTACCTTTTTTTTGGGTTTAAATTGCCTTTTTGCACAAGACAGCATTACACACAAGATAAATCAAAAAAACATTACCCAAAACACTTCTTGGCAATTTGGAGAAATGTATGGAGCAGGGGCTAAACGCTTGGCGGTGGATAGTGTTGGGGATTTGTATATCACAGGTTATATGACCGAAGAATTGAAATTGGGCGAAAATACCCTAAAAGAACGTGATGGAAAACATTTTTTAGCAAAATTTAACCCAAATGGGACTTTAATTTGGGCGTTCCAGTTGAGCAATCCCATTCAAAAGCTGGTTATTTCAGGCAAAAATTTATTGATTGGTGGGCAATTTCAACAAAAATTAATCATTAAAAACCAAGAAATCTTAGCAAAAGGTGATATTAATATATTTTTTGCATTATTTGACATCAATGGCAATCTCCAATTTGCCAAACACATCACAGGCGAACCCGAATCTATGTTTAATCAACTTGCATTAAGCCCAAAAGGCGATATTTGCATTGCAGGGAGTTTTACAGATAAGGTTGATTTTGGCGGAAAACCCCTTAAAAATACGCATGTTAAGAACGTTTTTTTAGCAAATTATACCAAAAAAGGCGATTTAACATGGGTAAATACGATTGCAGGCGGAACATCCATGCTGACAGGTGTGCATCTCAGAGGTTTGCAAATGGATAAAAATGGTGATTGGGTAGTGTTGGGCATGGTTTCTGGTACTTGTGCTTTTGCACCACAACATTTTGCCCTACAAAGTAGCCACGAATTGTATCATGGCGAAGGTTGGATGTTTAACCATGACGCTTTTTTGGCAAAATATGACCAAAAAGGTATATTAAAATGGGCAAAAATCATTGCCAATAACATGGAAGCCCAAGATTTTTGCCAAGATGCTGAGGGAAATCACTATGTTACAGGGTATTTTTTGGGGACAAACCAAAAAATGGGTGCAAATTTTGGCATTTCTTTGTTTGGTAACACAAAATTAAAAGCCAATTTCTTAGAAAAATTCACGTATGAAACCGTTTTTGTCTATAAAATATCTACAATGGGACAATTTATGTGGGTGCGAAAAGTAGAAGGAAAGGGCAATGCAAGAGGTTTGAAGGTATTATACAACCAAAAAGCCCAAAAACTTTTTATTAGTGGGGCATTTTCAAATATTTTATCTGTTGTCAATGAACAAAAAACCAAAAAAAGCGAAGAAAGTAGTGTAGGAATGAGCGAAAAATCTGTGTTGGACACCAAAAAAAATCCAGAAATTTCTGTAAATGCTGATGGAAAAGTACATATTTTTCTTATTTCGCTTACACAAGAAGGCAAATTTATCAACCTCCTGCAAAGTCATAGCGAAGAAAGCAATGAACTTGCAGATATGACCGCAGATTTTAAGGGAAAAACATGGTTTGTAGGGAGATTTAAGCGAGGTTTTAGCTTTTGTGGTGCAGAAATGCAAACACAAGGCAATAGCACAAATGGTTTTGTGATTGGTTATTAAAAGAATCAGGAATAGAGGATTAGGAATTATTTATTTTTTGTATTAATTTATTTTTTCCTTTTCTATGGATTTGTTCTCCTTTGAGGTTTAGGGGCTTTCTATTACTTTTTTTTCTTTACAAATCTATTCAACATAGGTTTAAATTCTCCAACTTCTTCGCTCAGTGTATAATATGCGTTGCCATCAACTGACCATGTAACCGCTTCGCCTTGTGGCTCATAAATATAAGGCACACGTTTTGGTTTTTGGTCAAAAGCCTTTTCAAAAGGTTTTTTAGGGTCTCTTTTCCAATAATAAATATTTGCGTAATTTTTGATGATGATATGTTTTCCGTCAAGGGTTATATCACCTGCAACTGCTAAGGTAAAAGGCAAAGTTGCTACTTTTTTGGCGATATTGATTTTTTCGGTAGATTGTGGATACGCAATTTTATATACATTTACATTTTTTTCCCTTTTGCTTACCACATACATATCTTTTGTAATGTGGTCAAAAAGTAGTGTTTCAGCATCACGTTTACCATCTTCAAAACTAAATTCAATGATTTTGTAGCTTTTTATGGCGTTTTCTTCGTCTTTTTTGCTAAATGCAGTAGGTTCAGGTATGACATATATTTTGCTTGATTCGTATTGTGCTTTATTGTCGCCCATATCTGCCAAAAAAATATAATTTTTTACTTTTTCACCTTTTTTTTCACTCCATTTGCCTGCACTTATGTCTTCTACATCTCTCACGATTACTTTTGGTAAGTGATATTGTGCTACAAATCTGCCTTTGTCATTGATAAGAAAAAATCTTGCACTGTCGCCACTATCATTATGCGTCCAAAAATGCTTTTTAAATGTCCTGCTTGCACTAATACCTGAAGCCTCATCAATGCGTTTGTCATTAATAACATAGCTCGGAAACTCAAATTGTGAGGAATCCATTTGTACATTGTGGTCTAAATATTGGTCATACAATTTTACTTTGCCATTATTGCTGTTGAGCGGTGTTTGGGCGAATAATGGTGTGGAAAATTGTTGCGGAAAAGCAACAAACATCACAAAAATAAAAAGAAATTTATAGGAATGTAGGCGTGGAAATTTGTGCATTTATTTTATTTTAAAAAAAATTTAACAAAAATAGAAATAAATTGACCTTTTTGCAAACTAATGCATACAAAACGTAGATTTTATTAAATTTATATTTATTTTTAGACAAAAATTAAAACCAAGAAAATAAAAATTGTTTCTCACTCAAAAAAAAATAAAAAATATGCGTATATTATTAGCAGAAGATGACCAGAATTTGGGTTATTTGCTCATGGAATATTTGGAAATGGAAGGTTTTAAAGTAAGCCTTTGCAGAGATGGCGAGGAGGCATACAAGATTTTCAAAGCCCAAAATTTTGATATTTGTGTGCTTGATGTAATGATGCCCAAAAAAGATGGTTTTACACTTGCAAGAGATATTAAAAATATCAACAAAAACATTCCGATTATTTTTCTTACTGCCAAAGCATTGAAAGATGACAAAATTGAAGGATTTGAACTTGGGGCTGATGATTATATGACAAAGCCTTTTGATGAAGAAGAACTTGTATTACGCATCAAGGCTATTTTGAAACGTACTCGTAATGTTTTTCCTGAATTACCCCAAATTACCAAAATTGGTGCATATACATTTGATACCGAAAAGCAAGAACTTATCTACCAAAATGAAGTACAACGCATTACACATCGTGAATGTGAAATCCTAAAACTATTGGTATTACGCAAAGATAATGTGCTAAAACGTGAAGAAGCTTTGGTAACTATTTGGGGCGAAAATGATTATTTTCATGGCAGAAGTTTTGATGTTTTTATCACCAAATTGCGAAAATATCTTCAACACGATAAAAATATTCGCATTGAAAATATACACAGTGTTGGATTTATGCTCACAGACAAAGAGAGTTGAAAGGAAAACTGTTAATAAAGCCCCCAATTTACAAAGGGGGGATAAATAGCATTTGACTAATTTTTTTGTAAAAAAATCGTGTTTAATTTGTAAAATTTGCGTTATCTGCGTGCTTCCTGCGATATTTTTTCGCACAAACTTTCTAAAAAAAAAATTAATGTAAAATGCAAATCACCGAAAACCTCCAAGAATTATACAGAGACCAATACCTAAATCCTGAAATTGCGCAATGGCGTATGATAGGAGCGAAGCAAAAAGCAAAAAATATCATAGACATTGTGCAAGCAGTAAAACAAAAAGATAACCGCAAAAAATACCAAATCGAACGTGTATTGGAAGTAGGAGCAGGTGATGGTGCGATATTGGCAGAACTTTCCAAACAAAATTTTGCAAAAGAATATCATGCAGTTGAAATCTCGGAAAGTGGCATAAATGCCATAAATCAACGAAATTTGCCACAACTAAAATCTGTTTTGCCTTTTGATGGCTATAAATTGCCTTTTGAAGATGATAGTTTTGACCTTGTGATACTCTCTCACGTATTGGAACATGTAGAACATGAGCGTGTATTGTTGCGTGAAATTCAGCGTGTTGCCCAATATTGTATTGTGGAAGTACCACGTGAATATCGTTATGGTGTGCATTTGCGGTTGCAACATTTTTTGGATTATGGGCATATTAACATGTATACGCCCAGCAGTTTGGCTTTTTTGTTGGGAACAGAAAAATTTTACATAGAAAAAATGCTTTGTCGTTTGTATAACCAAGAAACTTATACTTTTCCAGCCAAAAGTTTTATTCAAAAAACAAAATTTTCTTTGGTTTATTGGGCAAAATATCTCCTAAGTCATACACCTTTTGCGTCTTTCAATCAAAAATATATTAATACGATTACCGTTTTTTGTGATAAAAATAGCTTCCTAACCCCAAAAGGGGAAATTAATAGCTTTTATTCTGTTTCAATTGATAAATCACTTGATTAAAATTTGGATAACTGAAAAAACTATTTTTACTACTTATTCCCCCACAAAAAACCAAACCTAAATGTAAGGTCATTTTGTTTGCGGTTGTCAAAAACGATACTTTCATAAAAATCGTCTATACTCAATCTGCACGAAAAACCTTTGTAAAGTGGCATTTCTGCCAAAAAATTTATGTTCCAACGTACATTATTTATGTCTTGTATAGAAGGTTGGAAAAAAATATAATGTGCAAATTTGATGCGTTGTTGCAAAATACCATATTTTAACTTGATGCGTGTAGAATTTCGCCAAGTAGCAAAATCTGTACGCCTTATAAAATCTGTACTTTCATAGATAAAAGCATTTGTAAGCGAAAACTGCAAATTATGGTTGTTGTATATGCGCCAACCAACACCAACACCGCCCAAATAACGATTGGCAATACCCCTGAGATTGCTAAATTCATACGTTCCCAATCCAAAACCATATAAAATTTGGTTTTTATAGAAATTTATGCTTAAATCAGAAAAAAAATCTCGTTCTGCTAAATTTGTATTTTGTTCGCCATATACAAAACGTGGATTACTCTCCATCTGAAACCTATTTTTGGTGTAGGCAAGTTCGGTGCGGTATGTCATCAATATCCGATTTGCATTGCCTTCCATTGTAAATCCATCGCCCAAAATACGGTATTGGAAAGCATGAGGGGGTGATTTTGGTGCGGTTTCTTGTTTAGTTTTGGATTGTATGATAGAATCTATTTTAATTTTGAGCAAAGAATCTACTTTTTGGTTAATATATTTTTGTAAAATAAGATTGTTGATAGTATCATTGGGCGAAATAATAGGTGAAATAACAATCTGCGCAAAGAGATTTTCGTGTAATGTGCTTTGGTAAAGAAAAATCAAACAAAAACAGAGTTTTTGGCAGAATTTGGGTAAAATATTATAAATATTTATCATTATTTTTGTCATTTAAAAAAACAGAAATTTTTTATTTCCTAAAAAAAATGCAAAAATACGAATTTTAGGTATAATTTATTTTGCAAATACACATTAAATAAAATATAACAAATATATTACGGTTGACAAATTTCAAAACAACATTTCCTCCAAACTTTATTTGGGAAATTTAGGTTTTTTCTCTGTTGTCAGTGTTTAGAAAAATGTAAGCACAAAAGTAAAAAATAACTTTCAAAAGAAAAATATATACAAACTTAGTACAGTGTCATCAAAGGAAATGTAGATTTTTTAAAATGTATTTTTATAAGAAAACCGTAGCGAAACCTTTGCAAAGGTTAAAAACCCTTGCAAAGGTTGAACCTCAATTTATACACTTATTTCAATTACAATGTACTTAGGAAATAATAAAAACTTTTGTTTTCCAGTTTAGTTTTTGTGCTATTTTTGTGATTGTGCAAGCATTTTTTAAATACCAATAAGGAACGAAAAACATTTAAAGCAAAAAATATGGGTTTTATTATCATGAAATTTCATTTTTTATCTCAGGAAAATCAAAACCTACTTTGCCATTGTCACCAGCAGTAGGCGTACCTTCAAGTGCAATAAAAATCTGTTCTTCTTGGGTATTTTCAGGGATAAGTTTTGTGTTGTTTTCAGGATTATTTTCAATATTATTGCGGTCATGTTCAAATTTTTCAAAAATTCTTTTGAATGTTTTTGCTTTATCATTTTGTTTTTTAATGCTTAAATTCCTAAAATACACGAAAGGTTTTCGCAACAATGGAATGGTAAAAAAAACAGTAGAAAACAAAAAAGGGATTATCAAAGATGTCAACAATACCCAATCAGGCATTACACTATCACCATAAAACCAAAATTGTATGGCAAAAGTAGAAATAAACGACATCAATACATTGAATCCATTAATCCACCCAATTGCTTGGTTGGTTTCTTTATCATTGTCATTCATTTTTTCCAAAGGCGTAGGATTTTCCCAAATAGGAGCAGGTTTTTCTGCTGTATTTTCTGTGATAAGTTCAGGAAAATGATACGCAATAATGCCATGTTCATTTACCGAAATTTCGCCTCTGTGTCGTGCCACGAGTTTGGTAGCGTGTAGGCGCGCATTATGCAGCGAAATGCCTTGCAATTTGACCAAATCAGAAGCGTGTAAAATGCCTTTATTAGCCTCAATAAGTTTTAAAGTGCGTTTTTCCCAATATTCATCATTGTAAATTTCAGTATTTGTTGCCCCAAATACATACGAGAAAATTTGTTGTAATAAATCATCTTCATTTTTTTGCGGAATAACCGCAGGGGTCAAAATCGCATCAATTTCTTGTTCAGTTTTCCCATCCATACGCAATGCAATGCGTTTTGTGGCATTTTCTTCTTCCAAATCTATTTGTTTTTCAGATTTCCAACCAATTATTTTAAAGAAAAAATCACCAATAGCACCGAAAACTTTTCCAAAAAGTGAAAAAATCCCTTCCAATAATGCACCACCGCCTTCACCTGCTACTACCAGTAAACCACCTATCAATATCGCAAAATTGAATAAAAAATAGGTAAAAAGCATTGCCAAAATCCATGCTTTAAACGACACTGTAACCAACCACCAAGACGCTTTGTATGCCCATTGAAGCGTTTTTTTAAGTGTTTTCAATGATACAGGTTTTGGTTGTGTATCAAAAAAATATACAAGTTCGTTTTTTTCATTGATTTCTACATACACAGGAAAATCGTCCATGAGTTGCCTCAATGTATATTCTGCCCATTCTATTGCGATGCCTGTATGAATTACGACCTCTGCAAGCGTTGTGCCTGTGTTTGGAGGTAATGTTTTGAGAAAAGAAATGATTTTCTCTTTAAAAATTTCTTCTTGATAACCTTCCATTTTGTTTTTTTTTAAATTAGCCACTAACCCAAAGGGGAATAAATCCGAAAAACATTTGTATCAAACATTTTTAGGTGTATAAAATCCACTTTTGAGATTATGGCTAAATAATTACTTTTTTATTATAATTTTTTCTTGCCAAATGTAAAAATAAAAATTTAATTTTTCAAAAAAAATAAAAACTACTTTTAATTTTATCAAGTCCAAAATTTTTGAACTTTAAACCTTGAACCTTAAACTTTTGAGCCTTGAATCTTAAACTTTTCTCACTCTTGCAAAGGCAAAAGCCAGCCATTTTGTTTGTGCCAATAGCCAAATTTTCCATTTTGGCTAATACCAAATAAGTCAGGTGCAACCATTTCAATATTCTCTGCTTCAACAGGTGTTATTTCTGTGCCTTCGGTGCTGGTAACACCCATAAAATACGATAACTGCACCGCACAATGGGCAGAATGTTGCGGAAAATGGGTAAAATAAACGATATTTTCACCAAAAAAAAGTCTTTTTTGTAATAATTTGTGCATTTCTGCAAGACGTTTTTTTTCTGTTTTGTGTTTTTCTATATTTTCTTTTTCAGCAATTTCAATGCTTTCAGGCAATTTTAATAAGGAATCTCCTTTTGTGTCAAGAAAATAAATTTTGCCTTTTTTGGTTACTTTGGCATATCCTTTTGTAAAATCATTGGCAAAATCAAATATATTTTTTATTTTTTCATTACCCAATGTATCCAAAAAACCCATTAATTTATCTTTTTTAAATACCGCCAATCCTTCGTGAAAATTGTGTATTTCGGTGGCTTCATTTTTCAATAATTCTTTGCCTTGTGCATTGATAAGGGTGTATTCGTTGATGCCTTTTTGGGCAATGGCTACGCCATTTTTGAAAGGTTTTATGTTGCGGTAAGTTTTAGAAATTTTTTTGCCTGATACATCATATATCATGTATTCCAAGCCTGTTTTTTGCATAATAAAAATATTTTCTTTTGTCTCTATTTTACCTGCTTGGTTAAATTGTGGTTTTATTATCCAATTTCCTTTTATATCTATTACGCCCCAATTTCCTTTTTCTAAGGCAAAAGCGAAATTGCCAACTGGGTTTTCTATGCGGTCAAAACTTGGATTTGTGGTAATATTTCCTTGCAGGTCAATGATGCCATACTTATTTTTTTCTATAATAAAAGTGTGTTCAGATTGAAATTCACCAATATTTTGGTATTTTACAGGGATAATTTCTTGTCCATTTTTATTATAAAGTCCCCAAAGATTTTTTTCAGAAACTGCGAAGGTATTTTTCCCGTTGTTGCGTAGTTTTTGGTATTTTGGCGAAAAAACCTCTTTACCTTGTAGATTGATAATCCCCAACAATTTATTTTTTTCTACCACACAAAGATTTTCGTATGGAGCTTCAATGCGGTTGTAAGCAAAAGGCGTTTTAAGGTTTCCTATGCTGTCGCTGAGAGCATAGCGGTTGCAAGATTGCATAACTCTAAGGAATTTTTCGCCCATGATTTCGTCCCTTTTTTGAATTTGGTTATTCATTCTTGGATTTTGATTTGGTATGATGATGTTTGTACTGCTTTGGGTATTGCTTACAAGGCGATTTTTTTCTTTTATGGTATTTTTATTAAATAAATAATCTACTCTTGCATATTTGGTAGGCACAATTTCCTTGCCTGTGCTGTCAATAAAACCTACTTTTATATTGTGTTTTTCAAATTTTACTTCTCCATAATCAATTTTTTTGCTGTCAAAAACCTCTACTTTTGCCAAAAAATTTTCATCAAAATTATACATTTGATTATATAAAGGTTGTACAATGATATTACCTTGATTGCCCACAAACCCCTGAAAACCTGTATTTTCCATAAGATTTCCTTCTTTATCAGTGGTAGCTTTCACAATATAGTTTTTGATATTTGGAAGGTTTGTTGGGCGAATAAGGTAAAAAGGGGCAACTTCGGTTTTTTTGGTTTTTTTATCTATAAAATCTGTTTTTTTGATAGTTTTTCCTGTTTTATCCAAAAAATATTTTTCACCCAATAGTGCCATTTCATCTTTTTCAAAAGCCAAAAAAGCATATTCCAATTCTCTTTTATACGCATTAAAGGTTTGTTCTATCAACCGTTCGCCTGTTTGTGTATTGATGAGTTCGCCTTTTCTGCGGATTTCTCTTTCGCCTTTTGCAATGACTTCTATGTGTGTTTCTAAATACACATAATTGGAATCTCTGCTGATGAGTACATTACAACTACGTTTCTCGTTTGGTTTAGTGAGTTTAGTGTGATACATATTGGCATTTTTGAGGGTTTTTCGGAGGGTATCATATCTAAAAGACAGTATTCCAACTTGAAAATCTCTTTCTGGAGCTTCCAATACCATATTTGGAGGCAATACGATAGGATTATTATTGAGGGCTATATTTTGGGCTTGTCTTTGTCTGGTTTCTTCTTTTTGTGCCAAAATATCATTATTTTCTTGCATACGTTTTGTAAATTCCCATTCTTGTTCCACACTTGTACCTTTTAAGTTGATAAGTTTGATAGTAGCTTCAAATTCATCTATTTTATTGCCCAAATTATCAAAAATCATATTGGTACAAAGTCCGCCTTTTTCCTGTTTATACAAACGTACTTTTGTGCCTTGAAACTGCACGCTTCTATATACAGGTGGAGCAACTACTACGCCCCTTCTGTTTATAATGCCAAATTTTCGCACATTTTTTCCATTATCACCCATATAATTTTTTATAATAAGTGCCAAATTTCCCCTAAAATCGCCTATTTCATCAAAACCATTTTTAGATATACTTATTATTTTAAAATTCTCATTTAGAATGATTGTTTCGACTTTCGTCTTATCACGCCCTATATAAATGCGTGCCTGTGTATCATAAGAAAGGTTTGTTATGTCCAAATCATCAGGCAAATTGGTAATATTTCCATTGGTAAATATGCCTGAAAGTTTTTTATTTTGATTTTCACTCATATACATATAGAAAATGCCTTTTTTCTCTATGATTTCGTCATACAAGCGGTCTGTTGGTACATTTTTTTTTCTAAAATCATATATGGTATGTCCTAATGCTTCTTCTTCTTGCCTAATGCCCGCATTATATCTTTGTTTGGGTGTTTGAGCAATAAAGTAACTATTTTTTTCTGAAAAATCCATGTTGCTCGTGATGGGAATATTTATGGTATTGATATATTTATTATTTATATCATAAACGCCTGTGGTTTTGGTGTAAAAATTTTCATTGTCTTTTTTTGTAATTAAAAAATCATGTATAAGGGCAGAATTACCACGATTTTCCCTAACAAATGTAGGATTTATAAATTCAACATTTGTATATATTTCACCATTATTTTTGAGTGATAAAATGCCTATTCTACCCAATTTGTTGGTATAAATGATTTCAGTGTTATAATCCGAAACATCTAAATTTCGCCTCAATACATTAATTTGTGGATATTTTGCAGGCAATTCTTCTACAATTTGATATTTGGTTTTATCTTCTTTGTTTTGTATAAAATGTAATAACCCAAACACTTCGCCATCAAAAGAATATTTTATATAATCAGTATCTGTCAAAAAATCTAATGTGTGATACGCCTTAAATTCTACTATGATATTGCCTTCAAAATCAATAATACCTTTCTCTTGTTTTTGGTTGGTTGCAATGGCAAAAGTTCCTTCAAAAAAAGTAATATGTTGGTATTTTGGGTTTAATAAAATGTTTTTTTCGGTGTCCATTACGCCCCAAAGTTGATTTTGTTTGAATGGAAGGTATATTTTTTGAGGAAATATTTTTTTTGGAAAAAAAACAAAAAGTATTAAAGCAAATAGAAAAATATTAAAACGGATTTTCATAGAAGTTCAAGGTTCAAAGGTTCAAAAAATCAAAAGGTAAAAAACAATAAATATAGAAATTTTGCTATAAAAAAAGCCTATACTTTATAAATTTGTATAGACTTTTTTACTTAAAATAATAATGAATTCGGTATTTCGTAGAAATCTGGCTGTTTTTAATCGTGGATTTTGACCGCCATATTTTTTTCAAAAAAAAAACAACTGGAAAAACTGGTAACTGAAAAAACTGACTAACTATAAAATTACATCAATTCCCTCAACTGTTTCATATTATCTACTGCCACTGCTTCAAGCGCAATATCTGCTTTTTTAGTTTTTTTGATGTTGGCAATATCAAGTTCTTTGAATGATTTTTTGGAAAAACGATAGATTTTTTGTTTGCCTTTTTCGTCTTTCACTGTTGCAAACAATTGGTTTTCTTGTCTATTGTCAAAAGTAAATGTTGCAGAAGTAGCTGGTACATGTCCCAAATCAACCATCATTCTTTTGCCTACCATAAGGAATAATTTACTTATTTTTAGTCCGCCAAAATTTGCATTTACAAGTATAGGTTCTTGGTATGAACCTACAATATCAGAGTTAAAAATGCCAAAATCTTGTAATATAAATCCTCTCACAAAATCTCCTTGAAGTTTTGTTTTTTCCAATTCTTGACTTATTTTTTCACGTTCTGCACTTGATTTTTTCATTTCTGCTTCGTATTCTTTATTTTTTTGTTCAAATAATTGCTTTGCAGTTTCAAGTTGTGTGCCACGCAACGCAGGAATTATTTGCGTAGTAAAATCCTTGCTTACATTTTTTAGCACAAGTTTATAGCTGATACCTGCACCAGGTAGGTTTTGGCTTTGTAGTTTAACTTCTGACCAAGTAGTGGAGAAAATCCATTCATTTTTGGCTGGGTCTTGTGTTGAGTCTTTTTCTCCGCCATATTGCCATACAATATTTTGAAAAGTAGCTAATTCAGGAAATTCTTTTAGATTAGAAATGTTAAAATCCAATATTGGCTCATTGGCGTTGTATGCTTGTGGTTTTACAGGTTGTTTTGGGAGTTGTGTTTCAAGTTCTGCGATTTTTTTAGCTTTTTCAGCGTTGGCAGTTGGGAGTTGGCTTTTCATGGTAATTTTCCATTTGCCATCTATGCGGTTTACCATGAGTTGTGGCATTTCTTGTGCGTAGGCACTTGGGATGAGCCAGTTGTGTTGTGGTGCTTGGCGTTTGATTTGGGCAGTTTTTAGTTTTGTTTCTGCCAAAATATATTGGTTGAAAGCACCATTTTTGTATGAAGCCAAATCCAATTTTACAGGTTTATCTTTTGCGATAAAAATTTCTTCGTTATTTTGTGTGCCTCTCAACTCAAACATACCCGCAGACTCAAAATTATGTTTTACGCCTGCGCTGTCATATTGCATAGGAATACCAGATGCCATAATGTCAGCCAATGAATGAAACTCACGTAAGGTAATTTTTACTTTGCCTTTAATTGGTTTTCCGTTTTTATCCACAAAGTTGTCAGCAACAAATTTTATTTTTGTGCCTGTTTCTGTAAGGATATTTTTTTCTTGTGATGTGTCAAATTCATAGACTTGTTTTTCTACATCAAAATTTTCAAAATTACCTGTTTTTGCATTTTCTTCTTGTTTGGTATTTTTGTCTTTGTTGTCGGTTTTTTCGGTTGCATTGTTACAATTTTGCAAAGAAATCGCCATAAATGCCAAAGGAAGCATTTTTACGGTAAAAAATTTTTTTTTCATGTTCAACTTTTTAAAGTGTGTATTTATTATTTTTAAATTTACATTAACAACTTGTTAATTAACAAGTTGTTAATGTAAGTTCTTATTCGTAAAAATGCGAAAAAAAGTTGTGTAAATGTAAGATTATTTTTGATTTAGATGTTTTCTTATTTTTCCTTCTAATTTTTCTAATTCTGTCCAAAAATGTGGATAAGATTTTGCCACAACATCAGGATTGTCTATGTCAAATACCACCAAAGCCTGCAAAGGGGCAAAAGCCATTGCCATGCGGTGGTCTTCATAAGTATCAATACAAATTTTATTGGGGGGAATTATTTTATTTTTTGGATTTTTACTAAAAGTAGGTTTAAAAAAATCTTTCAATAAAAAATTTTTTGCAAAAGAAATTTCTGCTTCTCCTTGATTGGTTTCGGTTAGTATAATACCAAACTTTGCAAGTTCGGTTTGCATGGCTTTTAGGCGGTCAGTTTCTTTGATTTTTAGGCTTTCCAACCCTGTAAAAGTAGCATTTTTGCCCAAGGCACCACACACCACAAAAAGTGTTTGGGCAAGGTCAGGGCAGTTTTTGCAATCAAAATGATAATCTTCTTGTTGATTTTCTTCGTCTTCAAATGTATTTTCAGTATGTATCATTCTTTCAATTTGAAGTCCATCTTGTAAAAATGTACTTTTTATGCCAAATGTTTGCATCAAATTTAAAATCACATTATCGCCTTGTAAAGAATTTTCTTTTAAATTTTCCAAAAAAAGCGTTTTTCCTGTCAAAGCAGTATAAGCAAACCAATAACTTGCACCTGACCAATCGCCCTCTACGGTGTATGTATTTGCTTGGTATGATTGATTTTTTACCCAAATATTATTTGTTTTCCATTCGTATTCTATGCCAAAATGTGCCATTTGTGCCAATGTCATTTCAATATAAGGTTTTGAAGCAATATCACCCAACAATTCCAAATACAATCCCAAAGGCAAAAGCGGCGCAATAAGCAACAACGCAGAAATATATTGGCTACTCACATCACCACGCAAAGCAATATAATTGGTTTTTTGTATAAAGTCTGTTGTAAAATTTTCTTTTGTATTGTTTATTTTAATTGGCGGAAAATTTTGATTATTAAGATATTGTATATCAAAACCTAATGTTTGTAAAGCCTCTACCAAAATACCAATAGGGCGTTCTTGCATACGTGACGTGCCTGTAAGCGTACAATTTTGGGCAGTAATACACGCAAAAGCAGTCAAAAAACGCATAGTTGTGCCTGCATCTTGTACGTCCCAAATATTATTTTGGATTTCTTGCTTGGTTTCTTGTTTATTTTTTTCTTTTTCTTGAAAATTATTTAAAATTTGTAATAATATTTGTGTATCTCTGGCATTTGAAGTATTTTGTATGGTTATTTTATCTGTATTTTTATTATTTTGGTAATGGTAAAGCGCTTGAATAATCAAAGCACGATTACATTCACTTTTGGAAGCTGGCAGAGAGATTTTTGGAAACATTGGAAAAAGGGAAGAGGGGAATTTTGTGTTTTTTTTGAATTTATTTTTAAAGCAAAGGTATAAAAATTTTATTACATTGTGTTCCAAAAAAACACTAACAAAAAAAGCCTCCCTAAAATAGGGAAGCATTTTTAATTTTTAATAATAAAGTTATATCTTCAATAAACAACTATTTTGTGTGTTGTTCTTTTTACGTTTTGAATAATTTGTAGAATATATATTCCTTTTTGTAGATTTTCAATATTTAAAACCGTCTTATTAGTATTGATATTTTCTTTGGCAATGGGTTTTCCTTGTAAATCAAATAATTCAAAAGAAATTTTATCATTAATTTTCCAATCACTTATACCAATAGTGACTTTTTCGGTAGTCGGATTTGGGTATATTTTGATGGTATTTTCATTTCCTTTTACAAAAATAATATTGGAATAAGAAAAAGCACCGTTGAAATCAATCTGTTTGAGTCTATAATACGCATTTTCCCCATTCCCAATTTCTAATTCGTAATTCGTAATTACATTGCTATTCCCTTTGCCATCTACAAAAGCAATTTTAGTAAAATCGACTGCATTTTTACTTATTTCAATATCAAAACCTTTGTTGTTGATTTCTGTGGCGGTTTTCCAATCCAATAAAACGTCATTTTCGCTTGTTCTTTTTCCTTCAAAACTAAGCAAGGTAATGGGCAAAGGCGAACTTGACGAGCCAATCTCAAACTGACTAAAACTCGTTTGAGCAGTAAAACTTGTGAATTGAATGATTTTGGTATTATTATTAGCACTCGTTGCACTCGCAAAAGATGCAGGAAACGCAGATGTAGCATTATCAGGGCGTTTATAAAGTTTTAGGTTGCTTGGGGTAGCTTGGTCTGCGGTAGAAATGATATTATTGTTTGGAATAGTAAAATTCATGCCATCATACACAATGTTTCCAGAGCCAAATTGCCTCACAATCCAATAATACGAAACGGTATTTGTGTTTAATGTACTGATACCATTATAAGCGTTCCCTTTGAGTTGATACACTACAAATTCATCAGCACAAGCAGTTGTAAAATTTATCGCAACGCTGGTGCTGGCAAATGTATTTAATCCTGTTGTTATATTTGTCCTTTGTGAAGTGCCTGTTGCTACTGCAACCTCTGATATTGTGCGGGTTGCGCCACCAATGAGTGTTCCATTATTACCTCTAATAGCCTCAATAGCATTGCCTGTGCTTTCGTTGAATTGGTAATAGGCAACTAAACCGCTCTCGCCTCCTGACAAAGTAAGGTGCATACTTTCGCGAATTTGGGCTTGCGTGCGGGCTACATTCCAAATGCGTACCTCGTCCATATTGCCTTTAAAGTATTCGTCATTGGTTAGCCCATTAAATCCTATATCTATGCCAATGCCCGCTGTGGCGGGCAAATTCAAAGTATTATATCCTCCTGAAGCTATGCCATTGATGTAATAAGTAAGATTGTTATTTTGCACCACAAAGGCAATATGTGTCCATGTATTGACTGCAATCGGATTGCCTATGCTTACTGTAAAATCTACAACACCAAAGATTACGCCATCTAACCTATCCCCATTGATACCAAATGCCCAACCATTTTTATGAATAATTCTTTTTTTGCCTGTGGTATTGGATATTTTAACCCAAGCCTCCACACTAAAATTATCTGTAAAATCAAAAACTGCGTTGGCGGGTACATTTATGTGTCCATCTATGCCATCAAAATTCAGCATATTGCCATGTGTTGTGGCAGGCGAGGCAAAAATCGCCTTGCCTGTGATAGCAAAGGTATATGATGCGTCATCTATATCATCACTATTAATGGTTATGGTAGCAGTTTTAGTGCCTAATGTAACTAAATTGAGCGTAACCATAAAAGTAGCTGAACCACCTGCAACTATGCTTGTTGGGGCATTGCTTACTGTATAATCCGTAGTATTGGTATTGCTTATAGAACTGATATTAAGGGTAGCATTACCTGTGTTTCTAATAGCGAAAGTACGCACAAAAGAGGTATTTAACCCTATGAGACCAAAATCTGTATGGTCTATACCACTTGGGGTAATATCACCTTTTGGAATACTTATGCCATTGCCCATGAGGTTGATATTGGGTAAAGGAAACCGCATCACGGTGGTTTTATTACCGTTCATATTATCTTTATAGGCTACATAAGGCTCACCTGTGGTAGGGTGAAAAGCTAAACTTTGAGAGAGGGCATTTCCTGCTGAAAACCCTATCATACCTACTACTGCCCAAGCTCCTGCAGTATAGCGCATTACAGTGGTTTTACCACCATTGGCATCATCTCTATAGGCTACGTAAGGCTCGCCTGTGGTAGGGTGAAAGGCTAAGTTTTGAAAATCAGCAAAAGCTGTTGAAAATCCTGCGATGCCTACTACTGCCCAAGCACCTGCGGTGTAACGCATCACAGTGGTTTTAAAGCCACTGGCAGTGGTAACATCTCTATAAGCCACATAAGGTTCGCCTGTGATAGGGTGAAAGGCTAAACTTTGGTATTGTGAATTTCCTACTGAAAAACCATCTATGCCCACTAATGCCCAAGCACCTACCCTATAGCTCATCACGCTGGTTTTATTGCCATTACCGCCATCTCGGTAAGCTACATGAGGCTCACCTGTGGTAGGGTGAAAAGCTAAACTTTGATAGGTAGCATTTCCACCTGCTGAAAAGCCTTCAATGCCTACTACTGCCCAAGCCCCCGCAGTATAACGCATTACAGTCGTATTATTAGCATTGGCTTCATCTCTATAAGCTACATAAGGCTCGCCTGTGGTAGGGTGAAAGGCTAAACTTTGATAGGTGGCAGTTCCTGCTGAAAATCCTGCTGTGCCTACATTTTGCCACACACCACTTGTGAAACGCATGACACTGGTTTTATACGCATTAAAAAAACCTGCATAGGCTACATAAGGCTCGCCTGTGGTAGGGTGAAAGGCTAAACTTTGATATCCATCAAATCCTGGTGAGAATCCTGCAATGCCTACTACTACCCAAGCCCCTGCGGTATAACGCATTACAGTAGTTTTACCGCTATTATCATTATCTGTGTAAGCTACATAAGGCTCGCCTGTAATGGGGTGGAATTTCATGCTTTGATAACTTGCATTTCCTGAAAAACCCGCATTGCCTACATTTGTCCATTGTGCATTTGCACTTGTCAAGCAAGCAAGGGTAAGGAATAAGCTCAAGATGTAGGCAAGCCAGTTGTTTGGAATTGATGGGTAATATATTTTCATGTGGATGTTAATTTTAATAATAATTGAATATTGTAAAACAAATAAAATTTGTATCAAGGTTAAAAATTTCAAATATAGACAAATGAAAAAAACCTCTATTTTTCAATGCCTGCATACTTTTTATAAATAGCCCTATACCCAAACAGACGTGCTATAGGAGCAATCATATTCATTAATAGTTTTTGAATAGGCACAGGAATCCCTGCTAAAAAACTCTTGCTGTCTAAGTATTTCAACGTTACCAATTCTTGTACGATACCCGCTTTGCCATTGGGCATTTTACCATCTGCGGTCAATCCCATTAGGTTTTGCATCAGATATTCGAAATCCAACGCAGGTGTAACGGTTTGTATGAAAACCAACGACTCATCATGGGCGTTGTAATGATTGTGCGGAATGTTTTTAGGCAAAGTAATTTGCTCGCCTGCGGACAGGATTTGCGACTTGCCTGCCAACCAAATAGTGAGTTTGCCTGAGATGACCTCAAGCGTTTCTTCTTGTAGTGTATGAAAGTGATTAGGCACTAACACGCCTTTGCTTTTGAGTGTTAGTTTGAGTTTCATGCACTTGCCTTGTGTATCTTGTGAAGTTTCCAAGAATTCGTACACATCTCCTGTGAGATGGTTTTTGAGAATTTGTCCTTTAGTAGCCATATTTTTTTAAAGTGTTTTTTTTGATGCAAAACAAGTAGAAAGTGCTTCTAAAACCAAAAAACAGGCATAGACAAACGCAAGACAAGGCATAGACAAATAAAAAATACCCTTTTACAGTGCATAAAAGGGCTTTTTTACCTAATTATAAAAGAAAATTTTATAATGATATATCAAATCATACATTGCGTTATTAATCCGCCCACGACACACCTGCACCTTCTATATCAAGTTCGTTCATTGCAGGGAGGTGCAAGAGTCGTTCTTTAGTAATTCGTTGGTTTTTATCGCCTGCGAGCGAAGTGTCAGACTGTTGAGAAAGCCAAGACACAAATTCTTTTTGGGTTTCAAAAACCAATTCAGGGTAAAAAAATCTACCATCATATACGCTTCCGTACACAAATACTTGTCTTTCTTTATCAAAAATAAATCCCATACCACAATATTCTCTGTGGTCATATGCAATATAGCCACCATTTTGCAAAAAAATAGCAACATTGGTTGCTAAGGAATTCCCATAACTTGAATGATTTTTTTTCATGATTTTTTTAGTTTTTTAAAAAATTATAGTATATTTCTAAGCTCAAAATAAGCTATAAAATAATTTGAACCAAAAAAATAAGCATAGACAAATATTTTTGAAGGCATAGACAAATAAAAAAAGTAGGTTATTTTGATAAAAAAGCGTTTTAAACACTAAGTAAAAGACCTTTTTTTGGGTAAGTCCTGATAATAAAAAATATCAAAAAAAATTCTTTCTAAAATAGAAAGAATTTTTTGCGTTTAATAAATAATAAAATGTTGCATCTAATAAACAACTATTTTGTGCGTTGTTCTTCTTGTATTTTGAATGATTTGTAACAAATACATTCCTTTTTGTAGATTTTCAATGTTTAAAGTGGTTTTGTTTGACTTGATTTTGTCTTCAACAATAATTTCCCCTTGTAAATCAAGTATTTGAAAAGCAACCACATCATTAATTTTCCAATTACTTAGGTCAATACTGATATTTTCAGTTGTTGGATTTGGATAAATCAAAACAAAATTTTCATCATTTCCTTTCACAAATCGGATAAAACTAAATTCGTCTGGACTTGTATGATGAACAAAACGCAAACGATAGTAACTATTATTTTTTTCTGTATCTATAAAAGCATAATTTTTAGGTTGTGATGATGGATTTCGTGCATCAATTTTACCGAGTTCTGTAAAGTTGATGGCATCTGTACTTTTTTCTATCACAAAATATTTCAAATCGACTTCATTTGCTGTCTGCCAAGCCAAGTTTACTTTTTCATTGTTTTGGCGAGTAGCATTGAAAGAAAGTAGATTGAGCGGGAGTGAGGTGTTGTTGGTAAAACCTATTGTAAAAGGACTAAAAACAGATACTGCATTTTTGATAATAGAACCTTGTATATTTGTGCCTGTTGTACCATCTGATGCGTTTCCATTTGTATTATCTACCCCAAAGTTTTCCCAAACTGTTGCATTACCATGTAATAAACGTAATTTTGTACGGTCTGTGATTTGTCCTAAATTATTATTCCAATATAATTGTATGTTTGCATTTCTTGTACCTACACTTCTATCAATATCCCAATAGGCATCCAGAGCGGTAGTAATAGGTTCTGGGGTAGTTGGAAAAATTTCTGTATTGAAAGGGTGCGCGGTGCTGTTATATTTTACATTAAAAGTAGTATTTCCTGCTCCGCCATCTGTAATCAATTTAGCGGGACTCCACCAAGTATCACTTCCCATCGGAAAAAGCAAAGTTTGTGCGTCAGTATTAGAACTAATACTTACACTACCCACTACATAACTTGATGATTTACCTAAACTTGGACTTACTGCGCCACTTCCTGCTTGCAAAGTCAGTGTATTATTTCCTGTTGTCAATTTTCCTGATGTAAGGTTTAAAATGCCACCAAGTGTTAAATTTGCACTTAAAGTTACCCCTGTGCTACTTGTATTTGTAGTGTTATTGATAGTTAAATTATTGACTCTGTTTGCAATAGGAGTTGTAATAAATGTACTTGTTTCTTGTGCTACATTGGCATTAAATTCATAATTTGCACCTGAATTTAGTAATAAAGTTGTCCCTGCGGTAAAATTAGAAAAATTACTATTTAATCCAAAAACGTTAGCAGTCTTGATATTTGCACCACTTTCTAAGATAAATAAAGGTATATTAGGGTCATTTGCTCCGATAACTTGTGTATTCAAATCTAATGTTCCGCCACTACTCACAGTAAATTTTGAAATAGGGAGTCCATTAAAGCCTCCCAAAACCAACCCTGTAAGCATCTGAACAGTAGCCCCAGCATTTACTTGATATTGTGTAAAGTCAGAATCAATACCTGAATAAGAAAATGTTTGTGTGCCTGTACCATTGAACACAAAACCTAAACTTGTATCTAAACTTGCAGTTTGAAAACGACCTGTTCCTGATTTAGAAAAATTACCACCTATTCTAATTGAATTGCCTGTGGCATCACCATAACCAAAGTCCAGTGTAGGATTAAGTGTACTTGTTGATGTAAAGTTTCTTCCCACATTTATAGTGGCTACCCCTATATTAGATGTTGCATCAAATTCTAATGTGAGATTACCATTTCCTGATATATTCAAATCTCTTGTAATATTTAAAGTAGTACTTGGTGTAGTATTACCTCTCATTACCACAAAAGAACCATTTGAAATATTCAAATCATTGCCTACACTAAGATTGATATTTCCTGTGGTATTATTTACCTCAAAACTACATTCACCACTCAAAGTAAAATCATTTGCTACACTCATTGTATTGCCTACTCCTATACTAAAAAGTGCATTAGTCGTAGAACTCATAATGATGTTATAATAGTTAAAACTTTCAAGGAAAATAGTGCCTATTGTAGCAGAATGATTAACTGTACTTCCCGTAGTAGTATAAGTTCCTGTTCCTGTTGCAAAAGTGCCTGCGATATTTACCTCACCATTTGTGGCAAGTGTACGATTACCATTGCCTGTATTGGTGATATTATAATAACTAAAAGCAGGAATAGTTTGCATACCTACACCACTGAAATTTATGGTATTATCTGTATTGGCATAAGTTCCTACGCCTGTAGTGGTAACAGTAAAATTATTAGAAATATTTATCGTTCCTACGGGTAACTCAATCGTTGGACTGCTTATTCTTGTTCCTGAAATGGTCAAGTTGCTATAATTAGCAATTGCAATGGTTTGTGTTCCTATGCCATTGTAATCTACCGTACTGCCTACTGCCAAAGTTCCCAAAGTAGGGTTTGCATCTTGCAACGTAAGCGTACCCATATTATTGACATCTATCGTACCTACTACATTTGAGCCTATAGGCAAAGCAAAGTTCGTTGCATTTGTGCCATCGCCTACTACTATTTTAGCGTCAACCCCAAGTGTCCAAGATGTAGTATTAGTGATATTAAGGGTATTTCTAATATTCCAAGCGGTATTTGTTTGTGTTAATGCAGTTGGATTAGCACCTGTACCATCTGTATTTATTCCCCAATCTGTTAGGGTATTGATTGTACCCCCTGTTTTTAGGTAATAGTTCCCCAATACATTGAATACAACTGCATTAGAATATTCGCTAAAACTACTTCCTGAACATCTTGTTCTTACTTCAAAAATATATGTGCCTACTCCCAAATCTGAAATAACGACATTGTTAGTTGCTTGTAAAGGTACATTTACAACGGTGTAAGTTGTTATTGATGCACTTTGCAAACGATAACGTATATCATAACCACTTGTTGCTTCTGCTTGTGGTGTCCAATTTACCGTTACATTTGTCCCTGATTGTGTTACCGTTCCAATAATAGGAAAAGGTGAGCAGGTGTTAGGTGTATAAGTAAAAGTAAGTCCAGAAGCAGGTCTATTAGCATTTATTAAAGGCAAAGCACTTGTATTATTAGTACCCATAGTTGTTTTGTCCCAACTAAGATTATTTTCTCTGTTAAGCACTTGTGTACGCCAAGTTTCATTAGCACCGAGAAGCCCTACTTGTGCAGTAATATTTTCGTTTGCTACTGATGTAAAAGCACCATATACAATATTTATCACACCTGTAAGCGTATTCATACGAATTTGAAAATTTAGACTTTCGGTTAAACCTGCAGAGGTATATCGTCTTACATTTCTCCATTGTACCACAATCTCGTTACCAACATTTCTATGTGTTATACTACCGCCTGTATTATTTTGTAAGTCAGCACCAAGCGCAGAAATAATATTTTGATTATCTGTAGAATTGGTAGAAAGTGGTGTATAATCAGATGTAGAAGGTGCAGTTGTTCCACCTAATTTCAAAAATCCATTTGTAGAAACAAACATATTAGTATATGCCACGCCATTATAAGTAAAACTTGGAATAGTGATTGACGTGCTTACATTTTCATCAAATGGGCTTGTAAATATATTTGTAGGCGAAGTTAGTGCGGTATAAGTGCCACTACTTTGGCTAAATAAATAATTCAAATTTTGCCCACACACAAAAGTAGGCATACACAAAAAACTAAAAAATAATCCTATCCAAGTGAATGATATTCTTGCTTGATTGATGAACGATTGTAAAAATCTTTTCATAAAAAAATTAATAACCTATTGTATGAAAAATAAAATAAATAAAATAACTATTTGAACAGTTTTTTTATTTTGTGTGCAAAACAAACAGATTTTATTTTAGAAGCCAAAAAATAGGCATAGACAAATATTTATGAAGGCATAGACAAATAAAAAAAACCCTTTTACACGCTGTAAAAGGGTTTTTTTGTGTCTTACAAAAGCTTATCTAATTCTTCATTTGAACTGACACCAAATTTTTTATACAGTCTGTACTTGCCTGTTCGCACACTTTCAGGCGAGATAAGAAGCGTTTTGGCTATCTCTTGGTTATTCAAACCTAATTTATGAAGCATCAACAAACGGAGCTCAGCGTTGGACAATGCACCCACTTTTTCTTGCAAAACGTGTTCAAAAGCAGGGTATATTTTTAGGAAAGATTCTTTGAATACGCCCCATTGTTCTTTGTAGGCAAGGTTAAAATTACGTAAATGTTCTAAGTCTGCTTTTTTAATTTGCACATTTTCCACCTCAAATTCTAAGGTTTGGTTTGTATTTTCTTGTGTTTGGACATTATTTTCTTGTATAAAAATGGCTTGTATATCTTCATTTTGTTGATTGATATTTTGTATTTGGGCAAAAATTTGTGTTTTAAGCTGTTGTATTTCTTTTTTTTGTTTTTTACCTTTTTTATAAAAATAATTTACCAATAAAAACAATAATACTAACAAAATAATCACTATTACCCCAAAAAACCAACTATTTATTTCTTTTTCTTTTTCTTTTTTGGCAATTTCTTGGATATAAATATCTACTTCTGCTTTGAGTTGTATCTCTGAAATCTTAGAATTGTGGGCAAGTGCTTGAAAAGTAGAATCCGTTTTGATGTAATTTTGATAGGCGCGTAAGGTTTCATTTGAGTTTCCTGTCGCTTTTTGATATAAATAAATCGTTTCTTTTTGCCTCAAATTTAAAATCAATTTACTATCTTCCTTTATAACTTTATTTTTTAAAATTTCTAAGGAATCTACAAAAAATTTCGCTTTTTCTATATTTTTTCGTCCAATTTCTATTTGTGTAAGCCAATACATTGCCCCAAAAGCATTCTCCCAAAGTTCGTGTTGAAGGCTTGTATTTTTGTCTTTTAAAGCCAATGTGTATGCTTTTTCCAACTTGCCCATTTTAAAAAAATTAACTGCTTTGTTGCCTTCAATTATGGTATTAAATAAATTGTTTTTGATTTTGAGGGCATATTGAGAGGCTTTTTCCAAATATTGATTGGACATTTTAAAGTCTTGTAATTTTTGATAATTGATGCCTATTCCATTCAAAGCCTGCAAAGAATCCGCAGAAAGTGCATATTTGGTGGCAAGAGATTTTTGGAAATATTGATTTGAAAGCGTATAAATATTCAGTTCCCAAAGATAAAAACCCATCATTTGATACACAGATTGGAGGGCAATGTCTTTTTGTAAATGGTGTTTTTCTGCAAATTTTTCCGCAAAAAACAATACTTTGAGTGCATCTAATTGAGTGGGCGAAAACGCCAAAGCAGATTCCAACAAACAACTCAACGTTGCAGAATAATCTTTGGAAGCTATCAATTCTTCCAATAATTTTTCAAATGCTTGTTTGGCTTGTTGAGGTGTGGCTTCTTGATGTTTGAGATTGTCTGTAAGTTCTATGATTGCAAACCTTCTCAAAATTGCTTTTTGGTTGTTTTTTACACAAATTTTTTTGAAATTTTTGCAAAAATTTTGAAATTTTTCGGGTGTTTGTATAACTTTTCCTTTTCGCCTAAATGAAATTTCATATTTGCGTATAAACCCTATTATAAGCCTATGAATACTATCTATGCGGGTTTGTGTACATTTTTGATATAATTCGTCAAGACTTTTTTGATGATTTTGTGCTTCGCCTTGTTTGCCAATTATAAGGTTTATACAGATACAAAAAAATATTTTCCAAAATGTTTTTTTTTGTATGAATATCAATATCAGCGCCAATGTCAATAAATGTTTTTTAATGTAAAAAGTATGGTTTGTGAAATAATCATTTTTGTTAGATGTTAAAAAAACCAAAGCAAAGGTATAAAAAATATTTAATTTTAGAAACATTTTTGTTGTTGTGTAATTTACATATTGTCATTTTGATTTGCCCTAAAATTAAAAGAATTACAGTTTTTTGTTGTATTTTTGCATTTTTTAAATATAAAACTATGACAACAAAACCGCTATTAAAACAACCATTTTTTTCTAATTTATTTTTTATTATAAAAATCAGTTGTTTAGTATTTTTATTAAATAGTTGTAAAGATGAGCCAAAACCTGAGCAAGATGCCCCAGATCATTTGGCACTTGGGAATCCTTCCAATGCACGCGCAGACGAAACCGAAAAAGACAATTATTTAATGGTAATTTCGCAATATGCCACTTCTTATAATAGCATCAAAGGACACGCCAATTGGACAAGTTGGCAACTTGATAATAATTGGCTTGGACAAACAACACGACAAGATAATTTTAGAAGTAATCCTGCTTTGCCCGCAAGTTGGTATCGTGTTACACAAAACGATTATTCAGGCTCAGGATTTGATAGAGGGCATATTTGCCCTTCTGCTGACCGCACCAAAAGTGTAGAGGACAATTCTGCTACATTCCTAATGACCAATATGATGCCCCAATCTCCCCGCAACAATCAACAAACGTGGGCAAGTTTGGAAGAATATACAAGGTCGTTGATTTCGCCCACATTTGAGGCGTATATTATTGCAGGTGGCTATGGTACAGGTGGTACAGGAAGCAATGGTACTTATAATTCGTTGCAAAATGGTAAAATAAATGTGCCAGCACGTACTTGGAAAATCATTGTGTTGATTCCACTTGGCAACAATGACGCTACACGTGTCAATAGTGGCACACGTGTAATAGCGGTGGATATGCCCAATAATCAAAGTATTGATACAGATTGGCGCGTGTATCGTACTTCGGTAGATGCAATAGAAAATGCAACAGGTTTTGATTTTTTGAGCAATGTCCCACAAAATATCCAAAACATTATAGAGGCAAAAATAGATAATATGTAAGCGAGTTGTCAGTTTTTAAGTTGTCAGTTTTTAGTTATTTGTATCTGTTTAGCTTATTCTTACTTATTTTTGATTATAATCATGTTTTAACTTCCCAAAAGTTTAAAATTTTTGGGAAGTTCGCCTAAAATGATGGTTTTAGATTTAACCTAAACAGATGCAGTTATTTTTAGTAAAAATAAAAAATGATTTTTTATTAAAAAAACTCACGATAAAATTGCCTGATTACTAAAAAAGCTGGGTTAACTGAAAAAAACTGACAACTGAAAAAAACTGACAACTGAAAAAACTAATTTAATTTTAAAAATGCCTTATTTACACGCCATTGGCACTACACAAGCCCCTTTTTGCATTTCGCAAGCACAAACTTTGGCATTTATGCAAAAGATTTTTGGGCTATTTTATGGCGAATCTCCTCAAAAAAATCATGAATTAGAAGTCCTTTACAGAGCAAGTGGCATAGCACAACGTTATTCAGTGATAGAAGATTTTACAAAATTGGACGGTTGGCAATTTTTTCCAGATTCGCCCCAAAAATCTTTCCCTTCTACAGTGCAACGCATGGATATTTTTAGGCAAAATGCTTTTATTATGTTGGAAAATGCCTTAAAAAATGCCTTTTCACAGTGTGATATTCTGCCCAAACACATTACAGATGTGATACTCGTAAGTTGTACGGGTATGTATGCCCCAAGTGTGGATATGCAGATTATAAAGGCGTTTGGCATACCTACGCAAGTAAGGCGTGTCAATGTGCAATTTATGGGTTGTTATGCAGGTATTAACGCTTTGCGGGTAGCACACGACATTTGTAAGGCAAATAAAGATGCAAATGTGTTGATTTTGGATATTGAACTTTGTACCATACATTTGCAAAATTCTGTCAGAGAAGATGACCTGCTCTCTGGGGCATTATTTGGCGATGGAGCAGTAGCAAGCATTATTTCCAATCAAAAACCCAATCAAATTGCCCTAAAAATCAAAGATTTTTATTGTGATTTGTTTTTCAAAGGCGAAAATGACATGACTTGGGACATTGGCAATGAAGGTTTTTTGATGAATTTGTCTGCCTATATTCCTGAACTCTTGGGCGAGCCTGTCAAAAATCTTACAAAAGTTTTTGCAGATAAAATCGCAGACACTGCACACATTACAATTCACCCTGGCGGAAAAAAAATCTTACAACAATTAGAAAAAGTCTTACATATTTCGCCTACTCAAAATAGGTTTTCGTACCAAGTTTTAAAAAATTATGGCAATATGTCTTCTGCTACAATATGGTATGTGTGGGATTTATTTCTGAAAGAAAATCACTATAAAGCAGGCGAAAAAATGCTTAGTTTTGCTTTTGGACCTGGACTTACAATGGAAACAGTTTGGTGGGAAATTGAATAAGCCCCAGTTCTCAAAGAATAGCCACCGAACCCCAAAGGAGGAATTAATACATTTAATTACAAAAAAACATATTTTTTTAGTTTTTAATTTTTTTAAACTTATAAATAAAGATAAAAAAATGCAAGATTTAATTTTAGCAGAACTTAAAGAAGCCCAAAAAGTATTACAAGATTTTTGTGAAAATACTGAAAACATTACACGTATATCAGCAGTAGCTCAACTTATGGTAGATGCCATAAAAAATGGTAAAAAAATTATCAGTTGTGGCAATGGCGGTTCGCATTGTGATGCGATGCACTTTGCAGAAGAACTAAGCGGGAAATATCGCCATGAACGACCAGCATTACCTGCATTGGCTATTTCAGACCCAAGTCATATCTCTTGTGTGGGCAATGATTATGGCTATTCCTATATTTTTGCACGTTATTTGGAAGCACTTGGCAATGAGGGTGATGTGTTATTTGCATTGAGTACAAGCGGAAATTCTGAAAATATCATCAAAGCGGTAGAAATGGCACGCCAAAAAAACATGAAAGTTGTTATCATGTCAGGCAAAGATGGGGGAAAACTTGCAGGGATGTCTGATATAGAGGTGCGTGTGCCACATTTTGGTTATGCTGACCGTATTCAAGAAATTCATATCAAAGTTATTCATATTCTCATGTTGTTGATTGAAAAAGGTATGGGTTTTTCGGTGTAAGCGTATGCAAAAGTTTATTAACCAAATAATGTTCTGTTTTTTGCGATAGGGATAGAAGCGTTATCGCAGAGACAAACAGGCAAAAACACGAAGGAACGAAGTGTTTTTGCCTGTGATGGCTCTGTGCTTTGCACGATAGCCCGCAATCGCCCAAATATAGCCCTCTACAACCAAAGGGGGATTTATAAGTATTTTTAATAATTCTTTTTTAATTTGTAAAAAAAAATACTATTTTGGGGCAGATTTTTAAAATTTTTACAAAAAACCCTCAAAATTATGCCACTCTCATCTATTGTACCTCCTTCGTTCTTAGAACTTTGGCAAAAACTCCGCAATCTTGTTGATACACAAGATTTTGAACAATTTGGGATAAAACCAACTTCGCTTTTTCCGAAAAAAAACGCAGACGCACTTATAAAAGAGGAATATGTGCATGACGATTTTATTGGTGGCATTGACATCACAAAAAACGGTATTTTGCTTACATCTTCTGAAGATAGCAAATTCAAAATACAAAGTATTTCAGATTTTGATTTGCAACAAGAATTTTACAATTCGCCTACCAATAACGTCAAAATATCGCCTTGTGGCGAATATATCGCAACTGCTGCTGACGATTATTATGTAAAAATTTATAATTTTTCAAAAAAAGACAATGAATGGGTACTAAAATATAACCTCAAAAAACACCAAGATTATGTAAGCAAACTTGCTTTTGCTGGCGATAAACTCATTTCTGGCTCAAAAGATGGCAACCTCAAAGTTTGGGATTATAAAAAAGGCAAACTCATCACCACGCTTGAAGGACATAAAGATTGGATTTATGCACTCGCAGTAAGCCCTGACAATAAAAAGCTATTGAGTGGTGCATTGAATAGTACGCTCAAAGTGTGGAATTTAGAGGATTATTCGCTTATCAAAGATGTTACAGAAGGCAGTACGTTGGTCTATGTGTTGGGAATGACCGTAGGTGGGCATAATTTGGGTGAAATAGGCAACAAAAATGCAGTACATTCTGCGATTTGGATTGATGAAAACAGGGCGGTAACATTTGCCAATGATGTGGTCATGTGGGACACGAATACATGGGAAATGCTGTGGCGTGTGGATACAGATAATCAATATGACATCAAAGGAAGTACGTATTTTCCTGCGTTTAATATGGTTGTGAGTGTGGGACAGGTAATAGAAGGTTGGAATATTGATACAGGCGAAAAAATGTTTTTGGAAATAGGACATGATGGCAAAGAAATGTATAATTGTATCGCTTTTGTAGATACGAGTAGGGAAGAACCACATCACCAACTTTTTACCACCGACGAAAATGGCGTTATAAAAGTATGGGAGGTAGCAGAACTTCTGCGTGCAAAAATCCAAAATAACCACAGCAACAGCGTACAAGGTTTGCATTATAATCCAAAAATGCAAAAAATATTATCATCTTCGTATGACAATACCGTAAAATTGTGGGATAAAACTGTAAATTTTTTGCAAACGCAAAAAAATAGCAAAGGTGGTTGTGCATATTTTTTGGCAACTGTTCCGCAATATGATACGCAAGTTGTATGGGCTTGGCAGGGCAAAATCGTAATATATGACATCGAAAAAATGGAAATCATTGCGGAATTTACCCTAAAAAATGACTTAATTAGAATAGAACAAGGGGTTTTTGTGAATGATTACGAAATTTTTTGTACAACGATATGCTATTTTCCTTTTGTGCTTAATATCCAAACAGGACATGTTACAGTGCTTGAATCGCACTATTCTTTGTATGGCGATATCATCAAGTATGCTGATGACATGTTGTTGTGTAGGTCTTATCCAGCAGATTGTTTAGACAATAAAGAAGAATTGCTCGAAGGCGAGAATCCATACACTTGGAAGGAGATTTTTGTAAAAGAAAATACGCCCACAAGCCCAGAAATTAAAAAGAAAACCAAAGCCAAAAAAGAAAAAACACCCATAAAAAGATACCAAAGTGAGGAAGACAAAAAAAGCCCTTTCATATTATTGGACACAAAAAAATGGGAAATTATTACTGAATTTCACAACCCTGAACACCTTATTTTTGGTAAGAAACAAGAACAATACGCCATAGACTTGACACATTTGTACGACCAAGTATATTGTGTTACATACAGCCAAAGTAGTGCTGTGATTTGGGATTTGGCACAAAACAAAGTCCTACATACCATACACACCGAAGAAGATTATCTTAGAAAAACTTTTGTGTATAAAGATGACCTTTGTCAAATAGGAAAAAGTGGATTAATGCGGGTATTCAACAAAAAAAGTTTTGAAATCAAACAAAAAACCCAACTTTCCTCAAACGTGAATATATTTGCTATGCAAGATAATATTGCAGTGTATTCCGATTATGATGAAAAATGCCTATATATTATGGATTTGGACAATTATAGCGTTTTGAGCAAAATAGAAATTTCGCTTAGAGTGCTTAAAATTTGTTTTGAAAAAAACACGATTATCGTTGGCACAGATGAAAATCATGTGTTGAGTTTTGAGTTGTGTTAATTGGAGTTGTAAGTTTTTTCAATTGTCAGTTTTAGCTAATTTGTATTTCGAAAAAAAACGCAAAGTATTTTTTATTATTCTGTAGAAATTTCGCTATTTGAACGCCAAAAAGCATTTTTCAATGGCTTTATTGGCGTTTTTATTTTTTTTGAAAATTTTTAAAAAAATAAAAAATATTTTACGTTTTAGTTTACTTTTCTTCTACAATGCGTGTATTTGTTTTTGGGAGAATGTTGCAACTATCCTTCAATTATTTTTTCCTCAACCAAATACAATTACCATGAATAATAAATATACAATTATCATATTTGTGCTATGCACAATGGTATTATTTTCCTCTTGCGACGAAGTAAAAGATGATGTTGCACCAATAATCGAAACAAAAACCGAATATTTTACACGTCCCAATACGCCTTTTGTGGTAAATATGGTAAATCGTCATATACTTAGCCAAAACAGCACTTTACGTCTCAAAAATGCCCCAGCCAAAGGCAGAGCAGAATTTGCAGGGCGTACATTTTTGATTTATATGCCCAATGCCAATGTGAGCAATATCGCTGACAACATCAATTATGAACTTTGCACTGATGGCACTTGCACCGCTTACACCCTCAATGTTCAAATAGGCAATAATACGCCCAATGCACAAGATTCATTGAACGCTTGCCAACAAATAAGCCTTTCAAGCATAGGCACGCTTAATCTGGCACAAGTACCAAGCAATACCGCACCTATTTACATGGATGTAACACAAAATGGGTATAACTGCACAAGTTACAATCTATCTTCCTTAGAAATAGTAGCCCAACCTGCGAGAGGCATAGTACAAGTTGAACAAATTTCTGGCACTAATTTCTATAATATCAAATATACCTATAATGCAAACAGCAATTCACAAGCAAATCCTGATATTTTTGTGTTCAAAATTATACTTTCAAATAATAGTGTAGCGTATGGTGTTGGCGTAGTTGATATTTTGGATAATCCAAATTGTGCTTTGCTGGCTAATTTTGATGGCTATAATAATGTGCTACAAAACCAAATTTTTGTAGCAAGTATTCTTCAAAATGACCAATATTGTGCGGGTTATTTGCAATCAGATACGTTACAAGCATTGCAAATAATTACGCCACCTATAAACGGACAAGTTGTTTCAAGAAGTTTAGCAGGAAAATACATATATTATCGTTCAAATGCAGGCTTTTCGGGCATTGATAGCTTAAAATACCAACTTAAATATGCCAATGGCACTATAAGCCAAGCATGGGTAACATTTAATGTACTATAAAAACTTAATATCAACGTTATTTATAATTTTTTTGTAAACAACTTTTATTTTATACATTTGCCTAAGTTTCTAACTCATAATTCCTAATTTCCCCTGTGACCGACGAAGAACTTGTAATAGCCTGTCAAGCACAAAATCCAAAAGCACAAGCCTTGCTCTACAACAAGTATGCAGGGCGATTGATGGGTGTGTGCCTACGATATGCCAATGATAGTGCAGAAGCAGAGGATATATTGCAAGAAGGGTTTATCAAAATATTTACGCACATAGACCAAGTAAGGCACGAAACACTCTCTGCGTGGATAAAAAGAATTATCATTAATACTGCCATAAATCATTACAGACAACAAAAAAAACATTATGACAATGACGAAATAAATGATACCATTGAAAATGAATACTTTGATACGCAAACCAACGCCATAGACCTCCTCAGCCAACAAGAATTGTTAAACCTTATCCAAAAATTACCAAAAGGTTATAAAATGGTATTTAATCTGTACGCCATAGAAGGGTATGCACACAAAGAAATAGGCGAAATAATGAACATCACAGAAGCAAATTCCAAAAATATATATTCAAAAGCCAAAAAATCTCTCCAAAAAATGATAGTTTCGCTCAATACCATTAAATTATAAAATAATTTTATTATAAAGTATTTTTAATACCACGTAATCTCAACATGAATAATATAGATAACAACCAACCCGAAGATGATTTTGAGGACAAATTTCGCAAGAAATTTGACGGTTGGGACGCTCCTGTGCCTGATTGGAATGATTTTTCCAAAAAAATGCCTTTCCTAAATACCCAAGAAAATCGCAAGCCAAAAGGTGGTTGGTTATTTTTCTCGTCTTATATTTTCCTTGCTTTGTTGGGAGGAATAGGAGCTTATTTTTTGTACCAAAATAATTTTTTTACCCCAAAAAATAACCAAGTTTCTAATAAAACCCTTGCCCAAAACCACATACAAATTCATAATAAAAACCACACACTAAACGCTAAAAATAAAAGAGAGATTTCAGAAAATACCCAAGAAAAAAATAAAAAACTTTTAAAAACCCAAGAAAATACTGCAAATTTTTCTTTAAATAAAACAGATTTTCCCTTTGAAACCCAAGAAAATAAAACACTTTTAACAAAAGAAACCCAAGAAAAAAACAAAAATTTTCTTGAAAATAAAACACTTTTAACAAAAGAAACCCAAGAAAAATCCAATAGATTAACACCACTTGTAGGAATTAGTAAAGACATTTTAACTCCCCCTTTGGGGGCTGGGGGGCTTTTAATAGATACAACTTTTAAAACAACTTTTCCACGCATCAAAAAATGGGAATTTCAGTTTTCAATAGGGATTTTGAGTAACCAAAAAATCATAAGCCCAAACCGAAACGACAGCATTTTTATAAGTAGATTTGCAAAAAGTGGTTTTCAAACCGAAGAAAATGGTGGTTGGCAAATAGGATTGCGTGCAGAACGCAATTTAGGTAGGAATTGGGGCGTGTATGGTGGCGTACATGTACAAGCCCGCAAATTAACCTTTGATTATACCCAACAATTATACCCAGCCAATTACATGGTTACAAATGTATCAAACACCGAAATCATGGTAAACCCAAATGCCAAAACCGAAAAACAATATTTGGTTTATGGCATGATTGGTTTAGAATTTGGTGTAAGTTACAAAAGGCATTTTGGGCGATTTTCCACCGTTGCACAAGCAGGTTTTGGTATAAGGCAAGTAACGATTGACGCAAAAGAAGATTATCAAAGAAATTTATTACCTCAAAATCAAACTTTTGTGCAAACAGGTTTGCAGTTGCACTATACCCTTAGCAGAGATTGGGGTGTATTTTTTGCACCTTCTTTGCAATACAATTTTCAAGATGACATTACACCAAACAGTCTTTTTTCGGTGCGTTCTTTCCAAATTGTGCAACAAGTGGGCGTAAAAATGAAGTTTTAATTGTAAAGTTTCGTATTTTAAAATAAGATTAGTTAGTACAAAATTTTTCCAAAATATAATTTTTTTGCTTGTTCAGATGTGAATTGTTGTTCTTTGATGTCCCAAGCAATATCAAACAAAATTTCAATTACCGAAATTGCCAAAGACCTCAATATTTTTTCTGACCTTGCACAAAAAATATTTACTTTTTCGCTATACGCATAGCCCGCACCGTTGTCTATGATACTTACCCACAGCATTGTGCGGGCATCTGCTCCTGACATGCCTTCTTCGGTGTCCCATTGCCACCTTTCGCTGTCGGTAATGCCTACAGTAATTTCGGTTTCGTCTATCCAAATGTAATTTATGACGGTGTGCATTTTTTTCAAATTATCTAAATTTCCTCTCACTACTATACAGATTTTTAAAAAACACATTCAAAACGCAGGAAAAAGGCTTTTTTAAATAGTTTTTACTAAAAAATAATACGTTTTTTTGAAAAACTAAAATAAATATTGTATTTAACGCTGTTTTCAGTTTGTAACTTTTCAAAAAATCATGGTCAGACCTTCGTAAACTATGGTACAGACCCAATTTTTTGAAAAATAGTATTAAAAATATTGTGTTTAAATCGTTCCAAAGCACTTTTTTTTAAATTCTAAAAAAATGTATAGTAATGAGAAACTTCCTAATTCATCTTCCAAAGATGAAATTTCAGGTAATTGGCATGTACAAACCTCTAAATATTCTAATTTTGGAAAATTTTGGAAAAATAATTTATCCGAAATATCGCAATCGGACAAATCAAGGCTTGTTAAATGGGTGAATTTTTGAAAAAATGAACAATCCGATGGCATCATTAAATGCCTTATATTTAGGTATGTCAAATGCGTGCATTTTTCTAAAATCTTTAAGTCATCTTTTTCAATATGTCGTTGATGATAAAAAGACAAATCCAAAAAAGGGTTTTTAGTTTCGTAGTTTTCTTGCAACTTTTCTGTGATTGTTTTTTCCATGGGAATTTTTTTAGGGTAATTTTAATGTTTAAAATTGTATTCTAAACCCAGTTTAGCTCTAAAATTGTCAGTATACCGTTTTATTTTAAAAATATAACCAAATATATATGTTTTTAACATAAAAATAAAAAAAGTAGCACGAATTTCTTGTGGAACTACAAAGTTTAAAAATTTGGTTTTATCTTTGTAAAAATTTTTGCTAAAAAAATCAATTTCAATCATTTTAAAAAATCAATCAATCAAAAAAAATAAAACATGAGCAACAAACAAGAAAAAAACTACATTCTTCACAATCTGCCTACACGCCCAGACAAACCGCGTAACGAAGGGCTTACAATGGTCATGGATAAAGGTCTTAGTACACGCGAGGCAGAGGATTTGCTGGAATCATCTGGCGAGTATATTGACATGATAAAATTGGGTTGGGCAACTTCTTACGTGAGTCCGCACCTCCAAAAAAAATTGGACGTGTATAAATCCGCAGGCATACCATTTTATTTTGGGGGTACGTTGTTTGAGGCGTTTTTGATTCGTGGGCAATTTGAGGATTACCGCAAAATGTTGGACAAATACCAAATGCCTTTGTGTGAGGTGTCTGATGGCTCGGTAGAACTCAACCATGACGAAAAATGCAAGTACATTGAGTTACTTGCTACGCAAACTACGGTACTTTCGGAAGTTGGCTCAAAAGATGCAGAAAAAATCCTTGCACCGTATGAATGGATTGAACTCATGCAAAAAGAATTGCAAGCTGGTGCGTGGAAAGTGATTGGCGAGGCAAGAGAGGCTGGAAATGTAGGACTTTTTAGGGATACAGGCGAAGTAAGACAGGGTTTGGTAAAAGAAATTATCCATTCAATTCCCGCAGATAGAATTATTTGGGAAGCACCTCAAAAATCACAACAAGTTTGGTTTATTAAATTAGTTGGTGCAAATGTAAATCTCGGAAATATTGCTACAAATGAGGTAATTCCATTGGAAACATTGCGTTTGGGCTTGCGTGGCGATACTTTTTCACACTTTTTGGGTGGGAATATTATTTCTTAATTTGACAAAAATCATAAAATTAAAAAAATCGTTTTTCATATATGAAAAACGATTTTTTTAATTTTCCACTAAAAATTTTATTTTTTTAAGCCAATAAACATCATATATTTCCAAACATTAACCAAACCTGTATGTACTTCACTAATGACAGGTATAAAAGTTTCGTTGAGTACAGGCAATATGTGTCCATCAAGTCTTACATGGCTATTACGCATAAAATTGCGGTAAAAATCATAAGTTGCATCATGAAAATCTACAACTGCGACCATACCATCAGGTTTTAAGTCAAGTGGTGCTTGTGCTACGAGTTCTTCCCAATGTGGATTTATCATGGTAAGTGCGTAGGAAAACAAAATTACATCAAATTTGCCCGCATATTCTGTGCCTTTTTCATAAGGCTTTTCTACAAGCGTAATTCTATCTTCATATTTGCGCAGATTTTTTTCTGCTACTTTGAGCATGTCGCCTGATATATCCAAGCCTGTTATTTTGGCATTTGGATACATTTTGGCGAGTTGTGCCATATTTACACCTGTACCGCAACCTACTTCGAGGATTTCGAGTGGTTTAAAGCGGTCTAATGGTAATTTTTTCAAAATGGCGTTTCTGCCATACAAAAATGTCCAACGTGTAAAGTCGTATATTTTAGCTTGGAAAGCGTAAAAGTTACGCATATCCTCTTTTTGAGTTTCTTTGTCGGTAGATAGGTTATTTTTCACAAGTTCAAAAAGTTTAAGGTTTAAAGTTGTTTAAAGAGTTTAAGGTTTAAAAAGTTCAAAAAGTTTAAGGTTTAAAAAGTTCAAAGGTTTAAGGGTTTAATTTAAAAAATAATAAAATTTTGCCTTTGTTTTATTCTTTGCTTTTGACCATGGTCACTAATAAAAATTAAGAGGTAGTGTCTAATAATACCATCAAATACCAGACAGCAGCCATACTAAAAAAGATAAAAACATACCAATAGCGAAATGTAATATCTTTGAATATATATTCATTTTCAGCTTTTTTTTCAGGGTTTTCTGTAAAAGCACGGATTGAGGCAATGAGGCTTGGAACACCAACCAACAAAAGCACAACAATAAACCCCCCACCTAAAAACCTTCCAAGAAACGCAGACCCATTATCGAGATTTTTGACAATGCTAACAAGAATAGGGATAATCAGCGCCAATGTACCCACAGACATAAGTAATAAAACAGCGGTGGTGATGCGATAAAAACTCATAATTTTTTAAAGTTTTAAGTTTTAATAAATATGATAGTATGGTGGCAATCCAAAAACTAAATAAAATATTTTGTTTGATGGCATTTTTATTTTGTGAAAATTAAAAATAAAAAAGGGTTTTAAATTGTCTTTTTAACCTTTGAACTTTAAACTTTTTAAACTTATTTCACCGTCCCAATATAAACACTTGCATACGTACCAACCCTGTCCAATTTGTGCAAAGTAGAAGCGGTAGCCATATCAAAATCTACTGCATCTGCGACAAAATCAGGCATAAAGTTAATAATAGGTGCTGCGGAACGCATCAGAATTTTAGTGCCTTTTTTGCTATTTTTCAAAATCAAATTCCATTCTTCAATCAATGCAGGCACATCATGTGCAGCGAGCCAATCTTGGTGGTCAAGAAGAATATATTGTGAATATTTGTTAGGATTTTCACGTAGGAAACTTGCTACAGTTTGTGTATGAAGTTGGATATTGCTTGTATTTTGTTTTAATGTATCAAAATTTTCTTGCAACAAGTAATTAGGGGCACAATCAGTGGTATAAGCACCATTGAGATACACACGCCAAAAATAATTATCTTTTGTAGGCAATTCACAGAAAACTTGACGCAAACAATCACGCACAAAACCTGCTACTTTTTCTTCTGGATATTCATCTACAATCAGTTGTCTTTGTGCTCTTGGCACGCCCAACACACTCATTGTGATATGGCGATTGATAAACCATTTGATAAATGGGGTTACAATTTTTGGCTCTACTTCTTTATAAATTTCTTTTTGTTCTGCGATTGAATTGGCATTCATCAACGCATCTATATTTTTGCGAAGTTTTGGTTGAATGTTGATGTATTGGTTAAACCAATAGGCAAAAGTACCAGAAGTACCAAAGAAATAAAATGATTTTTTTCGGAAATAAATAATGTTTTTGTCCCAAAATGCTTGTGCATAATCAGGCATATTAGCCCTAAGTTTTTCTGCATAAATGCCTACCGCATTGTCATAATGTCCTTCGCCAAACATTTGCCAAAGTTCATGGAAAGATGCGTGTTGAAATAATGCAATTTTTAATGCTAACAACGCATTTTGGCGTGCATTCATGTCAATACAATGAATAGCTTTTGGGTTGTCCAACAAATAATCCAACGCATTGCAACCTGCACTTGTAATCATAACCATTTGGCTATCAGGTTGGATGTTGAGCATTTGACGGTCGCAACGAGGGTCTTCCCAACAAGTATTATAAATAAGATTGTTGCTGTGAATATTGTTAAATATCTTGTCACGAAATTGATTAAGCGTTTGGGTTATTTTTTCAAACATTATCTAAACAGTTATAATTTTTTGGAATTTGATTTAAGTGGAATTTTCTTTGTTTTTTTTAAAGCCCCAAAGTTAGGTAAATTTTTTTAAAAGTTTAAAAAAAATTAAAGCCTACTAATTCCAATTTCGGTACTGAGTATTAAGTTTTGTCCAAATTTTCGGAATTTACACACTTGTTAATATCCTAAAACTTGGCAATCTGTATTTTAACGCATTGTAATCAAAAAAGTGTGTAAATAGTTGGTTCTTCACACATTGACAACTAAAAAAAGAAAACGAATTTATGAAAATGACTCAATACTTAGTTTAACAGCATTGAAAGTTAGGTGTAGGGCTTGTCTCTGTTCAATCATTGGGAAATTCATACATTGTTTACAATTTTTTTAAATTTTATCCCATTTTTATCATGTTTTTGTAAAAAAAAGCATATTTTTGAAAGACTTTTTACACACAATTTTTGGTATAAATGTATGAAAAATAACCTTTCGCAGTATTTTACTTGGTTTTTCTGTTACTTTTTTCTGTTACTTTTTTTGGTAAATATAATTTTTGTATCCTTATCATTTGCCCAAATGCGAAGCATTGATAGTTTATATTTTGCATTGGCAAAATATGAAACCAATCAGAAAGAAATTGATACCAACTATGTCAATGCACTCAATATATTGTCAAACGTATTGCACCAAAATCAACCTGATACCGCTTTTTATTATGCACAAAGAGCTTTTGACGCAAGCGAGAAAATCAATTTTTTGAAGGGAAAAGCCAACGCCACCAAACAACAAAGCATAAGCCTTGTATCAAAGAAAAATTTGGATAAAGCCTTAGAATATTGGCAAAAAAGCATCATAGCGTATGGACAAGTCAATGATACCAAAGAAATTGCCCATTGTTTGGACAATGTAGGCACAATATACGAACAACAAGAAAACTTCCCACAAGCTACCGAATATTACCTCAAAAGTCTGCGAAACTATGACGTGATAAAAGACCAAAAAAATAGCGTTTTTGTGGTAAATAAACTCTCAAAAGTGTATTTTAAAAAAGTAAATTTTGATAAAAGTGAAATATATGCACAAAAAGCATTGCGTATGGCACAAGAATTAAATATTTTTTCGGAAATTGTAACCGCTTCGCACACATTATACGAAATTGCCAAAACAGAAAAAGACTATCTCAAAGCAATTGAATACAATGAACTCGCTATTACATACAGAGACAGTATGTTTTTTTCAGAAAAAAAACACCTCGTAAAGCAAGTAGATGCCTCCAAAAAAGAGTATTATCGCCAATTACGTAAAATGCAAGAAATGTTGAAGAAAAATGAAGAACTTGAAAACATAAACCTTGAACGCCAAAAATTATTTCGCCTTGCATTGGAACAACAAAGTAGCCAAGATAAAAAACTCGCCTCTGAACTTGCAAAAAAAGAAAAAGAAATCCAAAACCTCAACAAAAATCAAAAAATACTCAAAAAAGACAAAGAATTGCAACGCATAGAAACAGAACGCCAAAAAAATGCAAGAACTGCCTTAGAAAAACAAAGCGAATCAGAAAGATTGCTTGCCTCAGCCCAAAACGAAACCAATAAACAAAAACAAGACAGCCTACACCAACTCGCCAAATCAAAACAGGTAGAAGTGGAAATGCACCTCAACGAAGAACGCAGACTACAAGCAGAAAGCAAACAACGTACATTGGAAGTAATCACAGAAAAAGAAGCAAAAGAATTTCAACAATACATCAATTATCTTACGCTTGCAGGTTTGTTGGGCGTGATTATTTTTGCATATTATATTTTTAAAAGTAGGCAAAAAGAAATCAAACAAAAAGAAGAAATATTGGAACAAAAAGAAGAAATACAGCAAATAAACGAAGAACTCAACACCACACTCCAAGCAGTAGAATTGGAAAGGGCAAAATCTGATGCTTTGCTTCTTAATATTCTCCCCATTGAAACCGCCCAAGAACTCAAAAACACAGGCACAGCCATTCCTAAACATTACGACCTTGTAACCGTATTATTTACAGATTTTAAAGGTTTTACCAATATTGCAGAAAAATTCACACCTACACAAGTCATTGAAGAATTGAATCATTGTTTTCTTGCTTTTGATGAAATTTGTGATAAATATAATTTAGAAAAAATCAAAACCATAGGAGATGCTTATATGTGTGCAGGTGGTTTGCCTACGCCCAATAGTACAAATCCTTATGATGTAGTGTGTGCAGGGCTTGAAATGCAAGAATGGATGGCAAGATGGAAAAAAGAAAAAGAAGCCAAAAATGAAGCTGTTTGGGAATTGCGTCTTGGCATACACACAGGCGAAGTAATTGCTGGGGTTATTGGTAAAAAGAAATTTGCGTATGACATTTGGGGAGATACCGTAAATCTCGCAAGCAGAATGGAAAGCTCTGGCGAAGTAGGTAAGGTAAATGTATCAGGCACAACCTATAAATACATCAAAGATAGCTTCTCTTGCACATTCAGAGGTAAAGTAAAAGCCAAAAATAAAGGGGAAGTAGATATGTATTTTGTGGAACATGAATTGTAAAATCAAATTTTAAAAACCCATCATGGAAAAAATTGTATTTCTATTCATTATTTGTGTTTTTTACTTATAGGCAAAGTGCAAGCCCAAAATTAAAAGTTTTGGATAGCCTAAACATTGTCTATAAAAATGCCAAGCATGACAGCACTAAAATCTTATTGCTCGCAGAGATTGCTTATGCGTACAAAAATAATAATTCTGATACTTGTATTGTCTCACTACACAGGCAGAGAAACGTAAATTGATGATATTTTAGTTATTGGTATAAGCATTTAAGTATTCGGTTTACGAGAATTTTCCAACAAATTTTCTGAGAACTTATGTTTTTTATCGTTTTCAAACGCCTTATGTTTATTTTTTGTAAATAAAAATCAGATATTTATAAAATAGGTTCTGTTAACATTTGTGCGAAACCACAAAATACATTCGTTTGTTTTTTTGTAAAAGCCTTAAAATCCGTTTTAATCCATAAAATCCGTGTTATCTGCGTGCCTTATCTGATAATTTTCTGCACAAACTTTCTAAGAACCAAAAAAGTATGCGTTACAACTTGTCTTTTTTCCGCTCGGTATCTGCAAATTAACAAAAAAATCTAATTTTTCAAAATAAAACCTTTTATATTTGCATACTAAAAAAGATATTTTTATATATAAAAAGAGCCAATACATTTAAAAAATGCGTTATTATACCGTGAAAACAGGTGATACACTTGCTCAAATTGCCCAACAATTTGGCATTACGATTACTGACCTTAAAAGAAAAAATAAGTTATTTAATAATATTTTGCGTGTAGGACAACAACTTGAAATCCCTGCTACGCCTCCAAAAGATACGCCCAAAACGCATATAGAAAAAGATAAAATAACTGAAAATAATACTGAAAATAATATTGAAAATGTTGCACTAATAGACGATTTTCCACAATATAATAATAATACTACGCCAATTATTCCTCAAAATGAACAAAAAACCTATCCACACCATATAAAAGTAGGTGAATCATGGCATACAATTGCCAAACTATACCACACTACCGTAAGTGAATTGAAAAGATTAAACCCTTTTTTGGATAAAGATTTACGTGTGGGGGCAGATATGAAGATTTTAGCACAAGATTTTGAAAAAATCCACCCTGAAGATACTTTGCTTTTATACAAACATATTGTTAGCAGGGGTGATACTTTGCATGGAATCGCCCAAAAATATAAGGTAAGTGTAGAAGATTTGAAAAAATGGAATAATCTACAAGTTGGATTGCTGGATATAGGACAAATTTTGTTGATAAAAAAAGTAGAAGAAAATATTTCAAATCCAAAAATTGAGATGTTGGAAAACGAGAATGAGATTTTAGAAAATGAAAACGAAGTGTTGGAAAATGAGAACGAAAGTTTAAAAAATAAAATTGAAATTTTAGAAAATGAAAATGAAGCGTTGGAAAATGAAAGCAAAGTTTTAGAAAATGAAATAAATACACAAGAAACAGAAAATCAAGAAGAAAAATTAGAGGAGGAAGAATTAGAGGAAGAAGAAGAAAATGATTTTTTGAAAAATATCCCATTTACGCAGGAAAATATTAGTTACCAAACTGCAAGATTGATTTTTAGAATAGAAAACCCATTGGAAACTTCGGAAACATTCCAAAATCCAATGGGTATGTATCACGTGAGTAAGCCTGATGATGTAGAAAAAATCCAAAAAAAACTTGTAGAAAAAGGTTTTTTGCACGCTGAACATGGCGAAACACCATCAGAAATATACGCCCAACAAGGCAGGCTTCCGCTTACTGCCAATTTTTTGCCCAAAACTTGGGAGGCTTTGCAAGGTTTTCAAGAAAGTATTGATATTCCCTTTTGGTATTCTTTTTATTTAAAAAATAACCAAAAAGACCGCAAAGACCGCCTAAATTTTACATGGGGCGTGATAAAACCGAATGACCTCACACATAAACTTTTGCAAGAAAGTGAAAATTTGGTTATTTCTTTTCCGCACCCACACACAGGAAAACGCATAAAGTGGTCTTTGTCCAATTATGTTGTTAGTGAAAAAACCATTTTTCCAACCAATTATTGCACAAAAGGACAATCCAAACCTGAAATTCCAATGAATGTGTGGCAACGTCTGGGGCTTACATTGCCTTTGGCGGAGATTATGCACGGGTTGATAACAGAATTGGGGGCTTTTGATGCGTTTTGGAGCAATGAAAAAGATTTAAAATATGGTATTTTGCCTTTCAAAAATGAGGAAATTCTTGAATTTATTACATATACCGCTCAAAAATCGCCCGCTTTGTTCCAAGAATGTTTTGCACAATTTGGCATACAAATAGATGAAAAAAATAACCTTGTTATTCACACAGACCAATTTAACACAAATACACCCTTAGAAAAAATCCGTGGTAATCATATTATTATTGCAATATTGGGGCGTGCAGGATTTTATTTGCCTATGATTACATTACAGTTAGATTTTTTATTGCAAAATTATATTTTCCCTTCTCTTTCCTTAGAAGCCAAAATTAAAACCAATATCAATGTGTACACAATAGATTTGGTAGATGTACTTGCAAACGCAGAAGGGCTAAAAGTATTGTTTAGAACCACACTCAAATATGGCTTAGATAAAACGGAGCAATTATTTCAAAATGCCCTCCAATTTTTGGCAAATGCCCGAAACCTGCATACACCAGCACATTGGCAAGAGGTAAAAGTGCAAGATGTGATTTGGCAAGTAAGCGAATGAGAGAATCAGGGATTAGGAATTATTTTTTTTTGAATTTATCTAAAACATTTAAAAAAAAAAACGTGTTAATCTATTGTTGCAAAAGAAAGTATTTTATACTCTTTTGTTAAACTTATAACTTACAACTGAAAAACAAATAACTTGCGTTAGCTTATCACAAAAAAAGTTAAAATATAACATAAAATTACAATTTTATATTTTTTAGCTTAATTTTGTTTTAGAATATTAAGCAAAATAAAAATAATAAGTATTGGTTTAGCTATATTTTGTCCCCTAAATTTACAAACAAAATTTTAATAAGATGTTTTTTTTGTATTTGTTTCTCTCTGGGGTCAAGGGGCTAATAAAATTTTGATATTTTCTGAAAAAAGGTTAAAAATTAAAGATACTTTTGCAAAAAAAACAATAAATAACTAATTTTACAATTCATTTTTTAAACTGACAAATTAACCCTTAAAATATGCTAATAGAAGCAGGCGAATTTTTGCGTACCATACAAACTCCTGAAGATTTAAGGCGTTTTTCCCCAGTGCAGTTACGACAAGTGTGTGACGAATTGCGTCAATTTATCATAGACCAAGTGTCAGTATATGGTGGGCATTTTGGGGCAAGTCTTGGCGTAGTTGAACTTACAGTAGCGTTGCATTATGTGCTTAATACGCCTGACGATATGTTGGTGTGGGACGTAGGACACCAAGCGTATGGACACAAGATTTTGACAGGTAGACGTGATGTTTTCCACACCAATCGTGTGCATGGTGGTATTTCGGGTTTTCCAAAAAGAAAAGAAAGTATTTTTGATACATTTGGCGTAGGACATTCGTCTACTTCTATCTCTGCTGCGTTGGGTATGGCAATAGCTTCTCAACTCAAAGGCGAACATCGCCAACATGTAGCAGTAATTGGTGATGGCGCAATGACTGCAGGTATGGCTTTCGAGGCAATGAATCATGCAGGTTTTACAGATACCAATATGTTGATTATTCTCAACGATAATTGTATGTCTATTGACCCAAATGTAGGGGCATTGAAAGATTATCTTACAGATATTACAACTTCAAGCATTTATAATAAATTTAGAGACCAAGTATGGCGTATTTTAGGGAAATTTAATAAAATAGGTGGGTTTCAAAAATTGGCAAGCAAAGTAGAACAAATGATAAAAGGTGCTGTACTCAAACAAAGCAACTTTTTTGAAGCCTTAAATATTCGGTATTTTGGCCCTATTGATGGACATGATGTTCAACATTTGGTAAGTGTATTAGAGGATTTGAAAAATATACCAGGACCTAAAATTTTGCATTGTATCACCACAAAAGGAAAAGGTTACGAACTCGCTGAAAAAGACCAAACCAAATGGCATGCACCAGGATTATTTGATAAAATCACAGGCGAAATCTACAAAAAAACGTACAACACGCCACAACCAGCCAAATACCAAGATGTGTTTGGACATACAATATTAGAACTCGCAGAACAAAACCCAAAAATCATGGGTATTACGCCTGCAATGCCTTCTGGTTCTTCGCTCAATATTATGATGAAAGCAATGCCTCACAGAGCTTTGGACGTAGGTATTGCTGAACAGCACGCAGTTACGGTGTCTGCTGGACTTGCCACACAAGGACAGACAGTTTTTTGTAATATTTATTCGTCATTTATGCAACGTGCCTACGACCAAGTTGTGCATGATGTTTGTATTCAGGAGTTGCCTGTGATATTCTGTTTGGATAGGGGGGGATTTGCAGGTGCTGATGGCCCTACACATCATGGAGCGTATGACGTGGCGTATATGCGTTGTATTCCTAATATGATGGTTTTTTCGCCTATGAATGAAATAGAATTGCGAAATTTGATGTACACTGTTTCCTTAGATGAATTTAAAAACCTCAAAAGTGCGATTTCTATTCGTTATCCAAGAGGCGAGGGTGTTATTCCTAATTGGCGTTTGCCTTTTGAAAAAATGGAATTGGGAAAAGGTCGCACCATACAAGAAGGCGAAAATGTAGCTATTTTGACATTTGGGCATATTGGAAATTACGTTGTAACTGCTTGCGAAGAATTGGCAAAACAAGGCATCAAACCTGCGCATTATGATATGCGTTTTGCAAAACCTTTGGATAGTGCATTAATGCACAAAATTTGTCAAAAATTTGATAAAATGATCACCATAGAAGATGGTTGTATCATGGGGGGATTTGGTAGTGCAGTTTTGGAATGGATTGCAGACAGCGATTATACTGCCAAAGTAAAACGACTTGGTATGGAAGATAAAATTTATGAACATGGTACGCAAATGGAACTCCACAAAGAAGCCAATATGTCGCCTATGCAAATTGTGGAAGAAGTGAAAAAACTAATGGTAAAACAAGAAGTAGTGGGAATTTAGCCCCTAACCCAAAGGGGAAATAAATACAAAAACCTATCTGTATTAAAATCTTTAAAAATTAGCTATTTGAATGTTCTATATTTAGGACAATTAAATAGCTAATTTTATTGTTGTTATTTTAAATTTTAAATAAAAAAAATACAAAAAACATGAATTTTCAATTTGAGCAAGGGGAAATATTGTTGTTTAATAAGCCATTGACTTGGACTTCTTTTGATGTGGTAAATAAAATTCGCTACACCATTCGTAAAAAAATCAACAAAAAAAATATAAAAGTAGGACACGCAGGTACATTAGACCCTTTGGCAACAGGGCTTTTGATTGTATGCACAGGTAAAATGACCAAAAATATAGACCAAATTCAAGCCCAAACCAAAGAATATATTGCGGAGGTGCATCTTGGGGCTACTACGCCAAGTTATGACATGGAAACACCTACCGAAAATCACAAAGATATATTTCACATTACGCCTACGCATATTCACGATATTTTACCACAATTTACAGGCGAAATCTGGCAAAAACCACCTGTTTTTTCTGCGATAAAAATAGATGGAAAACGCCTCTACGAACAGGCACACAAAGGAATTTATGACGCAGTAGAAATTCCAAAAAGGCTTGTTACGATTGAAAAAATAGAAATCTTAGCCATAAATTTTCCAAAAATATCTCTCAAAATTACATGTAGCAAAGGCACTTATATTCGCTCATTGGCACACGATATTGGGCAACTATTGGGCGTAGGGGCATATCTTTCTGCATTGGAACGCACCAAAATTGGTGATTTTGATATAAAAAATGCCCTCCAAGTAGCAGATTTTGTCAAAGAAATACAAGAAAACACGCAGGGAAATACACAAGAAAATACGCAAGCATAAACTGTTGTAAGAGTTTTTTTAGTTTTTTTTTTGATTTTTACAAAAATTATATAGAAATCCTTGTAAAAAAGTATTTTTTTCGTGGAAAATATTAAAAAAGTCTTATTTTTGCTTAAATTAAAAATAAATACAATAAATGTTAAAGTTGTATTTTGAAATGCTTTAAGCAAACCTTTAAGCAGACTTTTTATAAAAGAAAATTCATGAAAAAAATAGATATAAAAAAAAATAGACAATCTTACTCAAAAATGTGTGTATCTGGTATTGATAAAAATTTTGGTAAAAATGTAAAAATATTAAAAATACATTTTTGGCTAAAATTTGCCTTTTTATTTGCAATAATATTTTTACAAAAAAATGTATTTCAAATAAATAATACTTTTGCACAACAAAATGTTTTACAACAAAAAAAATTACAAAAAGAAAACGCACAAGATTCCTTAACAATACTCCTTAAAAAAGACCAAAAATCTGACGCAGAAAAAGTGCGTACTTTACTCCTCATGGCAAGGAGTTTGCGCAATAAATATCCCGAAAAATCGCTTTTGTATGCACAGCAAGCACTTTTATTTTCTGATAAAACACGACAAGACAATCTCACAGGCGAAACACTTTACAGCGTTGCACAAGCATATTATCGCATTGGTAATTATCCAAAAGCCTTAGAGTACAATCTTAGAGCAGTAAAAATATACAAACAAACCCAGCAAATCCAAAGCGAAGCACTTTTATTGCAACAAGTTGGGCATATTTATGTGGAATTTGGGGATTATGAGCAGGGGATTTTTTATCATGCAGAAGCCCTCAAAATTTACGAAAAAATCAATCAACCTATTGGCGTTGCTACTGTAACAGGGTATCTTGGACAGGCTTATTTGCAATCAAAAAATCTTGAATATGCCAAAGAAAATTTTGAAAAAGCAATAGAAATTGCAGAAAAACAAAATAATCCACGAATTATTGCCATCAATCAAATAAATTTGGGTGAATGGGCTTTTGTCAAACAAAATTATGCCCAAGCATTACGTTATTATCAAACTGCTCAAAAAACACTCAACGAACTCAAAGACCCAGAAAACGAAGGGCACGCCCTCAATGGCATAGGCGAAGTGTATGCACAACTTAACCAATCGCGTGAGGCACTTGTACATTATCAAAAAGCACTTTTTCTGGAACGTGAAGCGAATGATGTGGAAGGCATGGCAACCGTTTATTTGGATTTGGGCGAGTTGTATTTGAAACAAAAAACATATACAGATGCACAAATTTTTTTATTGAAATCGTTAGAATTGGCAAAAAACCTCAGGGCAAAAAAAATTATTCGTGATGTGTATTATGCCCTTTCAAAAATACAAGAAGCACAAGGTTTGACGCTCAACGCATACCAAAATTTTAAATTGTATAAAACGTATCATGATTCTATTTACAATGAATCTCGCCTAACGGTACTTAGTGAAATGCAGGCAAGGCTTGGTTTGAATAAAAAAGAAAAAGAAAATCAAGCCCAAAAACAAGTAATTTCGCTTCTGAATCAGCAACAAGATGCCCAAAAACAAATATTGGATAGCCAACAACGCAATATCAGGCTACAAACTACAGTGATTATTGTGGTAATTGCTGGGCTGGTTTTACTTGGATTATTTGCTTGGATTTTGTTTAAAAGTAGAAAAGAAAGCAGAGAACACAACACCATTTTGCACAAAATAAACCAAGAAATTACACGACAAAATGAAGAAATTAACAAAAAAAATACTGAAATTACATTACAAAATCAAGAAATTCAAAATCAAAAAAATGAAATAGAAAAAAAAACCGAACAACTTACACAAACTTATACCAAAATCACAGACAGTATTCGCTACGCAGAAACCATACAACAAAGTATTTTGCCACAACAGGATAAATTACAAGATATTTTGCATGAATTTTTTGTCATTTCTAAGGCAAAAGATATTGTTTCGGGAGATTTTTATTGGGTAAGCAAAATAGAAAATTCGGTTTTTGTGGCAGTTGTTGATTGCACAGGACATGGCGTATCAGGAGCAATGATGACCATGATAGGACATACACTTTTGAATGAAATTATCAACCAAAAAAAGGTGTCTTCGCCTGCGGTTATTTTGGCAATGCTCAACGAAGGGCTTGTAAATATTACCAGCAAACAAAGCCAAGAAATCGCAATAGGCATGGAAATAGGGCTTTGTAGGCTTGATGATATTCCCACACAACCCAATCATACACGTGTGATATATGCAGGGGCAAAGCGACCTTTTATTTCTATATCGCTTGACGAAGTTAATAATAGGCTTGATTTTTTGGAAATAAGAGGCGACAGAGAAACGATTGGTTTCGCAGAAAGTAAAGAAAAAGCCTTCCAGAATCAAGAAATTACCATGCAAAAAGGAAGCGTTTTTTATCTGGCAAGTGATGGTTATATTGACCAAGCCAACCCAAAAAATCAACGCATAGGAAGCCCAAAACTCAAAGAAATTTTACAAAATATTGCGCAACAACCACTCACACAACAAAAACAAGCCTTAGAAGATTTTTTGCTTGAACACCAACAACACGCTACCCAACGTGATGATATTACGCTGATGGGGGTGAGGGTTTAGAAAAGTTTAAAGTTCAAAGTACAAATCAAAAGGGTCAAAAGTTTAAGGGTCAAAAATTTAAAATAGGTAAAAGTTATTCAACTGAAAAAACTGACAACTGAAAAAACTATTTTTACTGACAACTGGAAAAACTATTTTTTATGAATACAACCATTACAAATATAGAGCAAGAAATTCAAGAACTTACCAAACATAGGGCAATATTGTTTGAACAATGGGCTGTGCTTATCAAACAAAATGACAGAGAATTTGAAAAATCAAGTGTAATTTCTTTTGATGTGCTTTACAAAGCTGACGAACTTTTGAGGGAGCAACGTAGTATCAGTAAAAAAATCCTTGACTTGTTGGATAAAATGGAAGACCTTAGAAAAATACAAAAAACATAATTTTCTAAAAACAGTTTTTATTGTAATTATAAAAAAACATAATTTCTAATTCCCCATTTCTAATTCCTAATCACTTGGTGTTCTATATTTTTGAAAAGGAATTTTGAGGAGATTGTCTATTTGGCTATTTTCTTCGGGAGCGAGGTGTGTATCAACGCCATATTTGATATTTTCAGGCGCAAGATACATAAATGTTCCAAAAATTCTATCCCAAATTGCAAAAATATTTCCGTAATTGCTATCAGTGTAAGGTTGTATGTAGTGGTGATGGACTTTGTGCATATTGGGGCTTACGATAATATAGCTCAATATATAATCCAATTTTGCAGGCAAACTAATATTTGCATGATTGAATTGCGAAAATACTACTGAAAGACTTTGATATAACATAATTACCCAAATAGGAGCCCCCATAACTAAAATGGCAAGCATGGTAAATAAAAATCTAAAAATACTTTCGCCTGGGTGGTGGCGGTTGGCAGTAGTTGTATCTACATAAGTATCAGTATGGTGTATTAGGTGAAAACGCCACATAAGGCGTACTTTGTGTTCCGCCCAATGCACAAAATATGCACCAATCAAATCCAAACCCATCACACCCAATAACATAAATAACCACAAAGGCATATCTACCATATACAAAATGCCTATTTTGTGCAAAAAAACCCAATCACTTACCCAAAGCAACATAAATGCAAGGCAAAAATTAACCAATATGGTTGTAATAGTAAAAAAAATATTGATGCCTGCGTGTTTCCATTTATGATATTGGAATAAAATTAGAGGAATAACACCTTCTAATACCCAAAATAATGTGATACCACTCACCAAAATCAAACTACGATGACTACTTGGTATATGCGAAAAATAAGTAATGATTTGCTCCATAATTGAAAAAGATTTTTTTAGTGAAAATGTTTGGTATGCTGACAATTTTAGTGAACTATAAAAAAATGCCAAAGTTTTGAGCCTAAGATGTTTAAAGTTGGACATATCAAAAGAGGATTTTTTTTTATGATTATTATCACATTATTTAGTCCTTTTGTAATGACATCTGAAAGCCTATCTTTAACATAATTAGCAATGTGTATTTTTTGTATTTTTTAAAGAATTATAGGCGTTTTATTGATAAAAAATTGAATATTTCCAAGATTTTGTTTCTGTTTAATAAAAAATATCTATCTTTGTTTTTGATAAAGTAACACTGGTTATTTTTAGGTTGGGTAAGTTTAGCTAACTAAGTCTAACAAAGAGATATAAATATCGTAATTTTCTATGTTGCAAATTTATACTTTTTTCTAATATTTCTTATATTTTTAAACATTCCAATAAAATTGCCAGCGTACGGAAAAATTTAAAAAAAATTAACGTAAATTAATATGAATTTCGCAATTATTGTAGCAGGTGGCACAGGAACACGTATGCAAAGCAATATCCCAAAGCAATTTATGCTACTCAAAAATAAGCCAATTTTGATGCACACATTGCAAAATTTTTATGATTTTGACCAAAAATTGCCTATTATTTTGGTATTGCATAAAGATTGGTGGGCTTATTGGGAAGCATTGGTACAAGATGAAAAATATAATTTTCAAGTGCCTTTTGTGCTTGTTTTGGGCGGTAATACACGCATACAATCTGTGCAAAATGCGTTGGAATACATAAAAAATTATTTATCGGAAGAAAATGTATCAAAAGAAAATACACCCCAAAACAATACACTTGTTGCTATACATGATGCGGTGCGTCCTTTGGTAAATCATGATATTTTATATAAAAATTTTTTGGTGGCAAACGAAAAAAAATCTGCGGTAACTGTTGTTACACTCAAAGATTCGTTGCGATATGTGGAAAAAGAACACACACATGCATTAGACCGTTCTTTGTATAGGTTGGTGCAAACACCCCAAACTTTTGATTTTGAATTGCTATACCAAGCATACCAAAATGCTGATATTGCAGATTTGACTGATGATGCTTCAGTATGGGAAAAAGCAGGGAATCAAGTATATCTTTCGGAAGGAGATTTTAAAAATATCAAAATCACAACGCCAGAAGATATTAATTTTGCAGAAAATTTTTTATGAATTTTTTTTATTTTAAAACTAAAATACAAGCGAAATATTTGGTTAAATGTTAAAAAAAATATTTAAACAAAATATTATTCTGAATTTTTATTTTAAAATATAAAAAATTTTGAAATCATAAAATTGTACTTTAACAAGATTAAATACTATTTTTAAACAAAATGAGTTAATTTAATTGTATTATTTTATTAAAAAATTATTAAATATTGAAATTTTTTCAAACAAAATAATGTTTTGTAAAAAGAATTTGCTAATTTTGCAAAGAAAATTATTATATGTTTTTTGATAATACAATTATGGTAGGATTTAAAGAAATTTTGTCGGTATCACTTATTCTATTTTCAGTAATAGACATTTTGGGTTCTATTCCTGTAATTATAGATTTGAAAAAGAAATCAGGTGAAATTCATTCCGTACAAGCTACTTTTGTAGCAGGTTTGATTATGTTTTCTTTTTTATTTTTAGGTGAAAATATTTTACACCTTTTGGGCTTAGATATTGCTTCATTTGCAGTAGCTGGGGGCTTGGTAATTTTTTTCTTGGGTTTAGAAATGGTGCTTGGTGTGCATATTTTTAGAGGCGAAATAGAATCCAAAACATCTGCTATTGTGCCTTTGGCGTTTCCAATTATTGCAGGTGCAGGTACTATGACGACCATTATATCACTCAGAGCAGAATACGAATTGTGGATAATGTGTGTGGGAATTGCCATAAATTTGATTTTGATTTATGCAGTGCTTCGTGCTTCAAGTTGGATAGAAAAAAAATTGGGCAAATCTGGTGCTGATGTATTACGCAAAGTTTTTGGCGTTGTATTATTGGCTATTGCCATCAAACTTATTAAAACTAATTTATTCAAAATATAAATTTTTTGGATTAGTGCATTTTTCTCTAATGTTTAAAAATTCATTTTCATAAAAAAAAGCCTACAATTTCATGAAATTGTAGGCTTTTTTAGTTTTCTAAATTACAAGCAATTTTAAAAACCAATAACTAAAAACTGAAAATTTATTTAATTTCCTGTTCTTTTTCTATTTTATCTGCATTGTATGTGATGATTTTTATGCGTTTGCCTTGTTCGTTAAAATATTGCCAATCGCCATTTTTCTTATTGTAGCGGTATGTACCCAAGATTTCGGTTTTGCCATTTTCAAAAAATTTCTTATAAATACCAGCACGCATATCACCTCTGTATTGTTGTGATTCTTGTGGTTGTTCTTTTTCATTGTATTTTACCCATTCGCCAGATTTTACATTTTTGAGGTAATTTTCGGTAGCTTCAAGTGTGCCATCTGCCCTGAAAATCTTTTTTTGTCCTTCTTTTTTACCGTTTATATAGGTTTCTTGTGTTTTTAGTTTGCCATTTTCGTGATAGGTCAATAATTCGCCTTCATTTTTACCATTGATGATTTTTTGTGAGAGTTTTGGGTTATTATTGGCAAAAAACTGCCTGATGATTTGTTCTTTTTCTTCATTTTTGTAGGTAATTTCCATTTCCAAATTTCCATTTTCATAAAAAATCTTTTCTACGCCTTTTCTTACGCCTTTGTCATATTTGGTAATTTGGCGAGGTTTTCCATTGGGGAAATAGGTTAAATAATCGTCATCAAGCACATCATATACATATTTGGATTTGAGCATGATTTGTCCATTTGTAGCATATTGTATGTATTCGCCATGTTTTTTTCCGTTGTGATTTTGGGTTACGATTTGCTTTTCGCCTGTCTCATAATATGTTTTAAAAATACCATGTTGCAAACCATTTTTATAGCCTTCTTCACTTTTTAGGCGTGCATTTTCATAGTATCTTTTGGTGATGCCATTTTCTTTACCATTTACAAAAAAACTTTCTTGCTGTAGGGTTTCGCTTGGATAAAAAAGTTCGGTTTTGCCATTAGGGGAATTTTGTGCAAATTCACTTTTTTTACTAATTTTTCCATCTGGGAAATAGCTTATAAGCAAATTATTAAGGCTGTCATTTTTGTAATTGCCTTCTTGGAGCGTTTTTCCTTTTGGGTCATATACTTTAAAACACCCATTTTTATGGTCATTTTTAAATGTAACTTCGGTTTGTTTTTCACCTGATTTATAAAAAGCAGTAAAAACACTATCTTTTTTACCTTCTTTATAAAAACCCAACAATGCAAGCGTACCATTTGGATAATAATTTTTGTATTCGCCATGTTTGGTATCATTTCCCATGACAAAAAATTCTTCTTTTAGTTGAGGTGGCGTTGTATCATTAGTTTCATCAGGAGATTTTTCATAAAAGTATTGTTTTTTGTTTTGGGCTTGTACCAAAAAAGGCATTGAAAGCAAAGGCAATAACCAAAATATAGAACGCATAAAATACAAGAATTAAAGATTAAGATTAAATTATTTTTGAAAACACCTTATTTTTGACATATACGTTTTTTTTGAAAAAATGGTTTGGTTTTAATGTAAAATCAAACCAAAATCAAATTAAAATTTTTGTTATTTATTTCTCAAAATTATTCTTCAAAACAAACACAACAATATTTTTTTTTTATTTAAAAAATAATTGCGTTAATTTGTAATTCGTAATTTTTTCTAAAAGCAAATACACCACAAATAAGTACATAAAATTTAAAAACAAATAATTAAAAAAAGACCATGATTGATATTGACAAAAACCTCATTGAACAAAAAAAGAAAACGATTGAACAAGCACGTATTACGCTCAAAGAGCATTTTATAGGTATTGACCACATTATTGACAATCTTTTGGATTATATACAAGTGTGGTATCTTTTGCCTGAAATCCTTTCTCGTCCAATGATTGTAAATCTTTGGGGTATGACTGGTGTAGGCAAAACGGATTTGATTAGGAAATTGGTAAAATGCCTTGATTTTCAAGACCGTTTTGCAGAAATAGAACTAAGCAATATTGATGGTACTTCTTGGATGAATTCGGTAGTACAAGCACTTGGTGACCAAAATATTCAAGATGAAAATCCTTCTATTGTACTTTTTGACGAAATACAACGCTTTAATACGATTGATGGCGATGGAAATCCTGTATCACAAACCAAATTTATGGATTTTTGGGAATTGTTGAGTGATGGCAAATTGTCCAAAAAATCAAAAGACGATTTGGATTATTATTTGTATAATTTCCTTTCTAAGAAAAAAGACAATGACCGCAGAAAAACTAAAGGTGAGGAAGTAGAAGATGAAAATCCACTTATCCAACTTTGGGAAGCAAGAGAACTCAAAAAAGTATTAGGGCTTGAAAATACGGTTGATGAACTCACAGAATTGACCGAAAACCACATGATTGACCTCATCAAGCAAACCAAAAGCAAGAAAAAAATCTACGAACCTGTCAATTATGCCAAAATGCTTATTATTATAAGTGGAAACCTTGACGAGGCTTTTTATATGGCTGGTGAAATCAGCGAGGCAGATGTAGATGCAGATATTTTTAATGCTTTTACCAAAAAAATCACGTTGGTAGATGTAAAAAATTCGCTCAATCGTAAATTTCGCCCTGAACAAGTGGCACGATTTGGTAATATTCACCTGATTTATACAAGCCTTAAAAAAGAAGATTTTGAGCGTTTGATTGAAAAAGACATTACACGCATCATTAAAAGTGCCAAAGAAAATTTGGGTATTGAACTTACAGTAGATAAGTCTATCAATAGCCTTATTTATCGTAATGGCGTATTTCCTGTGCAAGGGGTAAGACCTGTGTTTAGTAGTATTGGTGATATTTTGGAAGCTAATCTTGCTAAATTTTTCTATGAAGCAATTATGCAAGGCATCAAAACCATAGAAATTACCTATAATGAAACTACACAAATTATTGTAGCAAAATTAAAGAAAAAAGTAATTGAAATTCCTTACGTTGGACGCATTGACAAAATAAGGGAAAGCAATCAAAAAGATAGTATCGCCAATATTAGTGTGCATGAATGTGGTCATGCCATTGTGTATATGACGCTTATGGGACTCGCTCCGCTCCAACTCAAAAGCAAAGTGGCAAGCAGTTACGCAGGTGGTTTTACATTTCCACATCAAATACACGAAACAAGGCAAAATATCATCAAGAAAATTAAAATTTATCTTGCTGGTGGTTTGGCTGAAGAACTTATTTTTGGTAAAGATAACGCAAGCGTAGGCAGAAGTCATGACAGAGAACAAGTTACACAACTTGCCCTTGAATATACACGCAAATATGGTTTTGATGACAACTATCAAGCAACCTATTCAATGGACATATATCCTTATACCATGAACAAACACATTACAGATTTGGACGTGGAAAAAATGATTGCAAGGCTTGTAAGCGAAACAAAAGAATTGCTAACCAAAAATATAGACTGCCTTAAATCACTCTCTTTGCAACTTGCTTCAAAAGGCACAATGACACCACTTGAAATAAGTACCGTAGCCAAACAATTTGGCATACAAGCAGACATCAAAGAAGAAGGATTTTTGTTGATTACGGATTATGATAATAAGATGAGAAACTAAAAAAAACCGAAAGTATGCGATAGGGATGGAAGCGGTATCGCAGAGACAAACAGGCAAACACGTAGGAACGAAGTGTTTGCCTGTGATGGCTCTGTGCTTTGCACGATAGCCTGCAATCGCCAATAAACTTGGTAATTTGACCAAATCAAAAGGGAAAACTATACGCTTATTTCTGATAATTCAAGCCAACGCATAGTTTTTTCTTCCAATTCATCAGAAATTTTTGCAAGCAATGCAAGTTTTTCGTTTAATTTGTCAAAAGGCAAATCTCCTGCACTAATTTCTGTGTTGAGATTTGTTTTTTTGGTTTCTAAGGCATCAATATTTTGCTCCAATGTTTCATATTCTTTTTGTTCTTTGAACGAAAGTTTGCGTTTTTGTTCTTGTGGGGTATTTTTTTTGATTTCTTTTTGGGGTTTTTCTTGAATTTTTTGGTTTTGAATTTTTAATTCTTGGTTTTTAATTTTTCCTGTTTCTTTTTCTGATTCAAGTTCCAATTCACGTTCATACTCCAAAATCGCTCTATATTCTGAATAAGATGCATTGTAATCCTTGATTTTGCCATCACCTTCCAAAATCCAAATATGGTCAACAATTTTATCCATAAAATACCTATCATGTGTTACAATCAAGGAACAACCGCCAAATTCTTGTAAAAATTCTTCCAAAATTTGCAAGGTAATAATGTCCAAATCATTAGTAGGTTCATCTAAAACTAAAAAATTTGGGTTTGTTGCCAAAATTGTAAGCAAATACAAACGCCTTTTTTCGCCTCCACTTAGCGTAGAAATATACGCATATTGTTGTTTTGGGGGAAATAAAAACCTTTCCAACAGTTGCATAGGCGAAAGTGTAAGGTTTTTGCCAATCGTGATTTGTTCTGCAATTTCAGTAATTAAATCAATTACCCTTTTATCTTCTTTCATTTGCAAACCATCTTGTGTATAATACCCAAAAACAACGGTTTCACCTTTTGAAATTTCACCTGTATCAGGCGTATTTTTTTCAGTTAAAATATTTAATAATGTTGATTTTCCCACACCATTATTACCTACAATACCTATTTTTTCGCCTCTTTTAAATACGTAAGAAAAATTATCTAAAATGACTAAATCATCATATTTTTTAGAAATTTTATCTACTTCCAAAATTTTATTTCCAAGCCTTGACATTTGCACTGAGAGTGCAACATTGTCTTTTTTGAGGTTAGTTTCTGCGGACTTTTTGATTTCTTGGAAAGCATCTACCCTATATTTTGCTTTTGTGCCCCGTGCTTTTGGTTGCCTGCGAATCCAATCCAATTCTTTACGCATGAGGTTTTTTGCTTTGGTTACTTCTTGGTTTTGGGCGTGTTCTCTTTCTTGTTTTTTCTCCAAAAAATGTGCGTAATTACCTTTGTACCTATACAATTCGCCTTTGTCCATTTCCAAAATATCAGAGCAAATATTTTCCAAAAAATACCTATCATGTGTTACCATGAGCAATGTAATATTTTGACGACTTAGGTATTCTTCAAGCCATTCTATCATGTCCAAATCCAAGTGATTGGTAGGCTCATCAAGAATATAAAAATCAGCTTCTGCAAGCAATACTTGTGCAAGTGCAATGCGTTTGCGTTGTCCGCCTGAAAGGGTTTTCAAATCACGTGTAAGGTCACCAATTTTAAGTTTGGTAAGGATTTCTTTTATTTTTTGGTCATATTCCCATGCTTTTGTATTGTCCATTGCTTGCAGGGAATTTGTGATGTCATCATTATTGCCTGAAACAAGTGCGTCTTCATAAAATTTGAGTGCCAATACTGCTGGATTTTGGGCATTGAGTACTGCCTCTCCAATATTTTGGGCGTTGCCAAATTGTGGTTCTTGGTTCAAGAAAATCACTTTTGTATCTTTGCGAAAAGAAAAAATGCCTTCATAATGGTTGTCTTCACCTGCAAGCACACGCAATAAAGAAGTTTTACCTGTACCATTTGGGGCGATGATAGCGACTTTTTGCCCTTTTTCTATGCCAAAATTGATATTTTGGAATAGTTTTTTTTCGCCATAACTTTTACTAAGATTTTCTACGGAAAGGAGATTCATGAATTTTTTTTAATAGAAAAAAGGATATTAAATCCTTATATTTTTTAAACATATTTTTAGATTGTTGCAAAATTACGACAAAAATTCTATAAAACACGATTTTCTATTTTTCTTGTTTGTATGGTGCGTTTCGTTCCATTAAAATTATAGAGAACACACATCAACAAGCAAAAAGCCAAAAAAAAGAAATGTTTTCGTATTGAAAACATTTCTTTTTTGTTTTTTAATAACTAAAAAATTATAATTTAAAAATTTATTTAATTACCAATTTTTTACTTACTGCTTTACCATTTTGGTATAATCTTACAATATATACCCCAGTTGCAAGTCCTTTTGTA